>NZ_CP108054.1:7960625-8682500 GCF_036173125.1 Streptomyces sp. NBC_00286
TCGCCTTCAGGTTCTCGAAGGCATCGTCGTCGTCGAAGGTGCCCTGGACGAACCGCATGCCCTGGATGAGCTGCTGCCAGACCTCCTCACGGAAGGGGGTACGGGCGTGCTCCTTGACCGCGTCGTGGACCTCCTGCGCGAAGTCCTCGTCCGCCCACTCGCGGCGGGCGAAGCCGACGAGCGAGAAACCCGGCGGGAGCAGGCCGCGGTTGGCGAGGTCGTAGACAGCGGGCATCAGCTTCTTACGGGACAAATCGCCCGTGACGCCGAAGATGACAAGGCCCGACGGCCCCGCGATACGCGGGAGCCGTCGGTCTGCGGCGTCACGAAGCGGATTCGCTCCGGTGCCGGGAGAAGGAGTCAAGGTCTCAGCCCTCCGAGGGGGCGAGGCGCTTGAGCTCCGCCTCGGTCGACTTGAGCAGGTCGTTCCAGGACGCCTCGAACTTCTCGACGCCCTCGTCCTCCAGCAGCTGGACGACCTCGTCGTACGAGATGCCGATCTTCTCGAGCGCGTCGAGGTCGGCGCGGGCCTGCTCGTACGTACCGGCGATGGTGTTGCCGGTGATCTCGCCCTGCTCCTCGGTGGCGAAGAGCGTGGCCTCCGGCATGGTGTTCACCGTGTTCGGCGCGACCAGCTCGTCGACGTACAGGGTGGCCTTGTACGCCTTGTCCTTGACGCCGGTCGAGGCCCACAGCGGACGCTGCTTGTTGGCCTGCGCCTTGTCGAGGGTGGCCCAGCGGTCGGAGGAGAAGACCTCCTCGTACGCCTGGTAGGCGAGCCGCGCGTTGGCGACGCCCGCCTTGCCGCGGGTGGCCTTGGCCTCGTCGGTGCCCATGGCGTCGATCCGCTTGTCGATCTCGGTGTCCACGCGGGACACGAAGAAGGACGCCACCGAGTGAATCTTGGACAGGTCCAGGCCCTTGGCCTTGGCCTTCTCCAGTCCGCTCACGTACGCGTCCATGACCTCGCGGTAGCGGTCCAGCGAGAAGATCAGCGTGACGTTCACGCTGATGCCGTTGCCGATCGTCTCGGTGATCGCCGGGAGGCCCGCCCGGGTGGCCGGGATCTTGATCAGCGTGTTCGGGCGGTCCACCAGCCAGGCGAGCTGCTTGGCCTCGGCGACCGTCGCCCGCGTGTTGTGCGCGAGGCGCGGGTCAACCTCGATCGAGACCCGGCCGTCCTGGCCGCCGGTGGCGTCGAAGACCGGGCGCAGGATGTCGGCGGCGTCGCGGACGTCCGCCGTCGTGATCATGCGGACGGCCTCTTCGACGGTGACCTCACGGGCGGCGAGATCGGCGACCTGCTGCTCGTAGCCGTCACCGCCCGAGATCGCCTTCTGGAAGATCGACGGATTGGTCGTGACGCCCACGACGTGCTGCTGGTCGATCAGTTCGGCGAGGTTGCCGGACGTGATCCGCTTGCGCGACAGGTCGTCCAGCCAGATCGCGACGCCTTCTTCGGAGAGGCGCTTCAGTGCGTCTGTCATGGAAAATGCATCTCCTACGTGTCGTATGTCAGCGTCAGCGCTGGGCTGCGGCGATCGATTCCCGGGCGGCGGAGGCGATGTTCTCGGCAGTGAAGCCGAACTCGCGGAAGAGGACCTTGCCGTCGGCCGAAGCACCGAAGTGCTCCAGGGAAACGATGCGTCCGGCGTCCCCCACGTACTTGTGCCAGGTCAGACCGACCCCGGCCTCGACCGCGACACGCGCCTTGACGGACGGCGGCAGAACGCTGTCCCGGTACCCCTGGTCCTGCTCCTCGAACCACTCCACGGACGGCATGGACACCACCCGCGTCGGCACCCCGGCGGCCTGCAGCTGCTCGCGCGCCTCGACGGCGACGTGCACCTCGGAACCGGTCGCGATGAGCACGACCTGCGGCTCGCCACCCTCTGCGTCGAAGAGCACGTAACCGCCCTTCGCCGCACCCTCGTTGGGCTCGTACGTCGGCACGCCCTGACGGGTCAGCGCGAGACCGTGCGGGGCACCCTTGCCGAACTCCTTGGTGTAGCGCTTGAGGATCTCGCGCCAGGCGATGGCGGTCTCGTTGGCGTCGGCCGGGCGGACGATGTTCAGGCCCGGGATCGCGCGCAGCGAGGCGAGGTGCTCGATCGGCTGGTGCGTGGGGCCGTCCTCGCCGAGACCGATGGAGTCGTGCGTCCATACGTACGTCACCGGCAGGTGCATCAGGGCCGACAGGCGCACCGCGTTGCGCATGTAGTCGGAGAACACCAGGAACGTACCGCCGTAGATACGGGTGTTGCCGTGCAGCGCGATGCCGTTCATCTCCGCGGCCATGGCGTGCTCGCGGATGCCGAAGTGGATCGTGCGGCCGTACGGGTCGGCCTCCGGCAGCGGGTTGCCCTGCGGCAGGAACGAACTCGTCTTGTCGATCGTGGTGTTGTTGGAGCCCGCCAAGTCGGCGGAGCCGCCCCACAGTTCGGGGATGACCGCGCCGAGCGCCTGGAGCACCTTGCCGGAGGCGGCACGCGTGGCGACGCCCTTGCCCGGCTCGAAGACGGGGAGGTGCGACTCCCAGCCCTCGGGCAGCTCGCCCGCGTTGACGCGGTCGAACTCGGCGGCCCGCTGCGGGTTGGCGGTACGCCAGGCGGCGAGTGACTTCTCCCACTCGGCGCGGGCCTCACGGCCGCGGTCGCCCAGCGCGCGCGTGTGCGTGATGACCTCGTCGGCCACCTCGAAGGACTGCTCCGGGTCGAAGCCGAGGACGCGCTTGGTGGCCGCGACCTCGTCGTCGCCGAGCGCCGAGCCGTGCGCGGCCTCGGTGTTCTGCGCGTTCGGGGCAGGCCAGGCGATGATCGAGCGCATCGCGATGAACGACGGCTTGTCGGTGACCGCCTTGGCCTTCTCGATCGCCTCGTACAGTGCGGCCGGGTCGAGGTCGCCGTTCTCCTTCGGCTCGACGCGCTGCACATGCCAGCCGTACGCCTCGTACCGCTTGGCGGTGTCCTCGGAGACGGCCGCCTCGGTGTCGCCCTCGATCGAGATGTGGTTGTCGTCCCACAGCAGGACCAGGTTGCCCAGCTTCTGGTGGCCGGCCATCGACGACGCCTCGGCGGAGATGCCCTCCTGGAGGCAGCCGTCACCGGCGATCGCGTAGATGTAGTGGTCGAAGGGGGAGGCGCCGGGAGCGGCCTCCGGGTCGAACAGGCCGCGCTCGTAGCGGGCGGCCATCGCCATGCCCACCGCGTTGGCGACACCCTGGCCGAGCGGCCCGGTCGTCGTCTCCACGCCCGCCGTGTGCCCGTACTCGGGGTGACCTGGGGTCTTCGACCCCCATGTGCGGAACGCCTTCAGGTCGTCCAGCTCCAGGCCGAATCCGGCGAGGTACAGCTGGGTGTAGAGGGTCAGGGAGGAATGGCCGGCGGAAAGGACGAAACGGTCCCGTCCCGTCCACTCCGGGTCCGCCGGGTCATGCCGCATCACCTTCTGGAAGAGGGTGTACGCGGCGGGTGCCAGGCTCATCGCCGTACCCGGATGGCCGTTGCCGACCTTCTGTACGGCATCGGCGGCCAGGATGCGGGCCGTGTCGACGGCTCGCTGGTCCAATTCGGTCCACTCGAGGTCTGTGGTGGTCGGCTTGGTGCTCACCCTGAGTCAGGGCTCCTCTCCACATGTTCCACATGTCGAATGCCGGTGCACATGCGCGCCCACCGGCCGTTGTCGAGCCTACCCCCGTAGGAACACGCATTTTTTCGAGTCATTCCACAGTGCCGGGTGTGTTCCGGCACCGCCTCCCTGACCGGCGCGTTCCGCGGTCGGGCAGGGAATGAACGTGAATACGCAGCCGGTGATCCGACTGCTCAATCAAGCCGAATCAAGGACTGCCGAGCCCTTCGCGGGGTCCCTTTCAACACGACCCGACCCCCGCGAAGAGCGGGGTCTGGGCAACGTCTACAGTGGCGTGGTACGCGCGGGCCTTTACCCGGAGTTCACACTCGGGGCTCGCTGGGATGTCTCTGTAGGGGTGTACGTGACGGCCGTTGAATCCCGTCCTGCGGGTGTGCTCGAGACGAGTCAGAGCACGAGGCACCGGCCGTTCGGGGCCCGCATCAAGGCGTTCATCGCGCTCACCAAGCCGCGGATCATCGAGCTGCTGCTGATCACCACCGTGCCGGTGATGTTCCTCGCCGAGCAGGGCGTGCCCGACCTTCAGCTCGTCCTCCTCACCTGCGTCGGCGGCTACCTCTCCGCGGGCGGCGCCAACGCGCTCAACATGTACATCGACCGCGACATCGACGCCCTTATGGCGCGCACTTCGCAGCGCCCCCTGGTCACCGGAATGGTCAGCCCCCGCGAGTGCCTGGTCTTCGGCATCTCGCTCGCCGTCATCTCGACTCTCCTGTTCGGCCTGACCGTCAACTGGCTGTCCGCCTGGCTCTCGCTGGGAGCCCTCCTCTTCTACGTCATCGTCTACACGATGATCCTCAAGAGGCGTACGTCGCAGAACATCGTCTGGGGCGGCATCGCCGGCTGTCTGCCCGTCCTCATCGGCTGGTCCTCGGTCACCAACTCCATGTCCTGGGCCCCGGTCATCCTCTTCCTCGTGATGTTCTTCTGGACGCCGCCGCACTACTGGCCGCTGTCCATGAGGGTGCGGGACGACTACGCGCGCGTGGGCGTGCCGATGCTTCCGGTCATCGCCTCCAACAAGGTCGTCGCCCGGCAGATCGTCCTCTACAGCTGGGCGATGGTCGCCGTCTCCCTCCTGCTGACGCCGCTCGGCTACACCGGCTGGTTCTACACGTCCGTCGCCCTGGTGACCGGCGGCTTCTGGCTCTGGGAGGCGCACGGGCTGCAGGCCCGCGCCAAGGACGGGGCCGTGGGCGCGAAGCTCAAGGAGATGCGCCTCTTCCACTGGTCGATCACGTACGTGTCGCTGCTGTTCGTGGCGGTGGCGGTGGATCCCTTCCTCCGGTAGCTCGTTTTCGTACGACTCGTACGGCGACGGGTGGGGGCGTGGTCAAGGCCACGTACCCCGCCCGTCGCCGTTTGATCTACCCGTCGGTAGCATCCTGACCATGGCAGACACGGCAGATACGGCAGACACCCAGCAGGCCGACGAGGCCGCGGACGGCAAGAAGGCCACCGGGGCGGAGCGTCGTGTGGCGCGCCTCACCAAGCAGATCTCGTCCTTCGCCAAGGCCCATGGCGGTGCCGAGGGCCAGATCGCGTATCTGGGACAGCGGGGCGCCCGCATCGTCCTCGTCGGCGAGGACGGCGAATGGGGCGACCTGGTGGCCCCGACCTACGCGATGGCCGAGCAGGCGGCACAGAAGTCCGGCATCACCGTCCACGAGTCCTTCGACGGCGAGTTCGCCGCGAAGGTGAAGACGGGCCCGTACGAGTGGACGCGGATGGCGGGGATCCAGCTGGGCGGCCCGAGCAATACCTGACGCTTCCCGGCGGGGGCGCAGTGAACTGTGCTTCCGCAGAGCAACACCCGACCACCGGCTCACCCGTTAGGACCTGCAAGAGCAGGGCCCAACCGCGGGGGAGTCCCGATGATCGAAACGCCGTCGCTGGTGGACCAGTACTGCCATGGCGTGTTGCGCACTGAGCTGGGCCTTGGCACCTTCGAGGCGCACCTCGCCGGGGGAGAGGGCAGACCCGCGGCGGGCACGACCTTCTTCGACACGCAGACCGGGTTCGCCGTACGCCGCTGGTGCCCGCCCCTGCTCGGTCTGGAGCCGCACTGTTCGCCCGCCCACTATCTCGCGCGGCGCCGTGAGCTGGGCGTGCTGGAGTCGGGGCGCAGGCTGTTGCGGGGCAGCGGGATCACGACCTATCTGGTCGACACCGGGCTGCCGGGCGATCTGACCGGGCCCGGCGAGATGGCCTCGGCCGGAGGCGCCGACGCCCACGAGATCGTCCGCCTGGAACTGCTCGCCGAGCAGGTCGCCGACACCTCCGGAACCGTCGAGTCGTTTCTCGCCAACCTCGCTGAGTCGGTGCACGCAGCGGCGGCCAACGCGGTGGCGTTCACGTCGGTGGCGGGCGTACGGCACGGTCTGGCGCTGGCGCCCGAACCGCCGGACCCCGGTGAGGTGCGGGGCGCGGCGGGCCGCTGGCTCACCGGACGCCGCGTCGGCGGCACCCTGTCCGACCCGGTACTGCTGCGGCACCTCCTGTGGATCGCCGTCGCCTCGGGCCGCCCGCTCCAACTGCATGCGGGACTCGGCGAAGGGGACCTGCGCATCGACCGCACCGACCCCGTCCTGCTCACCGACTTCGCCCGCGCCACGGCCGGCCTCGGCACCGACCTGGTCCTGCTGCACGGCTACCCGTACCACCGGCACGCCGCGCATCTCTCCGAGGTCTTCCCGCATGTGTACGCCGACTTGGGCGCCGCCCTCGTCCGTACGGGCGCCCGCGCCTCCGCCGTACTCTCCGAGATCCTCGAACTCGCCCCCTTCGGCAAGCTCCTCTTCTCCTCCGGCGCCCACGGACTGCCCGAACTCCATGTGGTCGGTGCCCGCCTCTTCCGCGAGGCGCTGGCCCGGGTGCTCGGCACCTGGGTGGCCGAGGGGGCGTGGTCGCTGGCCGACGCACAGCGGGTGGCGGGCCTGATCGCGGCCGGAAACGCGCGACGGGTCTACGGGCTGGAGTGAGCCGCCCGCACCGTGCGCAGACTGTGGGCATGACACGCAGCGACGCGACCGACCGGCTCCTGGACCGCTTCCTCACCGAACTGCGCGACCTGGCCCCCGTCGCCGTATGGGCGCACGGCTCACTCGGCGGTGGCGACTACCAGGAGGGCCGCAGCGACCTGGACCTGGTCGCGGTCCTGGACGACCCGATCACGCCGAGCACGGTGTGGCGGGTGGCGCGGCTGCATGCGCGCCTGCGCAACGAGGCGCTCGTCGCCAAGCTGCACTGCAGCTACCTGACGCCCGGCACGGCGGACGGCGCCGGGCGGCGACACCTCACCTGGGCGCACGAGGAGCTGTTCAAACGGCCGGTCACACCGGTGACCCGGCGTGAGCTGCACGCCTTCGGGCTGGTCCTGCACGGGGAGGCGCCAGCGGCCCTGCTTCCGCCCGTGCCGGACGGTGAGTTGAGCGCCTTCGTCGTACGGGACCAGCGGGACTACTGGCGGCGGGAGGTCGACCGGGTCGGCAACTGGACGCAGGACATCTGGGTGGACCTTGGACTCGTCACGTACGCCCGTGCCGCGGTCACTCTGAAGGACGGGCGGCTGATCACCAAACGGGAGGCGCTGGAGCTGCTGCCGGGACTCAGTGCCCCCGTCGAGGTCGTCGAGGACATTAGACGGCGGCGGTACGAGGGCGATGGTGCGACGCCGAGTGAGGAGTGGACCGTGCGCAGGGCCGAGCTGACCCGGGCCTATCTCGGGCCGGCGATCGACACTCTCGTACGGGCCTACGCGTGACGCACGCGCGCGTGGAGCACGTTTTCGTCTTTACGCGCGCGTGGCGACCGTTTTGTACTTACGCGCGCGTGGCGACCCGTTCCGTCGACTGCCCTGGTTCCGGAACCTCCACGACCTCGTGCCGTTCCCGCAGCGACAGCAGCACCCTAAGGGTCGCGATCCACACCAGGCAGGAGCCGAGCATGTGGGCGCCGACCAGGATCTCGGGGAGGTCCGTGAAGTACTGGACGTAGCCGATGACGCCCTGTGCGAGGAGCACCAGGAAGAGGTCACGGGTGCGGTGGCGGGGGACCTTGGGGGCGTCGACGGCCCGTAGGACGAACCACAGGGCGAAGGCCAGCGTCACCACGATCCAGGCCAGGACGGCGTGCAGCCTGGTGACGTTCTCCCAGTCCAGCGGGATGCGCTCGACCTCCCGCGAGTCACCGGCGTGCGGGCCCGCGCCCGTGACCACCGTGCCCACCGCGATCAGCAGGGCCGTGACGGCGACCAGGGCCCACACGAGCTGCTGCACCGACTTGCCGACCAGCGGGCGCGGTGCCGCGTCGCTCTCGCGGGTGCGCTGCCACATCACCAGGGCCACTGCGATCAACGCGGAGGTCAGCAGGAAGTGGGCGGCGACCGTGTACGGGTTGAGGCCGACCAGGACGACGATGCCGCCGAGCACCGCGTTGCCCATGACGATCCAGAACTGGGCCCAGCCGAGGCGGGTGAGGCCGCGCCGGTACGGCTTCGCGGAGCGGGCGGCGATGATCGCCCAGCCGACCGCCGCGCTCAGGACGTAGGTCAGCAGCCGGTTGCCGAACTCGATGTACCCGTGGATGCCCATCTCGTGCGTGTTGGTCAGCGAGTCCTCGGAGCACTTGGGCCAGGTCGGGCAGCCGAGGCCGGAGCCGGTCAGCCGTACGGCGCCGCCGGTGACCACGATGACCACCGCCATGACGAGCGCGGCGAGGGCCGCTCGCTGAACCGTCCGGGGCTTCGGGGTCCAGCGTTCGGCGATGAAGGCGAGCGGGTTGCGCACGGCCTCGACGGCGTTCGCGCGGGTCAGATTCGGCACGGGCACCATGGTAGGCGGCCGCTTGTGCACGCCTTCACGAGGGGGGAGGCGGCTGCTCCGCCCTGCTCAGGGCTACTCCCCGCTACTCCCCGCTACTCCCAGCGGAAGAAACGGGCGGCGGCAGCGAGGCCCACGACTCCCCAGGCGGCCAGGATTCCGAGGTTCCCCCAGGGCATCCCGGCGCCGTGCTGGAGCACGTCCCTCAGCCCGTCGGAGAGGGCCGAGATGGGCAGCAGGCCGAGCAGGGACTGGGCCGTGTCCGGGAACTTGTCGAGCGGTACGACGACCCCGCCGCCCACGAGCAGCAGCAGGAAGACCAGGTTCGCGGCGGCCAGCGTCGCCTCCGCCTTCAGCGTGCCCGCCATCAGCAGGCCGAGGCCCGAGAAGGCGGCCGTGCCGAGGACGAGCAGGAGCAGGACGGCGAGGGGATTGCCGTGGGGCGACCAGCCGAGGGCGAAGGCGATCACCGTCACCAGGATCACCTGGAGGCTCTCCGTGACCAGCACGGAGAGCGTCTTGGCCGCCATCAGCCCCCAGCGGGGGAGCGGTGAGGTGGCGAGCCGCTTGAGGACGCCGTACCGCCGCTCGAAGCCCGTCGCGATGGCCTGCCCCGTGAACGCCGTCGACATCACCGCGAGCGCCAGGATGCCGGGCGCCAGGAAGTCGACCGCCTCGCCCTCGCCCGTATCGACGATGTCGACCGAGCTGAACAGCACGAGCAGCAGCGTCGGGATGACGACCGTCAGCAGCAGCTGCTCGCCGTTGCGCAGCAGCATCTTCGTCTCGAGGACAGCCTGCGCCGCGATCATGCGGGTCAGCGGGGCCGCCCCCGGCTTCGGGGTGTACGTACCGGCCGTAGTCACGAACGCAGCTCCTTGCCGGTCAATTCCAAGAACACATCCTCCAGGGTGTGCCGTTCCACCGAGATCTTCTCCGGCATCACTCCGTGCTGGGCGCACCAGGAGGTGACGGTCGCGAGCAGTTGGGGGTCGACCTTGCCGCCCACCCGGTAGGCGCCCGGCGTCAGTTCGGCTGCCGTGCAGTCCGCCGGAAGGGCCTTGAGCAGGGAACCTATGTCGAGACCTGGACGGCCGCTGAAGCGGAGCGTGTTCTCGGCGCCGCCGCGGCACAGCTGCTCGGGGGAGCCCTGGGCGATGACCCGGCCGGCGTCGATGATCGCCACGTCGTCGGCGAGTTGCTCGGCCTCGTCCATGTAGTGCGTGGTGAGGATCACCGAGACGCCGTCCGCACGCAGATCGCGTACGAGGTCCCAAGTGGCCCGGCGCGCCTGCGGATCGAGTCCGGCGGTCGGCTCGTCCAGGAAGACCAGTTCGGGCCGGCCGACGACGGCCATCGCGAGCGCGAGCCGCTGCTGCTGGCCGCCGGACAGCCGCCGGTAAGTCGTACGGCCGCAACTGCCGAGGCCCAGGCGCTCGATCAGCGCGTCCACGTCCAGCGGATGCGCGTGCAGTTTGGCCACGTGGCGCAGCATCTCGTCGGCGCGGGCGCCCGAGTAGACGCCGCCGGACTGGAGCATCACGCCGATCCGGGGACGCAGGGCCGCGGCCTCGCGTACCGGGTCGAGCCCCAGTACGCGTACCGTCCCCGAGTCCGGCTTGCGGTACCCCTCGCAGGTCTCGACCGTGGTCGTCTTGCCCGCCCCGTTGGGACCCAGTACGGCGGTGATCCCCGTCCCGGCCACCAGGTCGAGGCCGTCCACCGCGGTCTTCGTGCGGTACCGCTTCACCAGGGCCTGGACCTGGACGACGGGGTCGCTTCGCATGGTCCCGAGTCTAGGTACGCGGCCGGCGTCCGGATCGGGCGGGTTGGTGAACCCCCTGAGAACCCCTGCGATCCCCTCCGCCGGGCTCTTCCGCTCGGTGTGACACGGCACTCCTGACACCGTGCACTTTGGGCTGTTCGGGTGAATCGTATCTAACTGCCATATAGCGATCTTTTGACGGTGCTTCAGTTGTCATGGTCCGCCCAGGGCGGGAGCGGACGTCTTCTCCCTTCCGCAGAAAGGCAGTTGACACATGATCAGAAGCACCTCGTGCTCACGGCTGAGAGCCGCCGCCGGCCTCCTCGCCTTCGGGATGCTGTGCGCAGCCCTCGTCGTGCTCCCCGGCTCATCGCCCGCGAGTGCTCAGCCCGTCGGCCCGGCACTGTTCGACGACTTCAACTACACCGGCTACACCGACCCGCGGATCTCCCAGCACGGCTGGACCCTCAGGTCCGGCCAGGGCGGCCCCGGCGTGCCAGGCGCCACGTGGCGGCCGCAGAACTTCACGTTCGGCACCGAGTCCGGTAACTCGATCATGACGATGCGATCGGGCACCAGCGGGACCGCGAGCACCACCCAGCACACCGAGATCTACCACCAGCGCAAGTTCCACTACGGCACGTACGCCGCGCGGGTCCGCTTCAGCGACGTACCGGTCACCGGACCGGACGGCGACCGCATGGTGCAGACGTTCTTCACCATCTCGCCGCTGAACTTTCCGTTGGATCCGGCCTACAGCGAACTCGACTTCGAGTACCTGCCGAACGGCGGCTGGGGCCGGCCGAGCAGTGCGCTGCTCGCTTCCTCCTGGGAGACGTACTCGGAGACTCCGCCTGCGGAGGTGCACACGACCACCGAGGAGCGGGCCAGTTTCGCCGGGTGGCACAACCTGGTCATCACGGTCGACACCGAGGCGGTCACCTACTACCTCGACGGCCGGCTCTTCGCCCGGCACACCGAGCCGTATCTGCCCGAGTCGTCGATGAGCATCCGCTTCAACCAATGGCTGATCAACCTGACGGGGATCAGCAGCCGGAAGACACGCATGTACGAGGAGAAGGTCGACTACGTGTACTTCGCCAAGGAACAGATCCTCACCCCGGCCGAGGTGACGGCCGCCGTCACCGACTACCGGACGCGGGGGGTGACCTTCGAGGACACCGTTTTCTGAGGTGTTCGCGTACGGCGGGGCGGCTCAGGTCGGAGGGGCCGCCCCGTTCGCGTCGGCGATCGGCAGCAGGGCGGTGAAGGTGGTGCCGTGTCCCTCCTCGGAGCTGACGTGGATCTCGCCGCCGTGGTTCGTCACGATCGTGTGGACGATCGTCAGGCCGAGGCCCGTGCCAGGAATGGCCGCGTCGGTGGCGTTCGAGGCGCGGAAGAACCGCTGGAAGAGCTTCTCCTGTTCGTCGGCGGGGACGCCCATGCCGGTGTCGCTGACGCTCAGGACCGCCTGTCGGTCCCGGGCTTCGGCGCGGACGGTGACCTTCCCGCCCTCCGGGGTGAACTTCACGGCGTTGGACAGCAGGTTCATCAGGACCCGGTCGAGCTGGTCGCTGTCCGCCCGCAGCACCAGGGGCCGGGAGGGGAGTCGCGTCTCCACGGTGATGGAGGCGGCCCCGGCGGTCGGCCGGATGGCGTCGGCCGCCGACGCCACCAGGCGGCACAGGTCGACGGGTCCCTTCTTGGAGCTGAACGCGCCCGACTCGATGCGCGAGAGGGTCAGCAGGTCCTCGATGAGTGTCCGCAGGCGGTTGGCGTTGCGGTCGACGACGTCCAGCATGTGCTGCTGCGGCTCGGTGAGCGGCCCGGTCTCCTCGTCCTTCAGCAGCTCGAGGTACCCGACGATGCTGGTCAGCGGGGTGCGCAGCTCGTGGGAGACGGTGGACAGGAAGTCGCTCTTGGCCTTGTCCAGGGCGCGCAGCTTCTCCACCAGGTGCGTCTCCTGCTTGTAGAGCAGCGCGGTGTGCAGCGCGCGGCCGGCACCGGCGGCCATGAACTCGGCGGTCTCGATCTCCACCGGGCGCCAGGGGCGGTCCTGCCGGGTCCGCGCGAGGAAGACGGCACCGAGCGGCTGGTCACCGACGCCGACCGGGACGACGAGCACGCCGACCAGGCCCAGTGCCTCGGCCGCCGCCCGGGCGTCCGGCGGCAGGGCGCCCTCGCCGAAGGGGCCGGGCGCCCCGGGCAGCGGTGATCCCTCGGTCAGCGCGGTGGGCAGATCGTTGTGGCACCAGGCCGTTCCCCGCCGGTAGTGCTCGCGTACGACCTCGAGGGGGACGGGCGGAATCGGCTGCTCGTGCGCGGGGAGCAGACCTCTGCCCGCACTCCAGGCGCGTGCCACGCGGACGACGGGGCTGTCCTTTTCGGTGAGCAGGACGAAGGCGTGATCGGCGTCCAGGCCCTCGCCGAGTCCGGCGCACGCAGCGTCGAGCACCTTGTCCACGTCGAGGTGCTCCCGGATGTGGATGCCCACCGCCCGTGCGACCCCGGCCAGTTCGGCGCGTTCCTGCTCGATCTCCCGCATCCGGTCGCTCTCGTCGGCGAGCACATTCACCGACCGCGCCACCGCCTTGATCTCCTCCGGTCCCTTCTCCTCCGCCCGCGCCGAGTGGTCGCCCGAGGCCAGCCGGTACAGGGCCAAAACGGTGCTCTGCAGTGGCCGGGTGAGGGCGCGGGTGGTGCGTACCGCCGCGTAGATGGCCAGTGCTCCGCCTGTCGCCATCAGGGCGCCGATGCCCACAGTGCTGAGGTCGAGGATCGTCTCGGCCCGGTCCTCCCGGCGCTCGATGTCGGCGTTGAGCTGTTCCTCCAGCTCGTGGCTGGCGGCATCGAAGGCCGCGAACGGCCGGGCCGCCTGCGTGGTCAGCCGGACGGCCCCTTCGCTGCCGGGGGCGGCCTTCGCCTGCTGGTCGGCGATGCGTACGTAGGCACGTAGGCGACGTTCCTGCGCCGCGAGATTCCGCCGGGCCTCGGCGGGGGCATGCCGCCGGGCCTCGGCGAGGGTGGCGAAGGCCTCGTCACGCGCCTGGACATAGCTGCTGCGCTCCGTCGTGTCGCCGGTGAGCAGATAGGTGCGTACAGAACGGTGCATATGGGCCGCACGATCGTGCACGTCGTGGTTTTCGCGTACTACAGGCGCCAGTTGACCGACGATCTCATCGTGCAGCCTGTCCGCCATTCTGGCGGTGATCAGTGCGCCCGCTCCGACGAGAAGGAGCAGCACGATCAGAAGTCCGAAGGTCGCGGTGAGCCGGCGTGCCACACCGCGCCGCTTGGTGGTGGTCCTCAATGCCGATCACCGCCCTCCCGGAACTGTTCGGGCGTGCCGAATCCGCTGCGCATCATCGGGCCCCACTCCACCCCTGCGGGGGCCGTGCCGCCCGGATCCGTACCTCGATGTCGGTGTCCTCGCGCAGCGCAGGGGCCACCTCGGCGGCCCGGGAAATGGTGCCGGTCACGCCGAGCGCCTTGGCGATGGTCAGCAGGCTCAGCATCAGTACGAAGGCCGGCAGGCACAGCGGTGCCCAGGTGACGACGGCGGTGTTGATCACCGATCGACCCGGGTGAGCATCGCGGTGACCCGGCTGGACAGTTCGCGGGGGCTGAAGGGCTTGATGATGTAGTCGTCGGCGCCTGCCGCGAAGCCCAGTTCGACGTCTCCCTCCTGGGACCGGGCGGTGATCAGGATGACGGGCAGCGAGGCGGTTTCGGGCGCGGAGCGGACCTCCCGGCAGACGTCCAGTCCCGACATCCCCGGCATGCGTATGTCGAGGAGTACGAGATCCAGCGGTTGCTCGCGCACGACGCGCAGCGCGGCCATGCCGTCCTCCACGGCTGTGACCTGGTGGCCGCTCTGGACCAGCTTGAACGCCACGAGATCCCGGATGTCGGCGTCGTCGTCGGCGATCAGGACACGAGCCATTACTCCTCCTGCGCTACGGAGCTTCGGTTTCGGTAGGAATCGACGAGCCGCGCCACCGCGGGCTGCCGGAACGGCTTGGCCAGCAGCTCGTCCGTCGCCAGCTCGACCAGGTCCTCCGGGTTGAGCACGGACGAGACGACGAGGTGGCACCGTTTCGTCCGCTCGTCCGCCCGTAGTCTCCGGATGACTTCCCGTCCGTCGATGCCTGGCAGCAGCACGTCGATGATCACCATGTCCGGAGGCTCGGCGAACGCCAGCTCCAGCCCTTCCTCACCGGTGTCCGCGACGGTCACACGGCACCCGAGGCCACCGAGATGCCGCTCCAGCAGGGCACTGACATCCCGTTCGTCCTCGATCACCAGGACATGTACGAGTCCCTGCTCAGAGCCCATCGCCAGTCCGATCCAAAAGGGCGGTCAAGTGGGGCAGTTACTTCCAAATTAGGTTCAACATGGATCTCTCGCCACATGGAGCACATGGCCCCCAGATGTGCGCGGGTAGGCGCTGATCGATCAAAGATCATTCTCGCAGGTCACCTTAGGTATGCCTAAGTGATGCACCGCACGCCGGGTGGCTCGGACGCGGGTTGTCACGCTCTCGGGAATTACGCAACAATGGTGTTGTGAAAAACGTCGGGCAGGCTCCGCAGGAGGAACTGGCGACCGGGGAGCGCTCTACGCGCAACCGGGTCGCGCGGTCCATCCTGGATCACGGCCCGTCGACCGTCGCCGACCTGGCCGGCCGCCTCGGCCTCACCCAGGCGGCCGTACGCAGGCATCTGGATGCCCTCGTCGCCGACGATGTCGTGGAGCCCCGTGAGAAGCGCGTCTACGGAGCGCGTACGCGCGGTCGCCCCGCCAAGGTCTTCGCGCTGACGGACTGCGGCCGGGACGCCTTCGACCAGTCGTACGACAAGCTCGCGGCGGACGCGCTGCGCTGGATCGCCGAGCGTGAGGGCGGTGACGAGGCCGTCGCCGCGTTCGCCCGCGCCAGGAGCGCCGCACTGGCCGGGGCGTACCGCAAGGCCATCGAGGCCGCCACCCCTGACAAGCGCACCGAAGCCCTGGCCAAGGCCCTGAGTGCGGACGGGTACGCTGCTACGGCGCGCAGCGCTCCCCTTCCGCAGAAGGGCGAGCAGCTCTGCCAGCACCACTGCCCGGTCGCCCATGTCGCCGAGCAGTTCCCCCAGTTGTGCGAGGCGGAGACCGAGATCTTTTCCCAGTTGCTCGGGACGCATGTCCAGCGGCTGGCCACCATCGCCCACGGCGACGGCGTCTGTACGACGTTCATCCCCAAGGCAACCCACCAGACCACCGATAACGCATCTGCAAGCACGGCCGGGAGGAACCCCGCATGACTCTCCCCACGGAGACTGCCCACCCTGAGCTCGAGGGCCTGGGCACGTACGAATACGGCTGGGCCGACTCCGACGTAGCCGGTGCCTCTGCCAAGCGCGGCCTGAACGAGGACGTCGTACGCGACATCTCCTCGAAGAAGAACGAGCCGGAGTGGATGACCAAGCTCCGCCTCAAGGGCCTGCGCCTGTTCGAGAAGAAGCCCATGCCGAACTGGGGCTCGGACCTGTCGGGCATCGACTTCGACAACATCAAGTACTTCGTACGTTCCACGGAGAAGCAGGCGGAGTCCTGGGAGGACCTGCCCGAGGACATCAAGAACACGTACGACAAGCTCGGCATCCCGGAGGCGGAGAAGCAGCGCCTCGTCGCCGGTGTCGCGGCCCAGTACGAGTCCGAGGTCGTCTACCACCAGATCCGCGAGGACCTGGAGGAGCAGGGCGTCATCTTCCTGGACACCGACACGGCCCTGAAGGAGCACCCGGAGCTCTTCAAGGAATACTTCGGGACGGTCATCCCGGTCGGTGACAACAAGTTCGCCTCGCTGAACTCCGCCGTGTGGTCCGGCGGCTCCTTCATCTACGTGCCGAAGGGCGTGCACGTGGAGATCCCGCTCCAGGCCTACTTCCGGATCAACACGGAGAACATGGGCCAGTTCGAGCGGACGCTGATCATCGTCGACGAGGGCGCCTATGTGCACTACGTCGAGGGCTGCACGGCGCCGATCTACAAGTCGGACTCGCTGCACTCCGCCGTGGTCGAGATCATCGTCAAGAAGAACGCCCGCTGCCGCTACACGACCATCCAGAACTGGTCGAACAACGTCTACAACCTGGTCACCAAGCGCGCCGTCGCCTACGAGGGCGCGACCATGGAGTGGATCGACGGCAACATCGGCTCCAAGGTGACGATGAAGTACCCCGCCGTCTACCTGATGGGCGAGCACGCCAAGGGCGAGACCCTGTCCATCGCCTTCGCCGGCGAGGGGCAGCACCAGGACGCCGGCTCCAAGATGGTCCACATGGCGCCGAACACCTCCTCCAACATCGTCTCCAAGTCGGTGGCGCGCGCCGGCGGCCGTACGTCGTACCGCGGACTGGTGGAGATCGGCGAGGGCGCCGCGGGCTCGAAGTCCAACGTGCTCTGTGACGCGCTGCTCGTCGACACGATCTCGCGGTCCGACACGTACCCGTATGTGGACGTCCGCGAGGACGACGTGTCCATGGGCCACGAGGCGACCGTCTCCAAGGTCTCCGAGGACCAGCTCTTCTACCTGATGAGCCGCGGTCTGAGCGAGTTCGAGGCGATGGCGATGATCGTGCGCGGCTTCGTCGAGCCGATCGCCAAGGAACTGCCCATGGAGTACGCGCTTGAGCTCAACCGGCTGATCGAGCTGCAGATGGAGGGCGCGGTCGGCTGACCGGCCTCCGGTCCGACGTCCAGGACGTCTAGGGGGGCGGCAGATCCGCCCCCCACCAGCAGCCCGAAGACTCATTACGTAGGAAGAGAGCAGACCGACAGCCATGGCTGAGGCTCAGAACATCCCCGTGGGTTCCACCACGGCCGGCCAGATCGCGGTCGCCGCCGAGTCGACCGTCGCCACGCGCATGAGCGCGCCCCCGTCCTTCGACGTGGCGAACTTCCCGGTCCCGCACGGCCGCGAGGAGGAGTGGCGGTTCACCCCGCTGGAGCGGCTGCGCGGGCTGCACGACGGCACCGCCGTCGCCACCGGCACCGGCGTGAAGGTCGACGTGCAGGCCCCCGAAGGCGTCACCGTCGAGACCGTCGGCCGTGACGACGCCCGCATCGGCAAGGCGGGCACCCCGGTGGACCGCGTCGCCGCCCAGGCGTACTCCGCGTTCGAGCAGGCCGGCGTGATCACCGTCCCCAAGGAGACGGTGCTCACCGAGCCGATCCGTGTCGCCGTGCACGGCGAGGGCGGCACCGCCTACGGCCACCAGGTCGTCGAGCTCGGCGCCTTCGCCGAGGCCGTCGTCGTCATCGACCACACCGGTGACGCGGTACTCGCGGCCAACGTCGACTACGTCCTGGGCGACGGCGCCAAGCTGACCGTCATCTCCGTCCAGGACTGGGACGACAAGGCCGTGCACGTCGGCCAGCACAACGCGCTGATCGGCCGCGACGCCACTTTCAAGTCGTTCGTGGTCACCTTCGGCGGCGACCTCGTACGCCTCCACCCGCGCGTCGCCTACGCCGGTCCCGGCGGCGAGGCCGAGCTCTTCGGCCTGTACTTCACCGACGCGGGCCAGCACCAGGAGCACCGCCTCCTCGTCGACCACAACACCCCGCACTGCAAGTCGAACGTCGCCTACAAGGGCGCACTCCAGGGCGACGACGCGCACGCGGTGTGGATCGGCGACGTGCTGATCGAGGCCAAGGCCGAGGGCACGGACACGTACGAGATGAACCGGAACCTGGTCCTGACCGACGGCGCCCGGGTCGACTCCGTACCGAACCTCGAGATCGAGACCGGCGAGATCGTCGGCGCGGGCCACGCCAGCGCCACCGGCCGCTTCGACGACGAGCAGCTCTTCTACCTGATGGCCCGCGGCATCCCCGCCGACGAGGCCCGCCGTCTCGTCGTGCGCGGCTTCTTCGCCGAGCTGGTCCAGCAGATCGGTGTCGACGACATCGAGGAGCGGCTGCTCGTGAAGATCGACGAGGAGCTGGAGGCGTCGGTCTGATGGCCATCGCGTTCGTACGCGCCTGTGGGCTGAGCGAGCTGGAGGAGGACACCCCGAAGCGGGTGGAACTCGACGGCACGCCGGTCTCCGTCGTGCAGACCGAGGGCGAGGTGTTCGCGATCCACGACATCTGCTCGCACGCGAACGTCTCGCTGTCGGAGGGCGAGGTGGACGACTGCCACATCGAGTGCTGGCTGCACGGCTCGCGTTTCGATCTGCGCTCCGGGAAACCCGACGCCCTTCCCGCGACCCGCCCCATTCCCGTATACCCCGTCAAGATCGAAGGGGACGACGTGCTCGTCTCCCTCACCCAGGAGTCCTGAGGCACCCATGGCAACGCTTGAAATCCGAGACCTGCACGTCACCGTCGAGGCCGACAACGCCACGAAGGAGATCCTCAAGGGCGTCGACCTCACCGTGAAGCAGGGCGAGACGCACGCCATCATGGGCCCGAACGGCTCCGGCAAGTCGACGCTCGCCTACTCGCTCGCGGGTCACCCCAAGTACACGATCACCGAGGGCACCGTCACCCTCGACGGCGAGGACGTCCTGGAGATGTCCGTCGACGAGCGCGCCCGCGCGGGCCTGTTCCTCGCGATGCAGTACCCGGTCGAGGTCCCCGGCGTCTCGGTCTCCAACTTCCTCCGTACCTCCGCCACCGCCATCCGCGGCGAGGCCCCCAAGCTGCGTACGTGGGTCAAGGAGGTGAAGGAGGCCATGCAGCACCTGAACATGGACCCCTCCTTCGCCGAGCGCAACGTGAACGAGGGCTTCTCCGGCGGTGAGAAGAAGCGCCACGAGATCCTTCAGCTGGAGCTGCTCAAGCCGAAGATCGCGATCCTCGACGAGACGGACTCCGGCCTCGACGTCGACGCGCTCCGGGTCGTCTCCGAGGGCGTCAACCGCGTCCGGGAGACCGGCGAGGTGGGCACGCTGCTCATCACGCACTACACGCGCATCCTGCGCTACATCAAGCCCGACCAGGTCCACGTCTTCGCGGGCGGCCGCATCGCCGAGTCCGGCGGTCCCGAGCTCGCCGACAAGCTCGAGGCCGAAGGGTACGAGGCATACACGAAGGGTGGCGTATCCGCGTGACATTGCTGCCGGGCCTCCTCGACACAGAGGCGATCCGCAAGGACTTCCCCGTCCTGGACCGACAGGTCCACGACGGCAAGAAGCTGGTGTACCTGGACAACGCGGCGACCTCGCAGAAACCGCGCCAGGTACTGGACGCCCTGAACGAGTACTACGAGCGCCACAACGCCAACGTCCACCGCGGTGTGCATGTGCTCGCCGAGGAGGCCACGGCGCTGTACGAGGGCGCGCGGGACAAGGTCGCGGAGTTCATCAACGCGCCCAGCCGCGACGAGGTGATCTTCACCAAGAACGCCTCCGAGTCCCTCAATCTCGTGGCCAACATGCTCGGTTGGGCCGATGAGCCCTACCGCGTGGACCACGAGACCGAGATCGTCATCACGGAGATGGAGCACCACTCCAACATCGTCCCGTGGCAGCTGCTGGCGCAGCGTACGGGCGCGAAGCTGAAGTGGTTCGGCCTGACCGACGACGGCCGCCTCGACCTCTCCAACATCGACGAGATCATCACCGAGAAGACGAAGATCGTTTCCTTCGTGCTGGTCTCCAACATCCTCGGCACCTTCAACCCGGTCGAGGCGATAATCCGCCGGGCGCAGGAAGTCGGCGCCCTCGTCTGCATCGACGCCTCGCAGGCCGCGCCGCACATGCCGCTGGACGTGCAGGCACTCCAGGCCGACTTCGTGGCGTTCACCGGCCACAAGATGTGCGCCCCGACGGGCGTCGGCATCCTGTGGGGACGCCAGGAACTCCTCGAGGACCTGCCCCCGTTCCTCGGCGGCGGCGAGATGATCGAGACGGTGTCGATGCACTCGTCGACATACGCGCCGGCGCCGCACAAGTTCGAGGCCGGTACGCCGCCGATCGCGCAGGCGGTCGGCCTCGGCGCGGCGATCGACTACCTGAACTCCATCGGCATGGAGAAGATCTGGGCCCACGAGCACGCGCTGACCGAGTACGCGGTCAAGCGCCTGTCGGAGGTCCCCGACCTGCGGATCATCGGCCCCACCACGGCCGAGGAACGCGGCGCCGCGATTTCCTTCACGCTCGGCGACATCCACCCCCACGACGTGGGCCAGGTCCTCGACGAACAAGGCATCGCGGTCCGGGTCGGCCACCACTGCGCCCGCCCCGTCTGCCTCCGATACGGAATTCCTGCGACCACGCGAGCGTCGTTCTATCTGTACTCCACGCCGGGTGAGATCGACGCACTCGTGGAAGGCCTGGACTACGTACGGAACTTCTTCGGCTGAGGAGCTGGCTGGGTCGTGAAGCTGGATTCGATGTACCAGGAAGTCATCCTGGACCACTACAAGCACCCGCACGGGCGTGGTCTGCGGGATGGCGATGCCGAGGTGCACCACGTCAACCCGACGTGCGGTGACGAGATCACGCTGCGCGTGAAGTATGAGGGCACGCAGATCGCTGACGTGAGCTACGAAGGCCAGGGCTGCTCGATCAGCCAGGCCTCCGCCTCCGTACTGAACGAACTGCTCGTCGGCAAGCAGCTCGCCGAGGCGCAGAAGATCCAGGAGACCTTCCTGGAGCTGATGCAGTCCAAGGGCCGCCTCGAGCCGGACGACGCGATGGAGGAGGTTCTGGAGGACGCGGTCGCGTTCGCCGGGGTCTCCAAGTACCCCGCCCGTGTGAAGTGCGCCCTGCTGAGCTGGATGGCCTGGAAGGATGCGACGGCCCAGGCCCTGGGCGAGGCCGACGCCGAAAGGAAGACGGCATGAGCGAGACCATTGAGATGAAACCGGCCTCGGAGGAAGAGGTCCGCGAGGCGCTGTACGACGTGGTCGACCCCGAGTTGGGCATCGACGTCGTCAACCTCGGCCTGATCTACGGCATCCACATCGACGACGCGAACATCGCGACGCTCGACATGACGCTGACCTCGGCGGCCTGTCCGCTGACGGACGTCATCGAGGACCAGGCCAAGTCCGCCACGGACGGCCTCGTCAGCGAGCTCCGCATCAACTGGGTCTGGATGCCCCCGTGGGGCCCCGACAAGATCACGGACGATGGGCGTGAGCAGCTGCGGGCGCTCGGGTTCAACGTCTGAGTTCGCATATACGTGTGTGGGGGCCCCGGCAGCTGCCGGGGCCCCCACACGTTTGGGATCACTTCTGTCGGTCGGCTCAGCTCAGGCCATCGACCAGCCGGAACGCCGAGTCGGCCCGATAGAGACCGCTGTGCTCGTACCGCTCAAGACGGAGCTGGAAGTTGCGGTGGCGCACGAAGCTTCCGGGGAAGTTGACCGCCTCCAGCATCACGGCGCCGGAGTGCGAGGACGGGCGCGGGCAGAAGGTGGCGTCCTTCTTGAAGAGCTCCGAGCCGTCATGACGGCCCGTACGGAGCTGGAAGTTGAGGTGGCGGACATAGCCGCCGTCGCCCGTGGAGAAGGACACGCAGTTCGAGTCGGCGAGGCCGGGCACGAGCGTGAAGGTGGAATCCTGCCGCGTCTCGGCGGAGCTGCCGGAGCTCACCTGGTCGAGACGGCCGGTGCCGTCGCTGAAGTGCCAGTAGCGGTCGGGGTAGTTGACCGCCTGGACCGACTTCAGCGAGGTGGAGGCCGGCGGCTTGGCCGGGGGCTTGTTGGGGGCGGAGGGCTTCGGGGGTTGCTTGATGGGCTTGGAGGCCCGCCCCTGCTCCTCGGAGGAGTCGCCCTTGCCGTCCGAGGCGGCTTCCTCGGGGCTCGGCTGCGGTGAGGCGAGGCCGCTCTTTCCGCTGGGCTCCGTGGTGGGGCCCTCGGGAGGCGTGAAGTCGGGGACGACCGGCTGCGAGGCGGAGGTGGTCTGCGGCCCTTGCGACTCCTTGTCCTCGGTCTGGTCGAGGATCGCGATCGCGGTCACCGTGGAGGCCAGCACCGCCACGGCCAGTACGCCGGCCAGGTAGAGGCGGCGCGTCCCGGGTATGCGGCCACCGTCGAGGTCCTCGCCTGTCTCCCATACCTTCGGGGGCGCTTCCGCGGCGGCGGGGAGTTTCGGATCGGCCGTACGGGCAGCGGCACGTGGGGGGCGAGCCTGCGCACCCTTCGGCTCGGGCGCGGGCTGGTCCGGACCGGGTCCGGGCTTGCTGTCTGGCATGCGCTGTTCCTCCAGCGTCGCCTTGAGGCGAACGAGGATTGGTCATGTGTTCTCGCCAGGGGCGGAACACGAGAGGAAGCGGAGGTCGCGGCGTCCGGAACATCCGGCTGTAGCCGGGGGACTCCGGTGCGCGACGTGGAAACAGTAGTGGACCCGGCGCGTTCTGAGCAGACGTTTCAGAGAGCGGTTTCAAAACGCAGAGAACAATTTCATAACCTGAAGCAAATTGCCCTGACTTGGCCCTCCGACCTGCACCGTCCCGTGCGCTCCCCGCAGGCAGCGCACGGGACATGACGTGACGTCAGCGGGCGAATGACGACAGTCCGGCGGCGATCCGCTCCCGGCTTCCGTCGTTCTGGACCGGCGCCGCAGTGAGCACGTCCAGGTGCTGGTAGCCCGGCAGGACCACCGGGTTCTCGTCCTGCGGAATGTGGTCCGCCAGGATGCCGTCGCCCGCGATGAACGTGACCTTGGGGTTCGCGGTGAGGCCCTCCTTGTGCACCAGCTTGCGCGCGAGCTGCGGATCGTCGATCAGCTGGATGTCCGTGACCAGCCGGGTCGGGAAGTAGTCCTCCGTGAAGTCCAGCGGCTGTTCGGAGAGGCTGCGGGCCAACTCCCCGATGTCCGTGACCTCCTTGGCGGCGGCGGTGAACGGGGCGCCATTGGCCGAGCGGTACACCGGGTCGTCGGCCGCGCCCACCCGGTCGTAGTTGCGCCAGGTGTAGAGGGGGCCGCCCGGTTCATCCGGGATGGCCTTCAACTCCGTACCGAAGAGGGCTGGTTGGGCCGGGGCATCGTTCGAGACGGGGAAGTTCTTGTCCACGATCCGGCCGCCACCGCCGCCACCGCCGTCGGCGCCGCCCGCGCTGTCGAAGAAGCCCACGCTCGTCTGGATGAAGGCGAGCGGTGCCGAGTGGTCGTCCATGAAGGCGCCCAGCACGGCCTCGTTGGTGAGCCGGAAGTCGCGGATGGTCGGGCTGCCCTTCAGGAAGACCTCGGAGTTCTTGGAGAAGAGCATGCGGCCCGTCGTCTCGATGTTGGTGTTCGACGGGACCGAGTCGAGCAGCGCGGACTCGGCGTCGGGCGCTTGGCGGGCCGCCAGGCCGCTCAGTGCGAGCAGGTTCATCGTCTCGGGGTTGAGCACCGCGGGCAGCGCGAGGAAACGGGGCAGAACTCCGGTGCGCAGCCCGGCCTGTACGGCGGCGTAACCGATGCTCGTGTCCGGGATCAGCCCCGGCAGCAGGGACCCGCCGGGACCGTTTCCGCCGGACGGCGTACCGTTCAGGTCGTCCAGCGAGGTGGAGATCGTGGTGTCCAGGGCGAAGTAGCCGGCGCACTGGTTGAAGCCCGCGTCCGCCTTCGTCGCCGGGTTCCCGTCGAAGTCCCAGGTGGCGAAGACTCCGGTGAGGACGCCGCCCAGCGAATGCCCGCCGCACAGCACCTTCTCCTTGCGCAGCTTCTGGCCTGGCAGTTCGGCGGACAGCAGGTCGTACTGGTCGCGTACGGTCTGCTCCAGGCCGACGTCGGCGAGCCAGCCCGCCTGATCGCTCGTCACGAAGCCGTCGAACTTACGCCCGTCGACCTGCTTGCCGCCGTAGTAGTAGTCAACTGCCTTGACGGAGTTACCCGTTGCGATCCCGGCGTTGTCCTCAAGGCAGTTGGAGCGCCGGTCCAGCGCCCAGAACTCGATGTGCCGGCCCTTCTCGGCCGCCGCCCTCACCGTGTTCCGGGCCACGCTGTCGAAGGCGCCCGCGCCCTCCAGAATGCCCGGCTGGGCCACCAGAATCCGGTCGGCGTCGGCGGACTTCGACGGCCCGTCCGATGACCGGTAGCGCAGATACGACAGCCAGTCGCAGCGCGCCGGGTGGCTGCCGACCGAGGCCGGCAGCGGGATCCGTACCGACACCTCGGTCTCGATGACGTCGGTGACCGGCGACGTGGACTTCACGGTGGTCTCCGTACGGCCGGTTGTCCCGTCCGCCGACGGCGCCACGGTCAGCGCCGCCGCGGCCAGCGCTCCGGCGGCCAGTGCACGCGTCCAGGGCCTGTTGCGATGTGCGGCTCCTTTGCTCATGACCGCACCTAACCAGCGGTAACTCACCGGCTCTACAACGGAATACGCGCAAGCGGTGGCGCGCCTTGCGCGGATCCGTACAACACCGCCGCCCGGTCTGGTGGCGAGGGTGGGGCGGCCGGGGGAGACTGCGTCGTATGGCTGTCCGCTGGTATCAAGTCGCCGTACAGGCACACGATCTGCTGTCGCTGGCCCGCTTCTGGTGTCAAGTCCTGGACTGGCGCGTGGTGTTCGAGTCCGAGGAGGAGGTCGTCATCGCGTCCGCCCCCGACGCGCTGCCGGGGATCTGCTTCCTGCCCATCGACGAACGCAAAACGACTCAGAACCGGCTGCACATCGACCTCACGCCGGACGACCAGGCGGCCGAAGTCAAGCGGCTGCTCGCACTCGGGGCGCGCCGGGTCGACGTCGGCCAGGGTGAGGACGTGACCTGGACCGTTCTCGCCGACCCCGAGGGCAACGAATTCTGCGTACTGCGGCCGAAGAAGACGCTCCTCGACTGAAACCCGTCCCATCCCGCTTATGTACGGGCGTACGCATCGATGTGTACGCTCGTACGCATGGGATACGCAACGCTCATGGCCGCCATCGCGGCCGAGGTGGCCGCCACGACCGCCATGAAGTACAGCCACGGGTTCACCAAGCTGTGGCCCACCGTGGGGACGTGGGTCGGCTACGTCATCTCCTTCGTGCTGCTCGCGCAGACGCTGAAGACCGTGTCGGTCGGCACGGCGTACGCGATCTGGGCCGGAGTCGGCACGGCGGCCATCGCGGCGATCGGGATCGTGTGGCTGGGGGAGGGGCTGAACGCGGCGAAGGCGGCCGGGATCGTGCTGATCATCGTCGGCGTGGTGGTGCTGCACCTGGGCGGGGGGCACTGATGGGCCGCCATGGCATGAGGGGCGTGCGCTGATGGCCCGGCGTTACGACCCCGACCGGCGCCGGCGGATCATCGACGCGGCCATCCGGGTCGTGGGCGCCAAGGGCATAGCCGGGCTGAGCCATCGCTCCGTCGCGGCCGAGGCCGATGTTCCGCTGGGCTCTACCACGTACCACTTCAAGACGCTCGACGAGCTGATGGTCGCCGCCCTGCGACAGGCGAACGAGGGCTTCGCCAAGCTGGTCGTCGCGCGCGGCGCCCTGGAGGACCCGGAGAGCGATGTCGCCGCCGAACTTGCCGGCCTGGTGGGCGAGTGGCTGGCAGGCGACCGTACGGGAGTGGAGCTCGAGTACGAGCTCTACCTCGCCGCCCTCCGCCGCCCCGCCCTGCGCCCCGTAGCCGCCGAATGGTGTCAGGACCTCGCCGACAGCATCGCCCGCCGCACAGACCAGGTCACCGCCCGCGCCCTGGTCGCGCTGCTGGACGGCATCTGCCTCCAGGTGCTGCTCACGGGAGTGGAATACGACGAGGAGTACGCCCGTGACGTGCTGGCCCGCGTGATCCCCTGAGCTTTCGCTGCGCGGGGCGTGTGAGCCGTGAACCTTCCTCGGTCCACCGGGGAACAGGGGGTGCGGACTGCTGGCGATTGACGGCGCGCGGGCGTGTTCTGGCGCACATGCTTGAGTGTCCGGGCCGTGGCCTGTGCGGCCGCATGGGCCGGAACGAAGGTTCCCTTGTCGAATGCGTGACCTTTTCCGGTGGTGGTCGTTGGGGGAGGTGACGGGTTCTTCGGGAGGTGCTGGGACGGGGGGGAAGGGATGGGTGGGCTGCGGGAGGTTGCGGCGCCGTTCGTGGTCCCTGGCCCCTCGGGAGTGGCGATCCGTGACCGGCTCAAAGGGCTGACTGCCGAGCATGAGTTCTGGCAACAGGACTCACTCCCGCTCAGTCTCCAGGAACGGTGACAAGCTCGGCACGACACAGCAGAGCGTCCCTGACACCAACGTTGATGCGCCCGGCACGTGAGATGCCGGGCGCACCGGTTGGCCCCTCGCGCCCCCGGCCGGTTAGGTTTCCCTCATGACCGACACGACTGCTTCTCGCACCACCGGCGCTGTCGCCGCCGGCCTCGCCACGGTCGCCGCCGACGGCACCGTTCTCGACACCTGGTTCCCCGCGCCGGAGCTCGTCGCCGACCCCGGCCCGTCCGGTACGGAACGGCTGTCCGCCGAGAGGGCCGCCGAGCTGCTCGGCGGAGGCGCTACCGCGGCGGTCGGCCCGGACGCCCGCCGGGGCGTCGAGGTGGTCGCGGTCCGTACGGTCATCGCCTCGCTCGACGAGAAGCCGATCGACGCGCATGACGTGTACCTGCGCCTCCACCTGCTCTCGCACCGACTGGTTCAGCCGCACGGCCAGAGCCTGGACGGCATGTTCGCGCACCTCGCCAACGTCGCCTGGACCTCGCTCGGCCCGGTCGCCGTCGACGACCTCGAGAAGGTCCGGCTCAACGCCCGCGCCGAGGGCCTCCACCTGGCGGTGACGTCGGTCGACAAGTTCCCGCGCATGACGGACTACGTGGCTCCCAAGGGCGTACGCATCGCCGACGCCGACCGGGTCCGCCTCGGCGCGCACCTCGCCGAGGGCACCACGGTCATGCACGAGGGCTTCGTGAACTTCAACGCCGGCACGCTCGGCACGTCGATGGTCGAGGGCCGTATCTCCGCCGGTGTCGTGGTCGGCAACGGTTCGGACATCGGCGGCGGCGCCTCCACCATGGGCACCCTCTCCGGCGGCGGCAACGTCCGCATCACCATCGGCGAGCGCTGCCTCGTCGGCGCGGAGGCGGGCGTCGGGATCGCGCTCGGCGACGAGTGCGTGGTCGAGGCGGGCCTGTACGTCACCGCCGGCACCCGCGTCACGATGCCCGACGGCCAGATCGTCAAGGCCCGCGAGCTCTCCGGCGCCTCGAACATCCTCTTCCGCCGCAACTCGGTCAGCGGCACCGTTGAGGCGCGGCCGAACAATGCGGCGTGGGGCGGGCTGAACGACATCCTGCACAGCCACAACTAGCTCCACACCAGCTCGCCACGACGGTCGTTTGAAGTGCGGGTTCGTCGTGGCTTGTCGCGCCCGCGCGGCGGAGCCGCATATGTCACAGCCCCGCGCCCCTAAAGGGGCTGCGGGGAACTTTCTTTTGCGCGCAGGCATAGCCGGAGCAGGCCGCGCGCGTCACAAGGAATGTGAAGCGGGGGAGGCCCGCCGGGGAAGAGAAGGTGACGATGGATGCCCAAGGGCAGGAGCGCTTCCGGGAGTTCGTGGAGAACCGTTCGTCGGCCTTGCTGAAGACCGCCGTCCTGCTCAGCGGCGGAGACCGGCACGCCGCCGAGGATCTGCTGCAGAGCGCGCTGATCAAGGCGGCGGGCCGGTGGCAGCGGATCGACGAGCCGGAGGCGTACGTACGACGGATCCTGTACCGGCAGCAGGTGAGCCGGTGGCGGCTGAAGTGGCGAAGACGAGAGCTGACGGTCGCCGAGCCGCCCGAGGGGACGGGCGAAGGTGACGCCGCCTCCGCCGCCGAGCTGCGCATCCTGATGCGCGAGGCGCTGGCACGGCTGACCCCGCGACAGCGGACCGTGCTGGTGCTGCGGTACTTCGAGGATCTGCCGGAGGCCGACGTGGCCCGCATCCTCGGCTGCTCGGTCGGAACCGTGCGCTCCACCACACACCGCTCGCTCGCCCGGCTGCGCACGCTCGCACCCGAACTGGCCGCACTCGGCCTCGCCGACGCCGAGCAGCCCCCCTCCCGTGACTACTCCCCCGTGGAGGTACGCCCGTGAACGTCGACGAACTGGTGCGTGAATCCCTGCGGGAGCAGGCCACCGAACAGCCGCCTCTGGGCCCGGGCTTCGCCGACCGCGTCCTGACCGCCCGGCGCCGCCGCCGCACCCGTACGCTCGCGTCCCTCGCCGCGGCCACCACCGCCGTGGTCGCCGTCGCGGTGGCCGTGCCGCTGGCGACCGAGGGCGAGGAGGACGTACGGCCCGCGAGCCAGATGAACAAGAGCGACATCATCGGGCACCCCAACCAGTCGCCGCCGCGCGATCTGATCGCAGCCGGGGACACGGTGCTGTCCGCCTTCTGGGTCTACAAGAACGTCAAGCAGCCCAACGGCGACACCATCCACACCCGTACGTACGGCCTGCTGAACCAGAAGACCGGCAAGTACGAGAAGACCAAGAAGTGGGCCTTCCTGGACATCGCACCGGGTTCACGGACGGCCGCCGTGCTGGAAGGCGAGCTGCCCGCCCGGCGCATCGGACTGCTCGATCTGATCAGCGGCAAGGTGGAGCGCTGGATTCCGGTGGACCGCGGTGTCGGTGGTGTCGCCTTCTCTCCGGACGGCGAGAAGCTGGTCGCGACGACCTACGGCAAGAACCCCGACCGCAACTTCGCCGACCACCCCCAGAACGTGGACGGCAAGAAGGTTCCGGGACCCGTGTCGAGCCGGACCGGATTCGCCGTCGTGGATGTGGACTCGGGCACGTCGGAGTGGCACAAGGCGCCGGACAAGCCGGATGAGTTCGGCTGGTTCGGGAACCCCCGCGAGGACTTCGACTGGAGCCATGACGGCAAGCTCGTCTACGCGCACAGGGCGATGGAGCCGTACCGTGAGTACTACGACCTGAACGGCGACGAGGCGGACTGGCCCGCGAACGAAAAGTCCCTCGGCTACGCCGAGGCGGGTCTCTCACCGGACGGCAAGCTCGCGGCGGGGGAGTTCGCCGGCGACGGGAAGGAGATCGCCTCCGCGATCAACGACGCGAAGACCGGCAAGCGGGTCACCACGGTGCCGGTCCAGCAACTCCTCGCCTGGGCCGACAACAAGCGGCTCATCGCCTGGGGCTGCGATCCAGAGAAGTGCGGCGGCACGGGGGAGTTCCGCAACCAGCTTCTGTTGGTGACCATCGGCACGAACAAGGTCGTCCCACTGAGCGACTTCCGCAAGGCGAGCGCCGACTACCCGGGCCGGTGGGAGCCGTTGTTCAGCTCGCGCTGACCAGTGCTGATCAGTTCCTCGTACGCAGCCAGCAGCCCGTCGACCGTCTCGCGGCCGGCGGGCCGCAGCGGTCCGCGTACCGGACCGGCGGGCAGGCCGAGCGCACCGAGCAGGGCCTTCGCCGTGACCGTGCCGGGCTGGCCGGAGGCCATCATCAGCTCGATGAGAGGGATGGCCCGGCGCTGCAGGCGGGCGGCCTCCGTGGTGTTCCCGGCGTCGAACGCGTCCAGGATTCCCCGGAGTTGGCGGGGCGCGGCGTTGGCGACGGTGCTGATGTAGCCGGCGCCGCCCACCGCGTACAGAGGGAGGATGAACTCCTCGCAGCCCGTGTAGTACGCGAGGTCCGTGGCGGCCAGTACCTTCTGGGTGCCGAGGAGGTCGTACGCGCAGTCCTTGACCGCCACGATCCGCGGATGTGCGGCGAGGCGCAGCATGGACTCCGGCTCGATGCGGGTGGCGGTGCGGCCCGGGATGTCGTACAGCGCTAGCGGCAGTCCGGAGGCGTCCGCGATCTCCCGGAAGTGGGCCTCGAGGGCTTCCTGGGGCGGCTTGCTGTAGTAGGGCGAGACCACCAACAGGCCGTCCGCGCCCGCCTTTTCGGCCTCCTGAGCCAGCTCGATCGTGTGCCGTGTGTCGTACGTCCCGACGCCCGCCACCACCGCGGCCCGGCCCCCGACCGCCTCGGCCACGGCCCGCACGAGCGCGGACTTCTCGGCGTCCGTCGTGGTCGGCGACTCCCCGGTCGTCCCTGACAGCACAAGACCCTCGCACCCGTCCGCGACCAGCCGCTCGGCCAGCGCCTGCGCACCGTCCAGATCGAGGAGGCCTTCCTCGGTGAAGGGCGTGATCATCGCGCAGAGGGCGCGGCCGAAGGGTGGGGCGGAGGGCGTGGTCATGTCCGTAGTTTCGGTATCCCGATGCTGAAGCTCCACTTAATTCTTCTACGAGATATCCGTAAGGAACGCTGTGCGGTGAGCGAACGGGGGCGGGCGGGCGTGGTCTAGGAACTCGGCGGCGTTTGGGTCACCATGGCGAGGACGGTAGTTGGTGATCGGTCACGGGAGGCGTTATGAGGCTGGGTAAGGCGCTCGCCACCGGAGTCGCCGAGGAGCGGCCGCGCGTGGAAGAGGACGAAGTGGAGCTTCAACTCGCTGAGGAGATCAAGGAGTTGGAGCCCGCCGTCGAAGAGGTTCCGGTCGCGCGATGAGGTGGCGGCTCCCCGAGGAACGTCCGGCGGAGCCGCCCACCGGATTCAAGATCGCCCACCCGATGCTGTCGCAGGACGGCAGCCGGGCCGGGTTCACCGGTGTGTCGCTGGGCGGCGCGCTGCCGTACGGGGTGCTCGACGAGGCCCACTGCGTGTACGGGCTGCGGCACCGGGCACCGCATCGCCGCTGCGACTGCGGCTTCCACTCTGTGCACGACCGTACGGCGGCCGAGGCCATGCTGTGCACCGCCGAGCACCGGACCGCCGTGCTCCTTGAGGTTTCCGTCCTCGGCGCCTACATCCGCTTCGAGCTCGGCTTCCGTTACGCCCGGCAGCGGGTCCGTACCGCCACGGTCGGCCCCTGTAGCTGCGGCTCCGTGGCCGTGGCGCTGGCCGACGCCGGATGGGGCAGACCCGGCTGGCGGGCGCTGGCGGCGAGCTGCGCCGGATGCGTACGCGGCCGTCCGTCCGTATCCCTGGCGACCTTCGCGCGGCTGGGTGGCGAGGGGCTGCGGGTACGGGCCGTACGGGCCGGTGGAGGTGCCGCACCGTCCGGCGGTGACCTGCCCGAGGGGCTGGGTGTGTCCGAGCTGGTCGCCGAGGCCGCGCTGCTGCAGGCGCGGCTCGACTGGTTTCAGACCCAGCTGGTGCGGCTTGAACCGGGCGAGCGCGGGTCCGGACAGGGGTAGCCGCGGCTCGGCGGGGTACTCGGGCGTCCCGAGACGAGAGGAGGCGGGGCGCCGTGACCGAGACCCTGCAGCGGCGGCCGGAGGAACACCACTCGGTGGGTGACCTTGTCGGACAGGCCACCGAACAGCTCTCCGCACTCGTACGGCAGGAAGTACAGCTCGCGAAAGAGGAGTTGGCGCAGAAGGGCAAGCGCGCGGGACGCGGCGGCGGGCTCCTCGGCGCGGCGGGCGCCGTCGCGTACGTCGGCCTGATGGCGCTGGCCGGCACGGGCACCGCCGCACTGGCGCTGGAGTTGCCTGTGTGGGCGTCGGCGCTCATCATCACGGCTGTGCTCTTCGTGATCGCGGCCATCCTGGGCCTCACCGGCCGCGCGCAACTGCGCCGCGCCACGCCACCCCTGCCTGCGGAGACCCTTGAAAGCGTCCGGGCCGACGTCGACGAAATCAAGGAAAGGGCGCAGCGATGAAGGAGAGGAAGAACAAGAACGGCTCCGACGCCGCCGAGGCCGCTGGGGCGGCCGGGGCCGCCGCGGTCGGCGCCACCGGGGCTGCCGGTGCGGCCGGGGCCGGAGAGTCCGCGGAGTCCGCCGCGCCCGAAGGTGCCGCGAAGGCGGCCCGTGGGGCCAAGGGCCCGGACGAACTGCGACAGCAGATCGCGCAGACCCGTGCGCAACTGGGCGACACCGTAGAGGAGTTGGCCGCCAAGGCCGATGTGCGGGGCCGCGCACGTGCGGGCGGAGCCAAGCTCAGGAGCAAGGCCTCCGACGCGGGGCATGCCGTGCAGGACAAGGCCGCCCACGCCGGGCACGCGGTACAGGACAAGGCCGCGCACGCCGGACACGCGGTACAGGACAAGGCCGCTCACGCCGGCCATGCCGTACAGGCGAACGTGCCACAGCCCGTACGCAACGCCGCCACAGCGGTCGGCCAAGCCGGGAAGCGACACCCCAAATCGCTGCTGATCAGCGGAGCGGCAGCCGCGATCGCGGTAGGGATACTGCGGCGTCAGGCCCAGGGCCACCGCTACATCGCCGGCCCCCGCTTTGCCGTGGGCAGCCGCCGGATGCCCGGCCTCGGCCGCGTCGCCTTCGTCCGCACCAAGGGCCTGGGCCGCATGGGCTTCCAGCGCACGAAGGGGCTCGGCGGTCTCCGTCGCACGCGGGGCCTCGGCGGCCTCGGTCCCCGCCGCACGAGGGGGCTCGGCGGTGTCGGTCTCCGCGGCACCAGGGGCTTCCGCCGCACCGGCCTCCGCGGCACGACGGGCCTCGACCGCATCGGCTTCCGCCGCACGACGGGGCTGCGCCGCATCGGCCTGCACCGCACAAGCGGTCTCCGCTTCCGCCGCGGGTCCGGCCTCGAGCGAGCCACGGACGACCTCCGCCGCGCTGTAGGCCGTCACTGACACCGGACGGAGCCGCCACAACAGCACAGTCACCGTGTAGCCGCCCTCTGGCCTTGACCTGAACTTTGGTTGAGGTCAGAGGGTGGGTGGTGCTCGCACCAAAGCACCGATCACTGGAGGCTGTGATGACCCGCCGTACCGACGCGCACCCCGACCTGACCCGCCCTGACGCGGAAGCCCGGTTCTTCAGCACCTGGCGGGTGGGGACACCCGAGCGGCAGAAGGAGACGGTCGAAGCGATCGCCGCCACCTGGGAGAGCAGGCCCTGGCCGACCGAGGGCCTGCTCGGCTATTACGTCTACACCGGGCATGACGGCACGACCCTGCTGCACCACTCGCAGTGGGCCGACGAGCAGGCGTACGAGGCGTTCACGAAGGTGCATCGGCAAGAGCGTGTCGACGAGATCGACACCGCAGTGCCCGGGATCGAGCGGGTGGCCCTCGGACGGTACCGGCTGTATCGCAGCGGCACCCGCCCCGAGGTCGAGTCGCGGGTGCCCGGCTGCATCGTGATCGTCGGCGTCGAGTTCGAGGGCCCGGACCCCGAGCGGCAGCGCGCTTGGGTGGACGCCGTGTTCGAGGCCCTGGAGAGCGAGCCGAACCAGCACCCCGGCGGGATCTCCGCCCACTTCCACCTGAGCACGGACGGCACAAGGGTCCTCAACTACGCGGAGTGGCAGAGCGCGCAGGCCCACATCGACGCCCTGTCCGGCCCCGGCAACGGCGTCGGATCGCGCACGCCGCAGTGGGAGCGCGTACAGACGTACCCCGGACTGAAGGGCTCCACGGTCAGCAGGTACTCGTACGCCCTCGGACTCGTCCCGAAGTAACCCGTACACGCGACGCAAGAAGCGGACGAGCCCGGCCCCCCGGACGACAGGGCCAGGCTCGTTCGCGCACAGGGACTACGGCCTGAACCGGAGCACCTGCGGGTCGTGGTCGCTGATCTGGTCGGCGAACTCCGCGTTGATGTGCACGCTGTCGTAGCGGAAGTCGCAGTACTTGCGGATCGACGGGCTGATCAGGATCTGGTCGAGGACCTGGCTGTTGCCCTGGAAGTCGTAGCTGTAACGCTCGCTCTTCGGCAGGGACTTGATGGCCGAGTAGAGGACGCCGTCGTCCTCCAGCAGCTTCGTCGTCTCGGAGAACTCGAAGTCGTTGATGTCGCCGAGCGTGACGACGTTCGCGTTCCTCTGCTTCGCCAGGATGTCCTTGACGAAGGCGTTCACCGACTTCGCCTGGAGGTGGCGCTGGGTCTCCGAGGAGCGGACCGGCGGCTGGAACTGGGAGTGCAGCGCCTGGTCGCCGCCCTTGGACGCGAAGTGGTTCGCGATCACGAAGACCGTCTTGCCGCGGAAGACGAACTCGCCGACGAGCGGCTTGCGGCTGTTCTTCCATGCCTCGGCCGCCGGGTCGATACGGCCCGGGGATGCCGTGAGGGCCGCCTTGCCGTACGCCTTCGTGACGCCCACGGCCGTCGTCGCGTCGCCGCCCGCGCGGTCGGTGAAGGAGACGCGCGCCGGGTTGAAGAGGAACACGTTGCGTATGTTGCCCCCCGGCTGGCCACCGTCCGCGAGATCGACCGGGTCGATGGACCGCCAGTCGTATGCCGGGCCGCCCGCGGCCTTGATCGCGTCGATGAGCTTGCGCAGCGTCTCGTCGGCGGCGACCGTGCCGTCGTTCTTCGCGCCGTTGTTGTCCTGGATCTCCTCCAGGGACACGATGTCGGGCGACTGCAGGTTCTTCACGATCGCGGCGGCGTGATCGGCGAAGGACTCGTCCGTCGGGTCGAGGTTCTCGACGTTGTACGTCGCCACCGCCAGCTCGCTCCGCGACTGCTTACGGGTCGTCTCGCGCTCAAGCCCGCCGTCGGCGACCGTGCCCAGGGTGCGGGCGGTCAGCGTGTAGCCGCCGAACTGGGTGTAGTCGAGCGGGCCCTCGGTGGTGCCCTTCAGGGTGTCGCCGACGTTCGCCGTCGGGAACGGCTGCGTGGCGGTCGGGGTCAGCGACTGGATCTGCAGCCGGCCGGTGTTCTGCGAGTCGTACGAGCCGTAGACGGTGCCGCCGCGGCGAGTCGGGTTCTCCCACGGCTTCACCGTCACCCACAGCTCGGAGAACGGGTCGGTGGCGGTGACCACGCGCGAGGAGCCGATCTTGACGTTCATGCCCTCCAGCGACTCGTAGAAGTCGAGGGCGTACTTTCGCGGCTGCAGGGAGAGCCCGTTGACCGAACCGTTCGCGCCCTTGTCGCCGGTCGGCGCGTACGCGCGCGGTACCGAATGACCGCTGATGGTCGTGGCCGCCGGAAGCGCGTTGCCGCTCGACTCCACGGTCACCGTCGGCCTGGTGATCTGCGTGAGCGACTGGTTGCCCGAGGAGGCGCCGCCCGGCACGAACTCCGTGACGGTGCCCGAGACCCTCACCGAGTCCCCGACGGCGACGTTCGGCGTGGAGCTGGTGAAGACGAAGATGCCTTCGCTGGTGGCAGGGTTCTTGTCCGCGGACGGGTCCTGGATCCAGAAGCCACGGGACGAACCGTAGGTCCGTACGCCCGTCACGATGCCGGTCACATCCGTGACCTGCTGCCCCGCGAGCGGGGAGGTCCGGGTGCTGCCCTGGATGTCGTGGACGGCCACGGCCTCCGCCTGGGCGGAGCCGGTGAACACCACGGCGGAGACGGTGGAACAGACGGCGGCGACGGTGAGCGCGGCTATGCGCGCGGAAGACTTGCTCGGCAACGGAATCCCTCCGGGGACGTACATGAGCGCCGGGACGAGGGTGGTGCAGGAAGTGGTGCAGAGGGTGGTGCAGGAAGCGGTGCAGAGGGTGGTGCAGGAAGTGGTGCAAGGGACTGGCGGAGCCAGTGGCGTCTGTGGAGCCGTTGAGCTCTACGCGCGTCAATCTCGTGTGTGGCAAGGTGACTTGTCAAGGTTTCAGCCATGTACGGGTTCTGACAGGTTCATGAACTAGGCCGAGTGGGTGGAAATCCGTCTAGGCTGCGGTCAAGGGGCGGCGGCCGCAGTACGACGTTCGGACGGTCACCCGACCCCACGCATGTGTGCACGTCTGTACGTCCGAGGAGAGAACCAGCCGATGTCAGACAGCTCCACCCTGCCGCCGGTGCGGTTGACGTCCGAAGCGGAGCTCGCGCGGGACGCGCTCGCCACCCCGCTGCTCTCCCGTGCCGTCCGCCTCGCCCGCTGGGCCGGCCCGGACACCCGGGTCGGAGCCGGCGGCGAACTCGTCGAGGAGCAACTGCCGGACGCCGCCGCGGAACTCGGCCTCGAGGGCGAGGACGCCGCCGCTCTCGCGAGCGAGGCCTGGCGGGTGGCCGTGGACACCGGGCTCGTCGCCGTCCTGGACGAGGAGGAGGGGACGGTCGACAAAGGCGCCGAACTGGCGCTGGTCACCTCCGGCGCACCGGCCGACGTACTGGCCCTGTGGCTCGGAGCCCTGGACACCGTGCTCGCCGACGCGAGCGTTCCCGACCTCGACGACATCATGACCGCCGTGGACGAGGACGGCGAGCTCGACTTCTCCGCCCTGGACTGGGACCCGGATGCGGAAGCCGACTTCCTCGACGGCGTGCTCGGCAACCTCTACCTGCTGACCGTCAGTGAGGACGGCCCTGGCGACAGCCCTGTGCCGCTGCCCGCGCTCGCCGCCTCGGCGATCGTGCCGGACGACATGGCAGAGCCCACAAACGACGTCCTGGAGCAGGTGTCGGACGTGATGATGCGGCTCGACGACCAGTTCCGGCTCCTGGAACCGGCCGGTCTCGTCGATTTCCAGCCAGTCGACGAGGCGCTGATGACCGACCCCGAGGAGGAGCCCGCGGCGCCCTCGGACGAGACGGACATCTCGCGGTACGGAATGGTCCGGCTCACCCCGCTCGGCCTCTACGGCATCCGCACCCGGCTCCAGGAGGGCGGCCTCTCCGCCCCCGCGGTCGGTGACCTCGCGGACAAGGGCGCGGACGCCCTGCTCGCCGGCACCGCCCAATTCCCGCCCGCGGCAGCGCAGGCCGAGACCGAACAGTGGCTCGCCCGGCGTGAACCCCTCGCCGCGGCAAGGGAGTTGCTGAACGCGGCCCGCGGCTCCGATCCGGGCGCACCGCTGCGCAGGCTGCTCTGCCAGCAAGCCCTGTCGCTCGTCGGGACGGAAGCCTCGCAGGCCCTGCGCGAAGTGCTCGACGACCCCGAGCTGGGCGGCCTCGCCCGGGTGTGGCTCAGCGAACGGGGCGCCCCCGACGTGCCCGCGCCCTCCGAGGAGATGGTCTTCTGGCTGACCGTCGACACGATCGCCGCACAGCTGGCGGCGGAGGGCAACTCCGAGGAACTCCAGGCCCTGGTGCAAGGTCTTGCCGCCCAGCACAGCAACTTCTTCGACGCCGCCTGGCGCGTCGACCACCCGGCCACGCCTGATGTCCTGGAGGCCATGGGACGGCTCCACCCGGACAAGAAGGTCGCCAAGGAGGCCCGTAAGGCGGCGTTCAAGGCGCGGTCGCAGCAAGGGGGTTGAGCGCCGAGCGCTGTAGGCGGCTGAGTTCGGGGAGGCGGGCTTACGGGCCCTTGGGCGACTGCTCCTGCTCCGCCTCGCCCTGCGCCGACTCGCCCTTTGCCTCGTTCTCCGCCGGATCCTGCGTCTCGCCGTCGCCCATCGGCAGTACGCGTACGGGTACGCCCTCCAGCTCGTCCGGAATCACGTCCTCGGGCCGGAGGCTGTCGCGGGGCACCTCGTGGGTGACGAAGACGACGATCACGTCCTCACCCGAGTCCTCGTCCTGTCCGATGCCGACCCCGGTCACATGGGCCAGCCTCATCAGCCGGTCCTCGTGGAGGCGGCGCGCATGACGTGCGTCCACTCCGGCTCGCCTCCCAGGGGTCGTACGGATGGATGGGTTGCTGTTGGGTCGTGCGGATGGTTGCTGTCTATTTTACGAAGATTCTTCCGATCATTCGTTCGCACGGCGGGATTGGTCGGCCATATGGGTGGGTCCTTGGCCTTCGGTTGTCGGTCCGCGTTCAACCAGCGTTCAGGCACGAGCGGAAATGTGTGGCCGAAGGTCGACAATCGGCCACCCTCCACGGTCCCACTCCACCGTCACAGGAGAAAAGACAGCATGTCGCTCACCCGTAGGGACTTCGCCAGACGATCCGCGATCACCGGTGCCGGTGTCGCCCTGGTCGGCAGCGTCGGCGCCTTCGCCACCGCGCCGGGCGCACTCGCGACCCAGGACACCGAGACCATGGGGGACGACGCGGATTCCGGGGACGACGCGGAACGCCGAGGCGGCGGCGTCGGCTACGGCCCGCTCCTCCCCGACCCCAAGGGCATCCTCGCGCTGCCCGCCGGATTCTCGTACCGCGTCCTCACCTACAGCGGCAAGACCAAGCTGGAGTCCGGCGAGACCACCCCCTCCAACCACGACGGCACGGCGGCCTTCCCCGGCCCGCGCGGCACGACCCTCCTCGTCAACAACCACGAGCTGGACGGCCCCCGCTCCGAGGTGGAGTACCCGGTACCGCTCGCCAAGGGTCTCGTCTACGACCCGGCCGCACCCGGCGGCTGCACGGTCGTCGAGGTGCGCCCCGACGGGCAGGTCGCCGAGTGGGTGGGCATCGCGGGCACCGCCAACAACTGCGCGGGCGGCAGCACCCCTTGGGGCACCTGGCTCACCTGCGAGGAGAACTCCGACCGGGCCGGCGAGAACGGCATGACCAAGGACCACGGTTACGTCTTCGAGGTCGACCCCGCCGACCGCCGCGCCAACCGCGACCCCAAGCCCCTGAAGTTCTTCGGCCGTTACGACCACGAGGCCGTCGTCATCGACCCCAAGCGCGGCCACGCCTACCTCACCGAGGACGCCGACGAGCCCAACGGCCTCTTCTTCCGCTGGGTCCCGCCGAAGGGATTCACTTACGGCCGCGGCAGGTTCCGCACGCTCGCCGACGACGCCGGTGTCCTGCAGGCCCCCAAGTGCTATGACTCCGGCGGCCGTTACGTCGACGACCTGTCCCGCGCCACGAAGATCGGCACCGTGTACGGGGTCGACTGGGTGGAGGTGCCCGACCGCGACGCCAAGAAGGTCGCGGTGCGCGAGCAGTTCGACGAAGGCGAGGTCACCCGCGCCCGCAAGCTCGAGGGCATGTGGTGGGGCGACGGCGGCGCGTACATCGTCTCCTCGTACGCCCGTGACGAGAGCCCCGTCCACCACGACGGCCAGGTCTGGTTCTACGACCCCAGGCGCCGCACGCTGACCCTCAAGGTCCTCCTCGGTGTGAACCCAGACCCGTCCAAGGACGGCGCCTTCGACGGCCCCGACAACATCACCGTTTCCCCCTACGGCGGCATCATCCTCGCCGAGGACGGCGAGGGCGTCTCGCACCTCTTCGGCGCGACGGACGGCGGCCGTACGTACCCGATCGCCCGCAACGACCTGAACGTCGGCACCGAAGAGGAGCCGGAATACAGCGAGTTCGCAGGCGTCACCTTCTCGCCGGACGGAAAGACCCTGTACGCCAACATCCAGGACCCGGGCATTCTGCTCGCGATCACGGGTCCCTGGAAGCGCCAGAAGCGTGGTTGATCGTGGCTGATCGCGGCTGATTAATTCGTTGGCCCGGCCCGCGGTATGCCTCCTACAGTGATGCATGTCCAGGTGCGAAGGCAGGACCTACTTCCACTGCTAATGGGGCGGCCGCGGGTTCGAGTCCCGCCATCGGTACAACGCGCCGGTGTAGCTCAGGGGTTAGAGCGCCTACGTCGGTTCCGCCGGTCTTGAACTCTGGGCACCCACAATTTCATGCATGTCACGCACCTCCCGGTGCGCAGGCTGCGGCTACTTCTCTTCCAAAGAATCCATGCCGCCGCCGACTTGATCTCGGGAGGCGCAGCATATGGCGGGGGAGTGCCCGGTGCGAAGGCAGCGGCTACTTCTGGATCGGACATTTACGGGTTCGAATCCCGTCGTCGACCCCTGGTCGATGTGGCGGAACTGGCAAACGCATCCGACATAATGCCGTCGCCGCCCCTGATCTCGGGCATGTTCCATTTGCTGCGCCTTCCTCCGAAACACCAATGAACACAAACGAATTCGGGGGAATTCACCATGGCGCGGTTCAACACCAAGACTGCCAAGGCGCAGCCCACTTCTCGCGTGACGTCGACCGGGCGCGTTCTGCGTACCCATCAGGGCGGCCGGGGCCAGGAGCGTGACGCTCGCTCCGAGCTCTTCCTGCTCTCGATCGCCAACTTCGTTGCTCAGCAGACGTTTTACGAGACCGGTGAGGCCCGGGACGACCGGTTCGCCGAGCTCGTACGCCGGCTTGCCGTCGAGGACGCGGAGTGGACCGCGGGTCTGCTCGGCTGGCTGCGCGGCGAGGGCAACCTCCGTACGGCCGCCATCGTGGGCGCCGCGGAGTACGTGAAGGCGCGGCTCGACGCGGGCGCGACGGACGGCCCGTCCAACCGGCAGGTCATCGACTCCGTGCTGCGCCGTCCCGACGAGCCCGGCGAGCTGCTCGCGTACTGGACGTCGCGGTACGGCCGTGCCATCCCGAAGCCCGTGAAGCGGGGCGTCGCCGACGCCGTGCGCCGCCTCTACAGCGCCAAGTCGCTCCTGAAGTACGACACGGCGTCCAAGGGCTACCGCTTCGGCGACATCCTGAACCTGGTGCACGCCGCGCCGGACCCTCAGAAGCCGTGGCAGGGCGACCTGTTCCAGTACGCGCTCGACCGCCGGCACCACCCGGAGACGGCGGTGGTGCCCACGTCGCTGCCCGTACTGGCGGCCCACCGTGACCTGATGGCACTGCGGCCCGCCAAGCGGCGCAGGGTCGTGACCGGTGCGGGGGGCGCGCAGCGTCTCGCGGACGCGGGCATCACCTGGGAGGCGCTGGCCGGCTGGCTGCAGGGCCCGATGGACAAGGCGGCCTGGGAGGCCGTGATCCCGTCCATGGGTGCCATGGCGCTGGTCCGGAACCTGCGGAACTTCGACGAGGCCGGTGTCTCGGACGAGGTGGCGGCCCAGGTCGCCGCCAAGATCAGCGACCCGGCGGAGGTGGCGCGCTCGCGGCAGTTCCCGTTCCGCTACCTCGCCGCGTACCAGCACGCGCCGTCGCTGCGCTGGTCGTACCCGCTGGAGCAGGCACTCGGTCACTCGCTGGCCAACGTGCCCGCGCTGCCGGGCCGCACGCTGGTGCTCGTCGACCGCTCGGGCTCGATGTTCTGGTCCCGGCTGTCCGACCGCTCGGAGCTGAACCGGGCGGACGCCGCGGCGATCTTCGGCACGGCGCTCGCACTGCGGGCGGCGGACGCGGATCTCGTCGAGTTCGGTACGAGCAGCAACCGGATCGGCTTCCGCAGGGGCGAGTCCGTACTGAAGGTGCTCGACCGCTTCGGCGACCTCGGCGGCACCAACACCACCGAGGCCGTGCGCACGCACTACAAGAAGCACGACCGCGTACTGATCGTCACGGACGAGCAGGCCGCGTACAGCAACTACGGCGACCCGACCGAGCAGGTCCCGGCGAAGACCCCGGTCTACACCTGGAACCTGGCCGGCTACCAGGCGGGCCACGGCCCGTCCGGAAAGGGCAACCGCCACGTGTTCGGCGGCCTGTCGGACGCGGCGTTCCGGATGGTCCCGCTGCTCGAGTCGGCGAGGGATGCCGACTGGCCTTGGCTGGCTTGAACGGCGGTAGGGGGTGTGGCCCGCACTTCGGTGCGGGCCAAACGCTTGTCCGAGTGTCAAGCACACTTGACATCAAGGTGTGGCGCCTCGTAGCGTGTCAAGTGTCCTTGACGTCGCACCGGAGGGTGGCGCCCGTGCAAGCGCATAACGAGATCAAGGCGACCGCTCGGTTCGCGCTCTGGACACTCGCCTGGGCGGCGACCCTTGCCCTGGCCAAGTTCGGCCCGCAACACCTATGGGATCCGCCGCAGCGGGTGGCGAGCTGGGCCGCCGTTGCCGTCAATCTCGCCGCCGGCATCGGCTGGATCGTCGCCTTCACACACTTTCTCCGCACGATCGATGAGCTGCAGCGGAAGATCATGCAGGATGCGCTGGCGGTCACCCTCGGCGTGGGGTGGATCCTCGGATTCGCCTATGTCGTCACGGACGACGCCAGCCTCGTCGCCCGCGACGTCGATATCGCCGTCCTCCCCGCGCTCATGGGAGTCGTCTTTGTGGTCGCCTTCGTCGTCGGCAAGATCCGATACCGATGAAGAACCGCATCACGGACCTTCGCGTCGAACGGGGCTGGACGCAGGCCGACCTGGCTCAGCGTGCGGGCGTGTCCAGGCAGACGATCAACTCCATCGAAACGGGGAAGTTCGACCCAAGCCTTCCCCTCGCCTTCCGTCTCGCCAAGCTCTTCGACCTGAAGATCGAAGAGCTCTTCCTCTACGAATGACGCGACTTTCCGGATGGTGCGTGGCCTTGGCCGTGCTGTCCGACTGGTTGCACTGACCGGGAGCGGCTCAGCAATTGCAGCCGCAGTCGCACCCGTCGCAGCAGCAGCCGTCGTCGCCGCAGCAATTCCCGCAGCACTCACAGCAGCTGCAGCAGTCACCGCAGCCGCTGCAGTCGGCGTTGGTGCACAGCCCTTCCCGGCGTTCCCGGCTCCACGGGTCGTCGAACTCTCCGCAGCACATCTGGCAGGTACAGGCGAGCCCCATCCACACCGCGCACCCGGCGAGCAGCCCGCGCCGGTCGCGGCGGGGCGGCTCCGGGGGCAGCGGGGCCCCCGGTCCGCCGGGCGGGGCGTACGGTCCGCCCGGCATCGCTCCCGTCGGTGCGGGTCCGTGCGCGCAGGCGGCGGTGCCGAAGGCCCGGTCCACGGAGGTGCGCAGCTCGTGTACGAGCAGCCGGTGCGCGAGCTTCGGGTCCGTGAAGTCGGCCTCCCGCAGCGCTAGTCGTATCCCGTGTACGGCGTCGTCGGCGAGCCGCCGGGCTTCCGTGAGCGGCGTCCCGGTCGCGGTGAGGGGGTTCCAGGCACCCGACGCGGCGTCAGCCTCCTTGTCCTCCACGGCGTCCAGGAGATGCGCGAGCCGCCCGAAGAGGCGCCCGGCCTCGGCGAGCGGTTCCGCGTTGCCCGGCCGTCCGGCGAGGACCGCGGTGTGGGCGAAGGCGGCGGCGGTCGCGGTCTCGGTCGGTTCGGTGACCGTGAGAAGGGGCGTTCCGGGCCCGGCGAGCGCCTCGATGCCGACCTGCCGGTCCACGGCGTCGACGAGCAGGGCGGTGTCGAAGCCGACGTCCGAGCCGGTCTGCTCGCCAGCCCGGCCCCAGCTCGCGGCGACCCGGCGGGCGGCGAGCGCCACCGGTTTGCGGGCCAGCAGCCCGTCCCTGTCGGCGACATGGTCGCGCACCTTGGCGGAGGCGAGCACCAACGAGACGGCGGCCGCGAGCCGCGCCCCCTCACCATGTGCCACGGACGCGCTACGCATTCCGCGCAGCGGACACGGTCCCGCCGTGCGCCGCCCACCGCCGCCCTTCTCGGCCTGAGCCTCCGTCAGAACGGATATCAGCAAGCCGTCGTAGTTCGTGACGACCCTCGCGAACTGCCCGTGGTCCTTGCGCAGCGCGAGGCACAGCCCGCACAAATGCGCCATCCACTGGGTTTTGAGATTCTCTCCGAGCCGGTGACGGCAGGGCCTGACGATTCCGAACACGACGATCCCCCGTGGTGCGTACGGTGTTGAACTGCGGTGAGCTGCGGCATCGTATCGATCGCCGCATTCGCCCGTACGCACCCCCCATCACCGATACGCCGTCCCTATGGGGACCCTTCCCGATGACCGCTGTGGAGTGTGAACCAGACCGTCTTGCCGATGCCGCCGGGGCGGGGTTCTGCGCCCCAGTCGGCTGCCAGCGTTGCCACCAGCGGTAGGCCTCGGCCGGACTCGTCGTCCGGGGCCGCCTCCCGAAGCGTCGGGAGCGTGTCGTTCGCGTCTGTTACGGATACGCAGAGATGGCCGGCGTTCAGGACGCAGCGGGTGCGGATCTGGCGGCCGGGGGAGACCTTTGCGTGGCGGTACGCGTTTGTCATCAGCTCGCTGAGCAGAAGTACGGCCGTTTCCGTCAGCTCGTCCGGGAGCTTCCATGCTGTGGCCTGGTCGCGGAGGAGGGTGCGGGCCCGGCCGACGCTGCGGGCGTGGCGGGGGAGGTGCCATTCCACGTCCTTGATGTCTTCGACGTCTTCGGGGGCCTCGGCGTCGTCGCGGTCCTTGGGCATGTGTGCCGTTCCTTGCGTGTGATTCTCCGTCATTCGCTGTGAACAGGCTGGTCGTTGGTGCGTAGCCTCGGGGAGTATCGGAGTGGGTACACAGCGTGGCTGTACACGGTGTGGTGGCAGGAGGCGGGTGGGTGCGTGGCTTCCGGGGAGTCGCAGCAGGCGCAGCAGAACTGGCGGTACTGCGGTGGGCAGATCAAGTTGTGGCGGGAGGAAGCGGGGGTCAGCAGGCAGGAGTTGGCCAAGGAGGCCAGCTACGAGTACGAGTACGTCAAGTCGATGGAGTGCGGGAGGCGTCGGCCGACGTTGAGGTTGTTGCAGGTTGCGGATCAGATGTGTGGAGCGCGGGGCAAGTTGCTTGCGGCGCACGAGTACTTGAAGCCGGAGAAGTTCCCGCAACGTACGCAGCAGTACGTATTGGTGGAGGCCGAGGCGATCACCCTGTACTCGTACGCGGCGATGCTGATTCCAGGCCTGTTGCAGACTGCGGAGTACGCCCACGAGCTGATCAGCAATAGCTGTCCGCCCCTGGATGAGGAGACGATCGAGGAGCGCGTGGCGGCCCGGCTGAAGCGGCAGGAGAAACTGACAAGCAAACCCCCGGCGCACTTCAGTTACGTTATCCACGAGGCTGCGCTGCGTGCCGTGGTCGGTAGCCGGGATGCGATGCGGAGGCAACTCGACCACCTGCTCCAGGTGGGGAAACAACGCAACGTGTTGATCCAGGTCCTACCGTTCGAAGTAGCTCCTCCTGTTGCGCTCGGCGGCCCGCTGGTACTCGCAGAGACCACTGACCACGAGCACTACGGCTACGTTGAAGGGCAGGAGACGGGGGCGCTGTACGTCGAAGCGGACAAGCTCAACGCCCTTACACAGCGCCATGGCATGATCCGCATGCAGGCGCTTAACGTCGAAGAGTCTGCTCGGTTCATCAGGAAGGTGGCGGAGGAGCAATGAGCGCCGAGCTGTCGTGGTTCAAGTCCAGCTACAGCGACGACCAAGGTGGCGAATGCCTCGAAGTCGCCCTGGACTGGCGCAAGTCCAGCTACAGCAGCAGCGGGGGCGGCGAATGCCTCGAAGTCAGCGCCTGCCCCCACACCATCCACCTCCGCGACTCAAAACTCGGCCCCCAAAGCCCCCGCTTCACCATCCCCCCCACCGCCTGGACCGCCTTCGTCGCATACGCCTCCCGCGAGGCCTGAGCCCCGGGCCTCGAGATCCACGGAGTGGCCCGCACTTCGGTGCGGGCCACAGCCTTGTGTGCGGCGGAGATTGACATCTAACATTTCAGTTGTGGACGCCATAGGGCCCGTGTCCCGCACCTTGCTCAGGGACCGGGCGTACGAAGTGATCAGGGACGCCATCGTGGCCGGGGACATCGAACCGGGCGCGGCGGTGCGCGACGCCGATCTCGCCGAGCGGCTCGGGCTGTCCAGGGCGCCCGTGCGTGCAGCCTTCTCGCGGCTCGTCGACGAGGGGCTGCTGGAGAGCAAGCCGCAGAGCTACACGCGGGTGACCCCGGTCGTGGCCTCCGACGTACGGGACGCGGCGGCCGTCGTCGGGGCCATGCACGAGCTGGCCGCGCGGATTGCCGTGCCCCGGCTGTTCGCCGCGGACGTCGAGACGATGCGCTCGGCCAACGAGCGGTTCTCGGCCGCCGTACGCACCGGCGACGTGGACAGCGCCCTGCGCGCCGACGACGAACTGCACGACGTGCTCGTACGCGTCAGTGGCAACCGCGCGGCCGCCGCCACCATCGCCCGCTACACCCCGCTCATCCGCAGGCTGGAGCGACGGCGCTTCGGTGAGGGCGGCAACTGCCGTTCGGCCGGGCTGCACGAGCAGCTCATCGAGGCCTGCGCGGCCGGTGACGTGGACGAGGCGGTCCGCGTCACCGCGGAGATCTGGCGGGGGCTCGAAGGCCTCGCCGACGGCGACTGATCCTGGGAGGATCCATGTCCCTTTCCTCGTACGACCGTTACCCCCTCCTCTTCGGGCCCTCGCCCGTGCACCCCTTGGAACGGCTGACCAAGTACCTCGGCGGCGCCGCCCTCTGGGCCAAGCGCGAGGACTGCAACTCCGGTATCGCGTACGGCGGGAACAAGACGCGCAAGCTGGAGTACCTCGTCGCGGACGCGCTCGCGACGGGGTGCGACACGCTCGTGTCCATCGGGGGCGTGCAGTCCAACCACACCCGGCAGGTCGCGGCCGTCGCCGCACGCGCCGGGCTCAAGTGTGTGCTGGTGCAGGAGAGTTGGGTGGAGTGGCCCGACGCCGTGTACGACAAGGTCGGCAACATCTTGATCAGCAGGCTGGCGGGCGCCGACGTACGGCTCGTACGGGCCGGGTTCGGGATCGGGTTCAAGGAGAGCTGGGAGCAGGCGCTCAGGGAGGTCGAGGAGGGCGGCGGGAAGCCGTACGCCATTCCCGCCGGGGCCTCCGACCATCCGCTCGGCGGCCTCGGGTTCGCCGGGTGGGCGTACGAAGTCGCCGAGCAGGAGCGGGAGTTGGGCGTCTTCTTCGACACTGTGGTCGTGTGCTCCGTGACCGGGTCGACGCAAGCCGGCATGGTCGCCGGGTTCGCGGCCCTTGAGGAGGCGGGCGGGCGACCGCGCCGCGTCATCGGTATCGACGCGTCGGCCGCGCCCGCCCGCACCCGTGACCAGATCGCGCGGATCGCTCACCGCACCGGCCAACTCATCGGCGTACAGAAGGAGTTGGACGAGTCGGACGTCGAACTCGACGAGCGGTACCACGCGGGCACGTACGGCATCCCCGACGAGGCCACGCTGGAGGCGATGCGGCTCGCCGCGCGCACCGAGGGGATGGTGACGGACCCGGTGTACGAGGGGAAGTCGATGGCCGGGCTTGTCGATCTCGTGTCGCGGGGCGAGATCGAGCGGGATGCCACGGTGCTGTACGCGCACCTCGGCGGACAGCCCGCGCTGAACGCGTACAGCGCGCTGTTCTAAGAGGTCGCTTCAGGCTTCGAGGTCGATTCGGGCTTCGAGGTCGATTCGGGTTTCGTGTGAAGGATTTCGCGGGCCTGTTCCGCGGCGCGGACCGTGCTTTCGACGACGAAGTCGAGGAAGCGGGCGACGTTCTCGAGGCGGGTGCCGGCCGGGGTGTCGGGGCCCAGGATGCCGGCGCCCTGTCGTGCGGTCTCGACGATCTGGGCGAGGGACCGGGCGCTGGCCACCATCGTCTCGTACCAGATGTCGTCGTCGACGACATAGCGCTCGCGGCGGCCTTCGCCCTGTTCCCTGCGGACGAAGGCCTGGCTCTCGAGGAACGAGATCGCTTTCGAGATGGACGCCGGGCTGACCTGGAGGCGCTGGACGAGTTCGGACGCGGTGAGGCTGCCGGAGTCGGTGAGGGTGAGGCAGACCATCACGCGGGCCGTCATCGCGGTCATGCCCGAGGCCATCATGACGGTCGTGAACATCTCCTCGAACTCGCGCACCGCCTCGGTGTCGCGCCCGTAAGCCTGCTCGGGCGCCTCGCCCACCCGTGGTGCGGCCCGCTTGCGCCGGTGGGCGCGGCGTTCGGCGGTGCGGTGGGCCAGGTCGGCGCGGTAGCCGGTGGGGCCGCCGTTGCGCATCACCTCGCGCGTGACCGTCGAGGTCGGGCGCTCGAGACGTCTGGCGATCTCCGCGTAGGCGAGGCCGTCGGCCAGCCCCAGCGCGATCTGCTGACGTTCCTGCTGGGTGAGTCTGCCTCCCGGCATCGCGGTCTCCTTCGTCTTGCGTGGTGGCTCCAGCATAGCGTTCAGTTTCAGTCCAGTGCAACGCGCCTGCGACTGCCGTTGCGTTAATCTCGAAAATCGTTGCAACGATTTCCTGGCTTCTACCTGCATTAATGGTGTTACTTTGCAACGAGTCTGTTGCTCGATCCATGAATGCAACGTAGCGTTTCTGTCATCGGAAACGACGAGCCACAGGAGAGCATCATGCAGAAGTTCGACACCCCCGCCCCGATCGCCGCCGTCCTCGACATCCAGGCCGGGCGGGTGCAGATCATCGCCGCCGACCGGGCCGACACCACAGTCGACGTCCGGCCCGCGGACCCCTCCAAGAGCCGGGACGTGAAGCTGGCCGAGCAGACCACGGTCGAATACGCCGACGGCACCCTGCGAATCACGGCCACGGCGCCGGCGAAGAACCGGATCGTGGGCCCGTCCGGCTCGGTCGAGGTGACCGTCCAACTGCCCGCCGGCTCCCGCGTAGAGGCGAAGTCGGCGGCCGCCGAGTTCCGCGGCGTCGGACGGCTCGGCGACGTGGTCTTCGCGGACGGCTACCGCTCGGTCAAGATCGACGAGGCCGCGAGCGCCCGCCTCACGGCCCTCGACGGTGACATCTCGGTCGGCCGCCTGGGCGGCTCCGCGGAAATTAGCACCCAGAAGGGCAACATCACGATCGCCGAGGCCACCTCCGGCACCCTCGTGCTGCGCACCCAGATGGGCGACGTATCGGTCAGCGCCGCGGCCGGAGTCTCCGCCGCCCTGGACGCCGGCACCGGCTACGGCCGCATCAGCAACGCCCTCAAGAGCGACGGCACCACCGAACTTGACATCCGTGCCACCACCACCCACGGCGACATCACCGCCCGCAGCCTCTGAATCCGCCTGCGGCCTCCAAAGGAGCTTCCCATCATGACCAACCTGGCCATCGCGGCGAACGGGCTGCGCAAGGCGTACGGGGACAAGACGGTCCTCGACGGTATCGACCTGGCCGTCCCGGAAGGAACGATCTTCTCGCTGCTCGGTCCGAACGGCGCAGGCAAGACCACCGCCGTCAAGATCCTCTCGACCTTGATCACCGCTGACGCCGGTGAGCTGCGGGTCGGCGGCCATGACCTGGCCGTCGAGCCGCAGGCGGTACGGGCCGCGATCGGCGTCACCGGGCAGTTCTCGGCCGTGGACGGGCTGATCACCGGAGAGGAGAACATGCTCCTGATGGCGGATCTGCACCTGCTGTCCCGCAAGGAAGGCCGGCGCACCGCCGCCGAACTCCTGGAACGCTTCGACCTGGTGGAGGCCGCCCACAAGCCCGTCTCCACCTACTCCGGCGGCATGAAGCGCCGCCTGGACATCGCCATGACGCTGGTCGGCGACCCGCGGATCATCTTCCTCGACGAGCCGACCACCGGCCTCGACCCGCGCTCCCGGCACAACATGTGGCAGATCATCCGCGAGCTGGTCTCCGACGGGACCACCGTCTTCCTCACCACCCAGTACCTGGAGGAGGCCGACGAACTCGCCGACCGCATCGCGGTGTTGAACGACGGGAAGATCGCCGCCGAGGGCAGTGCCGACGAGCTGAAGCGGCTCATCCCGGGCGGGCATGTGCGGCTCCGGTTCGCCGACCCTGCCGCGTACCAGTCCGCCGCCGTCGCCCTGCGCGAGGTGACCAGGGACGACGAGGCCCTGGCCCTGCAGATCGCCAGCGACGGCAGCCAGCGCGAACTGCGTTCCATCCTCGACCGGCTGGACTCGGCCGGCATCGAGGCCGACGAACTGACCGTGCACACCCCCGACCTCGACGACGTCTTCTTCGCCCTGACCGGCCCCGCCAACGTCCCCAACCAGCCCAAGGAGTCCGTCCGATGAGCTCCCTCGCCCTGGCCGCACGCAACTCCAACACGATGCTGCGCCGCAACCTCCTGCACGCCCGCCGCTACCCATCCCTCACTCTGAACCTGCTGCTCACCCCGGTCATGTTGCTGCTGCTCTTCGTCTACATCTTCGGAGACGTGATGAGCGCGGGCATCGGTGGGGGCGGCGCGGACCGTTCCGACTACATCGCCTATATCGTCCCGGGCATCCTGATGATGACCATCGGCAGCACCGTGATCGGGGCGGCTGTGTCCGTCTCCACCGATATGGCCGAGGGCCTGATCGCCCGCTTCCGTACGATGGCGATCCACCGCGGTTCGCTGATCATCGGGCACGTCGTCGGCAGTGTGTTGCAGGTGCTCGCCAGCCTGGTCCTGGTCGGTGCCGTCGGAGTGGCGATCGGCTTTCGGTCGACGGATGCCACGGCTCTGGAGTGGCTGGCGGCGTTCGGACTGCTCGCGCTGTTCGCGCTGGCGCTCACCTGGATCGCGGTCGGGATGGGTATGGCCAGCCCGAATGCTGAGGCGGCCAGCAATATGGCGATGCCGCTGATCCTGCTGCCGCTGATCTCGAGCGCCTTCATTCCGGCTGACACGATGCCGGGCTGGTTCCAGCCGATCGCCGAGTACCAGCCGTTCACTCCGGCCATCGAGACCCTGCGCGGGCTGTTGCTCGGGACCGAGATCGGCAACAACGGGTGGATCGCGATCGCCTGGTGCCTGGGCCTGACGGCGCTCGGCTACCGCTGGTCGATGGCGCTGTTCAACCGGGACCCGAAGTAGCCGCCGTGGCAACGGCGCGGTTCAACCACGACCGGCAGTGACCGCCATGAGAGCGCGGGCCGCATCCCGCAACTCGTCCCGCAACAGGGCGGCGTACACCGACACCACGTCGGAGTACGCCGCCCTGTTCGTGTATTCCGGTATCCCGGGTCCCTACAACGCCTGCGCCGCGGGCTTGACCATGCCGCGCACCGTACGGGACTTGACGAAGTCGCCCATCGCCGTCATGTCCCACTCGCCGGAGAACTGCTTGATCAGCTTGGCCATCATGACGCCGGTCTGGGCCTCGGCGTTGGTGAGGTCGAAGCGGACCAGTTCCTCGCCGGTGGCGGCGTCCAGGAGGCGGCAGTAGGCCTTGGCGACCTCGGTGAACTTCTGGCCGGAGAAGGAGTTCACCGTGAAGACCAGGCCGGTGACCTCCTGGGGGAGGCGGCCGAGGTCGACCGTGATGACCTCGTCGTCTCCGCCGCCCTCTCCCGTGAGGTTGTCGCCGGAGTGCCGGATTGCGCCGTTCACGATCTGGAGCTTGCCGAAGTAGCAGCTGTCGATGTGGTTGCGCTGCGGGCCGTACGCGATGACCGACGCGTCCAGGTCGATGTCCTTGCCGCGGTACGCCGGCTCCCAGCCGAGACCCATCTTGACCTGCGAGAGAAGCGGGGCGCCGCCCTTCACCAGGGAGACGGTCTGGTTCTTCTGCAGGCTTACGCGGCCCTTGTCGAGGTTGATCTTTCCGGCGCCGGGGGCCGGGGCGGGCGGTACCGGGGGTGCGGCCGGGGGCGGGGTCGCGGTGCGCGGGTCCAGGATCGGGGCCGGAGGGGTGACCGGGGGCTGCATCGCGGGGGCGGCGGGCGGGGCGACGGGTGTCTGGGCGGGAGTCGGAGTCGGAGTCGGAGCCGGTTCCTCCACCGTGACGCCGAAGTCCGTGGCGATGCCCGCCAGGCCGTTCGCGTACCCCTGGCCGACCGCTCGGGCCTTCCAGGCGCCGTTGCGGAGATAGACCTCCACGATCACCAGCGCCGTCTCCGCGCCCAGTTGTGGGGGTGTGAACGTGGCCAGTACGGAGTTGTCGTCCGCGTTGCGAATCGTCGCCGTGGGTTCGATGCCCTGGAAGGTCTGGCCTGCCGCGTCCGGGCTCGCCGTGACGACGATCTTCTCGATGCCCGGAGGCACGGAGGCTGTGTCGACCACGATCGCGTCCGGGGCCGCGCCGCCGCCCGAGCGGTACGTCACGCCGGGGCCCGTGGGCTGGTTGTAGAAGATGAAATCGTCGTCGGAGCGCACCTTGCCGTCGGCGGTGAGCAGCAGGCCCGATACGTCGAGCCGCACCGGGGCGGTGACGTCCACCGTCACGCGGGCGACGGGGAGAGGGATGTTCGAGCCGGGGGTCATAGCTGTCATGTGTGGGGTAACGACCGGGCCCGCTTTACCGTTCCCTTACCTGCCGCCCAATTGGGTCAGCGGCTGTTGCGGGGGTGGTTGCGGGCGGTGCGTTCGTTGCCGTGCTTGTAGTTGCCGGTCCAGCGGGCCATGACGAGTTGGGGGTCACCGGATTCCACTTCGGTGAGGAACTGGGTGGCTCGGGGGCCGCGGAGGGTTGTTGCGGGGTGGGCGTTGTGCGTGATCCGCACGGTGCCGTCTGGGTGGGCTTCGTAGTGGAAGCCTTGGGGGCGGGGCATGGGGCGGATGCTACGGCTCGGCGCCACGCTGGCCCACTGGGTTTCGCCCCTGCCGCCCTTACCCGTCCCATACCAAGGGGCTCCGCCCCTGGACCCCGCTGGGGGCTGCGCCCCCAGACCCCCGTGCCCCGGACCCCGGCCATGGGCTGCGCCCCTGGGACCCGCTCGGGGCTCGCCCCGGACCCCGTTCGGGGGCCAGCCCCCGAACCCCCGCTCCTCAAACTCCCCCAGCTACCGCTGGGGGTGCCCCCAGAGGTGCCCCCAAGGGGCCGATTTTTCAGCCCGTCCGGCGTTTGAGGACGAGGCCGTTCAGGCCGATGGGGTCCAGGGGCGGAGCCCCTGGTGGGGTCTGGGGCGAAGCCCCAGCGGGGTCCAGGGCGGAGCCCCTTGGTATGGGACGGGTAGGGGCGGCGGGGGCGAGCAAACCCCCTACGGGACCACCACGATCTTCCTGCCCACCCCCGACGCGAACTGCTCCAGCGCCTGCGGGTAGTTGTCCAGGGCGATGCGGTCGCTGATGAAGATGTCCGGGTCCAGGACTCCGCCCGCGAAGAGTTCCGCCGCGCGCTCGAAGCTGTGCAGCACCGCCATGGAGCCGGTGATGGTGATCTCCTGGTTGTAGATGCGGTACGGGTCGATCGTGACCCGGGTCGCGTAGTCCGCCACGCCGAACTGGAGGAACGTACCGGCCTTCGCCACCCGGTCCAGGCCGTCCTGGATCGCCGCCGCGTTGCCCGTGGCGTCGATCACCAGGTCCCAGCCCTGGGGACGGTCCAGCTCGTCGGGCGTCGCGGCGGACGCCGAGACGCCGAGCTGCTCGGCCGTCGCCAGGCGGGACGGGTTCAGGTCGACGATGTCCACACTCGCCGCCCCCGTCCGCTTGGCGAGCTCCAGCATCATCAGGCCCATCGTTCCGGAGCCGTAGATCAGGACATGGGCGCCGAGGCGGGACTGCAGGACGTCGTAGCCGCGGACCGCGCAGGAGAGGGGTTCGACCAGGGCCGCGTCCTGGGTGCGTACGTGCTCGGGGAGCTTGACGCAGTTGGCCACCGGCGCGACGGCGTACTGGGCGGCGCCGCCCGCCGTGGACACGCCGATCGCCGCCCAACGCTCGCAGAGGTTGTTGTGGCCCGTACGGCAGTACCGGCACTCGTAGCAGTACAGGGACGGGTCCACCGCCACCCGGTCGCCCACCGACAGCTCCGTGACCTGGGTGCCCACCCCGACCACCTCGCCCGCGAACTCATGCCCCGGCACGATCGGCAGCTTGGGCGCGAACTCGCCCTGGAGGATGTGGAGATCGGTGCCGCAGAGGCCGCATGCGGCGACTTCCACGACGACCTCGCGTGGGCCCGGCGTCGGGTCCGGGACCTCGGCGACGACGGCGCGGCCCACGGACTCGATGACGGCGGCCTTCATTTCACGGCTCCCAAAGACAGGCCCTGGACCAGTTTGTCCTGGGCAGCGAACCCCGCGGCGAGCACCGGCAGGGAGATGACGAGCGAGGCGGCGCACACCTTCGCCAGGAACAGGCCCTGGCTGGTGATGAAGCCGGTGAGGAAGACGGGGGCCGTTTCGGCTACGACGCCCGTCAGCACCCTCGCGAACAGCAGCTCGTTCCAGCTGAAGATGAAGCAGATCAGGGCCGTGGCGGCGATGCCCGGGAGGGCGATCGGCGCCACTACACGGGCCAGGATCGTCGGCAGCTTCGCGCCGTCGATCTGGGCCGCCTCGATGATCGCCACCGGGACCTCGGCGAGGAAGGACTGCATCATCCACACCGCGATCGGCAGGTTCATCGACGTGTAGAGGATGACCAGGAGCCAGATGTTGTCCAGCAGGCCGGTGTTCCGCGCGAAGAGGTAGATCGGCAGCAGGCCCGCCACCACCGGCAGCATCTTCGTGGAGAGGAAGAAGAACAGGACGTCCGTCCACTTCTTCACCGGGCGGATGGAGAGGGCGTACGCCGCCGGCAGGGCCAGTACGAGGACGAAGAGGGTCGAAGCCAGCGACGCCACCGTCGAGTTGATGAGCGAGGGCCAGGGGCTCGCTCCGCCTCCCGCGCCGAAGAACTCGCGGTAGCCGTCGAGCGTGAGGGCCGCGGCGAAGGACGGGGGATTGGTGGCGGCGTCCTCCTCGGAGTGGAAGGACGTCAGGGCCATCCACGCGATGGGCAGGAAGAACAGCAGGCCGAGCAGCCAGGCCAGCACACCCAGGCCGGCTCCCTTGGTACGGCGGGGACGCAGTCGTATCGCGGTGGCACTCATGCGCGGGACACCTCCTCACGGAACAGGGACGAGACCACGCGCAGTGCGAAGGTCGCGATGATGATCGAGCCGATGACGACGAGGACGCCGGCCGCGGAGGCGAGGCCGTTCTCGTGGGCCTGGTAGAAGCTCTGGTAGACGGTGTAGGGGAGGTTGGCGGTGCCCAGGCCGCCGGACGTGATCGTGAAGACCGCGTCGAAGTTCTGGACGATGTAGATCGAGCCCAGGAGGGCGCCGAGTTCGAGGTAGCGGCGCAGGTGGGGGAGCGTGAGGTAGCGGAAGACCTGCCAGTCGCTGGCGCCGTCCACCTTCGCCGCCTCGATCTGTGCGTGGTCGCGGCTCTGCAGGCCCGCCAGCAGGATCAGCATCATGAAGGGCGTCCACTGCCAGATCAGTGAGGCCTCGATGGCGAGCAGCGGGTTGTCGGAGATCCAGTCCGGCTGTGGGCCGCCCACGTAGTGCAGCAGGCCGTTGAACAGGCCGTACTCCGGGTTGTAGAGCACGTGCTTCCACAGCAGGGCCGCGGCCACCGGGACCACCAGGAACGGCGCGATCATGAGCGTACGGACGATGCCGCGGCCCCGGAACTTGCGGTCCAGGAGCAGCGCCAGGATCAGACCGACGACGAGGCTGGCCAGGACCACGGCCGCGGTCAGCAGGATCGTGGTGAAGACCGACTTCCGCAGATCCGCGTCGGTCAGGACCTCGGAGTAGTTGGCGAAGCCCGCGAACTCCCGGGCGTCCGGGTAGAGCGAGTTCCAGTCGAAGAAGGAGATCACCAGCGTGGCCACGAACGGGAGTTGGGTCACGGCGATCATGAAGATCAGGGCGGGCAGGAGCGGGGCCCTCGTCGCCCAGGCGCGCAGTCGGCCCGAGGGGGGCTTCTCCGTGCGTACGGGTGTGGCGGCTACCGGAGCTGTCGTCGTGGCGGTCATCGTCCCTCGTACTCCTCGGAGATCTCCTCAGCGAGTTGCTGCGACTTGTTCAGGGCCGACTCGACGGACTGGCGCCCGGCGATGGCCGCGCTGATCTCCTGCGAGACCTTGGTGCCGAGGTCGGTGAACTCGGGGATGCCGACGAACTGGATGCCGGGGGCGGGCCGCGGCTGGACTCCGGGGTCGTTCGGCCGGGCGCCCTCGATGGCGTTCTTCGTCATCTCCTGGAAGGCGGCGGCTTCCTTGGCGTAAGCGGGATTGGTGTACGTCGATGCCCGCTTGCCGGCCGGTACGTTGGACCAGCCGATCTCTTCGCCGACCAGCTCCTCGTACTCCTTGCTGGACGCCCAGGAGACGAACTTCCATGCCTTGTCCGGGTTCCGCGACGCGTCCTGGATGCCCCAGGCCCAGGTGTAGAGCCAGCCGGAGGAGTCCGTCTTCTCGACCGGCGCCGGTACGTAGCCGATCTTCCCCTTGACGGGGGAGTTGGCGGACTCCAGGGAGCCGGCGGCCGATGTGGCGTCGTACCACATGGCGACGTTGCCCTGGGTCATGTTGTTGAGGCACTCGGCGAAGCCGGACTGGGCGGCGCCGGACTGACCGTGTTCGCGGACGAGGTCCACGTAGAACTTCGTCGCCTCTTTGAACTCGGGGGAGTTGAGCTGTGCCTTCCAGTTCTTGTCGAACCAGGTGCCGCCGAAGGTGTTCACGACCGTGGTGAGCGGCGCCATGATCTCGCCCCAGCCCGGCAGTCCGCGCAGGCAGATGCCCTTCATGCCCGACTCGGCGCCGTCTGCCTTGGCGGCGAGGTCCGCCACCTGCGTCCAGGTCGGGCGCTCGGGCATCGTGAGGCCCTCCTTGGCGAAGACGTCCTTGCGGTACATCAGGAAGGACGACTCGCCGTAGAAGGGCTGTCCGTAGAGCTTGCCGTCCTCGGCGGTCAGGGACTGCCGCATCGGCTTGAGGACGTCCTTCTCGTCGTACGCGCTGTCCTTGGCGACGTACGAGTTCATCTCGTGCAGCCAGCCGTTCTTGGCGTAGATCGGTATCTCGTAGTTGCTGAGGGTGGCGACGTCGTACTGGCCGGCCTGGTTGGCGAAGTCCTGGCTGATCTTGTCGCGGACGTCGTTCTCCGGCAGCACGGTGAAGTTCACCTTGATGCCGGTCTCCTTGGTGAAGTGCGCGGCGGTGAGCTTCTGCAGCTCCACCATCTGCGGGTTGTTGACCATGAGGACGTTGATGGAGTCGCCGCCGGAACCGGCTCCGCCCGCTCCGGTCCAGCAGCCGGAGAGCAGCGGGGCGAGCAGCGTCCCTGCGGCGGCCGCGGCGAGTAGCCCGCGCGGCCTCCGTCGGCTCTGGGTTCGCATGGATCGCTCCTGGATATTTGGTGCAAATGGGATGGCTCTGGGGAGTGTGATGCTACGTAGGGGTCGGTTTGGTTTTCGTACCGAGTTGGCCGAGTTGGTTGGGCTTTCGGACGGAGTCGGTTTGGTTTTCGAGCTGACTCGGTGGGGGCGGGGAGTCGGTTGGGTTTTCGGACTCAGGCTCAGGATCAGACTCGGATGACTTGCGGGCCCTGCAGTGAGTAGCGGTGTGCCTCGGACGCGGGGAGGAGGGTGCTGGTGACGATCGCCTCCAGAGCGCTGATCTCCGCGAAGCGGCAGAAGCTGACCGCGCCGAACTTGGTGTGCACGCCGGCGAACACCGTCCGGCGGGCGGCCCGGATCGCCTGTGACTTGACCTCGCTGACGGCCGGGTCGGGGGTGGTGAGGCCGTGCTCGCGGGAGATGCCGTTGGCGCCGATGAACGCCAGGTCGATGACGAAACCGGAGAGCATCTTCGTGGTCCAGTGGTCGACGGTCGCCAGCGTGCCGTGCCGGACCCGGCCGCCGAGCAGCAGGACCGAGATGTTCTCGGACTCGGCGAGGGATCCCGCGGCCGGCAGGGACGCGGTGACCACGGTCAGCGGCCGGTCCCGGGGGAGTGACTCGGCGATGAGCTGCGGGGTGAAGCCCTCGTCGACGAAGACCGTCTCGGCGTCCCCGAGCAGCTCGGCCGCGGCGGCCGCGATCCGCCGCTTCTCGGGTACGTGGCTGGTGGCGCGGAAGGCGAGGGTCGTCTCGAATCCGGCGCTCTCCACGGGATAGGCGCCGCCGTGTGTGCGGCGTACCAGGCCGTGGTCCTCCAGGGCGCGCAGATCGCGCCGTACGGTCTCCTTGGCGACGCCCAGCTCGGCGGCGAGCGCGTTCACATCGACCGAACCCGTACGGCGGGCGGCCAGGACGATCTCCCGCTGGCGTTCTTCCGCGGTCATGGCCGACACCCGCCTTCCCTTGCTTGCGTATCTTTTCGTTCGCCTCAGGGGCGCTCCAGTCGGTGTGCCTCACTGGCGCCCGTTCGGGCCCTGTCGACCCATGGAGGAAGTTCTACAGCGAGCGTGCGGCGCTGACCAGGTCTGTTCCGCGCCCGATACTGCCCGTGTGTGACCGTTTTCCTCTGCCGGTGCCCGCTCCGGACCTGGGAAGAAGCGTAACGTGACGTGAGTTCGGGCAGTATCCGTGCCCGAAATACCGAACGGGCGGGCCCGTTCGGTGCCCGCCCGCCCTGTGTACGCGCTTTTTCGTCGCGCCCTGCGACGTCAGTACGGCCAGATCGGCGGCTTGGTCACGAAGTGTCCGCCCAGGTAGTCATGGTCCGGGTTCTCCGGGTCCAGCTCACCCTGCTCGGCGATGAGCTTCGCCGCGTACTGCTCCGAGTCGTCCTGCGGCTCGTAACCCAGTGCCCGGGCGGTCGAGAGGTCCCACCACAGGCGCGTGTTCGCCGACGATCCGTAGACGACCGTGTGCTTCACGTCCTCGGCGGTCAGGGCCGCGTGGAAGAGGCGGGCGCCGTCGCCGGGGCTCATCCACACCGACAGCATGCGCACACTGGTCGGCTCCAGGAAGCACGAGCCGATCCGTACGGACACGGTCTCCATGCCGTGCTTGTCCCAGTAGAACTGCGCCAGGTCCTCGCCGAACGCCTTCGAAAGCCCGTAGAAGGTGTCCGGGCGGCGCGGGGTGTCGATGGGGATCAGGGGATCGTTTCCCTGGGGGCGCGGGGTGAAGCCGACCGCGTGGTTGGAGGAGGCGAAGACGATGCGGCGGATGCCCTCCTCGCGGGCGGCCTCGTAGAGGTTGTACGTGCCCTCGATGTTCGCCTTGAGGATCTTGTCGAAGGTGGATTCCAGGGAGATGCCCGCGAGGTGGATGATCGCGTCGACGCCCCGCACGGCCTCGCGCAGGGCCTCCTTGTCGCCGAGGTCCGCGGTGATCGCGTCCGGCTCGCCCTCGATGGGGCGCAGGTCGAGAAGCCGCAACTCGTACCCGTACGCGGGCAGCAGTCCCCGCATCAGGGTGCCGAGGCCGCCGGCGGCGCCGGTGAGCAGAACGGTGCGGGGAGCGGGCATCCTCGGGTCTCCTTGAAGGGGTCTCCTTGAACCAACAGCCGTCATCCTGCACGGCATTCACATTCGTGGACAAACTATGGATCGCCGGCCGGCCGCGTCAAGTGTCGCGCGAGGCCGGGAAATCCGCGCGGCGATTGGCTTATGTCGCCCCTGTCTTGGGACTTCGCCCGCTTGACCGCCCCCTGGGAGGCGCCTTAGCGTGGATGCGTTCAGAAATATGGACATGGATCAGAAACGTGGATCACGTAGATCAGAAGCGTTGGATCAGAAGCGTTGGATCGGAAACGTGCACGGTCGGCGTGTGCGTGCATGCCTAGGGAGAGCCCGTGACGTCAGCGACCCTTGCCGCTCGCCTCAGTGTCCCGAGCGGGCCGCTGTTCTTCCCCGTCACCGCGTACGGCCCTGACGGTGCCGTCGACCTCGACGTGTACCGCACGCATGTCCGGCGGGGTGTCGAGGCCGGGGCCGCCGCCGTCTTCGCCTGCTGCGGGACCGGGGAGTTCCACGCGCTCACCCCCGAGGAGTTCCAGGACTGCGTACGCGCGGCCGTCGAGGAGACGGCGGGGCGCGTACCGGTGATCGCGGGCGCCGGGTACGGGACCGCCCTCGCCGTCCGGTACGCGAAGCTCGCCGAAGAGGCCGGGGCCGACGGGCTGCTCGCCATGCCGCCGTACCTCGTCGTCGCCGGACAGGAGGGACTGCTCCGGCACTACACCGAACTGGCCCGCGCCACCTCGCTCGAAGTCATCGTCTACCAGCGCGACAACGCCGTATTCACACCCGAGACGGTCGTCTCAATGGCCCGCACCGACGGCATCATCGGCTTCAAGGACGGCGTCGGCGACCTCGACCTGATGCAGCGCATCGTGAGCGCCGTACGCGCCGAAGTCCCCGGCGAATTCCTCTACTTCAACGGACTGCCGACCGCCGAACTCACCGGCCTCGCCTACCGCGGCATCGGCATCACGCTGTACTCGTCGGCGGTCTTCTGCTTCGCGCCGGAGCTCGCCCTCGCCTTCCACAAGGCGCTGAACACAGGAGACGACGCCACGGCGAACCGCCTGCTCGACGGCTTCTACCGTCCCCTTGTCGAACTGCGCGCCCAGGGCCGCGGATACGCTGTCTCCCTCGTCAAAGCGGGCGTACGGCTGCGGGGGCTCGACGTCGGTGAGGTGCGACCGCCGCTGCACGAACCGAGCGACGACCACGTCAAGCAGCTCGCCCAGCTGATCGAGCGAGGCGAGGCGCTTCTCCAGGAGGACAAGTGAGCCAGGCGGCAAGATCTGCGGAGGGGTCTCCGAAGGGATCTCTGAAGGCGTCCACCTTCGTCTACCCGTGGGACGTCAACGGCGACCCCGAGTCCGCCGCGCGCATCGCCGCCCTGGGCGTACGCCAGGCGACGCTCGCCTCCGCCTACCACTCCACGCGCGCGCTGACCCCCCGCCACCCCCGGCACCGCATCGTCACCGCCCGGCACGCGGCCGTGCTCTATCCGGTCGGCCCGCGCTGGGAGGAGCGCCGGCTGAGGCCGTACGCGGCCGGGGACTGGGCGCCCGGAGACGCGTACGGGGAGGCCGCCGCGTCCCTCGCGGAGGCCGGGCTCGACGTACACACCTGGGTGGTGCTGGCGCACAACTCCCGTATGGGGGACGAGTTCCCGGACACCTCCGTGGTGAACGCCTACGGAGACCGCTATCCCTGGGCGCCCTGCATCGCACAGCCCGACACGCGCGCGTACCTCGTCGATTTGGCCGTCGAGGCGGCGGTGCGGCCCGGTGCCTCGGGGACAGAGCTGGAGTCCCTCGGCTGGTACGGCCTCGCGCACCTCCACGCCCACGACAAGACGGCCGGCGTGGAACTCGGGGACGCCGGCCAGTACCTGATGTCGCTGTGCTTCTGCCCCTCCTGCCGCGACGGCTATACGCAACTGGGCCTGGCCCCCGACGAGTTGGCGGCCTCGGTCCGGCGCGCCCTGGAACCCGTCTGGCGGGGCGAGGCACCCACCGGAGCCTGGGAAGCGGTGGAGAAGCTCCTCGGCGCCGAACTCGCAACGGCCTCGCGCGCGTGGCGGGACTCCGTCGCCCGCTCCCTCCAGACGGAAGCCGTCGCCGCCGTACGCGCGGCCGCTCCCGATGGGTTCCAGATCCTGCTGCACGCGGACCCGGCCTCGTACCACGTCGGCGCGAACGCCGGTGTGGATCCCGCGCACATCCTGTCGGTGGCCGACGGCGTGGTCGTGCCGTGTGCCGGAGGGCCCGAGTTGCTGACTCCCTTCGCCGAGCAGGCTGTTGAGAGGAGTGTGCTGGCAGCCAATTTCCCCGTCGTGCGCGGCATGGGCGGCAGCCCGGGCACGCTCGCGGAGGACGTGGCACGGGCGGTCGAGCTGGGAGCCACCGAAGTACGGCTGTATCACGCGGGGTTGGCGTCCGACGAGGACCTGTCACTCGTGGCGGAGGCGCTCGCACGGCTCGGCTGACGCCTGAGCAACGGTACGACCGTCACCAGCCGGATCAGCCCGAGCGCCACCAACAGCACCTGGTAGTCGACCAGTTCGACAGGCCGGCGCCCGGCGCGAGTCCCACGGCGTTCGGGGCGAACATCAGCGTGTTGGCGGTCGCGGTCGTACGGCCGAGAAGGTCGTCCGGTGTCTCGCGCCGAACCGCGGTGAGGGCTGCGATCAGCACGCACGGGAGCCACATCGCCGACGAGCCGAACCCGGAGACTACGGCTGCGCCCAGGTAGAGGCCGGCGTTGCGGTTCTTCAGGACACGGGTTACTGCCCATGGCGTACTCGTTGCCGATGCCGATCCCGAAGTCGTCATGGACCGTCATCTTGGGGCTAAGGACCTGGGCAAGGGATCGGGCGACTGCCTTAAATCAGGACGTGAACATCATGTCGAGCGAGGGCATACCGTCTGCTGCGGCGAAGGAACCGACTGGCCGGAAGCCGTTCTTCTCGTAATAGCGAATGGCGCGGGCGTTGTCGGCGAGGACGCCGCCCCACAGGATGATCCTCGTTCTGCCGAGCCGCCGCGCGACGTCCGCGACGAGCGGGAAGGCCAGCGTCCCCACCCCCCTTCCCTGGTAGTCATCGGCCAGGGTGGGACCGAAACGGCAGTCGGTCGTCTCGGTGAGGCGGATGCCCGCCTCCTGATAGCGCGAGATGTCCGCAGAGGTGAGAGCAAGACTGAGTTCCAGGAGGCCGACGATCCTGCCGGACGGCACTGCCTCCAGCACCAGCCTGAGCTTGTCGTAACGCGCTATCGCGTCACACAACTCCCGGGCGGCCGCGAGGTCATACCCGGCGTGCGTACTCAGCCGCCTCGATTCGGGTGACAGGCCCCTCAAGGAAACCAGCCAGGCGCTCGGCGTCGGTGTACGTGAGGGGACGGAAGACGACTTCCGTCCCCTCACGCAGGTCCAGGCGGCGCCTCAGGACAACCGGGTCCTCGGCGATCTCCATCAGCGTGAGCACCCCAGCACCCCCTCATCGCTCGACTTCGTGCCGGGTCACTCTACGAAGCGGTACTTCAGGTGGGTGGCGAGAGGCGTGTCGACCACCCTGACCGGCTCGAGGTTTCGCCGCCCGCCGCCCACCCCCTCGAAGAGCCGCAGGCCCGCGCCGAGGAGGGCGGGCACCACGTGCAGTTGCAGCTCGTCGATGAGCCCTTCCCGGAGGTACTGCTGCACCGTGCTTGCGCCGCCCGCGATGTCGACGTTCCTGTCGCCGGCGGCGGCCTTCGCCTGGTCGAGGGCGCTGTGGATGCCGTCGGTGACGAAGGTGAAGGTGGTGCCGCCTTCCTTGACCAGGGTCGGCCGGGGGCTGTGGGTGAGCACGAAGACCGGGGTCCGGAAGGGTGGGTCGTCGCCCCAGAACTCCTCGCCGGTGTCGTACATCATCCGCCCCATGACCACGGCTCCGGTGGCGTCGAACCATTCGCGCATCAGCTCGGAGTCGCGGTTCTCCTCCCCGCCGGTCATGCCCTGGCGCTCCCGCCAGCTCGCCAGGTTGTGGATCCACTCGAAGAGCGGCTCGGCGCCGTCGCCACCGGGGTTGTCGAGGGCGACGTTGGGGCCGGCGATGTAGCCGTCGAGGGAGATGGCCATATCCGCGGTTACGGTCACGGTCACGGTCACGATGGGGTGCTCCTGGAGTCCTGGGATGTGGTGCCTTCACTCTCACGTCGATCGGGAACCGACGTATTCGACATCCTCAGCTAGCCAAAGCCGGGCGGGACCCGGTCCTGCGGCTCGGCAGCCATGTCCGCTGCCGTGTCCTCCGCCTGCGCCTTGCCGGCCACAGCCGGATCGGTCGAGTCCGAGACCAGCTCCGCGAGGCGAAAGGTGCAGCGCCACTTCGTCGTTGCCCCCTTGATCACCACAAAGTACGACTCGCGGTCGGCGAATCGGTACACCCGGCGCCACTTCTCCTGGATCCCAGGATTCGGCAGATAGGTCTGGGCGGCGGCGCGGAGCTCCTCCAGCGCCTGGTCCTTCGTGCTCTCCGCCCCGCGGTTGAGCTCGTGCTGGTAGTCACCCCACTGAACGATCACGATCCACTTGCCCATGCTCGCCGCCTCCCGGCACCCGCGTCAGTCGCTCCCGGAACCGCCGCCGGACCACCCTGCGCGCTCGCTTCCGTGGACAGAATCCTGGCGAGTCGGCCGCACGGTGGGTAGAGCGGGGCCGCAACCGCAGCGAGAGAGCCCTCCGCTCGGGCGGCCGCCCCACCCTCACCACCGCGGCCTGAGCCGCCCACCCCGGTGAACCTTCCCGGTCAAAGCATCAGCGAGACCGGTGGCTCCTGCGGACTCAGGCGCCTACGGCCCCGTCGACACCCTCACGCAGAAAGTCCGCGTGCCCGTTGTGACGGCCGTACTCCAGGAGCACGTGCACCATCACCATCCGCAGCGACACATCCTCGCCCCACCTCGGCTGATACCCGGCCAAGTCCAGGGACTCAGCCTCCCGCTCGATACGACGCGAGTTCTCCACCTCGGCTTCCCAGGCCCCGAACGCCTCGTCCCTGGTCGACGCACTCGCGTCGTACGCCGCCTGAAAGTCGACCTTGTCGGACCACACCATGGGCGCATCGTGGTCCTCGAACACCCGCCGGAACCAGGCCCGCTCCACCTCCGCCATGTGCCGCACCAGCCCGAGTAACGACAGCGTGGACGGCGGCATCGACTGCCGCCGCAACTCCTCGTCGCAAAGCCCTTCGCACTTCATGGCGAGGGTCGCGCGGTGATAGTCGAGGAAAGCCCGCAACATGTCGCGTTCGCTGCCAAATTTGGGCGGTCCTATGCGGTTGTCGCTGGTCACCGACGTGCTCCTCATCTTTGCCTGGCATTCGGGGCCAGTATCTACTCCGTCGGCCGGCCTCATAGGAGGGGCCGTCAACCGGGCCTGACTGTCATCGCGGAGGGCCTCCGATCACTGGCCTCCAAGACAGGCATCTCGTCGGAATGACGAGAAAAGCATCCGAACGTCCGTCTACCGCTGTATCGGTCTGAGATCCTGGAGGCCGATCGAGAGGGGCCGCAGGAATGCAGTGGAAAACCCACGGTGAGCGACAGATCTACACCAACCCCTGGGTGAATCTCTGTCTGGTGGACGTCCAGCAACCGGATGGGCGTCGCTGGGAGTACCACGTCGTTCGCCTCCGGCACCTGGCCGTGGCCGCCGTGGTCAATGACCGCCGAGAGGTCTTGATGATGTGGCGGCACCGCTTCATCACGGACGCCTGGGCCTGGGAGTTGCCCATGGGTCTGGTCGAGGACGGGGAGTCCCCGGAGGAGGCGGCGGCCCGCGAGGTCCTGGAGGAGACGGGCTGGCGGCCCGGCCCCATCAAGCCGCTTATCTACGCCGAGCCGGCCAACGGGATCACCGATTCGCAGCACCATGTTTTCCGCGTGGATGGCGCGACCTACGCCGGGCCGCCCACGGAGAAGAACGAGTCCGACCGCATCGAGTGGATCCCCCTCGCCGAGGTGCGGGGCATGATCGACCGTCGTGAGATCGTCAGCAGCGGCTCGCTCGTCGGCCTCCTCTACCTGCTCATGGACGAGGCGATCAGCTGAAGAGCCGCCCGCCTCATACCGTGAGCAGTTCCCGTAGGCGGGACTCGAAGGCAGCGGCCACGGGCTCGCTCCGGTACGGGCCCAACTGGTCGTAGAACTCTCTGAGGTGACCTGTCACCCGCGGGGACGCAACCGCGGCTGCTCGTTCCAGGGCCTCCGTCGCCGTGTGGCACGCGTGGTCCAACTTCCCTTGCTGGAGCTGGGTCCGGGCAAGCCAGAAGGCGTGGAAGGCGCGGCCGCGCTGGTTGGTGCTGTTGTTCTCTCTGCGCAGGGCATCGGTGATCAGTAGCTCAGCAGTGGCCGCCTCGCCGAGTCGGCCGTGGGCAATGCCGGTGTCCACGATCAGTTTGGGCTCGTCGAAATAGGTCACCCATGCGGGGTCGGGGTCATTTGGCGTGCTCTGCTCGAACTGACGGTGGGCCTCGGAGATCGCTGTGTGCGTGGCGGTCTGGTTGCCAAGGGTGGCGTGGGCGAACGCTTCCCGCATGGCTAGCATCGACAGCACGCGCGGGGTGGTCCCGGCAGCGCTATGGGCTTCGTCCTGGGCGGCGTTGACATACGCCAGTGCATCCCCGGGCTTGTCCTGGTACGTGGCCTGAAGGCTCATGCACGCCAGCACGTTGGCCATGAACTGTCGGTCGTCAATTTCCTTGGCCAGTTGAAGAGCCTCGGAGAAATACGTACGGGCCTGGCTGTACTGGCGTGCGTCAAAGTGCGTCCAGCCGGTGAGGCGAGCCAACTCGGCTGCGACGCCGTACAGCTGTTGCTGGATGGGCTCGGGGCGGCCCTTCTTGAGAAGGCCCACGACGTACCGGAGTTGGCCGACGACCGCCGGCCGCAGGGCTTCGCCTCCGTGTTGGTCGTCTCGGCGCCAGTAGTCCTCGATGGATGCCCGTAAGGCCTGGAGAGTGCAGGGACGTGGGCTGGTCCGTGAAGTGAGCGCGAGGAAACTTTCTGCCTCCGCCCCCGGAAGGGCGGTGGGGTCCGGCTCGGGCTGCGGTTCGTCGGGGCGGGGCGGTTCCCGCTCGGATACGGCCAGACCTGCGGGCGTCTCCCAGGAACGCCGGGCAAGTCCGAGCATGTGGCCGGGGATCCGCAGGCCGTCCGCCACCCGCTCGATCACATCTATGTGGACCAACTGGCGTCGGCCCGCCGTCACTTCGCCGACGCGGCTGGGCGTCAGGTCGCAGCGGCGGGCGATCATCGACGGATAGATGCCCGCATGGATCTTGACCAGCCGAAAAACCCGCGCGAAGTCGCGGACACGGCACGCGTCGATCATCTCGGGATTGGTGAGCAGTCTGGCCGGAAGCTCCTGTGGACGGGGCGGCTCGGGCATCGCAAGGCTCCCACGGCTGAGGACTACTCAACGTTGTCGTACGTAACTTCACGTGATGTTACCCAAGTTGGGTAATCAGCTGGGCCTTTCTGTCGAGCTTCCGAGATCGCGATGCTCTCGGTATGGCGAACGAACAGAAGCCGACCGACGTGCGAGCAGCACAGCCGTGCAGTTCGGAGTCGCCCCATCCTCAGGGAGAGGAGAGGGCGGTGGTGATCGGCAGCGAGGAACAACCGGCCGTGCAGACGCTGATGGTGGACAGACGCAACGCCCGAGTGGGCATCGTGATGGGCCACGAAGGTCCGTACGTCCAGCTTCGACCTCCTCAGGGAGGCAAGGAGTGGGACGCCCCGCCTGATGAACTGCGCCCACCCACACAGGCCGAGGAGATGAGCGCCAAGGTGGCCGTGGCCAACGGGCGGTGGGGACGGTGAGCCCGCGCGCTGTCCTGCGGTACGAGGCCTGGACGCTCGAACCTGATCGAGAGCCCGACGCGGAGCCGACAACGTACGCCATGCAGTGCGCCGTGGACGGCGAGACGTCCCCGCCCAGTGAGGACTTCGCCGAGCCACAGAAGTGGGTGCTGGACCACTGCGGGCGGCACCCGTCGCACCACACGTACCGCGAGATCATCACTCGGCCGTGGCGCTCCTGGAGGCGGCCATGATTCGCGACAGACCCCGGCAGGGACTGACCTCCCCCCTTGCAGCTCAATCAGGCAGTATCCGCCCACACCAAGGAGGCACCTTGCAACCGACGGCCACTCCGCCGGTCCCGTGGGGCATGCGCCGCATGGCCCCGCTGCGTAACAGTGAGCCATCTCCTTGGCGGTACGCGGGACTTGACCCACAGACCCAGACCGGCCACTGGATCGGCGGCGACGGCCGCATGACGCCGGCCGAACTCGGCAAGCACGGTACGTCCGTCAACACCTACCCGCCCACCCAGGTCAGCAAGGACGGCAAGGTGGACGGCGACTCCGGCCACGACGCGAGCCAGGACTAGGAGGCACGCCTATGGACGGACGCCCGGTGCTTGTGTCCACCCAGCACGAAGACGCGACCGCGGACCTCGTCATCACGGAACTGAACCGGCGCCGGGTGCCCGTCCTACGCCTCGACCCAGGGCGGGACTTCCCTGCCTCGGCGATCCTGGCGGCCCGCCTGGGCTCGGACGGGTGGAGCGGCAGGCTCACGGTCGGGGAACGCTCCGTAGACCTGGGTGCCGTACGCGCCCTCTACCACCGACGCCCCAACATCTATACCGCAGACGACGACACCCAGGAGGCGCGATTCGCCGCGCAGGAGAACCGACGCGGACTGGGTGGCGTACTCGGTGCTCTCCCCGCCTGCTTGTACCTGAGCCACCCGCAGGCCATCGCACGCGCTGAGTACAAGCCCGCGCAATTGGCCGCGGCGCACCGCGTCGGCTTCACCGTCCCCGCCACTCTGATCACCAGCGATCCGCTCGAAGCCAAGGCCTTCGCGGCCGAACAGCCCACGGTGTACAAGCCGTTGCACGCCGCCGCGTACGACGTGGACGGCGAACCGGCAGGCATCTGGGCGGCCCCGGTGCAGCCCGGGGAACTCGACGAAACGGTGGGCCACTGCGCCCACCTCTTCCAGGCGCTCGTGCCCAAGTCGTGCGACGTGCGCGCCGTGGTCGTCGACGATCGAGTGTTCTGCGCCCGCATCACCGCGCCGCTCGGCGTGGTGGACTGGCGCGCGGAGTACCGGAACCTGCGCTATGAGGCTGTGGAGTGTCCGGAGCAGATCCGCGGCAGCCTGCTCGCCTTCCTCGCGGCCTTCGGGCTCCGCTTCGGCGCTTTCGACTTCGCTGTGACCGCTGATGGAACCTGGTGGTTTCTGGAATGCAACCCCAACGGCCAATGGGCGTGGCTGGAAGCAGCGGCCGGGCTGCCCATCACCGCGGCCATCGCTGAACTCCTGCAGAACGGAGAGCCCTCACGTGACTGCTGACTCCTCATCGTCCGGGCAAATGCGCGCGGACCTCGTCCAGCGCCTCATCAAGGCCGGATCCCTGTGCACTCCCGCGTGGGAGGAAGCCGTGGCATCGGTGCCTCGGGAGGCGTTCCTGTCGCGGGGCTGGTTCGAGCACGATGGGGGCGGCTGGTACCGGCCCGCTAGCCCCATCGACAGCCCGTCCAGGGCCTACGAAGACGACAGCCTGGTGACCCAGGTTGCTGGAGCCGTCTTCCCCGACCAGGTGGAGGGCCGCATCTCCGCTGCCCCGTCCTCCTCCTCGACCTTGCCCAGCCTCGTCGTGCGGATGCTGGATGAGCTGGACGTCACCGGCGGGGCCCGCGTCCTGGAGATCGGCACCGGAACCGGCTACTCGACCGCCCTGCTGGCACACGTCGTCGGAGACGAGAACGTGACCACGGTGGAGGTGGATGCCGAAGTCTCTGCCCGCGCCGGAATCGCCCTCGCGGGCATCGGCTGCTACCCCTTGCGGGCGGTGGGGGACGGCCTGGACGGGCATCCCGCAGAAGCCCCGTACGACCGCGTGATCGTCACCTGCGGTGTGCACACCGTCCCGGCGGCCTGGGTCGATCAGACTCGCCCCGGTGGACAGATCCTGGTAACGGTCGGCGGCAGGATGCACGCCTCCGAACTCGTCCGCCTCACCGTGCAGGAGGACGGCACAGCCAGCGGCCCCGTTCTCGGCGGACACGTTTCGTTCATGCTGGCTCGGCCCCACATCCCGCCGCCTTTCGGTATCCTCCCCGACTTCAGTGAGGCGGAGGCGGAGCCCGCGGCCCTGGGCGCCGATGTGTTGGAGGACTGGTCAACCCGGTTCATCGCCCAGTTCGCAGCGCCTCATGCTCAGCGACTCACTCTGCCCCGCGACGGCGGGACCGATCACGTCCTCATCGACGTGGACACCCAGACCTGGGCCTGCCTCTTCCAGGACTCGAACGACCGCTGGATGGTCCGCCAGGCTGGACACACACGGCTCTGGGACAACATCACCCAGCAGATCACTGCATGGCGCACGGCAGGCAGGCCCACTACCGAGCACCTGCGGCTTCACGTCGGCCCCGGCGGTCAACGCCTCGCGTGGGACTAGCCGCTTGGGCTGCCCCCGGTGGTAGATCCATTATCGCGGTGCACGAAGGTGCCTGTCACCGTTCCTCGGAATGATCTTTACGCCTGTTTTGTGCTTTTAGGCTTGCGGGCGACGAGCACAACGCACTGATCTGACTGGGGAGTTGAGAGTGGCGCATGACCTTGCCGCGCTGGCCGTGGAACTCACGGACATGGCCGCGGTGGATCACCAGTCCGCAGTTCGCGCGAACAGCGATGACCCTGCCGAGCAGTTGGCCTGGCGGCGGCTGACCGCGCAGCACGGTGATCGGCTCGGCGAGATCATGGATGAGTATGGCTGGCCGACGGAGGAACTGGTCGGTGAGGAGGCCGCGCGCGCAGCGTGGCTGGTCGCCCAGCACGCCGACCGGCAGCTCGACGTTCAGCGACGCGCCCTCCAGCTGATGCAGCAGGCGGTGGCGGCAGGCTCGGCCAGCCCACGCGAGCTGGCCTTTCTGCGCGACCGCACGCTGGTCAACGAGGGCCGCAAGCAGATCTACGGCACTCAGATCGCCGGAGTGAAGGACGGGGCGCCGGTGCCGTGGCCGTGTGAAGAGCCGGAGCGCATGGACGAACTCCGTGCAGAAGTCGGCATCGAGCCCTTCGACGAGTACGTTGCCAAGTTCGCGATGGCCTGACGCCCCGTCCCACGATCGCGTCACCCGCGTCCGTATCCCAGCAGGTCAGGCCCTGGGGCATCCCAGATGGCCCCAAGCGGGGGGATCTTCGTGGCGCTCGGTATCCGGACCCCGGCACAGTCGGAGCGTTGCACCGGGCGGCTGATCCACCACATGCCGCTCACGCCAGCACACCGAGTACTCCGGAAGGGAAACGGCATCATGAGGTTCCACAAGAGCGCCGCACTCGGCATCCTCGCCACCGCCGTCCTGGGCAGCGGCCTTGCCATGGCCCCCACGGCCACGGCGGCCGAGGCGGGGACGGCTCCGGCCTGCATCAAGCGGGACGTCGTCAAGCACCAGAAGTACGTGACGGTGACCAACAACTGCGGTCGGACGATGCACCTGAAGGTCGTCATCAACAATGGTCCCGACAAGGGCTGCTACACGTACCAGCCCTCTCAGTACTCGAGGCAGAGCTGGAGCATTGGCTCGTACGGCAAGGTCGTCACCTGCTGAATCATCGCGGCTGCTGAGGGAGCGGGCGTCCGGAGCCAAGGCGACTGGCTCCGGACGCCCGTCTGTTGGGAGCACACGCGTCAGATCACCCCTCACGGCGCCGATGAGACCTGTGCGGCTCCGCCCTCCGGCAGGTAGATCCGTGAATGTGACAGCTCGCCCCCTCACTGTCACATTTCCGGCCGGTGCACCCCGCGAGGGGGACGTCACCGTGCGGTGCACCGGCGAAACGGGCTGATTGGGGCCGGGACCGGTCCCGGCGGTGGGCGCACATCATGGCTCGCGTTGGTCAGAACTCTACGGAAGACCGGAGGGAACGCGATGGGGGTTGTGCGAGAGGGCGCGCGGACCGGCGCGTGGATCACCAGCTGCATCGTCGTTCTTGTGGGCCTGTACCTGATCGGCACGTTCGTCTTCGGTGGTGCCGGGTGGATCACCGCCCCGTTCCGTGGCGAGGCTCAGGAACGCGAGAACACCGTCGGGTCGGGCGAGTTCCGCCAGGGGACGTATGAGGAGTTCTTCGATCTGTGTGAGGCGGCACAGAACGCAGAGGCAACCATCCAGGCGCTGAGCCAGGAGCGGGAGACCGCATCGGATGCCCGGATGAGCCAGATCGACCAGTCCATCACGGCCTTGAGGGCGACGCGGATCGAGTCCATCAACGACTACAACGCGAAGGCCGCCCAGGAGCACCGCGCCCCCTTCCGAGACGAGGATCTGCCGTACCGCCTGGATGCCGACGCCGACAACACGACCTGCGCCTACTGATCTCCATCAACCAGGGAAGGGGCAGTACAGGATGAACAGGATCGCGCGAGTCGTTGCGGTGTCCGCGGCGGCGCTCACTCTGACGGTCGGGCTGGCCGCATGCGACGACTCCAGTCAGGACAAAGAGAACAAGGCCAAGCAGCAGAACTACGACCACCTCGTGGCGAACCAGCCCGCCGGGCGGATGAAGTACTCGCCGACCCGTGACGCCATCAACAAGTGGGTCAAGACCTGGGGCAAGCCGGGCAAGCTGAGTTACGTCTACATCCAGAACGCCAAGGGCGAATACGGGTACTTCATCATGAAGGGCCTGCCGGTCGCGCGCTGCGCGATGCTCACGCCGACCGAGCGGGTGGACTCCTCGGGGCAGGGCAAGGTGGTGGTGCAGCAGCCGGGCATGGACGGCGTGTACTCGGAGGGCTCGATGTGCCACGCCTATTACGGCTTCGACGCCACGACCGGCGCGTACATGGAGTTCACGGTCGGGACCAACCAGTCGTTCTTCCTGTTCGACAAGCCCATGACGATGCCGGAGTTCGCCGATGCCGAACAGTTGGGGCCCAGCTCGGTGAAGGACGTCAAGGACTGACGTCCGGGTCGACTCTGATCGGGCCGTCAGACGGTGACCACCAGCTTCCCCCGAGGATGCCCCGACTCCAGATGCCGGATGGCAGCCGCCGCCTCGGCAAGAGGGTATGTGCGGTCGACGACCGGAGTGATCTGGCCCTTCTCGGCTAGGTCCTTGAGGGTCAGCAGGTCCTCGCGGCGGGCGATGGAGATGAGGTTGCTGAGGTTCTGGCTGATGAAGGGGGAGAGGAGGACCGCGCGCAGGCCTCGGCTCATGCCGCCGAAGAAGGTGGTGCCGCCCTCGCCGCCGACGATGACCAGGGTGCCGCGGGGGGTGAGAGCGCGGCGGAGGACGGGCAGGGGGCGGAGGCCCGCGTTGTCGATGATGATGTCGTAGGGGTGGGGGGCTTCGGTGATGTCCTCGTGGGTGTAGTCGATGATGTGGGTGGCGCCCTGGGAGCGGACGTAGTCCGCGCTCCCGGGGCCGCAGACGCCGGTGACCTCGGCGCCGTACATCGTGGCGAGCTGGACGGCGTACGTTCCCACGCCGCCGGAGGCGCCGATGACCAGGACTCGCTGGCCGGGCTTCGGGCGGGACTTGCCGGTCAGGGCCTGGAGGGCGGTCATGCCCGAGACGGGGAGGGCGGCGGCCTCTTCGAAGGTGAGGTTCGCGGGCTTGTGGGCGAGCTTTGCGGCCTTGGCGCGCGCGTACTCGGCGTATGAGCCCTCGCAGTTGCCGAAGACCTCGTCGCCCGGCTTGAAGTCGGTCACCTTGGCGCCGACCGCCTCGACGGTCCCGGCGCCGTCCCAGCCCCGTACCGGATTCTTGGGCTTACGGACCCCCAGGGCGACCCGCGCCACATAGGGCCGGCCCGTCATGAGGTGCCACACCTCCGGCCCGACGCCGGCCGCGCGTACCGAGACGAGCACCTCGTCGTCGCCGGGGACGGGGCGGTCGATGTCGCGCAGTCGCAGAAGGTCCGCTGATCCGTACGCATCCTGAACGATCGCCTTCATGGCGCGGCTCCCCTTCGCGGTCCCGGACACCGAGCGCCCGGATATTTCGAGGATCCCGGCAGGTCGGAGGCTTGACCAGCCCCCTGAGCATGACCTCGGCAGCGGGAGCGATGACTTTTCGTACGGCCGACGGTCTACATGACAGGGCTGCTAGTCGGACCACAACCCGGCGACCAACCACGTGACCACGTGACCACGTGACCACGTGACCACGTGACCACGTGACCACGTGACCACGTGAACCCATGCATCCATGAGCCAGTGAGTCAGAAGAGGAGCCGAGCATGGCTGATACGACATCGACAACGCTTGACCTGGGGCCGCAGGCCCTCATCGTGGCGCGCCTCGCGGAGGCCGTGCGCGAGGAGCAGCTGGACGCTCCGACGCCCTGCCCGGAGTACGCCGTACGCAATCTTCTCGGTCACTTGGTCGGGCTCGCCCGGGCCTTCCGGGACGCCGGCCGAAAGGATCTGGGGCCGACGACGGACACGGATCCCGGCTCCTCCCTGCCGGACGTCACGCCCCGCTGGCGTACCGAACTCCCCGAGCTCCTCACCGAACTCGCCGAAGCCTGGCGCCACCCGGCCGCCTGGACCGGCGAGACCCGAGCGGGCGGCGTCGACCTCCCCGGCGAGATCGCGGGCCTCGTCGCCACCAACGAACTCGTCATCCACGGGTGGGACTTGGCCCAAGCCACAGGCCAGGACTACGCCCCCGACACGGCGGCCCTCCAGACGTCGCACGACTTCCTCGCCCCCGCGGCCGGCGAACCGGACAGCTCCGAAATCTTCGGCCCGCCCGTCCCCGTACCGGCCGAAGCCCCTCTGCTGGACCGCACGATCGGCCTGAGCGGCCGCGACCCGAGTTGGACGGCAAAGGCCTGACCGTCCGACCTGCACCACAACGCCTAAGTCGCCGACCTGCACCGCGAGTTACTAAGCCTCCGACCTGCACCGTAAGGGCCTGAACGGCAAGTTCCGCACCCGCCGAACGAAAGGTTCCGCACCCCTGGCCCGACCCCGCCCCCGATATCTCTTGAGCGTCAACGCGAACAACTTCTGTCAGAAGCGTTGACGAATCATCAGCGCGCTCCTACCTTCAACGCGTCGTACTTCGTACGTCATATATGAGACGCGATACGCGAGATCAGATACGCGAGATACCCGCGCGGTCCGATCCCGTGATCCGACGACACGTGAAGTGATCGATGAGATCCGAGAGGCGCGCATGACCTCTGTGCCCACCCCGATTCCGTCCCGCACGCAGTACGTGCTGGAGGGGATCAAACACCGCATCCTCACCGGGCAGTTGACGCCCGGTCAGGCCCTGGTCGAGACGGAGCTGGCCGCACAGTTCGGGGTGTCCAAGACCCCGGTGCGGGAGGCGCTGAAGACCCTGGCCGGCACGGGGCTCGTCGTGATGAACCAGTACAAGGGCGTCACGGTGCGCATGGTGGACGCGGACATGGCGCGCGAGGTGTACGACGTGCGGCTGCTCCTGGAGCCGGAGGCACTGCGCCGCTCCGTGCAGCGCGGCGCCTCCCTCGACACGGCGCGCGACGCGCTGGAACGCGCGGACGCCGCCACCGACACCGCCCAACGCTCGCTGGCCAACCGGGAGTTCCACCGCGCCCTGTACGTCCCCTGCGGCAACCCGCTGCTCGGCCGGATGCTCGACGAGGTGCGCGACCAGGCCGCCCTGGTCTCCGCGGTCGCCTGGGCCGCCAACCCCTCCTGGGAGCGGGAGGCGGGCGAGCACCGGGAGATCCTGCGGCTCGCCCTCGAGGGCGACTCGGACGGCGCGGCCCGCGCCCTGCACTCGCACATTGCGTCGTTCGTGCAACGGGCCTTCCCCGAGGCCCCGGGAGAGGGTGAGCAGCAGTGAGCAGCGCGACGTTCGAGACGGAGCGGGCGGCGCTGGCCGATGTGGTGGCGATCCCGGTGACCCCGTTCGCCGAGGACGGCTCCGTCGACCAGGACAGCCATCGCGCCCTGCTCGGCCGTCTGCTCGAGGGCGGCGTCCGCACGCTCACGCCGAACGGCAACACCGGCGAGTTCTACGCACTGAGCCCCGAAGAACGCCGCTTAGTCACGGAGTTGACCATCGACGAGGCGGGCGAGCGGGCCGTCATCGTGGTCGGCGTCGGGCACGATGTGCCGACCGCCGTCGCCTCCGCGCGGCACGCCCGCGACTGCGGGGCACAGATGGTGATGGTCCATCAGCCGGTGCATCCGTACGTCGCGCAGAGCGGCTGGGTCGACTACCACCGGGCCATCGCCGAAGCCGTCCCCGAGCTGGGCGTCGTCCCGTACATCCGCAACGCGCAACTCCTCGGCGCCCGGCTCGCCGAACTGGCCGACCACTGCCCGAACGTCATCGGCGTGAAGTACGCCGTCCCGGACGCCGCCCGCTTCGCCGCCTTCGCACGGGACGCGGGGCTGGAGCGCTTCGTCTGGGTGGCGGGGCTCGCCGAGCCGTACGCGCCCTCGTACTTCTCGGCGGGCGCGACCGGCTTCACCTCGGGTCTTGTGAACGTCGCCCCGTCCGTTTCGCTGAACATGATCGAAGCGCTTCGATCGGGCGACTACGCCGGCGCCATGAAGGTGTGGGAGCAGATCCGCCGCTTCGAGGAACTGCGCGGGGCCAACGGCTCCGCCAACAACGTGACCGTGGTCAAAGAGGCCCTGGCCTCGCTGGGCCTGTGTCGTCGCGAGGTCCGGCCGCCGAGCCACCTGCTGCCCGAGGCCGAGCGCGCCGAAGTCGCCGCCATCGCCGCGGGGTGGTCCATATGACCGACACGGGACCACAGACCGGAGCGGGCGAAACAGCCGACAGCGCAAGGAAGTTGCGCAGCCACCAGTGGTACGGCACCGAAGGCCTGCGGTCCTTCAGCCACCGCGCCCGCACCCGCCAACTCGGCTACCTCCCCGAGGAGCACCTGGGCAAGCCGGTCATCGCGATCCTCAACACGTGGAGCGACATCAACCCCTGCCACGTACACCTGCGGGATCGCGCCCAGGCGGTCAAGCGCGGCGTGTGGCAGGCAGGCGGCTTCCCCCTCGAATTCCCGGTCTCCACCCTCTCCGAGACCTTCCAGAAGCCGACCCCGATGCTCTACCGCAACATGCTCGCGATGGAGACCGAGGAACTGCTGCGGTCGTATCCGGTGGACGGTGCCGTGCTGATGGGCGGCTGCGACAAGTCGACGCCCGCGCTGCTCATGGGCGCCGCGAGCGTCGACCTGCCCGCCGTCTTCGTGCCCGCCGGGCCCATGCTGCCGGGTCACTGGCGCAATGAAGTCCTGGGCTCCGGCACCGACATGTGGAAGTACTGGGACGACAAGCGGGCCGGGCTCATCGGCGACTGCGAGATGACCGAGCTGGAGAGCGGACTCGCCCGCTCGCCCGGCCACTGCATGACCATGGGTACGGCGTCGACGCTGACGGCCGCCGCCGAGGCCCTCGGCGTCACCGTGCCGGGCGCGTCCAGCATCCCCGCCGTCGACTCCGGGCACGACCGGATGGCCGCGGCCTCCGGCCTCCGGATCGTCGAACTCGTCCGCAAGGACCGGAAGTTGTCCGACCTCCTCACCCAGGAGGCCTTCGACGACGCCGTGACCACCGTCCTGGGACTCGGCGGTTCCACCAACGCCGTCATCCATCTGATCGCGATGGCCGGGCGGGCCGGCGTACGGCTCACGCTGGACGACTTCGACCGGATCGCTCGTACGGTGCCGGTGCTGGCGAACGTACGGCCCGGCGGGCGTACGTACCTGATGGAGGACTTCCACTTCGCGGGCGGGCTGCCCGGTTTCCTGTCGCGGATCACCGATCTGCTGCATCTGGACCGGCCGACGGTGTCCTACGACAGCATGCGCGAGCAGCTCGCCTCGGCTCAGGTGCACAACGACGACGTGATCCGCCCGCGCCACAACCCGGTCGCGGACGAGGGCGGGGTCGCGGTGCTGCGCGGCAACCTGTGCCCCGACGGCGCCGTCATCAAGCACATCGCCGCCCAGCCGCATCTGCTCAAGCACACCGGTCCGGCGGTCGTCTTCGACGACTACAAGACCATGCAACGCACCATCAACGACCCGGAGTTGGGCATCACCGCCGACAGCGTGCTGGTGCTGCGCAACTCCGGTCCCAAGGGCGGCCCGGGCATGCCCGAGTACGGCATGCTGCCGATCCCCGACCACCTGCTGAAGCAGGGCGTACGGGACATGGTGCGGATCTCCGACGCCCGGATGAGCGGCACCAGTTACGGCGCGTGTGTGCTGCACGTGGCGCCGGAGTCGTACATCGGCGGACCGCTCGCGCTCGTGCGGACCGGGGACAGCATCACCCTTGACGTCGAGGCGCGAACGCTTCAACTCAACGTACCCGGCGAGGAGTTGGAGCAGCGCAGGGCGGCCTGGACGCCGCCGCCCGAGCGCTATGAGCGCGGCTACGGAGCGCTCTACAACGAACAGATCACCCAGGCCGACACCGGCTGCGACTTCGCCTTCCTGGCCAAGCCGGGCAAGGTGCCGGACCCGTACGCGGGCTGAGCGCACCACAGAAGCAACAGCGCACCCATACGCACAAGCACAGCGCACCCGACGCACCAGCACAGGGCACCACGCGCACAGCACGAGCGAGCGCGCACAGCACCACCCGCACCCCCGAGAACGGAGAACAGTCATGGCCCAAGCCGCAGCCGTGGCGAAAAAGCCCGCGCCACCCCGGCGGCGCCGCGGCTCAGCCACGCCACGCAGTCTCCCGTATCTGCTGATCGCCCCGGCGGGACTGCTGATGCTCGGCTTCATCGCCTACCCGGTGCTGAGCGTCTTCTACTACAGCCTGCAGGACTACAACCCCACCAAGCCGTGGCGGAACGGCTACGCGGGCTTCGAGAACTTCGTGCACGCCTTCACCGAGGACCCGATCTTCTGGGACACGCTGATCTTCAGCGCCAAGTGGGTCTTCGTCGAGGTGGGCCTTCAGCTGATGTTCGGTCTGGCGCTCGCGCTGATCGTCAACCAGACCTTCGTGGGACGGTCGTTGGGCCGCGCCCTGGTGTTCTCGCCGTGGGCCGTGTCCGGTGTGCTGACCTCGGCGATCTGGGTGCTGCTCTACAACTCCCAGACGGGGATCACCCGTTACCTCGCGGACATGGGCATCGGTTCGTACGGTACGAGCTGGCTGTCCGACACCTCGACGGTGTTCCCTGCCGCGATCGTCGCCGACCTGTGGCGCGGCGTGCCCTTCTTCGCGATCCTCATCCTCGCCGACCTCCAGTCCGTCTCGAAGGACTTGTACGAAGCCGCCGAGGTCGACGGGGCCAGCCGCTTCAAGCAGTTCTGGCACATCACGCTGCCGCACCTGAAGGACGCCATCATCCTGTCCACGCTGCTGCGCGCGGTGTGGGAGTTCAACAACGTCGACCTGCTCTACACCCTCACCGGCGGCGGACCCGCGGGAGCCACGACGACACTCCCGCTCTATATCGCCAACACCAGCGTCGACGCCCACAACTTCGGCTACGCGTCGGCTCTGACCACCGTGGCGTTCGTGATTCTGCTCTTCTGCTCGATCGTCTATCTGCGGCTGAGCAAGTTCGGAGGTGACGACAAGTGAGCACCACAGAGGCCACCATGACGGCTCCCGCTCCCCAGGACGAGGCTCCCGCACCGCAGCGCCCGGCCAAGCGGCGCCGCGCCTGGGACGAAGTCCCGCGCTGGCAGATCTACTTCCCCCTCGGCGCCTATCTGCTCTTCACGCTCATCCCCTTCTACTGGATCCTCCTGTTCGCCCTGCGCGAGCCCGGCTCGACCTCGCTCGTTCCCTGGCCCATGACCTTCCAGCACTTCGAGAAGGTGTGGACGGAGCGCAGCTTCGGGACCTACTTCGAGAACAGCGTGTACGTCGGCATCGCCACGCTCGTGATGACCACGCTGGTCGCGCTCGCCGGCGGCTACGCCCTCGCCCGCTTCAACTTCAAGATCAAGCGTGCCTTCATGCTGGCGCTGCTCTGCTCCCAGTTCGTGCCCGGCGCGCTGCTGCTGGTCCCGCTGTTCCAGATCTTCGCCGAGCTCCAGATGATCAACTCGCTCGGCAGCGTCATCATCGCCGAGACCGTCTTCCAGCTCCCACTGTCGATGATCCTGATCAGCGGCTTCATCCGGAACGTCCCGTACTCCCTCGAAGAGGCCGCCTGGGTCGACGGCTGCTCCCGCCTCACCGGTTTCCGGGTCATCGTCCTGCCGCTGCTGCGGCCCGGACTGATCGCCGTCGGCTCCTTCGCCTTCGTGCATTCCTGGAACCACTTCCTGTTCGCCCTGATGTTCCTCAGCAACCAGGACAAGCAGACGATCCCCGTCGGCCTCAACAGCCTGATGAGCGCCGACAGCGTCGACCTGGGCGCGCTCGCCGCGGGCGGCATCATCGCGGCCGTACCCGTCGTGATCGTCTTCGCCTTCATCCAGAAGTGGCTGATCACGGGCTTCAGCGCCGGGGCGGTGAAGGGATGAGAGGAGTACGCGCCTTGCCGCGCCATACGAGAAGAGGGCACCGCCTCCTCCAAGTCACGCTCACCTACGGGCTGTTGGCCACTCAGGCGTGCGGTGCGGGAGCGGGGAGGATCCCATGACCACACCTGTGCCGATGACTTCACCCGTGCCGATCGTCCTCGCGGGCGCGCGCGGCCACGGCCGCTGGCATCTGGCGAACATCCGCCGCCTCCAGGACAAGGGCCTCGTACGCCTCGCCGGGATCTGCGAGCTGACGCCGCTCACCGAGGAGGAGCTGGACAGCTTCGCCGACCCCGGTCAACTGCCGGAGCAGTCCGCCGACTTCGGGGCGCTGCTGGAATCCACCGGTGCCGCGATCGCCGTGATCTGCACGCCGATCCACACCCACACCGACCTGGCGCTGGTCGCCGTCGGCAAGGGCGTACACCTGCTCCTTGAGAAGCCGCCCGCGCCGTCGTACGCCGAATTCCGCCGCATGGCCGACGAGGTCGCGGCGGCCGGGGTGGTGTGCCAGATCGGGTTCCAGTCGCTCGGCTCGGGCGCCGTCCCGGCGATCCGGCAGCTGGTCGCCGAGGGCGCGATCGGCGAGGTGACCGGGATCGGGGCGGCCGGTGCCTGGGCACGCGACGAGGACTACTACCGGCGCGCACCCTGGGCCGGTCGGCGCACGCTCAACGGCGCCGACGTCGTCGACGGTGCGCTGACCAACCCCCTCGCGCACGCCGTCGCCACCGCCCTCGCGCTCGACGGCGCCACCCACGCCGAGGACATCACCGCCATCGAGACCGAACTGCTGCGCGCCAACGCCATCGAGTCCGACGACACCTCCTGCGTACGCGTCACCACAGCGTCCGGCGGCCGGATCACCATCGCCGCGACCCTCTGCGCCGAGCGGCCCGACGAGCCATACGTCCTCGTGCACGGCACCAGCGGCCGGATCACCTACTGGTACAAGCAGGACCGGGTCCTCCTCCAGCGGTCCGGGCACGGCCCCGAGGAGTTCGAGTACGGCAGGACCGACCTGCTGGAGAACCTGGTCGAGCATCTCGAAGGCCGGGCCGAGCTGCTGGTGCCACCCGACTCGACGGGCGCTTTCATGCGGGTCGTTGAATCGATTCGGCAGGCGCCCGATCCCGTCGCCCTCCCCGAGGGCGACTGGTACCTGCTGCCCGAAGAGAACCGCCGGGTCGTCCGCGGTATCGACGCGCTCGTCAGGGCCGCCGCCGACACCCTCTCCCTCTACTCCGAGCTGGGCGCCTCCTGGGCGCTCCCGAACGAGGTGAGCACATGATGTACGACTCCCTGGTCCTGCGGATCGCGGGCCGTCCCGTCGGCCGTTACATCACCCGGCCGGAACTGCCCGCCCGGCTCTCGCCGCGTCCGTATCTGCACCCGGTCACCACGCTGGCGGGCACGGCCGTCACCGAGCTGAGCCCGGTCGACCACGTCCACCACCTCGGCGTCGGTGTCGCCGTTCCCGACGTCGAGGGGCACAACTTCTGGGGCGGGCGCACCTACGTCCGCGACCAGGGCCCCACCGAGCTCGACAACCACGGCGCCCAACGGCACGCGGGCTTCCAGCTGAAGGACCCCGACGGCTTCGTGGAGGAACTGCGCTGGATGGCCGCGGGCGGCGAGCTGCTGCGCGAGCGGCGTACCGTCGCGGCCACCGAACTCACGGATACCGCCTGGGCGTTGGACTTCACCTTCTCCCTCGCCAACACGACCGACGGCCCCCTGTCGATCGGCAGCCCGGCCACGAACGGACGCCCCGGCGCGGCGTACGGCGGTTTCTTCTGGCGCGCCCGCAAGGAGGCCGAGGCGCCCGCCGTGTTCACCCACGACACCGAGGGCGAGGACGCGGTCCACGGCGAGCGCGCCGACTGGCTCGCCCTCGCGGGCGCCAACTGGACCCTGGTGTTCGCCGGCGCCACCGAACAGACCCGCCGCGACCCGTGGTTCGTGCGCACCGCCGAGTACCCGGGCGTCGGCTCGTCCCTCGCCCACGACGAGCGCCTCCCGATCGCGGCGGGCGACACCGTCGTACGCCGCATCGTCACCGTCGTCGCCGACGGCCGCCTGGACCGGGGCGAGGCGGCGGCGCTCGTCCGCAAGGCGGTGAGCACATGAGCAGCCAGAGCGCACCCGCCTTCACCGCCGACCTCGGCGACGGGACGTACCGCAATCCCGTCCTGAACGCCGACTGGTCCGACCCCGACCTCATCCGGGTCGGCGACGACTACTACATGACCGCCTCCAGCTTCGGCCGTGCCCCCGGCCTGCCGCTGCTGCACTCCCGCGACCTGGTCAACTGGACGCTCGTCGGACACGCACTCCAACTCCTCGAACCAGCAAAGGAGTTCAGGACACCCCGGCACGACTGCGGAGTGTGGGCGCCGTCCCTGCGGCATCACGACGACCGGTTCTGGATCTTCTGGGGTGACCCCGACCACGGCATCTACCAGATCAACGCCCCCGAGATACGCGGCCCCTGGACCCGCCCCCACCTCCTCAAGGAGGGCAAGGGTCTCATCGACCCCTGCCCCCTGTGGGACGAGGAGACCGGCGAGGCGTACCTCGTGCACGCCTGGGCCAAGTCCCGCTCCGGCATCAAGAACCGGCTCACCGGCCACAGCATGCGGCCCGACGCCACCGGCCTGCTCGACGAGGGCAAGGTGATCGTCGACGGCGACCGCATCCCCGGCTGGTTCACCCTCGAAGGGCCGAAGCTGTACCGGCACGACGGCTGGTTCTGGATCTTCGCACCCGCCGGGGGAGTGACCACCGGCTGGCAGGGCGCCTTCCGCTCACGCGGCTTCTTCGGGCCGTACGAGGAGCGGATCGTCCTTGAGCAGGGCGACACCGACGTCAACGGCCCCCACCAGGGCGGCTGGGTGCGCACCCCGTCCGGCGAGCACTGGTTCGTCCACTTCCAGGAGAAGGGCGCGTACGGGAGGGTCGTCCACCTGCAGCCGATGCGCTGGGGTACGGACGGCTGGCCCGTACTGGGTGACGAGGGCGCCCCCGTCGACGTACACAAGAAACCCGACCTGCCGCCGCAGCCGCCGTCCGCGCCCGCCACCGACGACGACTTCCCCGGCGGACGCTTCGGACGCCAGTGGCAGTGGACCGCCAACCCCCAGGACGGCTGGGCGACTTGGCACGCGGGCGACGGGCTGCGGCTGAACTGCGTACGGCCGGCCGACGCGGACGATCTGCGCAAGCTGCCGAACGTCCTCACCCAGCGGCTGCCGGGGACCCCCGCCACCGTCGAGGTCGAACTCGCCCTGTCCGGCGAGGCGGTGGGTGCGCGGGCCGGACTCGCCGTGCTCGGCGACGCGTTCAGCTGGATCGGGCTCCAGCGGGGCGCCGACGGGACGGTGCATCTCGTGCACCGGTTCGCCGAGACGGTCGCCGAGAGGGAGCGCGACGCGGCGCATCCGCGGATCGCTCCCGAGGGGCGGGCGCGGCTGCGGATCGAGATCGGCGAAGGGGCACGCTGCCGCTTCTTCTGCGACGTGGGGGAAGGGTGGCAGCCCTCCGGGCCGGTCTTCACCGCCACGCCGTGGCGCTGGGTCGGCGCGCTGCTCGGCCTGTTCGCACTCGCGTCGGCCGGCGGGGGACATGCCGGCGCGGCCACGTTCACGCAGTTCCGCATCACCGCACGACTGACTTCCTGAACTCACCTCACGACCGACTTCCTGAACTCACCTCACGCGTACGCCTGTTGGGAGCCGCTATGACGCACCTCCGTAGCAAGCGCTTGCCGGGACCGGAGCCGGGGTCGAGACCGGGCCTCGGCAAGGCCCTGGTCACGGTCGCCGCCCTGGTGGCCTCACTGGGGCTGGGAGCCTTCACCCCGGCCGAAGCGGCCCCCGAGGGTGCTTCGGGGGCCCCTCGCTGGACCGAGAAGGCCCACGGATTCGCCTCCCTCGCGGGCGGTACGAAGGGAGGCGCCGGCGGCAAGGTCGTCACCGTGAAAACCCAGGCCGACCTGGAGCGTTACGCGGCGGCCGAGGAGCCGTACGTCATCCGGGTCGCCGGGACGATCAAGGCCGAGCCGTTCGGCGCGAACGTCGTCGTCGCCTCGAACAAGACCATCGTCGGCGTGGGCACGGCGGGGGAGCTCGTCCAAGGCGAGCTGAACCTCAAACCCGGCACCCACAACGTGATCATCCGCAACCTGACGATCCGCGACTCGTACGTCGAGGGCAACTGGGACTGCAAGGACACCGACTTCGACGGCATCCAGATGGACACCGTTCACCACGTCTGGATCGACCACAACCGCTTCTCGCGGATCTGCGACGGCCAGCTCGACGTACGCAAGGACAGCGAGTACGTCACCGTCTCCTACAACCGCTTCGAGAACAACAACAAGACCTTCGGCATCGGCTGGACGGAGAACGCCAAGACGCAGATCACCATCGACCACAACTGGTTCAGCGGTACGAAGCAGCGCAATCCCTCCGCCGACAACTGCGCCTACGCGCACCTCTACAACAATTACCTCACCGCACAGGCCGACCCCGGTGACCCGGTGTGGACGTACGGCAACTGGTCGCGCGGACAGACCAAGATGGTCATCGAGAACAGCTACTACCGGGACGTCCAGCACCCCTACCAGGCCGATACCACCGCCGAGTTGGTGCAGCGCGGATCGATCCTGAAGAACACCAGCGGGCGGCACGACGCGTGGGGCGCGGCCTTCGAACCGCGGGACTTCTACGAGTACGAGCTCCACCCGGCCGCCGCCGTACCCGCCCTGGTGAAGAAACTCGCCGGACCACAGCCCCGGATCGGCCGATGAGAGCCCGGCAACCGAACGCGATGCCCACGGTCACCACATCCGTGTGCCCACAAACCCCCACAACTTCACAGCTCGACGGATCCAGCAGCAGAAGAGAGCCGACCATGAAAATCAGTAACCGCAACAGCAGCAGGGGCGGACGGCGTATCGCCACGGCCGCCGCCGTGAGCGTCGTGCTCGCGCTGACCGCCACCGCCTGTGGCGACGACGGCAGCGGAGCGGCAGGTGACAAGGGCGCCGAGGGCAGCGGCAAGGGAAAGATCACCTTCTGGGACAACAACGGCGGTGTCCGCACCGACATCTGGAAGGAGATCATCGCCGACTTCGAGAAGGCCAACCCGGACATCGACGTCGAGTACGTCGGGATCGCCGCCACCGAGTACCAGTCCAAGGTCGACACGGCGATCCAGGGCGGCAGCCTGCCGGACGTCGGCGGCGCCGGCGCGGCGATGCTCGCCGGCTTCGCCGCCCAGAACGCGCTGGAGCCGCTGGACGACCGCCTCTCCAAGTCCTCCCTCAACGGCAAGCTCAACGAGGACATGGTCAAGTCGCTGAAGGCGGCCGGGGGCGACGACGACAAGCTGTACTCGATCCCGACCTCCGCCAACAACGGTGTCCTCTACTACCGCACCGACCTGTTCAAGGCGGCGGGCCTGGAAGCGCCGACCACCTGGGACGCCTTCTACAAGGCCGCCGAGGAACTCACCGACACCAAGAACAACAAGTTCGGCTACACCATCCGCGGCGGCCCCGGCTCCATCGCGCAGGCTCTGGACGCGATGTACGGGCAGTCCGGCATCACGTCCTTCTGGGACTCCAGCGGTGAGAAGACCACCGTCAACGACCCGAAGAACGTGGAGGCGTTGGAGAAGTACGTCGGCCTCTACAAGAAGGTCACTCCGGCCGCCGACCTCAACAACGACTTCACCAAGATGGTCGCCCAGTGGGACTCCGGCGAGATCGGCATGCTGAACCACAACCTGGGCTCCTACCAGGACCACGTGAAGGCGCTCGGCGTCGACAAGTTCCGGGGCATCCCGCAGCCGATCGGGCCCGGCGGCAAGCGGGTCCAGGTCTCCAACCCGGTCGACGGGCTCGGCCTGTTCAAGAGCTCGAAGAACAAGGAGGCCGCCTGGAAGTTCATCGAGTTCGCCACCTCGCACGCGGAGAACTCCAAGTTCAACAAGTCCGCGGGGCAGGTCCCGGCCAACACCGACGCCGCGAAGGACCCGTGGGTCTCCGAGGCCGAGCCGACCAAGCTGGCTGCCGAGGCGCTCAGTGACGGGTCGACGACGATCGTTCAGCTGCCGTACTACCTGCCGGACTGGAACACGATCTCCAAGACCGACAATGAGCCGGCCTTCCAGAAGGTCATGAACGGGTCGATGGGGGCGAAGGAGTTCCTGGACACGTTGGCCGATCAGCTGAACACGGCTCAGGCGGAGTGGAACGAACAGAAGGGCTGACGTTCCGCGAAAAGGCTCCGGGGCTGGGCGGTTGTTCGACCGCGGGCCGGTGGGGGCTGATCGCGCCCCGCGGCGGAGCCGCACATGTCACAGCCCCGCGCCCCTGACGGGGCGCGGGGGTCGCCCCCCTCACTTTGAAAGGCACCGCTGAACGCAGTTATCCCGCACGCCTGTTGAGAAAGGCACACCGTCGTGTCGCTCAGTCGTAGACAGGTCAGTACGGCGGCTGTTGTCGCCGTTCCGCTCGCCGTTGCCGCGAGCGGGCCCGCCGTTGCCGCCACGTCATCCCGTGGTGCGAGGCGGACCCTCTTCATCGCCGGTGACTCCACCGCCGCTCAGAAGTACTCCGACGCCGCTCCCGAGACCGGGTGGGGCATGGCCCTCCCGTTCTTTCTGCGGCGTGACCTACCGGTCGCCAACCATGCGGTGAACGGGCGGAGTTCGAAGAGCTTTGTCGACGAGGGGCGTCTCGACGTCATCCTCGGGGCTATTCGGCCCGGCGACCTGCTCCTCGTGCAGTTCGGGCACAACGACTCGAAGGCCGCCGATCCTGTGCGGTACACCGAGCCGTGGACTACGTACCAGGACTATCTGCGCCTGTACGTCGATGGGGCGCGGGCCCGAGGTGCTCGGCCCGTCCTCGCCACGCCCGTCGAGCGTCGGAGGTTCGACGCGAGCGGGAATGCCGTGACGAGTCACGGCGACTATCCCGCGGCCATGCGTGCGCTCGCCGAGCGGGAGCGCGTGGCGCTGCTCGACCTTCATGCCCTGTCGCTGGCGTTGTGGCAGAAGCTCGGGGTCGAGGAGACGAAGAAGTACTTCAACTGGACCGAGACCGAGCAGGACAACACGCACTTCAATCCTCCGGGGGCGGTTGCCGTTGCCCGGCTGGTGGCGGGGGAGTTGCTGCACCGGCGGGTGCTTGCGCCGCGGGACGTTCGTCGCTTGGGCGACGAGGTTCCCTCGGCCTGGATCACTTGGCCGCAGGCGTAGGCCCTTCGCTGTAAGGCAGGTCCACTGTGGCCGGTTTGTTGGCCGCGGGCCCGTTGTGGCTGGTCGCCCCCCCACTCTCGACTTCGCTCGAGCGGGGGGACCCCCATCGCGGCGGAGCCGCAAATGTCACAGCCCCGCGCCCCTAACGGGGCCACGGCCCCTCATAAAGACACCTCAACACCAATCTCCGCTCGAAAGGGACCCGCACCATGCGCACCCGTAACTGGCATGCCCATGCCATCACAGCCGTCATCGGTTGTACCGCCCTCGTCCTCTCCGTCACCGGCCCCACCGCCCAAGCCAAGCCCCGCGACTTCGCGCGCGAGACCCTCGCCGCCGGGGACGGGTGGGGGTCGGAGGGTGCCGGCACTACCGGTGGAGCCGCCGCCGACGCCGAGCACGTCTACACCGTCACCACCTGGGCGGAGTTCAAGCAGGCGCTCGCCGACGGAGGCAACGCGCCGAAGATCATCAAGGTCAAGGGGATGATCGACGCCGTCTCCGAGGGCTGTGAGGCCTTCGTCGCCCAGGGGTACGACCTTCAGCAGTACCTGAAGGACTACGACCCTGCCGTCTGGGGCAACGACAGACCCGCCAGCGGCCCGCAGGAGGACGCACGGGTCGCTTCCGCCGCCAACCAGAACTCGCAGATCAAGGCCTTCATCCCCAGCAACACCACCATCGTCGGCGTCGGCAAGAACTCCGGGATCCTCGGCGGCAGCCTGCAGATCTTCGGCGTCTCGAACGTCATCATGCGCAACCTCACCATCGAGGCCCCGCTCGACTGCTTCCCGAAGTGGGACCCGACCGACGACGACAACACCGGCAACTGGAACTCCGAGTACGACGCCGTGGTCGTCTACGGCACCGACCATGTGTGGCTGGACCACAACACGTTCACCGACGGGCGCTACCCCGACAGCGAGCGGCCGGTCTACTTCGGCAAGGTCTTCCAGCAGCACGACGGGCTGACGGACATCGTGCGCGGCTCCAACCACGTGACCGTGTCCTGGAACCGCTACCAGGACCACGACAAGAACATGCTGATCGGGAACAGCGACAGCACCGCCGCCCTCGACTCCGGCAAGCTCAAGGTCACCATGCACCACAACCGCTTCGACGGGATCCTCCAGCGCTCTCCCCGGGTGCGGTTCGGACAGGTCGACGTCTACAACAACCACTACGTGGTGACCGAGGAGCAGCAGGACGACTACTACGTCTTCGGCGTCGGCATCTCCTCGCAGCTCTACGCCACCCACAACTCCCTCTCGCTGCCGCCCGGCGCCGGCGTCGGCAAGGCGCTGAAGAAGTGGAGCGAGGCCCCGCTGACGGCCGAGCACAACTACGTCAACGGGAAGCTGACGGATCTGATCGCCGTCCACAACGCGGAGATCCCCGAGGAGACGCTGCAGCGGGGCGCCGGCTGGACGCCGACGCTGCGCAAGAAGGTCGACTCGCCGCGGGCCGTTCCGTGGATCGTCGGCCACGGCGCCGGTGCGGGACGCATCCGCTGACATTCCCGAAAAGCCGGCCGGGGCCACCCGCACCGCGCCCTCACCGCGCGGTGCGCCGCCCCGGCCCGCCCCGCACGAGCCGCACAGAGAAGGAGCACAGCATGCCCGCGCCTCACCTCCAACTTCCCTTGTCCAGAAGGGGCTTCCTCCTTGCGGCCACCGGAACGGGCGCCGCCCTCGCCCTCGCGACGGCTCCCGCTCGGGCCGACGGCAGAGAGCGCCCGTTCGGCCGGTACGGGTCACCGGCCGCCCGCCGCACCCCGAAGACCCTGTACGTCGACCCGCGCGGCCAGGGCGACTTCACCTCCGTACAGGCCGCCGTGACTGCCGCGACCGGCAGCGGCTGGACGCTGGTCCTGGCACCCGGCACCTACCGGGAGACGGTCGCCGTCGACCGCACCCGGACGGAGACGACCTGGATCGGCGCCTCGGAGGACCCCCGCGATGTCGTGATCGTGTACGACAACGCGGCCGGCACGCCCAAGCCCGGCGGCGGCACCTACGGCACCAGCGGGTCCGCCACCACCACCGTGCAGGCCGACGGGTTCACCGCGCGGGACATCACCTTCGCCAACGACTGGCTTCGCGCCGAGCATCCTGAGATCACCGGCACCCAGGCCGTCGCCATCAAGGTGCAGGGCGACCGCTCGGCGTTCTGGCGGTGCCGGTTCCTCGGGCACCAGGACACGCTGTACGCCGACTCGATGGCGCTCGGCACCTTCGCCCGGCAGTACTTCGCGCACTGTTACGCCGAGGGTGACGTCGACTTCGTCTTCGGGCGGGCGACCGCCGTGTACGAACACTGCCGCTTCCACACGCTGGCCCGGGACGTCGACTTCACGCCCAAGGGCATGGTGTTCGCGCCGTCCACGGCCGGTGCCAACCCGTACGGGTACCTGGCCGTGAAGTGCCGTATCACCAGCGGCGCGGAGGACGGGGCGTACAAGCTGGCCCGGCCCTGGGTGCCGAGTTCCGACACCACGGCGCGGCCTTCCCTCGTGGTGCGCGACACGTGGATGGGCCCGGGCATCGACGCGGCCGCGCCCTACACCAATATGTCCTCCGGCTTCCCCTGGCAGGACCAGCGGTTCGCCGAGTACCGCAACACGGGGCCCGGCGCGGAGGTCCTGGTTCCGGAAAACCGGCCTCAACTGGCTGCGGACCAAGCTGAGTTGCACACCCGCGAGACGTACCTCGGGGACTGGAGGCCGTGTGGGCGGCGGCGGTGACCGGGCACAGGCTCCCGTCGGGAGGCGGGCCTTCGTCGCGGGAGCGGGCGCCGCGCTGTGGGCCGCGCAGTCCGGTATGCCGGGGCCTGCCGTCGCCGCCGAGCCAGCAGCCGGCGCGGCGGCGGTGACGGGCACAGCGGGGACGGGCGCGGCAGGAGGCATCGTCGAAGGGAACCTTCCCGACTTCTACCCGGCCCTCAAGGACGAGCTCCGCTTCCCCCTCGCCTGGGGCAACTCCCCGATCCGCGACTTCCGCACCTGGCGCCGCGTCGCCCGCGCCAAGGTGGAGGAACTGCTCGTCGCCGGTCGCGACGACACCCCGTACGCCCCCGAGTTCGGCGATCGCGCCGAGGCCGACGGGTATACGCGCGAACTCGTCACCTTCGGCCTCACCCGGTACGGCCGGGTCCGTGGCGCCCTGCTCACCCCGCACGGCACCGGCCCCTTCCCCGCCGTCCTGCTCCTCCACGACCACGGCTCGAAGTTCGACATCGGGAAGGAGAAGCTGGTCAGGCCCTGGTACGACGGGGAGGCCCGGTTGCCGTCCGCGCTGGAGTGGGCGGACCGGTGCTTCAGCGGGCGGTTCGTCGGGGACGAGCTGGCCCGGCGGGGGTACGTCGTCCTCGTCCTGGACGCCCTCGGTTGGGGCGACCGCGGGCCTCTCGCCTACGAGCAACAGCAGGCGCTGGCAAGCAACTTGTACAACCTCGGCTCGTCGCCCGCCGGGCTCATGGCCCGCGAGGACGTACGCGCCGCCGGTTTCCTGGCCGGTCTCGACCGGGTGGACCGGCGGCGCGTCGCGGCCCTCGGGTTCTCCATGGGGGCGTACCGGGCGTGGCAGACGGCCGCGCTCAGCGACGACGTCGCGGCCGGGGTGAGCGTGTGCTGGATGACCGGGCTGAAGGAAATGATGGTGCCGGGCAACAACACGTTGCGTGGGCAGTCCGCGTTTCACATGCTGCACCCCGGGCTGGCCCGGCATCTCGACATACCGGATGTGGCGAGCATCGCCGCACCGAAGCCGTTGCTGTTCTTCAACGGCGGCCTCGACACGCTGTTTCCTCCGGAAGGCGTGCGGGTGGCTTACGGCAAGCTGCGCTCCGTTTGGCGCGCTTGCCGGGCCGAGTCGCGGTTGCGGCTGAAGACGTGGCCCGAGGTGGGCCACGTCTTCAACTCGCGTATGCAGGATGAGGTTTACGCCTGGCTGGACGAGGTCCTGTGAGACCTGCGGAGCTACTTCGTACTGAACTTCAGTACGGCGCTGTCCTTGCGGGCCGCGATGGCGTCGACGATGATCCGCTTGTCGCCCGCTGTGGGGAACGTGGCTTGCCCGCCCTCGCCGAAGGTCACATAGCCCAGGAAGTCCCCGGAATCGAAGCGCATGAGGGTGACCGTGGATACCGCCACGCTCACGTGCAGATACCCGTCGCCGATCACGACGTCCACCGGCTTGGTGACAAGGATTTCGCAGTTCCCGTCCGTGCACGCTCCGACGTTCTTGCCGTCCTTGGCCTTGGGCAGCGGGCCGGTCGGGGACGGGCTCGGGGACGTGGGCTCAGCGGACTTGGAGGGCTCAGCCGACTTGGACGACCTGGACGGCTTGGAGGACTGAGAGGTGCTGGGTGACGGCTTGGCCTCGGATGTGTCCGTGTCCTTGTCCTCGTCCGACGCACAACCGCCGACGGCCAGTACGCCCACGACCACCACCGCCGCGAAGCGCATCACTCGTACAGGCATGTCCATCCGGTCCCGCCCTCGTCGTCGACGTTCGACGAGCACGGTAGACCGTCCCTGCGGGGACCCCTCCCGACCCCCGCGCCGGGGTCGACCCGACGAAGCTCCGCTGGAGGGGTCGCTTGCAAGCTGCAGGTCTGTTGTGGCTGGTCGCGCCCCGCGGCGGAGCCGCATATGTCGCAGCCCCGCGCCCCTGAAGGGCGCGTCCCGAACCGTGACTTCGGTGGGCCACGCCCCGTGCTATCGGGGCGTGGCCCACGTCAGCGGCCAGACTCAGTCGGCTACTTCCGTACCGGTTTGATCGACTCAAGCGTCGGTACCACCGGCTTGATCGTGCCGTCCGCCGCGAACTCCATGCGGTCGATCGTCGTCTCGCGGTGCGTGCCGTCGCCGCCTGCCTTGCCGGGGCCGTTCAGGGCGAAGCGGTGGTAGACCATGTACCAGTTGTCCGTGCCGGGGGTTCTCACCACCGAGTGGTGGCCGGTGGCCTTGATGCCGTACTCGGGGCGCTTGGAGAGGATCGTGCCCTTCTTGGTCCAGGGGCCGAGCGGGGACGGGCCGGTGGCGTACGCGACGTGGTAGTTCTCGCTGCGGGTGTCGTCCTCGGACCACATGTAGTAGTAGGTGCCCTTGCGCTTGATCACGAAGGCGCCCTCGCGGAAGTTGTCCGGGGTGATGTCCTTCACCTTGGTCGCGTCGAAGGACACCATGTCGTCGTTCAGCGGGACGACATAGCCGCGCCCGTTGCCCCAATAGAGGTACGACTTGCCGTCGTCGTCCGTGTAGACCGAGGGGTCGATCATCTGGCCCTGGAGCTGCCCGCCCTTGGCGACCAGAGGCTTGCCCAGCGCGTCCTTGAACGGGCCGGCGGGGGAGTCCGCGACCGCGACGCCGATCTGCTGCTCGGCGCAGAAGTAGAAGTAGTACTTGCCGTTGCGCTCCGCTATCGCCGGTGCCCAGGCGTTCTTGTCGGCCCAGGACACGTCAGGGCCCAGGTCGAGGATCTCGCCGTGGTCCTTCCAGTGCACCAAGTCCTTTGATGAGAAGGCCTTGAACTTGGTGCCGCTCCAGCCGGGGAAGCCGTCCGTCGTCGGGTAGATCCAGTAGCGGCCGTTCATGTACTTGACGTCGGGGTCCGCGTAGAGGCCGGGCAGGACGGGACTGCGGGTCGGGACGGCCTCGACCGTCCAGGTGCGCTTCGTCCCGTCCGCCGCCGTCACGGTGTACGTCTGCGGCTTGCGGAAGTCGCGGCGCGTGCCCGAGGCCGGGCTGACCTTGGCCCCCGCGCCGACCGCCAGCTTCGGCGCCAGGCGCCTGACGTCGGCGTTCGGCTCCATCGGCAGGACGACCTTGTTCGCGGACTCCGTGACGATCGCGTACCCCTCCTGGTCCCTCGCCGTCACGTCGACGATCGAGGTGGGGCTTTCGGGATACGCGGCAAGCAGGCGGTCGTACTCCTTCTGCGTTACCGGCATGACCGTGCCGTGGCGCGGGCTGGTGGGCAGCTGGTAGTTCTGCGACGGGGTCCACTTGCCCGAGTCGAGGTCGGTGGTCTCGAAGGGGATGTAGCCGCGGCCGCCGTACTCGTCGATGAACAGGTACCACTTGTTCTCGGTGTTGGACTTGAAGACCGTCGGGCCCTCGCCGCGGTCCATCGCCCCGTTGCCGATGCAGTCCGCGACGAAGTCGTACTTCGTGGAGGTCAGCGTCCGCGACTTCTCCCCGGTGATGAACTTCGCGCAGGGGCTGGAGGAGTTCGGGTCGCGCTCGTCCTTGGTGTAGCGGTAGTACGTGCCCTTGTGCTGCACGACGGTTGAGTCGATGACCGAGTAGCCGGGGTCGTTCCAGACCTTGGGCTTGCTGAAGGTGCGGAAGTCCTTCGTGGTCGCGTACATCATTTTGTTGTACGTCGAGCCCGTGTGGTCCGGGTCGTCGGCGGCGTACAGCTTCGAGGCCCAGAAGACGACGAACTCGCCGAGCTTCTCGTCCCAATAGGCCTCAGGGGCCCAGGTGTTGCCCGCGTTGTCGGGGGAGACCTTCACCAGGCGCTGGTCGGTCCAGTTCACCAGGTCTGTGGACTCCCAGACCATGATGGACTTGCTGCCGTGGCGCTGGACGTCGTCCCAACTGCCGCTGCTGTTCTCGTACATGCGCAGATCGGTCGCGATCATGTAGAACTTGTCGCCCTTGGGGGCGCGGATCACGAATGGGTCCCGTAGACCCTTCTCACCGATGGTGGAGGTGAGCACCGGCTTTCCGGCGTTCAGCTCCCGCCAGTGCAGCGGGTCGTTGCCGCGGCTGAGGGCGTAGCGGATCTGCTCGCCGTCGGCGGTGCCTTCACCGGTGAAGTACGCGAAGAGATAGCCCGCGTACTTCGACTTGGACTTCTGCGTGGCTCTCTCCGCGCTCTTGTTGACGGGCTGTTCTGCGGTTTGTGCGGGACTGGGTGGGGCTGCCAGGAGGCTCAGGAACAGGGCGAGCAGCGCTGACAGGGAGGTCAGGAGCGTGCGGGCGGTGCGGGGGCGCATGGCACATCCTGTGGGAGTCTGGTGGTTTCTGTTGGGCCGAACTGACCTGGAGTTTCACCAGTGGGGCTCGGGGCGTCAATCGGTGCGACATGGACCGGAGTGATCGAAACTTTCGATTCATTTTCGGTTCGGCGCGGCAACCTTTTCCGGCCATGGCGGCGACTTATTGGGCAGAGGCGGGCTTCCCGGCCCGCCCCTCGTCCCCAACTCCCAGGAAAGGAACGCCCCGTGCTCCAGAGCACTGGACGCCACCGCCGGACGCGCACCCTCTCCATTGCCGCCGCGGTGTCCGTCGCCTCGGGGGCGGGTGGCGTCTACCTCGGCCTCTCGGACGACGGAGCCGACGCCGCCCCCGTCAGGACGGTCGTCGTCTCCAGCACCGCTCAGCTCGAAGCCGCCGTCAAGGCCGCCACGCCCGGCACCACCATCCAGGTGCGCGGCGGCACGTACTACCCGACGAAGACCCTCAAGTCCTCGGCGAACGGAACCAGTTCGGCCCGTATCACCTTGCAAGCCGCTCCTGGGGCGAAGGTGAAGATCGACGGCTCGAAGCTGCCCGACGGCTCTTGGCTCGCCGGGATCTACGGCGACCACTGGACCGTCGAGAACCTCACCTGGCAGAACGCGCCGGCCCATGGCTTCGTCGCCACCTCCTCCGCCGGCGGAGTGTTCAGGAACCTCGTCACCGCGAACAACGGCGACTCCGGCTTCACACTGCGCGGCGACGGCACCACGAACAACCTCGTGCAGAACCTGGACAGTTACGGCAACTACGACCCGTCCGGACACGGCCAGAACGCCGACGGGATCGCCGTGAAGTTCGGCTCCGGCACCGGCAACAAGATCACCGGCGCCCGCCTCTACAACAACTCGGATGACGGTCTCGACTTCTGGCAGTTCTCCAGCCCCGTCACCGTCGAGCACTCCTGGGCCTTCGGAAACGGCGAGAACCGCTGGAAGGACCCGGCCTTCGAGGGCAACGGCAACGGCTTCAAGCTCGGCGGCGGAGGCGCCTCGGTCGCCCACGTCGTCACCCACAACGCGGCCTGGAACAACACGAAGCACGGCTTCACCGAGAACTCCAACACCGGTGCCATGAGCCTGAACCGCAACACCGCCTACGCCAACGCCGGTTCGGGCTACTACTTCGCCACCGGCAAGGCCCGGCTCGGCAAGAACCTCGCGGTGAGCAACAAGGGCGGCACGTCCAAGCTCGGCCCGTCCACCGTTTCCGCGGGCAACAACTGGGACAAGGGCATCGCCGCCCCGGCCCTCAAGTCCACCAACGCGTCCACCGCGTACGGCGCCCGCAAGGAGGACGGCTCGCTGCCCGCGACGACATTCCTGACGGCGGGCTCCACCACCATCGGTTCCACCATGAACTGATCCTCCCGCTCCCCCCACGGGCCCATCCCCCCACGGCCCATGAGAACGCCCCCGCCGAGACCTCCCAAGTCCGGCGGGGGCGTTCTCCTTGCTACTGGCCGTCGTGGGGGGGGGCTCGGGCCAGCAGATCTGTGTGGTCCGCGGAGGACCTACTTGTAGGTGATGTCGGACGGCTTGTAGTTGCAGTGCGTGCCGTCGGCGTCCGAGCCCGCCTCCTCCGGCTCGTCACCGCTGTTGTTGCCCTTGAACTTCTGGCACGGCACGATCTCCTTGCCGCCGTCGCCGGTGATGGTCACCTTGCGCAGGGCCGCGGAGTCGCCGTAGTTGCTGTTGATGCCGGCCAGACGCCCGCCCGGAGCAGTCACCTCCAGGCTGTTGAAGATCACGCTGCGCTTGTACTGCGTCGAGCAGTTGCCGCAGGAGCGGTAGAGGCTCTTGAAGTCCTCCGCCACGAAGTCCGAGACGACGAGCTTGCCGCCGCCGTTGTGCTGGAGGACCTTGTCCTCGGCGTGCTTCGCACCGCCGCCCTTGATGGTGAAGGTGGCCGACTCGCCGCCGCGGAACGTGGCGGCGTCCTCGCCGACGTCCTCCCACCAGACGTTCTGCAGCGTGCAGGAGCCCTTGCAGTGGACGCCGTCGGCGCCGGGCTTGCCGATGACGACGTTCTTCAGCGTCGCGCCGTCCGCGAGCTCGAAGATCGGGTCTCCGCCCTCCTCCTGACCGTCACCGGCCAGGTCGCCGCTGCCGTAGAAGCGCTTCATGCCGCCGTCCTTGACGCCCTCCACCGGGATCGTCTTGGAGACCGCCTCGCTGCCGTCGGGGGTCGGCCACTGGGCCGCGGCATTGGCCGACGACATCATCGTGGTGGTGAGGACGGCCGCTCCGGTCAGGCCTAACGCGGACAGGCTGCCGACGATGGCCTGTGTCCGGCTGAGCTTGCGGCGATGGCGTGCGCGCTGCTGTGTTTCTGAACTCATGTCCCGTTCCTTGAGTGGGGGGAGAGACCTTGCGTCTCCCTGGTTGCCACCCGGAAGGAGCGGGTTGCCGCCCCTCGGAACTTTTTTTACGGCCGCCGCTCGTTATGAGCTTTCCGCGCCGCCGGTCATGAGCCGTCGGTCACCAGCAGCCGGTCACGAGTCGCCGGTCACCGGCAGCTGGTCATGAGTCGTCGTCATCGTCGTCCTGGCCCTCGAAGTCGCCCTGTACGCCCACCTGCTGGCCATCAGCCGTCGCGGTGGCCGCATAGCGGTCGTTACTGGCGTCACGGCCGCCGTAGTCATGGTCGTACTGCCCGGCGAACACGAACTCACCGGCCGGGACCGTACGGCCCTCCTTGAGCTGCCAGGTGTAGACGATGAAGCCGTCCCGCTCGCCGACCGTCATCTCGAAGTCGGCCTCGGGGAGTGAGCGCCAGGCGCCCGTCGAGTTGACCCCGCCGGTCTGCTTGACGCGCAACTGGACGGTCAGCGAGGTGAGTTGCTTGTCCGACTTCACCGTCACATTGCTCTGCGCCCAGAAGTCGTTGCTGTGCGGATCGACCGAGCCGTCCGACCACAGCGGGCCCTCCTCGGTGCCGGCGTCCGCGGGTGGATTGACGGCAGGGGGCGGCTCGGGCTGCTTGACCGGCGGCGACGCGGGCGCGGTCGGCTTCTCGGGACGCGGGGAACTCGTCGGGTCCGGCGGGATCTCGCCGCGCTTCGACTCCTCGGGCGACGGCTCGGGAGTCGGTGTGACCGCGACGGTCTGCTGGGCCTTGTCGTCCTCCTTCAGCGCGGACGCCGCCGCGTAGCCGCCCACGGCCAGGAGGCCCGCGACCGCGGCCGTGGCGCCGACGACCCGCGCCCAGCCGAGCGCTTGGGGCCGCTGCGCAGGCCGCCGGGAGGTCTCGGACTCGGCCATGCCGCGCTCGATGCGGGCCAGGATGCGCGCACGGTCGGGCTCATGAGCGCCGGCCGCCTCACGCAGCCGGGCGCGCACGGCGTTGTCCGTGGCACGTGTATCGCGCTGCCCGGTCACGGGTTCCTCCCTCCGGCCCCACCGGTGCGCAGCACCGCCGCGTGCACCTGGCTCGGGCCGTCCGCACTGCCCAGCAACCGCTGCAACTCGGCCATCCCCTTCGACGTCTGGCTCTTCACCGTACCGACGGAGATGCCGAGAGCGAGCGCGGTGTCCTTCTCCGAGAGGTCGAAAGCGTGACGTAGCACCACACATGCCCGCTTGCGGAACGGCAGACTGCGCAGCGCCCCCTGGACATCGACGACGGCCGGCACATCCGGGTTCTCGCTGCTCTCCTCGCGCTGCGACCAGAACAGCGTGACGCGTCTGCGCTCCCGCACCGCGCTGCGGATCCGGCTGCGCGCCAGATTGGCGACCACTCCGCGCGCGTACGCCACCGGATGGTCGGCCTCCCGCACCCGGTCCCAGCGGTGCCACATGGCGAGCAGCGCGTCCGCCGCCAGATCGTCGGCGGCGTCCGACTCGCCGGTCAACAGATGGGCCAGCCGCGCCAGTTCGGCATAGTGCCGCTCGAAGAAGTCATGGAACTCCACGGAGGCGGCGTCGTCGACGACAGTGCCCACGGGCGACCTCTCCCTGCTGAAATCCGGACAGTACGGTTGACCTGCGCGCGCCGTGCCTGCGAAGTGCGTATACGGACGGACCCCGTGTGTCACCCGTGAAGGAATGGTGCTCCTGTGGGTGAGATTCGAGAGAGTAGCAGGCGCCCGTACAGGACTTCGAAGGCCGTGCGGTAGGCCGAACTCGATCGCGTACGTGATTCCGTAACACGGCGAAAACCCGAAAGCGCAGTACGGCGGGAACAATCCAGCCAGCATCCGCGCACTCAGCACGCAGTAACGAGGAGCATCCGCATGTCCGGAGCACAGAAGGTGACCGACCGGCCAAGTGCCGCACCACCCCCGGCGAACAGCGTCGACCGGTTCTTCAAGATCTCCGCCAGGGGATCCACCTTCGCCCGGGAGATCCGCGGCGGTTTCGCCACGTTCTTCACGATGGCGTACATCCTTGTCCTGAACCCCATCATCCTGGGCAGCGCCGAGGACAAGTTCGGGCAGCGGCTCGACAGCGTCCAACTCGTCACCGCCACCGCCCTGGTGGCCGCCGTCATGACCGTCATCATGGGCGTCGGCGGCAATCTGCCGCTCGCCCTCGCCGCCGGACTCGGCCTCAACGCCGTCGTCGCCTTCCAGATAGCCCCGCTGATGAGCTGGGCCGACGCGATGGGTCTGATCGTCCTCGAGGGACTGCTGATCTGTGTGCTGGTGGTGACGGGCCTGCGCGAGGCCGTCATGCACGCGATCCCTCAGCCCCTGAAGCAGGCGATCAGCGTCGGCATCGGCCTGTTCATCGCGCTCATCGGCTTCGTCGACGCCGGGTTCGTCACCCGCATCCCGGACGCGGCGAACACCACGGTGCCCGTGCAGCTGGGCGCCACCGGCGCGCTGACCGGCTGGCCGATGCTCGTCTTCTGCCTCGGGGTGCTGCTGACCATCGGGCTGCTCGCCCGCAAGGTCAAGGGCGCCATCCTGATCAGCATCGTGCTGATGACGCTCCTGGCGATCATCATCAACTCGGCGGCCGACATCAAGAGTTGGGGCCTGACCACGCCCGCGTGGCCGGACAAGGTGGTCGACACCCCCGACTTCGGGCTGATCGGCGACTTCAGCCTGTTCGGCGCCTTCGGCGAGGCCGGCGCGATCACCGTCGTCCTGCTGGTCTTCACGCTGATCCTGTCGGACTTCTTCGACACCATGGGCACGGTCGTCGGCGTCAGCGCCGAGGCCGGGCTGCTGGACGAGGACGGCAAGGTGCCCAACCTGGGCCGCGTGCTGCTGATCGACGGCGCCGCCGCGGTCGCGGGCGGCGCGTCCTCCGCCTCCTCCTCGACCTCGTACATCGAGTCGGCGGCGGGCGTCGGCGAGGGCGCCCGCACGGGCTTCGCCAACCTGGTCACCGGCGGACTGTTCGCCCTGGCCCTGTTCATGACCCCGCTGCTGACCATCGTCCCGCTCCAGGCCGCGGCCCCCGCCCTCGTCGCGGTCGGCTTCCTGATGATGACTCAGGTCAAGCACATCGACTGGGACAAGTACGAGATAGCCATCCCCGCGTTCCTGACGATCGCCGTGATGCCCTTCACGTACTCGATCACCAACGGCATCGGGGCGGGCTTCGTCGCGTACGTCCTCATCAAGTCGGTGCTCGGCAAGGCCCGCGAGGTCCACTGGCTGCTGTGGGGCGCGGCGGCACTGTTCCTGGTGTACTTCGCGATCGACCCGATCGAGCAGTTGCTGGGCGTGTAAGGCCAGTCGGTGCGCGCGCCCCTGGAAGGAGGCCGCAGGCCTTCCTTCCAGGGGCGCGGGGCTGTTATCGATATGCGGCTCCGCCGCGTGGGCGCGACCAGCCACGACGGAGCCGCAGTTTCGAACTGCCCTTCCAGTGGAGCGCCTAGCTCTGAATCGCGGCCTCCATCATCGCCTTCGCCACCGGCGCGGCCAGCCCGTTACCGCTCACCTCGGACCGAGCCGCATCCGACTGCTCGATGATCACAGCGACAGCGACCTCCTTGCCCGTCGAGTCGTCCTTCGCGTACGACGTGAACCAGGCATACGGCGTCTGGCTGTTGTTCTCGCCATGCTGGGCCGTACCCGTCTTGCCGCCCACGGTCGCGCCGTCGATCTGCGCGTTCGTACCCGTCCCGTCGTCGACGACCGTCTGCATCGCGGACTGCAACTGCTCGGCCGTGGACGAGCTGACGATCTCCCTGGTGTCCGTGTTGTCGTCGTAGTTCTCCAGCACGTTCCCGCCCGCGTCGCTGATCTGCGACACCATGTGCGGTGAGACCAGCTCACCGCCGTTGGCGATGGCCGCCGACACCATGGCCATCTGCAGCGGCGTCGCCTGGACGTCGAACTGGCCGATGCCCGACAGCGCGGTCTGCGCCTTGTCCATGCCGGACGGATAGACGCTCTCGTACGCCCGCACCGGAACGTCCTGCTCCCCGTCGTTGAAGCCGAACTTCTCCGCCATCTCCTTGACCTTGTCCTGGCCCAGGTCGACGGCCATCTTCCCGAAGACGTTGTTGCACGAGTACTGCAGAGCCACCCGGATCGTGGCGTCCTCACAGGGCGCCGACGGGTTCTCGTTGCCCAGCACGCGAGTCGTGCCCGGCAGCGGGTACGGGTCCGGGCTCTCCGTCTTCTCGTCCACCGACGAGTACAGCCCGTCCTCCAGCGCGGCGGCCGCCACGACCAGCTTGAACGTCGAGCCCGGCGGCAGCGGCTGGCGCAGCGCCCGGTTCGTCATCGGCTTGTCCGGATCCTTCGTCAGCCTCTCCCAGGCGGCCGAGTCGTCGGAGCCGCTGATCTCGGACGGGTCGTACGAAGGGGTCGACACGACACCGAGGATCTTGCCGTTCGTCGGGTCGATGGCGACGGCCGCACCCTTCGTGTCACCCAGTGCCTCATACGCGGCCCGCTGCACATCCGGGTCGATCGTCGTGACCACGTCGCCCGGGTCGGCCCGCTTGCCGGTGACCGTGTCCACCGGGTTCTTGAGCCGGTTGTCGGTGCCGTCGAGCAGGTCCTTGTAGACGCCCTCGAGCTGCGTCGCCCCGTACACCTGCGAGCTGTAGCCCGTGACCGCCGAGTACAGCGCGCCGTTCTTGTACGTCCGCTGGTACTTGAGGTCGCTGCCGGTCGTCTCCGCGGACCCGGTGATCGCCTCGCCGGCCACGATGATGTTCCCGAGCGGGTACGCGTACTGCTCGATGACGTTCCGCCGGTTTTCCTTGTTCTCCGCGAGCGCCTTTCCGTCGTAGAACTGCACCCAGGTCGCCCTGACCAGCAGGGCGAGCACGAGCAGCAGCGTGAAGACGGAGGCCCGCCTGATCGTCTTGTTCATCGCACTAAAGAGGACGACGGAGGGCAACCGGAACGTTCCCTTCCATCCCGGTTTCTCATGGGACCCTCATCAACCCGGCGAGGCGCTACGCCCCGCCCTTGAGGAAGCCGGCCTCGTACGCCGCGATCACCGCCTGCGTACGATCCCTGGCCCCCGTCTTCGCCAGAACGGCCGCCACATGTGACTTCACCGTCGCAGCCCCAACCCCCATATGCCCGGCGATCTCGGCATTGGTGAGCCCGCCGGCCATCAGCCGAAGCACCTCCCCCTCACGGTCGGTGAGCCTCGCAACCCAAGGCGGCGGCGCCGTCTTCGCCCGCGCATGCTCCACGGCAAGCGCCCGCACCGCCGCCGGAAACAACAACGTGTCGCTGCGCGCGACCAGCCGTACCGCCTGCACCAGCGCATCCGCCTCCGCCCGCTTGAGCAGAAACCCGGAGGCGCCCGCGCGCAGCGCCTCGTACACGTACGCGTCGTTCTCGAAGGTCGTCACGACGACGACGCGCGGCGGCGCGTCGAGCGTGCCGAGGATCTGCTCGGTGGCGCGGATGCCGTCGATCTCCGGCATGCGTACGTCCATGAGAACCACGTCGGGCCTGAGCTCCCGTACGACGGACACCGCCTCCGCGCCCGTCGCCGCCTCGCCCACGACCTCCAAGTCCGGTTCGGCGGCGAGGATCGCGCGGAGCGCGGTACGGACCATGCGCTCGTCGTCGGCGAGAACGACGCGGATCGTGGGGCTGGTCATACGGGTCCCTCGCTTGTCGTGGCTCTCTCGACGGGCAGCCGTACGTGCAGACGCCAGACGCCGTCCACCGCTCCCGTCTCCGTCGTGCCGCCCAGCAGCCGGGCCCGATCGGCGATACCGCGCAGGCCGTGGCCGCCGCCGGGACGGGGAGTGGCGGTCCTCGGCACCGGGTTCTCCAGCATGATCTCCAGCTCCTTACCGGTCACCTCGATCCGCAGGGCCACGGTGACGTGGTCGCCCGCGTGCTTGAGGGCGTTGCTCAGCCCTTCCTGCACGATGCGGTACGCCTCCCGGGAGACGAGCGGCGCCAGCGTCTCGGGGTCCGCCGCCACGGTGGCCGTCACGCGGAGACCGCCCGCCCGGGTGCGGAGCAGCAGTCCGTCGAGGTCGGCGAGAGTGGGTGCCGGGGACTTGCCAGCGCCCTCGTCGTCCCTCAACACGCCGAGTACGGCATCGAGTTCGCCCACCGTCCGGCGCGTGGTGTCCTCGATCGCGGCCAGCGCCTGGCGGACGAACTCCGGGTCGCTGTCCAGCACCCGGCGGGCCGCGCTCGCCTGGAGCGTGACGGCGCTCAGCGCGTGCCCGACGGAGTCGTGGAGCTCCCGCGCGAGCCGGTTGCGTACGGCGAGATCGGCGGCGCGGGCCTCGGCGGCGGCGAGCCGGTCCTCGGGCGTGGGCCCGAGCAGCTCGGGCGCCCAGCGGGCGAGCAGCGTACCGGCGCCCGCCGCGCACCCGGCGAGGGCCAACAGGCAGGCGACGCCCGCGACCGGCGAGAGCGCCAACACCCAGGTGTGGTCGAAGACTTCGGGCAGTCCGGAGTCGCGCAGCTCTTTGAAGACGGGCAGCACGATCAGCACCACCGCGAAGGGCGGCACCGCGAGCGACATCCCGGCGATGACCCCGCCCAGCCCCACGTGCAGCGTGAACCACGCCGCCGTACGCCCCTTCGCCGCCCCTGTCCGCGCGGGTCCGTCGGCGAGCCGGTCGCCGTCGACGCCGCACAGGGCCCGTACCGCCGCCACCGACATCGGCCGGGTCAGCGGGAAGAGAGCGGTGATCGCGGCGAGGGGCAACCCGACGGCGAAGGCGGTGAGTTGGGGGAGCAGCAGGCCCGACCCGTTCTGCGATCCGAAGGCCAGACTCACGACGACCTCGCCGACGAAGACGTACGGCATGACGAGCGCGCCACCGAGGATCAGATGGATCCACCGCCGACGCGTCCGCCGTCCGAACAGGGCCCGGAGCAGGGCCCGGGCGAAGTCGCTCACGCCGGCCGTCGCGCGGCGCCGGACCGCCCCGCCAGGAAGTGCACGGCTACCGAGACCACGAGCATGCCCACGACCATCTGCCCAGCGTAGGTGAGGTTCATCAGCACCGTCGGCTGCTCGGAGATGCCGTCCACGCCGGCGAGTGAGACCAGCGACAGCCACCCACCCCAGCAGGCCGTGGCACCCGAGCCGATCCAGGCGAGCGCCAGCGCCACCTTCACGGACAGCACCCGGCCCCGCCGGAAGGCAAGCAGCCAGGCGCCCGTGACGGCCGCGGCGAGGAAGCCGAAGTACAGCGCCTCCAGCAGGTGGAAGTCGCCCGTGCGATCGGCGATCCGGCCTTCACTGAGCCCGGCGGTGCCGCCGCACGCCCACGCCAGATGCATGCCGGCTGGGAACAGGGCGACCACGGCCGAGGCCACGGCGAGGACGCGCGGCGCCGTACGCCCCGGACCATCCGGCCACGCCCGCCAGACATGGCCCCACCGATCCCGCGCGTACAGCACGAAGAGCGCACCGAGCGCGAGCCCCTGCACGATGAACCCCGTGTAGACGACCCCGAAGACCCACGCGTCGAGAAAGGGCTCGCTCTCCGCTCGTATGTCCCCGCCCCCGCCCAACGCCGTGACCAGGAGCTGCAAGGGAAAACCCGCCACGATCGGCGCCAGCAGCCCACTGGCCACCCATGTCGGCCCCACCAGCAGCCAGGCGGGAACCCGTTGCCCCCACGGCCGGGTGAGCAGCAGCGCGAGCACGATGACGGCCCCGTCCATGACGACGGTGACGCTGTTGGCGACGGCCATCGTGCCCCGGTGCTCCAGCAGGGAACTCCCCTCGGGAATCCCGGCCCGGCTTCCCGCGATCCACGCCACCTTGAGGCTCACATACGGCAGACAGGACGCGATGGCGACGGTCCGCAGCGCACGACGGGTCCGGCTGAGGGGCACCCGGGCTGCGACCCCGGACCGTACCGAGGTGGAAGTCTGTGTCATACCGACCACACTCCCGCCCCGGACGGCCGGAGCCCTCCTGCCGGACGCCGATCCGCCTCCGCCGCGCGGGGGAGAAGGGTCAGCCGTCCAGGGTGAGGACGACCTCGTCGATCTCCTCCCCGCGCGCGTTCGCGTAGCCCCTGTCCTGCGCGGTCACGCGGAAGCCGCACTTCTCCAGGACGCGGCGCGAACCCGCGTTGTCCGCGGCGGCGCGGGCGTACATCGGGCGTTCGGGGACCTCGTCGAGCAGGGCCCGCAGGGCGCGTGTGGCGATGCCTCGGCCCCAGTACGCGCGGTCGATCCAGTACGTCACCTCGCGCTCGCCCGGCTCGCCGTACACCGCCGCGCTGCCCACCACGTCGCCGTCGGCGAGGACCGTGCGATTGACCACGCCCGGCGTGGCACGGATCCGCTTCCAGTGGGCGTCGAAGGCATCCCAGTCGGCCGGGTCCTTGGCCGTGAACGCGGCCATCTCGACGGCTTCCGGGTCGTTCATCTGCCGGAAGAAGACGGGCAGATCACTGTCGTGGATCTCGCGCAGGACCACATCCATGTCAGAGCCTCCGAGTTGCGAGCGTCAGTCGGTCACGGGCGTCGAACAGGGCGTCCTTCACCATCTGCTCGTGCGCGGGTGTCAGCCGCGCCACGGGTACGGAGCAGCTGATGGCGTCGCGCGCGGGCGTACGGTACGGAATCGCGACGCCGAAGCAGCGCAGTCCCAGCGTGTTCTCCTCGCGGTCCACCGCGAAGCCCTGCTCCCGCACCTGGTGCAGCTCCTCGATGAGCTTCTCCCGGTCGGTGATCGTGTGCTCGGTCAGCGCGGGCAGCGTCTCCGGCAGCAGCTTGCGTACCTGCTCGTCCGTGTGCGTGGCCAGCAGCGCCTTGCCGAGCGAGGTCGAGTGGGCGGGCAGCCGGCGGCCCACACGCGTGAAGGGGCGGAGGTAGTGCTGGGACTGGCGGGTCGCGAGATACACCACATTCGTGCCGTCCAGCCGCGCCAGGTGGATCGTCTCCGTAGTGTCGTCGGAGAGGCGGTCGAGGGTCGGTCTGGCCACGGCCACCACCTCGTCGCCGTCGATGTACGACGTACCGACGAGGAGGGCGCGCACCCCGATGCCGTACCGCGTGCCCGTCGCGTCCGTCTCGACCCAGCCGAGCTCGACGAGCGTACGGAGCAACATATACAAACTGGACTTGGGGTAACCTACGGCCTCCTGTACGGCGGCCAGGGAGTGCATCCCGGGTCGGCCGGCGAAATACTCGAGCAGTTCCACGGTCCGCACCGCGGACTTGACCTGCGCCCCGCCGCCTGTCTCGCCAGCCGACATCGCCCTTGACCCCTTCGTTCGACGGGAAATAGTCTCCGGGACATATTCACCATCAGAGACAGTGTTCAGCATATCGAACGCCCTGGTGAGTGACACAAGAACTGCGGCATCACATAAGAACTGCGGCATCACATCTGGAGGGACCCGCGGTGGCAGCAGCACCAGTCTGGAGTGTCGACCCCCGAACCGGGAAGCAGCGTGAACAGGTTGCGGTGGAAGCCACAGCCCAGGAGGTGGACACGGCTGTCCGCGCGGCCCACGCCGCCCGGGGCGCCCTGGCGGACCGCACGGTCCGCTCGGCTTTCCTGCGTACGGCCGCGGAACTGCTCGAAGGCGCCAAGGAGCACCTCGTGGAGGCCGCCGACGCGGAGACCGCGCTCGGGCCGGTCCGGCTCACCGGTGAACTCGCCCGCACCTGCTACCAGTTGCGGGCCTTCGCGGACATCGTCGACGAGGGCGCGTTCCTCGACGTCGTGATCAACCACCCCGACGCCACCGCGACGCCGCCGATCCCGGACCTGCGCCGCTACAAGGTGCCGCTGGGTGTCGTCGCCGTCTACTCGGCCTCGAACTTCCCCTTCGCCTTCTCGGTCGCCGGCGGTGACACCGCGAGTGCGCTCGCCGCGGGCTGCCCGGTCGTCGTCAAGGCGCACCCCGACCACCCGGCGCTGTCCGAGTTCGTGGCGGCGACGCTGCGGCGGGCCGCCGAGCAGCACGACATCCCCAAGGGCGTCGTCGGGCTCGTGCACGGCTTCGAGGCGGGCGTCGAGCTGGTCAAGCATCCGCTGGTGTCGGCGGCCGGCTTCACCGGTTCCGTACGGGGCGGTCGTGCCCTCTTCGACGCGGCTGCCGCCCGGCCCGTGCCGATCCCGTTCCACGGCGAGCTGGGGTCGCTGAACCCCGTCGTGATCACCGAGGCCGCCGCCGCCGAGCGGGCCGAGACGATCGGTACGGGGCTCGCGGGCTCCATGACGATGGGCGTCGGCCAGTTCTGTGTGAAGCCGGGGCTCGTGCTCGCGCCGACGGGTGCGGCCGGTGACCGGCTGGTGAAGTCCCTCACCGACGCGGTCAGCAACACCGACGCGGGTGTGCTGCTGGACCACCGGATGCGCGACAACTTCGTCGCCGGGGTTGCCGAGCGGGCCGAACTGCCGGACGTGGACGCTCCGGTGACGCCCGGTGCGGGGAGCGAGCACACGGTGAGTCCCGGGTTCCTGACCGTGCCTGCGCGTCGGCTGGCCGCCGAGGGGGAGCATGATCTGCTCCTGGAGGAGTGCTTCGGGCCGATCACCGTTGTCGCTCGGTACGAGGATGACTCGGAGGCCGGTGCTGTTCTCTCGCGGCTGCCGGGCAACCTCACCGCTACCGTGCACCTCTCCTCCGAGGAGGCGGAGGGGCAGGGCCGCGGGGCGGAGATCCTTGCCGAGCTGACGCCGCTTGCGGGGCGTGTGCTCGTCAATGGGTGGCCCACGGGTGTTGCTGTGGCTCCGGCTCAGCATCACGGGGGGCCGTACCCTGCGACGACGTCGACATCCACGTCTGTGGGGGGTACGGCTATTGAGCGGTGGCTGCGGCCCGTGGCGTATCAGAATGCGCCGGAGGCGCTTCTGCCCGCCGAGTTGCGGGATGACAACCCGCTGGGGCTGCCTCGGCGCTTTAACGGCCAGCTCGAGCGGTAGCGCTCCGCTAGGCGCGGGGAATGCGGTTGCGCCGTAGGGCGCGCGGTTAGCTGCGGACTGCGGGTCCGTCGTGGCTGGTCGCGCCCCGCGGCGGAGCCGCTAATTTCACAGCCCCGCGCCCCTGACGGGGCGCTGCTGTGGCCGCAGCTTGCCACAGTTCCGCGCCCCTTTCGGGGCCTGCGGCCCCTCAAGCGGGCGCTGTTGTGGACCTGGGAGACTCTGCTCATGGATCTCGAAATACCCGAACTGCCTTTCCCGCTCCGCTCCTACGGTCCTGATGGGCACTGGTCGTACGAGGACGGGGTGCTCGCCGGATGGGCGGGGGCGCGGCAGGACCGGTTTGTGCCGCCCACTGATGAGGCGCTGGACCCCGCGGCCGACGCGCCTCGGCTGCTCGGGGCGCCGGAGGGGGACTTTCAGCTGATCGCCCGTGTCACCGTGGGGTTCTCGGGGGCATTTGACGCGGGCGTGCTCTACGTGCACGTGGCCGAGCGGGAGTGGGCCAAACTCTGTCTGGAGAACTCGCCGGATGTGCCGACCGTGTGCACGGTGGTCACCCGCGGCCACTCCGACGACGCCAACTCCTGGACGGTGGAGGGGAGTTCGGTCTGGCTGCGGATCAGCCGTACGGGCCGTGCCTTCGCCTTCCATGCTTCCAAGGACGGCAAGCGGTGGACCTTCGTGCGCCTGTTCACGCTGGCCGACGAGAAGGCCTCCGGTGCGGCGCTCGTGGGCTTTATGACGCAGTCGCCGCTGGGGGAGGGGTGCGTGGTCACGTACGACGGCATCGAGTTCCTCCCGGACTGGCCGGCGGATCTGCGGGACGGCAGCTGATTCCTGACGGCGGGATTTCGCCTCTCCCGCATCGCCGGGCCCTCGTGCCATGCTGCCCGGCATGGCCACCGACACACACCAGACCCAGACCCTGCCCGACGGCCGTCCCATCCCGCTGATGACCGGGCCGGAGCGGCCCATGCTGGAGAGCTGGCTCGCCTTCCACCGGGCCACGCTGGAGCTCAAGTGCCGTGGGCTGGACGACAGTCAGGTGCGGCTGGCCTCCGCCGAACCGTCCGAGCTGACCCTGCTCGGGCTGGTCCAGCATCTCGCCGAGGTCGAACGGAACTGGTTCCAGCGGGTGTTCGCCGGGCTCGACGTGCCGGCCGTGTACGAGGACAAGGTCGGGGACGTGTCCGGCGGCTACGGCCTCGTACCGGAGCGCGGGCTCGACGAGGCGCTGGCGAACTGGCGGCGGGAGATCGCCCGGGGGCAGGAGCTGTGCGCGGGGCGGTCGCTGGAGGACACCGGACGGATCGCGGACGGCCCGATGGCCGGGCTCGAGGTCAGCCTGCGCTGGATCCTCATCCACATGATCGAGGAGTACGCACGGCACAACGGCCACGCGGACATTGTCCGGGAGGGCATCGACGGGGTCACCGGTGCGTAATCGAAGAATTCATTCCGCTGCTATTTCGCGGTCCAATCGATACCTGTTCGAGCGCAGCTTCCCGTATTCTTCTGCCCGCTTTCTTCGGTCTTAAACACTAAGATTTCGCGAACACCAACCTCGTAATTCGGGCAGGTCTCGTGTCCGTTACGTATATGTGACGCAACACACAAGGTGCCCGTTTCCTCCCGTATTTTCCGGACAAACGGGCTGTTCTCGCCGCCTCGACATGCGGCATCCGTGCACGCGCGATAACATATCGAGTGCGTTGACGTAACCCCATCCGGCGATGCAATTTCAGCTTTCTCTCGGTAAATTCAATCCGCATGACCGCCGCACAAGCAGACCTGCAAGCGGAATTCTTGGAAATGCCGGAGGGACTGCGGATCGACCGTCCGGAGGTGGCCGACGGGGCCGCCCTCTGGCGCATCGCCAAGGACTCCAGAACCCTCGACCTCAACTCCTCGTACAGCTACCTCCTGTGGTGCCGTGACTTCGCCGGTACCTCGGTGGTGGCGCGCGACAAGGAGGGGATGCCGGTCGGCTTCATCACCGGGTACGTCCGGCCCGACCAGCCGGAAACCCTGCTCGTCTGGCAGGTGGCCGTCGACACCGCGTACCGCGGGCGCGGGCTCGCCGCCGCCCTGCTGGACGGACTCACGGCACGAGTAGCCCACGACCGCGGCCTCGAAACCGTCGAGACCACGATCACCCCCGGAAACACGGCCTCCGAGCGACTGTTCACCTCCTACGCCGCACGCCACGGAGCGGACGTCGCGCGTGAAGTGCTCTTCGACGGGGCGCACTTCCCGGACGGCCCGCACGACCCCGAAGTGCTGTACCGCATAGGACCGCTGAGCTTCCCACCGGCTGACCGGGCGCACAGATCCGGCCAGACCACCTGAGCGACCGGCCGGCTGAGCGAACCGACCGGCGGCCACGGCCGATCCGGTCGGCAGAACCAGCAGAATCCGGCCGGCAGAACCAGCAGAAACAGCAAACCCGCAGATCCAGACGACCGGACCCGACCACCCGGCCGTACCCCCACCAAGACTTCATCTCCCAGGAGGAGATTCGCTGTGAGCATCACCCAGCCCGACCTGAGCATCTTCCAGACCCTCGAGTCGGAGGTGCGCAGCTACTGCCGCGGCTGGCCCACCGTGTTCGACCGCGCGCAGGGCAGCCGGATGTACGACGAGGACGGCCACGAGTACCTGGACTTCTTCGCCGGTGCCGGGTCCCTCAACTACGGCCACAACAACCCCGTACTCAAACGCGCCCTCATCGACTACCTGGAGCGCGACGGCGTCACCCACGGTCTCGACATGTCGACGACCGCCAAGCGCGCCTTCCTCGAGTCGTTCCAGAACATCGTGCTGCGCCCGCGCGACCTGCCGTACAAGGTCATGTTCCCGGGCCCGACGGGCACCAACGCCGTCGAGTCGGCGCTGAAGCTGGCGCGAAAAGTGAAGGGCCGTGAGGCGATCGTGTCGTTCACGAACGCCTTCCACGGGATGTCGCTCGGCTCGCTCGCCGTGACCGGCAACGCCTTCAAGCGGGCCGGAGCGGGCATCCCGCTGGTGCACGGCACGCCGATGCCGTTCGACAACTACTTCGACGGCCAGGTCCCGGACTTCCTGTGGTTCGAGCGGCTCCTCGAGGACCAGGGCTCCGGCCTCAACCAGCCCGCCGCCGTGATCGTCGAGACCGTACAGGGCGAGGGCGGCATCAACGTCGCGCGTGCCGAGTGGCTGCGTGCCCTCGCGGACCTGTGCGAGCGTCAGGACATGCTGCTCATCGTCGACGACATCCAGATGGGCTGCGGCCGCACCGGCGCGTTCTTCTCCTTCGAGGAGGCAGGTATCACGCCGGACATCGTGACCGTCTCCAAGTCCATCAGCGGCTACGGACTGCCCATGGCGCTGACCCTGTTCAAGCCCGAGCTGGACATCTGGGAGCCGGGCGAACACAACGGCACCTTCCGCGGCAACAACCCGGCGTTCGTGACGGCCGCCGCCGCCCTTGAGACGTACTGGACCGACGGGCCGGCCATGGAGAAGCAGACCAGGGCCCGCGGCGAGCAGATCGACGAGGTGCTGAAGGCGATCCGCGAGGAACACCCCGAGGCCAGCAAGGAGTACCGCGGCCGCGGCCTGGTCTGGGGCATCGAGTTCCACGACAAGGAGCGCGCGGGCCGTATCGCCCAGCGGGCCTTCGAACTCGGCCTGCTCATCGAGACGTCGGGCCCGGAGAGCGAGGTCGTCAAGCTCCTCCCGGCGCTCACCATCACGCCCGACGAGCTGGACGAGGGCCTGCGCACCCTCGCCCGCGCCGTACGAGAAACGGCGTAACCGCAACCGCGCGCAGCCTGAAGGAGGCACTGCACCACCGTGATTGTCCGCTCGTTCAAGGACCTCGAAGGCACCGACCGGCACGTCAAGTCCGCGTCGGGCACCTGGGAGAGCAAACGCATCGTCCTCGCCAAGGAGAAGGTCGGCTTCTCCCTGCACGAGACGATCCTGTACGCCGGTACGGAGACGTCGATGTGGTACGCCAACCACATCGAGGCCGTCGTCTGCGTAGAGGGCGAGGCCGAGCTCACCAACGACGAGACCGGGGAGAAGTTCACCATCACCCCCGGCACCATGTACCTCCTCGACGGCCATGAGAAGCACACGATGAAGATCAAGGAGGACTTCCGCTGCCTCTGCGTCTTCAATCCGCCGGTGACCGGACGGGAGGACCATGACGAGAACGGTGTCTACCCCCTGCTGACCGAGGAGGTCTGAGAACCATGACCACGCTCACCGACCTGTACCCGACCCGCGGCGCCGCCGAGGTGGCCGTACCCCGCCAGGACCCCGTGGTGTGGAGCGAGCCGGGTACGCCAGGACCGATCGCGGCGGCCGAGCTCCAGTCGTACGAGCGCGATGGCTTCCTCGCCATCGAGCAGCTCATCGGCGACGAGGAAGTGGCCGTCTACCGGGGCGAGTTGGAGCGCCTGGTGAGCGACCCGGCGATCCGCGCCGACGAGCGCTCGATCGTCGAGCCCAAGTCGCAGGAGATCCGCTCGGTCTTCGAAGTCCACAAGATCAGCGAGATCTTCGCGCGCCTCGTACGCGACGAGCGCGTCGTGGGCCGCGCCCGTCAGATACTCGGCTCGGACGTGTACGTCCACCAGTCGCGGATCAACGTCAAGCCCGGCTTCGGAGCGAGCGGCTTCTACTGGCACTCGGACTTCGAGACCTGGCACGCCGAGGACGGCCTGCCGAACATGCGCACCGTGTCCGTCTCGATCGCGCTGACCGAGAACTACGACACCAACGGCGGCCTCATGATCATGCCGGGGTCCCACAAGACCTTCCTCGGCTGTGCGGGGGCCACGCCGAAGGACAACTACAAGAAGTCGCTGCAGATGCAGGACGCGGGCACGCCCTCCGACGAGGCGCTCACCAAGTTCGCCGAGGCGCACGGCATCAAGCTCTTCACGGGGCGGGCCGGCTCGGCGACCTGGTTCGACTGCAACTGCATGCACGGCTCCGGGGACAACATCACCCCGTTCCCGCGGTCGAACGTCTTCATCGTGTTCAACAGCGTGGAGAACGCGGCGGTGGAGCCGTTCGCGGCACCGGTGCCGCGGCCGGACTTCATCGGGGCGCGGGACTTCACGCCGGTTAAGTGACGTACACGTAAGTGGCGTACGCCTGAAGTGATGTACGGATGATGGGCGGCACCCTCGTCGGGTGCCGCCCTCCTCCGTTTACAGCCAGGACAGCGCCGCCGCCCGCTCCAGTACGTTCCGTACGGCGTCCTCGTCGCCCGTCGCGCCCCTCGGGACCTCCTCGGGCCCGTACCGTCCGCCGACGAGCAGGCAGAAGTCGACGGGTTCCAGGACGAGTTCGGCCCGCACCGGCTCGTCCTCGGAGCCGAGCACCCACTGGGCGTCCTCGCCTCCGGCCACCGCGAACAGCACCGGGGGCGCCGTGGTCCCCAGCGCCAGGTCGAGGATGCGGACGGCGAGCCGGACCAGCTGCCAGAGGTGTTCCTCGGGCGGCGGCGGTACGGCGAGGCCGAGCGCGCGGCCGATGTCGTCCGTGTGGATCCACGCCTCGAAGCCCCGCACGAGGAAGTGGTCGGCGACGGGCAGCCGGATCCCCATCAACGTCATGGCGTGGGCGGCGCGTTCGGGATCCCGGGCTTCGGGCGTGGCCAGCAGCGCGGCTGCCTGAGCGGCCCACGCGGTCACCGTCTCCTCGGGGCTGCGCTGCCGCTCGTACGCGATCACCTCGGTGGTACGCGCGTTCCAGGCCTGCTCCCATCCCGTTCCCTCCGGGACGGTCGACGCGGGCACGCGTGCGTCGAGGCCCAGGTGCAGGGCCAGCGGCTCGTCGGCGGCGAGGAGGTGCGCGACCGTCGCGTGCGCGTCCCAGTCGTGCACGACCGGTGTGCTCCAGCGGCCGTCCAACTCCCGTACCAGCGCCTGGAGTCCGGCGACGGCGGCGGCGTACGGGGCCGCGTGCGCGGCGACTCTCGGCGCGGCGGGCCGGGAGCGCAGAGCGAGAGCGAGTACGCCGCCTGCTCCTCCCGAGCCGTTGCTCATGGCCGTTCCCCGCGGCCCGTCCAGCAGCCGTACGGCCTCCCGCAGCCGCTCCGCTTCGGCCGCGCAGCTCTCGCATTCGGCGAGATGCGCCGGCACCGCCCGCTCCTCCTCCGGCCGCAACGCGCCGAAGGCCCAGGCCCCCAGCAGCTCACGTACACCGTCGTGATCAGTGGTCACCGCGCACCTCCCTTCGCAGCTTTCCGCCCTGCTTCCCGGGCGCATCCATCCATCATGCGCCGCCCCTTTCCAAGGCCGGATCCGGTGGCTCGGCCATGGACTCGGCCAGCTTGCGTAACGCAGAGCGCAGCCGGGTCTTGGCGGTGCCTTCCGGGATGCCGAGTTCGACGGCGGCCTGGCGGTAGGTGCGGCCCGCGAAAAAGGCGAGGTGCACCACCTCCCGCTGGGACTGCGGGAGTTCGGCGAGCGCGGAGTGCAGCAGGAGGGAGCGCTCGCGGTCGACGACCGTCTCGTCCGGCCCGGGTCCCGTGTCGGGGATCGCCTGCAGCGCCGAGTCGTCGGCTCCGGCGGCCTTGCGGTGCCGGGCCTCGGTGCGCACCCAGTCCACGGCTCGCCGGTGCGCCAGCACGGACAGCCAGGTACGCAGCGAGCCACGGCGCGCGTCGAACCCGTACGGCCTGCTCCACAGCTGGGCGAAGACCTCCTGCGCCACATCCTCGGCGGCGGCCGGGCTGCGCGTCACCCGGACGGCGACCGCCCGGACGAGCCCGCTGTACGCGGCGTACGCCTCGGTCAGCGCGGACTCGTCGCCGTACACCAGCCGCCGCTGCAACTCCGCGTCGGCGGCCGGTTCGACGGACGTCCCCGTGGTCTCCAACGGCCCCACCCCCTGGTGCCCTTCCTAGCGTCCCGGCCGGGCCCGCGCCAGTGGTTCAGGAAGACAGGACGTCCAGCAGGCGGTCGACGTCGGCGGTCGTGTTGTAGAGGTGGAAGGAGGCACGCAGGTTGCCGGCGCGATTGGAGACCGAGATCCCGGCCTTGTCCAGCTCGGGCTGGCGGTGGCCGAGGCCGGGCACGGACACGATCGCCGAGCCGGGCGCGGGGAGGGCTTCGTGGCCGAGAGTGGTGAGGCCCGCGCGGTAGCGGTCGGCGAGGGCGAGGTCGTGGGCCTGCACGGCGTCGACGCCGAGTTCCTCGATGAGCTCGAGGGAGGGGCGTAGTCCGGCGTAGCTGAAGAGCGCGGGGGGCAGGTCGAACCGCCGGGCGGAGTGGGCGAGTTCGGCCACGGGGCCGTAGCAGCTGTCCCAGGGGTGCTCCCCGGCGACCCAGCCGGCCAGGATCGGTGTGAGCTCGCCGAAGTCCTCCGGCACGACGAGGAAACCGGCTCCGTGTGGGCCGAGCAGCCACTTGTAGCAGACGGAGGAGACGTAGTCGTACGCCCCGGCGTCCATCGGCAGCCAGCCGGCCGCCTGGGAGAAGTCGATGTACGTACGGGATCCGTGGTCCCTGGCCGCCTCGCGCAGCGCGGGCAGATCGGCGATCCGGCCGTCGGCGGACTGCACGGCGCTGACGGCGACGAGTGCGGTGCCGGGCCGGACGGACTCGGCGATCCGCTCCAGGGGCACCGTCCGCACCTTGAGGTCGGTGCGGACATGGAAGGGGTTCACGACGGAGGCGAAGTCGTCCTCGGCGGTGAGGACTTCGGCGCCGGCGGGCAGCGAGGCGGCGACCAGGCCGGTGTAGGCGCTGACCGAGGACCCGGCCGCCACCCGCCCGACCGGCACGCCGGCCAGCCGGGCGAAGGAGGCCCGGGCGGCCTCCACATCGGCGAACAGCGAGTCCACCGGACTGCCGTCGGCCCGCAGCGCCACCGCCTCCTGGAGGGCGGTGACGGTACGGGCGGGCAGCAGCCCGTTGCTCGCGGTGTTCAGAAAGGTGTTCTTCGGGGCGAACTCGGCACGGACGCGGCTCTCGAAGGTCTCCATGGGACAACTGTGAGCCTTCGGCGCTCTCTGGTCCATTGCGTATTTGTGCGTGATCCCGCTAAGGAACGCTTATACATCGCCCCTGACCTGCGCGGTTTCTGTGGGCGGTCCTTCAGTGCTGCGGCACCGCGCATCCGTCGGGACCGCAGGCGTCCGCGTCGCCGTCCTGGATCAGCTTCAGCGGCGAGCGGTTGCCCCACGCCTGCTCCAGCGCCTGCCCGAAGGTCTCGACGGGCTGGGCGCCCGAGACGCCGTACTTGCGGTCGAGGACGAAGAAGGGAACGCCGTTCGCGCCGAGCTCGGCGGCCTCGCGTTCGTCGGCCCGGACCTCATCGGCGTACGCGTCCGGGTCGGCGAGCACCTCGCGGGCGGCGTCCGCGTCGAGACCGGCCTCGACGGCCAGCTCGGTCAGATACGCGTCGGCGTCCACGTAGAGGGACCGCTCCTCGACGAAGTTCGCCCGGTACAGGATCTGGAGCAGCTCGTCCTGCCGACCCTGCTCCTTGGCGAAGTGCAGCAGCCGGTGCATATCGAAGGTGCTGCCGTGATCGCGGCCCTCGGTGCGGTACTCCAGCCCCACGGCGGCGGCCAACGAGCCCAGGTTCTCCTCACCCGCCCGGGCCTGCGCCTCGCTCATCCCGTACTTCTTGGTGAGCATCTTCAGAACGGACTCGTTGTCACCCTTGGCCCGCTTCGGGTCGAGCTCGAAGGAACGGTGCACCACCTCGATCTCGTCCCGGTGCGGGAAGGCGTCAAGCGCCTTCTCGAAGCGGGCCTTGCCCACATAGCACCAGGGGCAGGCGATATCGCTCCAGATCTCGACGCGCATGACTTCGGCTCTCCAGGTCGCACGGGTACGCGAAGGCTCCCTCCGCTGGGTGTATGAACGTTCAACCGGCTCAGGTCATTCCCCGTTCACCGCGTAGGTCAGCAAGAGGTGGTGGTCGCCCTCGCGGGGCGGCTGCTCCGGATCGGAGACCCAGCCCTGGCGGGCGTACCATGCTGCGCGCCTACCGGCTGTGGGTTGAGCACGCGGTGAAGTGCGCCGCTGGCTGTAGGGGCGTGAGCAAGGCGCAGGACGGCTGCGCAGACGGACGGGAACTGTGGGGCGCCTACCGCCTCGAGCGCATCGGGAGGACGTCATGAGTTGGCAGATCGAACGCCCTCCGGGCAGCCGTGTGCGCCGCACCAACGATGACCACGTGACCGTCCCCCTGCGGCTGTCCCGCAACGAGGAGCACGCGACGGACGCCGAGCTGAGCCTGACCCTGGTCGAAGTCGAGCATCTGCACGCGGCTCTGTGCCGCGCGCTCGACGGTCACTCGGCCCCCGCCCGCGCCCGGGTGCCGTACGTCCGTGGAGTCGTCGCCCATCGGCGCTCGCACGGTAGATCGCGCGTAGCCGACACGTAACCCGATGGCTACCGCGTCCGGGGCGCGGCGAGGGGCAAGGGCGGCACCGCACAACCCCAGTACCGGCCTCCCCTTGTCCGGTACGGACCTGCGCTCCCGACTGCGCATTCTGCGGCAGCAGTTGGGGGCGCATCGAGCAAGGCGCCAATGGTCTGCGGACCGCTTTATGAAGTCGGTTGGCGACGGCGTATGGCCACTGCCTTGGTCAGTGGCCTCCTTGGTTCTCGACACAGGGCCCCGTACCGGGTTGAGGTTCGGCGTAAGCGCCGTGCACCTCGCTGGTCAACTCTTCTTTCGTTATCCGCCCGGACACACACGTGACTCCCGTGTGGACGCTGTAGGACCCGTACCCGACGTAAACGCCGTGTTCCTTGCCGCAGCCAAGGCGCTTCAGCGCCGCCATGATCCGCTCATCGCTGAACGCGCCGTACTGGCCGGCGCCACCTTCCTCCCGGACCTTGTCCAGTTCCTGCCGAATGAGTTTGGCGGACGCTTCCCCCTGCGCGCGCTTCTCCGCGGAGATCGACCCTTGCATGCGGTAGGCGTGATTTTCCGCGTAGTTGGGGGGACGGTCGTCGTTTCCCTCCTGACGATTGCCGTCCGCACTCGGAGCGGGAGAGGAAGGCAGAGCCCTGGGTACCTCGGCCGACTGGGCGCACTTCGGCCGGGGAGTGAAGGAAGGCCGGGTGGTGGCCGACTGCGTCTGCCCGCCCTGCTGAGTTCCGCACGCGGTCATAGTGATCGCGACGAGGGCGACTGCTGCGGCTGATCGTCTGATGGGCATGGGGCAGAGTCTCCCCGCTGACACCGGCGGACGACACAATTCCCTTCGCGAGGGGTGGGGGCGCGGACGCTGACGCTAACGCCGCAGGTTCGGCACACGTGGCCCGCCCCCACCTGTGTGATACCGAGGTCTGACGTGATCCGCCGACAGGGGTACGACCAAGTAACCCTGGAGCCGGACGTGTTGTGCAGAACCAGTGCCTAGCTTCGACTGCATGATCCCCAGACATCGCAAAGCCGCTGTGGCCAGTCTGCTCACCCTGGCCCTGGCCGCGCCGCTTTTGGGCGCCACACCGGCCGTCTCCGTCAACCCCGCGCAGGTTGCGCCCCAAGTCCCGTACAGCAGCGGGTTGGAACTACCGCCCCCCACCGGTCAATACCCCGTGGGCCGCCGCACCCTGCACTTGGTCGACAGGAACCGCACCGACCCATGGGTGCCGACGGCCGGTAACCGGGAGCTGATGGTGACGGTGTCCTACCCAGCACGCTCGGCGAGTGGATTACCGGCGGCGTACATGACCGACGAGGAGGCGCAGCTCCTTTTGGAGGCGAGAGGACTCGGCGGCGTCGTGCCCCGCGAAACGGTTGCCCGGGCACGCACCCATGCTCATATGGGCGCTCGTCCGGTGCCGGGGCATTTCCCCCTGGTGCTGCTCTCCCCGGGCTTCTCGATGCCGCGCACCACACTCACCTCGATCGCAGACGATCTCGCGAGTCGTGGCTACGTCGTTGCCTCGGTGGACCACGCGTACGAATCCGTCGGCACTGCCTTCCCCAAGGGCCGGCTGCTGACCTGTGTGGCCTGCGAACGGGTCGACACTGCGGAGGAGCGGGCCGCCGTCGTGCGTGGTCGGGCCAAGGACATGTCCTTCGTGATCAGCGAGTTGACAGGCGGCCGACGGGCTGGGGTGTTGTCCCGTGTGATCGACCCGAGCCGGATCGGAATCGGAGGGCATTCGATCGGGGGTGCGGCCGCCGCGGCCACCATGGCCGCCGACCGCCGCGTGCGGGCGGGGGTCGACCTGGACGGTGACTTCTTCCTGCACCCTGCTGCGGCGGGGCTTGGTACGCGCCCGTTCATGACGCTCGGCGCCGAGTCCACCCACAGCACCAGCAGCCGGACATCCGACTGGGCTGAGGCGTGGAAGCATCTGAACGGCTGGAAACGCTGGCTGACTGTGACCGGCGCTGAGCACTTTTCCTTCACGGACCTGCCGTATCTGGCCGCGCAGTTGGGCCTGTCGGACCCTGCCATACCGCTGTCCGGAGAACGCGGGTGGCGCATAACCCGCGACCACGTGTCAGCCTTCTTTGACCTTCACCTGCGGGGCATCCCGCAGCCGCTCCTCGATGGCCCCAAGGCCACGCATCCTGAGGTCGCATTCCAGCAGCCGTGACCTGGCGCCCGATTATTAGTGCCGCGACCGCGTAGGTCAGCCAGGTTGTTCACGCCGCCACATTGAGGGGGCGTGCTTCCCTTCGTCGTTGGCCGGGGCCGGTGTCTCACGGCCGTCCCCTTTTCTGCGACACGTCAGTTCATCGGGCGCTTGACAGGTGCTCACGTCAGGCGATCCAGTACCTGAGTTCGAGCGTATCCGGATGGGGAGCCGATCAGATGACCGAGCGACGGACCGTCGACTTCTGGTTCGACCCTGTCTGCCCGTACACGTGGATCACCTCGCGGTGGATGGTCGAGGTCACCAAGGTGCGGCCCGTGACCGTGCGCTGGCGGGTGATGAGTCTGTCCGTGCTCAACGAGCACCGGGACGACAACCCCGAGGGCGAGTGGGGGGATTACATGTGGGCGCCGGTGCGGGTGTGTGCAGCGGTGGAGGAGCGGTTCGGTCAGCGGGCGCTCGGTGACCTCTTCACGGCGCTGGGTACCCGCTTTCACCTCCAGGGTGACTGGGGGAACCTGGAGGCGGCCCTGGCGGATGCCGGGCTGCCGGAGGAGATCGGCGCGGTCGCCGAGTCCACGGCGTACGACGAGGCGATCCGGTCCTCGCACGCGCAGGCCGTTGCCCTGGCCGGCGCTGACGTCGGCACCCCGGTGGTGTCGGTCGCCGGGCCCCGCGGCGAACGGGTCGGCTTCTTCGGTCCCGTCGTATCCCCCGCTCCTACCGGGGAGACGGCCGGACAGCTGTGGGACGGCTTTCTGCTGATGGCCACCGTCCCTGGCTTCTACGAGGTCAAGCGCACCCGGACCGAGGAACCCCGGTTCGACATGGGCGACTGACGCCGCAGGTCCGGCTGACACCGAAACTTCACAGGTCGGAGCTGCCCCCTGCCATGGGAATGATTTGAGGGGGTCCAAGCCTTCCTTATAATCGGAAGGTCAAGTCCCCTCGTAGCCCCCTTCAGGAGGTCACCCCCGTGAACACGGTCCTCGGACGCCGGGCCCGCATTCTGGCCGCCACCACTGCGACGGCCGGGCTGGTGCTCGTGGCCGGCTGTTCCTCGGGCGACGGGGGTGGGGAGACCGTCAAGGGGGTCTCGATCGTGAAGGCGGGGCAGCTGACGACCTGCACGCACCTTCCGTATCCGCCCTTCCAGTCGGAGATCGACGGCAAGGTGCAGGGCTTCGACGTGGCGCTCATAGACCTGGTCGCCAAGGACCTGGGCGTGAAGCAGGACATCCTGGACACGCCGTTCGAGAACTTCAAGACCGGTGCGTTCCTCAACTCCGGCGAGTGCGACCTCGCCGCGGCCGGCATGACGATCACCGACGAGCGCAAGAAGAACGTCGACTTCTCCGACCCGTACTTCGACGCCACCCAAGCCGTCCTCGTCGACAAGAAGAGCGGCATCGGCTCCTTCGACGCCCTGAAGGGCAAGAAGCTGGGCGCCCAGGCGCAGACGACCGGCGAAGAGTACGCGAAGGGCAAGGGCTTCGACCCGGTCTCCTTCGAGAGCTCCGACGCCGTCCTCAACGGCCTGCGCACCGGCCAGGTCCAGGCCGTCGTCATCGACTACCCGGTCGTCCAGGGCTGGCTCAAGGACAAGGCCAACGCCGACGCCTTCCAGGTCGTCGACAACCTCAACACCGGTGAGCAGTACGGCTTCTCGGTGAAGAAGGGCAACACCGAACTCGTCAAGGCCATCAACAAGGCGCTGGCGGACGCGAAGGCCGACGGCACGTACAAGAAGCTGTACGAGCAGTGGATAGGCCCATACGACGAGGGCGCCGCGAACGCCGCGGGCGCCGCCTCGGCTTCCCCGTCCGCCGCCTCATGAGCAAGGTCGACACCCAGATCCAGCCGCGCAAACAAGGCCTGACGAGGCGTCAGAAGCGCGCCGTCTCGCGAGGCATCCAGTACGCGGTCTTCGTCGCCGCCCTGGTCGCCCTCGGTGCCACGGCCGACTGGGGCCGGCTGCAGAACCAGTTCGCCCAGGCCGACCTGGCGAAGGAACTGTTCCCGGACATCATCACGCTGGCACTGCGCAACACCGTGCTCTACACGTTGTCCGGCTTCGCGTTCGGTCTCGCACTCGCCATGGTCATCGCACTCATGCGGCTCTCGCCGGTGGGACCGTACCGCTGGCTCGCCGGCCTCTACATCGAGATCTTCCGCGGACTGCCCGCCCTGCTGATCTTCATCTTCGTGGGAGTCGCCGTACCGCTGGCCTTCCCGGGCACGGAGATCCCCGGCGGTACGTACGGGAAGGTCGCCCTGGCGCTCGGCCTGGTGGCCGCCGCGTACATGGCGGAGACGATCCGCGCGGGCATCCAGGCGGTGCCCAAGGGGCAGATGGAGGCGGCCCGTTCGCTGGGCTTCTCGCATGCGCGCGCCATGGTTTCGATCATCATCCCGCAGGCGTTCCGCATCGTGATCCCGCCGCTCACCAACGAACTCGTCCTCCTCTTCAAGGACTCCTCGCTGGTGCTGTTTCTCGGCGTCACCCTTGAAGAGCGCGAACTCGCCAAGTTCGGCCGGGACTTGGCGAGCGAGAGCGCCAACTCCACGCCGATCCTGGTCGCGGGCCTGTGCTATCTGCTGGTCACGGTCCCGCTCGGTTTTGTCGTACGCCGTCTTGAGGCGAAGGCCGGGGAGGCCACCAAGTGAGCAGCACGAGCACTACGAGCGGTACTCCGGAGATTCAAGTCCGCGACCTGCACAAGTCGTTCGGCGACAACGAGGTGCTGCGCGGCATCGACCTGGAGATCGGCCGCGGCGAAGTCGTGTGCGTCATCGGCCCGTCCGGCTCAGGCAAGTCCACGCTGCTGCGCTGCGTGAACCTCCTGGAGGAGCCCACCAAGGGCCAGGTCTTCGTCGGCGGCACCGAAGTCACCCACCCCGACGTGGACATCGACGCCGTACGCCGCCGGATCGGCATGGTCTTCCAGCAGTTCAACCTGTTCCCGCATCTGTCCGTCACCGAGAATCTCGCCCTGCCGCAACGCCGCGTACTCCGGCGAGACAAGGCGGAGGCGGCGCAGGTGGCCGCCGACAACCTGCGGCGCGTCGGCCTCTCCGAGAAGGCGGACGCGTACCCGTCCTCGCTCTCCGGCGGCCAGCAGCAGCGCGTGGCGATCGCCCGCGCGCTCGCCATGGGCCCTGAGGTGATGCTCTTCGACGAGCCCACCTCCGCGCTCGACCCCGAGCTCGTTGGCGACGTGCTCGCGGTGATGCGCATGCTCGCGAACGAGGGCATGACGATGATGGTCGTCACCCACGAGATGACCTTCGCGCGCGAGGTCGCCGACCGGGTCGTCTTCATGGACGACGGCGTGATCGTCGAGGACGGCACCCCTGAGCAGGTCATCGGCAACCCGGCCCACGAGAGGACGAGGCACTTCTTGTCCCGGCTGCTCGATCCCGCGATGGCGGACGTGGAAGAGGAGACCTCCGACCAGGTGAGTAAGGGGGACTAGCGCCCGGTTTATTACAGTGCACACCATGAGCGATCGCGCGGTGCTGCACGTGAAGGGACGGGTGCTCGTCGGCCCCGACGACGTCCGGGACGAACTCTGGGTGATCGACGGCAGAATCTCGTACGAGCGTCCCGTCGGCGCCCGTGATGTCCGTACCGTCCAGGGCTGGGCGCTGCCCGGACTCGTCGACGCGCACTGCCACGTCGGGCTCGACACCCACGGCCCCGTACCGGCCGACGTCGCCGAGAAGCAGGCCCTGACCGACCGCGACGCCGGCGCCCTCCTCATCCGGGATGCCGGTTCGCCCTCCGACACCCGGTGGATCGACGACCGTGACGACCTCCCGAAGATCATCCGGGCCGGCCGCCACATCGCCCGCACCCGCCGCTACATCCGCAACTACGCGTGGGAGATCGAGCCCGACGACCTCGTCGCATACGTGGCCCAGGAGGCCCGGCGCGGTGACGGCTGGGTCAAGCTGGTGGGCGACTGGATCGACCGCGGAACGGGAGACCTGAGCGCCTGCTGGCCGCGCGACGCGGTCGAGGCCGCCATCGCCGAGGCCCACCGGCTCGGCGCGCGCGTCACCGCCCACTGCTTCGCCGAGGACTCCCTGCGGGACCTGGTCGAGTCCGGCATCGACTGCATCGAGCACGCCACGGGCCTGACCGAGGACCTCATCCCCCTCTTCGCCGCACGAGGCGTCGCCATCGTCCCCACCCTCGTCAACATCGCCACGTTCCCGAGCCTCGCGGCCGGCGCCGAGTCCAAGTACCCGCGCTGGTCCGCCCATATGCGACGGCTCCACGAGGGCCGCTACGACACCGTGCGCTCCGCACACGACGCGGGCATCCCGGTGTACGTGGGCACCGACGCCGGTGGTTCACTCGCGCACGGGCTGGTGGCCGGGGAGGTGGCGGAACTGGTGAACGCCGGGATCCCTCCGGTCGAGGCGCTGTCGGCCACGACGTGGGGCGCGCGGGCGTGGCTGGGGCGGCCCGGCCTGGAGGAGGGGGCGGCCGCGGACCTCGTGGTGTACGACGGGGATCCGCGGGCGGATGTGCGGGTGCTGGCCGCTCCGCGGAGGGTCGTGCTGAACGGGAAGGTGGTTGGTTAGCGGGTGCTTTCGCCCCCGTGGCCCGCCAGCGTCATCGCCCGGTCCAGCGCTTGCAGGAAGCCGTTCACCGTCGTCCGGTCCCGGACCGCCAGCCGTAGCCACTCCTCGCCGAGTCCCGGGAACGTGTCCCCGCGGCGCACCGCGTAGCCGAGGGTGCGCAGGTGGTGGCGTACGGCCGTCGCGCGGGGGAGTCGTACGAGGACGAAGGGGCCCTCGGCGGGCTCGGTCACGGACAGGCCGTCGGGGGCGAACTCCTTGAGTCCGGCGACGAGATGGGCTCGGTCGGCGGTGACGCGGTGGGCCGCTTCGGCCGCCTCCGTCAACGCGCGCGGGGACATGCAGGACTCGGCTGCGGCGAGGGCCGGGGTGGAGACCGGCCAGAGGGGTTGCGCCCGCTCCAGGCCCGAGATCACCTCCGGAGACGCGAGTACGTAGCCGATGCGGAGCCCGGCCAGACCCCACGTCTTCGTGAGGCTGCGCAGTACCACCAAGCCGGGGACGTCCGTCCGGCCGGCTAGGGCCTCGCGCTCGCCCGGTACCGCGTCCATGAATGCCTCGTCGACCACCAACGTCCTTCCCGGGCGCGCGAGTTCGGCGATCGAGGCCGCCGGGTGGAGGACGGACGTCGGATTGGTCGGGTTGCCGATCACCACCAGGTCCGCGTCCTCGGGGACGGCCGAGGGGGCGAGACGGAAGCCGTCCTCCGGGCGCAGCAGGACCCGGTCCACCGAGTGGCCCGCGTCCCGCAGCGCCGCCTCCGGCTCGGTGAACTGGGGGTGCACCACCACCGGCTTGCGTACCTTCAGGGCACGGGCGAGCAGCACGAAGGCCTCCGCCGCGCCTGCCGTGAGGAGTACCTGCTCGGCAGGGACCCCGTGCCGGGCGGCCACCGCCGCACGCGCGGACCGCCCGTCCGGGTAGGCCGCCAAGCCGGTCAGCGACTCGGCGATACGGTCGCGCAGCCACGTCGGTGGGGTGTCGGCGCGGACGTTCACCGCGAGGTCGACGAGGGCCGAGCCGTCGTCTCGTACCTCGGCGTCACCGTGGTGACGGAGGTCGTGCGCCCGGTTCTCCGGTCCCTCGGTTCTCTCAGTGCGCATGGGAGTGTGCGTGCCCGTGGTGGTGATCACCGTGGTGGTGATCGTCGTCGTCCGGGTGGAAGTGCGGCTGCTGGGGCATGCCCACCTTGTCCTCGAAGCCCGGCAGCGCGATGCGGTAGACGCAGGAGTCGCAGTTCATGCGGAGGTCGCCGGCCACGGCTTCCCGGTAGCGCTCCATCACCAGGTCGAGCAACTCCGGCTCCGGGCCGATGACTTCGGCCGACCGCACCTCGATCTCCGGGTGTGCCGCCGCCCAGCCCTCGGTCTGCAGCCGCACCCGGTCCGGCAGGATGCCGGTGAACAGGAAGTAGGGGAGCACGACGATCCGGCGGGCGCCCAGCCGCACGCAACGGTCGAGGCCTGACGGCACATCCGGCGCCGCCAGCGACACGAACGCCGTCTCCACACCCGCGTACCCCCGCCCCTCCCACAGCAGCCGCGCCGCCTTGTGGACCTCCGCGTTGGCATCCGGGTCGGTCGAGCCGCGACCGACGAGGAGGACGGTCACATCGGCACGGTCGAAGGGCGTGCGCGCCGTAGCACCGAGCGCCTCGTCGAGCCTTCGCTCCAGCACGGTGAGCAGCGCGGGGTGCGGGCCGAGCGGGCGGCCGTACGTGTACGAGATCCCCGGGTGCCGTTCCTTCTCACGGGCCAGCGCCGCCGGAATGTCGCCCTTGGCGTGCCCGGCGGACACCAGCATCAGCGGGACGGCGGCGAAACGGCGTACCCCTCGCTCGACCAGCTCCGTCACGGCGTCGCCGAGCGGCGGCGGGGACAGTTCGATGAAGCCGCCCGCGACGGGGAGTTCGGGGGTACGGCGGCCCAACTCCCGCACGAAATCACGGAAGGCCTCGGCGCCCGCGTCGTCCCGGGTGCCGTGTCCGGCGATGAGCAGGGCGGGCGGCTGGGACGTGGTCACGGGTTCTCCTTCAGGGGCGCGGAGGCCTCGGATACGGGGTGTTTGGAAACGGGGGGTGCAGGGTGAGTCGGGTGTACGGGGTGCGATGGGGGTACGGGGTGATACAGCAGGGCGTTCAGCGCCGCCGCGGCGACCGCCGAACCGCCCTTCTCGGAGATGTTGCTGACGGCGGGCAGCCCGCTCTCGCGCAACGCGGCCTTGGACTCCGCCGCGCCGACGAAACCGACGGGCAGACCGATGACGAGCGCCGGAGCGGCATCCAGCGTCAGCAGCTCCTCCAGCGCGGTCGGAGCGCAGCCGATCACCCAGAGCGCACCGGGGCCGACCTGCTCGTACGCGAGCCGGATCGCATGCGCCGAACGGGTAAGACCGGGACCGGACTCGGCGTCCTTCAGTCGGCACACGGTCTCGCGCCGGGTGATGCCCGCCGCGACCATCTCCACGTCCACCACGACGGGCGCCCCGTCGTGCAGCGCGGCATGGGCCTTCTCCAGCGCGGCCTCGTCCATGACGAGATCGTCCGCGTACGCGAGGTCGGCCGCCGAGTGGATCACTCGCTCCACCACGGCGCGCGTGAGCGGCGGGAAGTGCGAGGTGTCGAGCCGGGCGCGCAGCCGCCGGAAGGACTCCTCTTCGATGGGGTGCACGACGCGGGACTCCGGGAACACCTGGCTCACTCGGTCCTCTCGGTTCACTGAGGTTCCTCCTGCCAGCGGTAGCCGCGCGGCGTGACCATACGGCCCGCGATCTCACGGGTCGCCGTGTTGCCCACCGTCACGACCGTCATCATGTCGACGGTGGCCGGGTCGAGTTCGGCGAGTGTGGTGAGGCGGCTGGACTCGTCCGGGCGCGAGGCGTTGCGTACGACACCGACGGGCGTCGTGGGCTTGCGGTGCGCGGAGAGGAGCGCCAGCGCTTCGGGAAGCTGCCAATCGCGGCCCCGGCTACGGGGGTTGTAGAACGTCACCACGATGTCCGCCTCCGCGGCCGCCCGTACCCGACGCTCGATGATCTCCCACGGAGTGTGCAGGTCGGACAGGCTGATCGACACGTGGTCATGGCCAAGTGGCGCCCCCAGGATCGCCCCGGCCGCGAGCGCCGCGGTCACTCCCGGCACTCCGACCACGTCGATGTCGTCGGACGCCTCAGCGAGCGCGGGCGAGGCCATCGCGTACACGCCCGCGTCCCCGCTGCCGATGAGCGCGACGGCGTGACCAAGTCGGGCTTCCGCCACGGCGGTTCGGGCCCGTTCCTCCTCCGCGCCGAGTCCGGATTCCAGGATCCGGGTGCCGGGGCGGAGCAGGTCGCGGATCTGGTCGACGTACTGGTCGAGGCCGACGAGCACGGAGGCGCGGCGCAGTTCCTCCCTGGCGCGGGGGGTGAGGAGGTCGCGCGCGCCGGGGCCGAGGCCGACGACGGCGAGTCGGCCGCGGGACGGACGGCGTACGACGGCACAGGTCGCCATCGCGGGAAGTGGCGGCTGTCCCGGCTTTTCGGGCCGTCCGGTCGACTTCCGTTTGGGTACGAGGAGTTCGCCGCCCCGTGCGAGCGCGGCGGCCTCTGCCACGGAGGGCGTTCCGACGGCTGCGAGGGGGGCGTCCGACGGGTTCGGGACTGCTACTGCCGCCAACTCCTCGGCGGAGTAGGTGACCAGGGGGACGCCGAGGCGGGCGGCTGCTTCCACGAGGCCGGGCTCGTCGGCCTTGGCGTCGACGGTGGTGAGTTCGGCGACGGACTTCGCGGAAAGGCCGGCATCGCGCAGGGCGCCCTCGATGTTCTCCAGCACCTCGTCCACGGGCGCGCCCTTGGAAGCGCCGACGCCGATGACGAGGGACGGCGGGCGGAGGACGACTTCGTGCGTGGAGGGCTCGGCCAGGCGGTCGCTGACGCGGATCGTGTACTGACCTGTAGGGGACAGCGGAAGCGGTGGCAGGGGCCACGGCACCTCCGGTTCCAGGGCGACGGGCTCGCCGTCCAGCAGAGCCCGCGTCACCGCGGCGACGTCGCCCTCGACCGGGAAGCCGAGCGTGTCGAGGCCGGGCAGACCGACCGCGTCCGTCGCCGTGGTCACCACGGGCTGCGCGCCGAGCAACTCGCCCACCGCTTGGGCAAGTTCATTGGCGCCGCCCTCGTGCCCGCCGACGAGGGACACCGCAAACCGTCCGCCCTCGTCGACACACACGATCCCGGGATCGGACGCCTTGTTCTCCAACAGGGGCGCGACGAGCCGGACCACGGCTCCCGTCGCGAGGAAGCACACCAACTGCTCGCACTCCGCGAAGGCCCGCCGTACGGCATCGCCCACGGGACCGTTGTACACCCGCGTACGATCCGGCCAGGCCGCGGCCACCCGTTCACGGGCCCGGACACCCGCCGCCGTCGCCGAAATCAGGCCGATCACTGAGCAACTCCCTCGGTACGCGCCGGGGGCCGTACGCCCCACAGCAGAAAGACGGGATTGGTCGCCGCGAGCCGGGTCACGTCCCCGGGCAGCGGCGCGAGCCGGGACGACTGCAGGAGCAGGCCGTCACAGGTGAAACCGGCGGCCAGCAGCGCCTCACGCGCCGCCGGAACCCGGTCCAGCGCGGCCATGGCGACCACGATCGCCCGCGGTGCGCGGTGTGCGCAGGCCGTCACGATCGCGGGCAGCTCACGCCCGCCGCCACCGATGAACACGGCGTCGGGGGCGGGGAGTTCGGCGAGTACGGCGGGTGCGACGCCCTGCACGACGGCCATGTCTACGCCGTGCGCGGCGGCGTTGGCGCGTACGCGGTCCACGCCGTCCGCGCTCTTCTCGACGGCGGTCACGGCGGCCCCGAGCCGTGCGCACTCCACGGCGACCGAGCCGGAGCCCGCGCCGATGTCCCAGACATGGTCGCCGAGCCGCGGCCCGAGCCGGGCCAGCGCCAGGGCCCGTACTTCGAACTTGCTGATCATTGAGTCGCGGTACGTGAACTCGGTCTCGTCCAGGGCCCATTGGGTGGGCCCGGGGGACGGCCCGGCGATGGTGGTGGGTGCGGGGGAGGTTGCGCGGGACTCGTCGAGGCAGAGGAGGACGTTGACCGCGGGGCCCCAGTCGCGGGTGGCGGCTTCGGCGGGGGTGACTCGTTCGAGGTGCTCGTCGGGGCCGGCGCCCAGGGACGAGGCCACGATGAGGATGCGTTCGCTTGAGGGTGAGTGCGGGTGCGACTGCGATTCCGACTGCAGTGCGGCGCCCAGTTCCGCGGGCCCGGCGCCCGGACCGGTCAGCACCGCCACCTTCGGGTGGGCACGGCAGACGTTCACCGCGGTCCGTAGGTCCCGGCCGTGGGCGCTCACCACGATTGCGTCGTCCCAGGTCAGGCCCAGTCGGGCGAAGGCTGTGGCGATGGAGGAGACGGCGGGGCGTACGTCCAGGGCTTCGGCGCCGAAGCGGTCGGCCAGGGCTCGTACGATGCCGAAGAAGCCGGGGTCTCCGGAGGCCAGTACGACGATGCGCTGGTGATCCGCCGGCTTCGCCATCGCCTGGGCGATCGCGTCGAGGGCGGGCGGCAGCGGGCCGAGGACGATCCCTTCCGCCGTGTCCGGGAGGCGGGCCGCCGCCAGGTGGCGACGGGCGCCCACGACGAGCGTCGCCGTGGCCAACTCGGCCTCGGCGTCCGGAGGAAGGGGCGCCCCCGTTCCCGTACCGATGACTCTGATCACGGGTCTGATCATGGTGTGGCACCTCGGGTGCGTAGCGCCTTACGTGCCTCGGGGTCCGCCTTGCGGAAGCCGTGGAAGTGGCCGGGGTGGTAGAGGTGCGAGCGGGTGCCGTGCGCGTCGAGGGCCGGGCCGACCAGGAACAACGTGTGCTTCCACAGCTTGTGCTCCTTGACGGTCTCCTCCAGCGTGCCGATCGTGCACTTCACGATCAGTTCCTCGGGCCAGGTCGCCTGGTACGCGACCACGACCGGCGTCGTCGTCGGGTAGCCGCCCTCCAGCAGTTCCCGTACGAGCTGGCCGCTGCGAGCCGCTGACAGGAACAGCGCCATGGTGGTGCCGTGGCGGGCGAACTCGCGTACTTCCTCGCCCGGCGGCATGGGCGTCTTGCCGCCGCCGAGGCGGGTGAGGATCACGGACTGGGCGATCTCGGGGATGGTCAGCTCGCGCCCAGCCAGGGCGGCGACGGCGGAGAAGGCGGAGACGCCGGGGATGATCTCGGTTTCGATGCCGATGCTTTGGCACCGGTCGAGCTGTTCCTGGGTGCCGCCCCAGAGCGCCGGGTCGCCGGAGTGGATGCGGGCCACCTTGAGGCCGTTCGCCGCGGCTCGTTCGTACACGGCGACTACGTCCTCGAGGGACATCGTCGCCGAGTCGAGGATCTCCGCGCCTTCGCGTGCGTGCTCCAGGACCTCCTCCTGCACGAGGCTGGCCGCCCAGATGACGATGTCGGCCTCTGCGATCGCGTTGGCGGCGCGGAAGGTGAGCAGGTCGGCTGCGCCGGGCCCGGCGCCGACGAAGGTCACCTTGGGGGTGGGGGCGTCGGGCATGGGGTGGGTCCTCTCCTACGAGTGGTACGAGTACTGCGAGGGCTGCGTGCGAGGGCTACGAGTGATCAGCGATTTCGGGCGGTCACAGCTTTCCGCCGCGTTTGCCGTGGCGTTGGGCTGGGGCGATGAGGGTGGAGAGGTAGGGCAGGGGAGTGCCGTCCAGGTCGGATGCGGGGCTGATCGACTCTTCGGGGAGGCCCAGTGCCGAACCCCATACCGCGTCATCGAGCCGCCCGGTTTCCCGGAGCGCTGCAGCCACTTCCTCCGCCAGGCGGCCGAACTTGTACGCCACCACCGTTCCCGGGCCGCTCAGCGCGTCCTTCAGGACTGCGGCGCCGGCCGTGACGGGGACCAGCGTGAGCGGCTCGGTGCCCTCGGTCAGTACGGCACCGGAACGGGCCGCGAGGTCCTGCATCGCGGTGATGCCGGGCACCGTTTCGACGGCCGTGCCCGGGGCCAACTCCTCGATGGTCTGCGCGAGATAGGTGAACGTGGAATACACGTTCGGGTCGCCGATGGTCGCGAAGGCGACGGTGGCGTGGGTGCGCAGCAACTCGGCCACCCGCGCACCGGCCGCGTCCCAAGCCGCCTCGCGCCGCCCGCGGTCCGACCGCTCGTTGAGCGCGAACACGACCCGTACGACCTTGTCCTCGGGTACGTAGTGCAGCACGGTGGCCTCGGCGCGCCCGCGCTCGCCCGTCTCCATCACGGGAACGACGACCACGTCCGCCGTGCGGAGAGCATTGACCCCCTTGACCGTCACGAGCTCCGGGTCCCCGGGGCCCACTCCGACTCCGATCAGCCTGCTGCTCATGACGTCCGGCACCTCTCCACGAACCGACGGGCGACGCCGGGTGCGGACGCCCAGTGCGTGTGCACGTAACTCGCGTGCACACCTTGTTGTACGAAACCTTCGACCCGCCGTTGAGGAGCATGGAGCCCCCAGGCGGGAGCGGCCCCCGCGCCCGGCTCGACGACGGTCCGGTGAAACTCGTGCCCGCGCATCCGCGTCCCGGCCGCCGCGAGCACGCTGTCGCTCACAGCCACGGCCTCCCGATACCCGAGGGTCAACCGCTCGTCCATACGGGCAGTCGCGTCCAGCACGCCGCACATCGGCTGACCGTCGAGCTCACGGGAGAGGTAGAGGAGACCGGCGCATTCGGCGGCGACAGGAGCACCACTGAAGGCCAGTTCGGCGATGGCTTTGCGCAGAGGCTCGTTGGCGGACAGCTCGGAGGCATACACCTCCGGGAACCCGCCTCCGATGACCAACCCCGCCGTTCCATCCGGCAGTTGCTCGTCATGGAGCGGGTCGAAGGTCACGACTTCTGCTCCGGCGGCGGCAAGCAGCTCGGCATGCTCGGCGTAAGAGAAGGTGAAGGCGGGCCCGCCGGCGATGGCGACGATGGGGGCCGCCTTCGGCTGGTTCGGGCCTGTTGGCCCGGCCAGTTCATTTGAGCCCAGGCCGACACCACTCAGCCCGTCCGGCGTTTGAGGACGAGGCCGCAAGGCCGACTGACACCCACCCACCCCAGCTACCTCCAGCCCGTCCGGCGTTTGAGGACGAGGCCGTTCAGGCCGATAAGGGGGCCTGGGGGCGGAGCCCCCAGTTTCGGGAAGGGGCGGGGCTGGGGAAATGGCGCCGCAGGCCACCACCTCAGCCGGATCCCACGCCGCACCCGACAACGCAGGCGCACTCCGCGCCAGCGCAAGCAGCGCATCCAGATCGCACCCTTCCCGCACCCGCGACGCCATGACCCCAACCGCCCCAACCGCCTCCCCCCGCCGCTCGGCAACCGGCACCAACCCAAGATGCCGAGCCGGCGTCCCCACCTCCCGATCGCGTTGCAAGACGCCCAGCACAGACACCCCGGCCCCGTCCAACGCTTCCCGCAACATCACCTCATGCCGCTCAGACCCCACCTTGTTGAGAATCACCCCCGCAACCCACACCTCGGGATCCCAGGAAGCAAACCCATGCACCAACGCAGCCACCGACCGAGCCTGCGAAGACGCATCCACAACCAACACCACCGGCGCCCGCAACAACTTCGCCACATGAGCGGTGGACGCCAGCTCCCCCTCCCCGGCGGCCCCGTCGTACAGCCCCATCACACCCTCGACAACCGCGACATCACACCCCCGCGCACCATGCGCGAACAACGGAGCCACCAACTCCGCCCCACACAGATACGCATCGAGATTCCGCCCCACCCGCCCGGCGGCAAGCGCGTGATACCCGGGATCGATGTAGTCGGGCCCCACCTTGTGCGGAGACACGGCAAGCCCCCGCGAGGCGAACGCCGCCATCAGCCCCGTAGCAACAGTGGTCTTGCCGCTGCCCGAAGACGGCGCGGCAATGACCAGCCGAGGAACGGACATCACCACTCGATGCCCCTCTGGCCCTTCTGACCGGCGTCCATCGGATGCTTGACCTTGGACATGTCGGTGACGAGATCGGCGAAGTCGACGAGCTTCTCGGGCGCGTTCCGCCCGGTGATCACGACATGCTGCGCCCCCGGCCGATCCCGAAGCACGGCGATGACTTCATCGACATCGACCCACCCCCAGTGCATGGGGTACGCGAACTCATCGAGGACATACAGCTTGTACGTCTCGGCAGCGAGGTCCCGCTTGACCTGCTCCCACCCTTCGCGGGCCTTCTCCTCGTTGTCCATCTGGGAGTCGCGCTGCACCCAGGACCAGCCCTCACCCATCTTGTGCCAGTCGACGGACCCGCCCTCGCCGGAGGCGCCGAGGACCCTGAGCGCGTTCTCCTCGCCGACCTTCCACTTCGCCGACTTCACGAACTGGAACACCCCGATCGGCCACCCCTGATTCCACGCCCGCAACGCGAGCCCGAAAGCGGCGGTGGACTTGCCCTTGCCGATCCCCGTATGCACGACGACGAGCGGACGATTCCTCCGCTGACGAGTCGTCAACCCGTCATCCGGTACGACACTCGGCTGTCCCTGCGGCATTACGCGGCCCTCCTGCCGTTGCCCCTGCTGCCCTGAACATCCCTGACGAGCCCGGCGATCGAGTCGGCGCGCAGCTCGTCCAAGTTCACTGCGGTAGCGCCGAGTTCACCGGAGAGCTGCCCGGCAAGACCGAGCCGTACCGGCCCCGACTCGCAGTCGACGACGACGGACGCGACCCCATCCGCCGCGAACAACCGCGCCGCGCGACCGGCCAGCGCCACCGGATCAGGCCCACCCGTGGCCCGCCCGTCCGTCACCACGACGACGAGCGCACGCCGCTCGGGATCCCTGAGCCGTTCCACCCGAAGCACCTCATGAGCCCTCAACAGCCCCGCGGCCAGCGGCGTCCGGCCCCCCGTCGGCAACGACTCCAGCCGAGCCGCCGCCGCGTCCACCGACGAAGTCGGCGGCAGCGCAACCTCGGCGTCCTTCCCCCGGAAGGTCACCAGCCCCACCTTGTCCCGCCGCTGATACGCGTCCAGCAGCAGCGACAACACGGCCCCCTTCACGGCACTCATCCGCTGCCGGGCGGCCATGGACCCGGAGGCGTCGACGACGAACAGCACGAGATTGGATTCGCGCCCCTCCCTGGAGGCCTGCCGCAGATCGTCCCGCCGGATCACCAGCCCCGGCCCGGACCGCCCACGCACCCGCTGATGCGGCGCGGCAGCCTGCACCGTCGCCGCCAAGTGCAGCTTCGTGAGCGCACCTTGGGGCCGCCGGGCACCGGTGGTCCGCCCGTGCTCGGTACGCGCCCGGGACCGCCGTCCGGCAGCGCCCTCGCCGAGTCCGGGCACGCTCAGCATCTTTGTACGAAAGGGCTCAGCAGCCCGTACGGGGGACTGCTCACCGCCACCGGGTGCCGCCGACGCCTGCCCGTCGCCCTCGGAGGGCTCGCCCTGCGCCGGAACATCACCGGCAGGCGAGTCATCCCCGTCCGGCCCATCCTGCGGCGGCTGCCCGCCACCGCCGGGCCCGTCCGGATCCGGGTCCTCGTCGCCGGGGTCGCTCTCGCCGCTGAACTCCTCCAGGGTTTCGTCGAGCTTGTCCTCATCAAGTCCCGGCGCATCAAAGGGATTACGCCGCCGACGGTGAGGCAAGGCGAGCAGCGCGGCCTGCCGGACGTCCTCGGCGAGTACGTCGGTACGGCCTGCCCACGCGGCCAGCGCGGTCGCCGTACGCGCCATCACGATGTCGGCTCGCATCCCGTCGACCTCGAAGGCTGCACAGGTCGCCGCGATCTGCCGCAGCGCCCCGTCGCCGAGCCGTACGGACGGCAACAGCTCACGCGCGGCTACGATCCGCGCCCGTACGGCGGCCTCCTCGTCGGCCCAGCGCGCCGCGAACCCGGCGGGGTCGTCGTCGTACGCGAGCCGACGCCGCACGACCTCCACGCGCTGGTCGGGTTCGCGCGAGGCCGCGACCTCGACGGTCAGTCCGAAGCGATCCAACAATTGGGGGCGCAATTCGCCTTCTTCGGGGTTCATGGTCCCGACGAGCAGAAAACGCGCGGCATGCCGTACGGAAACCCCCTCGCGTTCGACGTACGAGGCACCCATTGCTGCGGCGTCCAACAAGAGGTCGACGAGGTGGTCGTGCAACAAGTTGACCTCGTCGACGTACAGGATCCCCCGGTTTGCCGCGGCGAGCAGACCCGGCTCGAAGGACTTCGTGCCTTCTGCCAGGGCCCGTTCGATGTCGAGAGCTCCGACAAGTCGGTCCTCCGAGGCCCCGACAGGGAGCTCAACCAGCGCGGTGTGCCGCCTCGTCGCCAGACCAGGATCATGCGGACCGTCGGGGCACACCGGGTCAGGGTTCGCCGGATCGCAGGAGAAGCGGCAGCCGGGCACGGCCTCGATCTCCGGCATCAGCGCGGCCAGCGCTCTGACCGCGGTCGACTTCGCGGTGCCCTTCTCGCCGCGCACGAGCACGCCGCCGACATTCGGAGCCACTGCATTCAGCAGCAGCGCAAGGCGCAGGTCGTCCTGTCCGACGACGGCAGTGAACGGGTACGGCATGGTCACGCGGTGATCACTCCTTCGGGTGACGCGTCACAAGGCGTGTCAAGGGTCTGCCGCAGGTATGCCATGGTCGAGGTCTGGTCCCCGCCGACGCGGGGGTGCTCCACCGGATGAGGGCGAGCTGCGGCCGCAGCTGCTGTAGTCCCCGCCGACGCGGGGTTTTCATGGGAGATCACTCGTCTCCCTCCAGATCTCCCTCAAGCTCGAGGTAGGTCGCCCGGAGCCGGTCCAGGGTCTCCTGGTCCGGCTCCGCCCACAGCCCGCGCTCGGCTGCCTCCAGCAGACGTTCGGTGATGCCGCGCAATGCCCACGGGTTGGACTTCCGCATGAAGTCCTGGTTTTCCTGGGCGAACACGTACTCGGACGCGAGCTTCTCGTACATCCAGTCGTCCACGACTCCTGCCGTGGCGTCGTACCCGAAGAGGTAGTCGACGGTCGCCGCCATCTCGAAAGCGCCCTTATAGCCATGCCTGCGCATGGCTGCCATCCAGCGGGGGTTGACCACCCGCGCCCGGAAAACCCGGTGCGTTTCCTCACCCAAGGTCCGCGTCTTCACCTGGTCCGGCGTCGCCGAATCACCGACGTACGCCTCGGGGTTGGCCCCCGTAAGATGCCGCACCATCGCGACCATGCCGCCGTGGTACTGGAAATAATCGTCAGCGTCGTGGATGTCGTGCTCGCGCGTATCGACGTTTTTCGCGGCGACGGCGATCCGCTTGAACGCCGTCTCCATATCCCCCCGAGCCGCCCGCCCCTCAAGCCCGCGCCCATACGCATAACCACCCCACACCGCGTACACCTCGGCGAGGTCAGCATCGGACCGCCAGTTCCGCGCATCGATCAACGGCAGCAACCCGGCCCCATAAGCCCCCGGCTTGGACCCGAAAATCCGAGCCGTAGCCCGCCGCCGATCCCCATGCGCAGCGGCGTCCTCCTCCACATGCGCCCGCACGAAGTTGCTGTCGGCAGGCTCGTCAAGCTCCGCCACCGCCCGAACCGCATCGTCAATCAGCCCCACCACATGCGGAAACGCGTCCCGGAAGAACCCGGAGATCCGGACCGTCACGTCAATCCGCGGCCGCCCCAGTTCCTCCACCGGAACCACCTCGAACCCCGTCACCCGCCGCGACGCGTCGTCCCACACAGGCCGGCACCCCAGCAGCGCCAGGATCTCCGCGATGTCATCGCCCTGCGTACGCATCGCCGACGTACCCCACACCGTCAGCCCGACGGACTTCGGATACTCCCCGGTGTCGGCCAGATACCTCTGCACCAGCGAGTCCGCGAGCGACTGTCCGACCTCCCAACTCAGCCTGGAAGGAATGGCTTTGGGATCGACCGAGTAGAAGTTGCGGCCAGTCGGCAGGACGTTCACGAGCCCACGCGTCGGCGAACCCGACGGTCCCGCCGGGACGTAACCGCCGTCCAGGGCCCGGAGGATGTGGTCGATCTCGTCCGTCGTACGGGCGAGACGCGGCACGACCTCCCTACACGCGAACTCCAATACCGCTACGGCATCCGGGAGTTCGGTACCGGCAACCTCGCGCACAAGCCCGGGGACCGCCGCGACATCCCACCCGCGCTCCTCCATGCCCTCCGCGACCCGGCGGCAAAGGATCTCCAAGAGGTCGATGGCGTCCGAAGCCGTACGCGACGGTCCATCGACCAGGTCCGTCAGCTCGACCGGCACCTTCACCGGCGCTCCAGGCTCCGCGAGCAACTCCTTCTCGACCAGCCCGAAATGAGACGCGAACGACGCGCGCAGGCCGGGCAGTGCGTTCGCCGCGCCGCCCCACACCTGTGAGGCCCGCAGCACGGCCAGTACGAGATTCACGCGCGGCTCGCCCACCGGGCCGCCGCCCAGGATGTGCAGCCCGTCGCGGATCTGCACGTCCTTGATCTCGCACAGATATCCGTCGATGTGCATGACGAACTCGTCGAACGCGTCGTCGTCCGGCTGATCGTCCACATGCAGGTCGTGGTGCAGCTCGGCCGCCTTGACCAGCGTCCAGATCTGCGCGCGCACCGCCGGCGCCTTCGTCGGGTCCAGGTCGGACACCAGCGCGTACTCGTCGAGGAGTTGCTCCAGCTTCGCCAGATCCCCGTACGTGTCCGCGCGCGCCATCGGCGGTACGAGGTGGTCGACGACCGTGGCGTGGCCGCGGCGCTTGGCCTGGGTGCCCTCGCCGGGGTCGTTGACGATGAAGGGGTAGATCAGCGGCAGGTCGCCCAGCACCGCGTCCGGTGCGCAACCCCCGCTCAGCCCAAGCCCCTTGCCCGGCAGCCACTCCATCGTGCCGTGCTTGCCCATATGCACGATCGCGTCCGCGCCGAACGAGAGTTCCAGCCAGCGGTACGCGGCCATGTAGTGGTGCGACGGCGGCATGTCCGGGTCGTGGTAGATCGCGATCGGGTTCTCGCCGAAGCCGCGCGGCGGCTGGATCATCACCACGACGTTTCCGAACTGGAGCGAGGCCAGCACGATGTCGTCCCCGTCGACGTACAACGACCCCGGAGGCTCGCCCCACGCCGCCAGCATCCCCTCCCGCAGCGCGGGGTCGAGCTTGTCGAACCACGCCTGGTAGTCGGCGAGCGGTACGCGCGCCGGCGCGGCGGCCAGCTGATCCTCCGTCAACCACTCGACGTCGTGACCGCCGGCCTCGATGAGACGGTGGATCAACTCGTCGCCGCCGGACGGGTATCCGCTCACCCCGTACCCGGCGTCCCGCAAGGAATCCAGCACCCGTACCGCCGATGCCGGCGTGTCCAGCCCCACCGCGTTCCCGACGCGCGAGTGCTTCGTCGGGTAGGCGGTGAAGACCAGCGCGAGTCGCTTCTCGTCGTTCGGCTTGTGCTTCAACTGCGCGTGCCGTACGGCGATTCCGGCCACCCGCCCGGCCCGCTCCGGATCGGCGACGTACACCGGTACGTCGTCAGGCCCCTGCTCCTTGAAGGAGAACGGGACCGTGACGATCCGCCCGTCGAACTCCGGGATCGCGACCTGCATCGCCGCGTCCATGGGGGAGAGCGCGGCATCGGACTCATCCCACGCCTGCTTCGACGACGTGAGGCAAAGCCCTTGCAGCACAGGGATGTTGAGGTCGGCGAGCGCTCCGATATCCCAGGCCTCCTCATCACCGCCCGCCGACGCCTGCGAGGCGTGCGTGCCCCCGGCCGCGAGCACGGTCGCGACCAGGGCATCGGCACGCCCGAGGATCTCGTACAGCCCGGCATCCGCGCCGCGCAGCGAACCGCAGTACACGGGAAGGGCGTTGGCACCCCGCGCCTCGATCGCGTCGCACAGGGTGTCTACGAAGGCGGTGTTGCCGGAGAGTTCGTGGGCCCGGTAGAAGAGCACGCCGACCGTCGGTCGGCCCTCCACATACGTAGGCTCCCCATGGACCCCGTACTCGGGCATCTTCCGGGGCTCCTCGAAGCCTTCGCCCGTGAGCAGCACGGTGTCGGAGAGGAAGCGGGCCAGCTCGGCGAGGTTCCCGGGGCCGCCCTCGACGAGGTACCGCAGTGCCTCCGCCACGACACCGGCCGGTACCGATGACTCGGCCATCAACTCCGCGTCGGGGACGGCTTCTCCGCCGAGCAGGACCGTCGGGATCCCGGACGCCTTCAACGCCGCGAGCCCGTCCTCCCAGGCGCGTTTGCCACCCAGCAGGCGTACGACGGCGATGTCCGCGCCCTCGAGGAGCGCGGGCAGCTCCTCCGCCACATCCACCCGGGTCGGATTGCCGATCCGGTACGAGGCGCCGGAAGCGGCCCGGGCCGCCAGCAGATCCGTATCGGCGGTCGACAACAACAGCACTGTGCTCATGCGGGCGCTCCCGGTGGAATGAAGGGCAGTCCTGAGGGCGCGCCCGACTCGATGAGCCGCCATAGCGCGTCCGTGTCCGCGTGGTTCTCGATCAGATCGCCGAGCCGGTCCAGCTGCTGCTCGCGCAGCGCGGCGAACGAGGTGTCGGCGGCCGGTACGAAACGGCGGCCCGCGGCGGCCGCCACCTCGCGCAGGAACGCCCGTCGGAATCCGTCCGACTCCAGCGAGCCGTGCCAGTGCGTGCCCCAGATCTCGCCGACCCGGCAACCGTCCAAGAAGGCTTCGCCGCCGGTGACTTCGGCGACGCCGTGATGGATCTCGTACCCCTCGACGTACTCGCCGAGCGCCTCGCCGACGGGCCGCGTGAGCGTCTTCTCGCGCGCGAACCGCACCCGTACGGGGAGGAGTCCGAGCCCGTCGACCTGGCCCGCGCGCGACTCGACCTCGTCCTCGATGTGCTCGCCGAGGATCTGGAAACCGCCGCAGATGCCGAGGACGGGGCGTCCTTCGACGGCCCGCCGCTTCAGCGCGTCGGCAAGTCCCCGCTCGCGCAACCACTCCAGGGCGCGCACTGTCCCGCGGGTCCCCGGAATCACCACCAGGTCCGCATCGGCCAACTCTTCCGCCCGGTCCACGAACCGCACCACGACGCCCGGTTCGGTGGCCAGCGCGTCCACGTCGGTGAAGTTGGACATGAGAGGGATCGCGCAGACGGCGACACGTAGGACGTCCTCCCCGACGGGCGGCGCGACCGCGGACTCGCGGACGGCGCCCCGCAGCGACACCGCCATCCCGTCCTCCTCGTCGATGCCGAGGCCGTGCTGGAGGGGGAGTACGCCGTACGTCGAACGCCCGGTGAGGCCATGCAACATGTCCAACCCCGGCTCCAGCAGCGACACATCGCCGCGGAACTTGTTGACCAGGAACCCGGCGACGAGCGCCTGGTCCTCGGGCGACAGCAGAGCGATCGTCCCGAAGAACGACGCGAAGACCCCGCCACGGTCGATGTCCCCGACCACGAGCACGGGAAGCCGGGCGTTTCTGGCGATCCCCATGTTCACGATGTCGGTCCGCCGCAGATTGATCTCGGCGGGACTGCCCGCCCCCTCACAGATCACCGCGTCATACGTGCCCCGCAACTCGGCCAGACACTCCAGCACGGTCCCGAGCAACTGCTCCTGCCTCCCGCCCGTCACCCCCCGCCGCCCATGTTCGAGGCGCTCCGCGCCGCCCCTCCATTCGTGGTAGCCGCGCGCGCTCAACTCGCCCACCGGTTTGCCCATCAGCACGACCTGACTGCTGCGGTCGCTGCCGGGCTTCAGCAGTACGGGGTTCATGAGCGCCGTCGGCTCGACGCGTGCGGCCTGTGCCTGCATGGCCTGCGCGCGACCGATCTCGGCGCCCTCGCGCGTGACGAACGAATTGAGGGACATGTTCTGCGCCTTGAAGGGCGCGACCTTGACGCCCTGGCGCACCAGCCACCGGCAGATCCCGGCCGTGACGACGCTCTTTCCGGCGTCGGAAGTCGTCCCGGCGACCAGCAGCCCACCGCCGCTCATGACGTACGCCCCTTTGCGATGAGCCGACCGGTGAGGAGCCGTCGCGTGACGAGCCGTCCGGCGACCGTCGCGCCGAGCGCGAGCCGGCTCACGCGTCGCGAGAGCCGTACGGCCCGCTCGATGTCGTCGACCTGGACGGCCCGTCCCTCGCCGTTGAGTACGGGTCGGTGCTCAACTCGCCCGCCGTACGACAGCGTTCCGCCCAGCTGTACGCCCAACGCCCCCGCGAACGAGGCCTCGACGGGCCCGGCGTTGGGGCTCGGGTGCTGGGCGGCGTCGGTGCGCCAGGCGTGTATGGCTCCGCGTGGATCGCCGCCCGCGACGGTCGCTAGGGCGGCGGTCAGCCGGGCGCCGGGCCAGCCCGTCACGTCGTCGAGCCGTGCCGAAGCCCAGCCGAAACGCCGGTACTTGGGCGATTTGTGCCCGACCATGGCATCCAGCGTGTTGACGGCCCGGAAGCCGACGAGGCCCGGCACACCCGCCACAGCGCCCCACACCAGCGCGCCGACCACCGCGTCCGAGGTGTTCTCGGCGACGGACTCGACGACGGCGCGGGCGATCCCGTCGGCGTCCAGCGCCTGCGGGTCCCGTCCGCACAGGTGCGGCAGTCGCTCCCGGGCCGTCTCGATGTCCCCGGCGGCCAGTGCCTGGCCGATGGCCCGGGCCTCGCGGCCGAGCGAAGTGCCGCCGACCACGGCCCAGGTGGCGGCCGCGGTCAGTGCGATCGAGGCGGTACGGGACGTACGTACGGACGTGGCGGCGAGGGCCGCGAGCGATACGGCACCGCCGGCGCATACGGCGGTGTGCAGGGCGCCCCACCCACGGTGGTCCCGCCACAGCACCCGTTCCACGGCGCTCGCGGTCCGGCCGAACGCGGCGACCGGATGTCCACGGCGTGGATCGCCGAGGAGTTGGTCACCGAGGAGGCCGGCGGCGGCGCCGTACGCGAAAACGCGATCGGCACGCATGGGGTCAGCCTGTCGCTACGTCAGGCAGAACCCTTGGGGTCCTCGAAACCCTCGTACTCGGCGAAACCCTCGTACTCGGCAAACTGATCCGCAACAGGCAGCCGCGCATGGCGATATGTCCTCACTCAGGGTGTCCGCGCCCTGGTTCGACGAGACCGACGGCGAGAGTTCCTGGCTCCCGGAGAACTGCTTCCCCGGTGACAGTGGCGGGACCGCGCCGGACTCACACCGGCTTCCTCTTCTGCCGCCGTACTTGGCTCGGGCAGTCCACCACGCCCACGAACAGCCGTCAACTTGCCGCTGACCTGCGACGGGAGAGTGTGCGAAGGCCCACACAGACGTGTGGGCCGACGGACGTGGGCGGGTGGGGTGTTGGGCGTCAGGCCACGATCAGGTAGATGCCGTACGCCACTGCCGCCGCGCATGCCGTGAAGCAGGCGTACGCGCCGGTCGTCGCCAGGAGCGCGGAGTTGCCCTGTGCGGAGGCCGATTCGCGGCGGGAGAGGCCGACGATGCCCAGGGTGAATGCGCCCACGAGGGCGACGGTGACGATGAGGCTGACTCCGAAGACGGAGCCGAGGGCTGCCCAGTCGATGTGCATGCGGTGGATTCCTCAGACCGTGGCGGTGCGGGTGGCGGGCTCGGTGTCCGGCTCTTCGACGTGGCCCGGCGGGGGCGGGGTGACGGCGGCGATGGCCGTGCCCATCACGTCGGCGGCTACTTCCGTGCCGTTGATGTCAGTTGTGCCGTCGGTGTCATTGACGTTCGTGTGGTCGATCACCTCACGGCGGGAGACCACCCAGATCGCGGCACTGGACGCGATCAGGAAGACGGCGACGAACGCGGTGCCCCAGGCGCCGAAGGAGGTCACGTACTCCGCGATCGCGGCGACCAGGGCCGCGGCCGGCAGCGTCAGGCCCCAGGCGACGAACATCCGGGTGGCGGTGGACCAGCGGACCACTCCGCCCTTGCGGCCGAGGCCCGCGCCCATCACCGAGCCGGAGACCGAGTGCGTGGTGGACAGGGAGAAGCCGAGGTGCGAGGAGGCCAGGATGACCGTGGCCGCGCTGGTCTGGGCGGCGAAGCCCTGCTGCGGCTGGAGGTCGGTCAGGCCCTTGCCCATCGTGCGGATGATGCGCCAGCCGCCGAGGTAGGTGCCGAGCGCGATCGCGAGACCGGCGGAGAGGATGACCCAGACCGGCGGGTCGGAGTCGGGGGCGATGGCGCCGCCGGTGACCAGGGCGAGGGTGATGATGCCCATGGTCTTCTGCGCGTCGTTCGTGCCGTGCGCCAGCGAGACGAGCCCGGCGGAGGCGATCTGGCCTGTGCGGTAGCCCTTCTTGGCGGCTTCGCCGTTCGCGTTCCGGCCGAGCCGGTACGTCAGCCGGGTGGCGAGCATCGCGGCGAGGCCCGCGACCAGCGGGGCGGCGATCGCGGGGATCAGCACCTTGGTGACGAGGACGTCGCCGTGCACCGCACCCATGCCGGCCGAGGCGATGGTGGCGCCGATCAGGCCGCCCATGAGGGCGTGCGAGGAACTGGACGGCAGGCCTACGAGCCAGGTCAGCAGGTTCCAGAGGATGGCGCCGACGAGTGCGGCGAAGATCACTTCGGGTTGGATGCCGGTCTCGTCGACGAGGCCCTTGGAGATGGTGTTGGCGACCTCGATCGAGAGGAACGCGCCGACCAGATTGAGTACGGCGGACATGGCCACCGCGGCTTTGGGCTTCATCGCGCCGGTCGAGATGGTGGTGGCCATCGCGTTGGCGGTGTCGTGGAAACCGTTCGTGAAATCGAACGCGAGGGCGGTGACCACCACTATCGCGAGGATCAGCGAGAAGTTCTCCATTTACCCGGTCTTCTATTGGACGTCAGCGGTTCGTGGACCGTAGGCAACCTGAATGAACGGAAGATGAACTCAGTAGGACCACGAGGTGTATCGAAACGAGTCGCTGCCCCTCCGGGTACCCGGAGGGGCAGTGTTGTAGTCGACCAGATCGGCGGCGCGTTAGTCGAACTGAGGCGGAGTATCGGGCTCCGCCTGCCCTTGCTTCCAGCCTTCTCCTGCTTCAAGCCCTTCCGCTTCTTGCCCTTCTGCTTCTAGCCCCTCGCGAACTGCTTGAGCCGGCTCATGGACCCGTTGAAGAGATTCTGGTCACCCGGCAGCGTCCCGCCGTTGTCGTACTGCCAGAACGTCCACGTCCGCCAGCCCGCGGGCAGCGTCCCCGTCGACGAGCTGTACCGGGCCAGCCAGAGTGCGTGGTTGGAGGCGAACGCGGCGCTGTTGCCGGTGCAGTTCTTCCACCAGTGCGTGGTGGTGTAGATCACCGGGCGGCGGCCGGTCTGCCGCTTCACCTCGTTGCTGAACGACTTGATCCAGCCGACCATCTTGGACTTGCTCAGGCCGTAGCACTTCTTCTTGCCGTACGGGTTGTATTCGATGTCGAGCGCGGGCGGCAGCGTCCAGCCGTCCGCCCGCCAGCCGCCTCCGTTGCGTACGAAGTAGGCGGCCTGGGTCTTGCCGGACGACTTGTGCGGCAGCGCGAAGTGGTACGCCCCGCGGATCAGGCCCGCGTTGCGCGCGCCGTGGTACTGCTGGCTGTAATAGGGGTTGCGGTAGGTGTGGGACTCGGTCGCCTTCACGTAGACGAACTTGGCGCCCTTGCTCTTCGCCTTCGCCCAGTTGACGTTCTTCTGGTGCGAGGAGACGTCATGTCCTTCGGGCTTTGCTGCCGCAGAGACCGGCATCTCTACGAGAGCGGTGGCGCCGATGGTCAGCGTCGCCACGGAGAGTACGGCGAAGCGAGCGCGGCGGCTGTGGGACAGTCGGCGACTTCGGGACGGTTTGCGATCGCGGGCCATCTTTCCCCCGGAATGGCTGCGTGCACGACAAATCTCCCTGAGGGTATGGGAGGGTCCGCGAACTCCTGTTGCTCATCGGCCAATTGCTCCGAGTGGGCGTTCTGTTCGTTTCTGCGCCCTTTCGGAGGTGGGTGTTCCGCCCTAAAGTGCCCTCGCCCGCGCCGGGCCCTTGTCCCCGGCTGGCAGGATCGCGGCATGGCTGAACAGCGGTGGGACGCAGGGGACGGGCGGGACACGGAGCGGCAGGGCGCGCGGGACGCCACGGAACGGCCCTGGCGCGAGCTGGTGGCGACGGCCCGCCGGACGGTGTCCGAAGGTCTGGTCGTCGGTACGTCGGGCAATGTGTCCGTCCGCGTCGGGGACACCGTCCTGGTCACGCCGAGCGGAGTCCCGTACGACGAACTCGGGCCCGAGCACGTCTGCGGGGTCGGTCTCGACGGGCGGCAGGTGCTCGGTTCACTCGTTCCGACCAGCGAACTGCCCATGCATCTGGCCGTCTATCGCGCCACCGACGCCCGCGCCATCGTCCACACGCACGCCGTGCACGCCACGGCCGTTTCCACGCTCGTCTCGGAGCTGCCGCTCATCCACTACATGGCCGCCGCGCTCGGCGGACCCGTCCGTGTCGCCCCCTACGCGACCTACGGCACGGAAAAGTTGGCCGAGAACATGCTCGAGGCGCTGCGGAACCGCACAGCCTGTCTACTCCAGAACCACGGCACCCTCACCTACGGCACCACCCTCCACCAGGCCTACGACCGCACGGCCCAGTTGGAGTGGATGTGCCGCCTGTGGCTGACGGCGTCGTCGCTTCCGGGTCACTCGCCGTCGCTGCTGAGCGAGGAGCAGGTGGCGGAGGTGGGGGAGCGGTTGAAGGGGTACGGCCAGCCGTAGCCGTAGGGGCATCGGCTTCCGCTTCTGACAGACCCTGGCCCGCACTTTTCACGGGTCCCTTCGGCTGGCCGACTGCGGGTTCCGTCTGGAGACTGGACCCGTGCGCACTGTGAAAGTGACGGCCGCGGCCGTCACCGCCGCCCTGGCCGCCGGAGCCGCCACCGTCGCGGCCGGCCGCTTCGCGAGCGACGCCGCCCTGAAGGCGTCGCCGGGCCGGCCGCTGCCCACCGAGCCCCGGCTCACCGTGCACGCCACGGCGGCCGGGCGGATCACGCTCACCCGCGCCCTGGCCTCCCAGCGGCCGGGCCTGTACGGCCTGAGCGGCAACGCGAGCCACGCCGTCGTCGGTTCGGTCGTCGAGGCCGCCCCGCACCCCGCCGACACGGTCGTACGCCGACTGGAACGCGTCACCCACGGCACGCTGGAACCCGGCGACAAGGTGTGGTTCACCCCGAACGTGCACATCGGCGACCCGAGCACCGCGCTCGGCCTCGACCACACCGACGTGGAGATCCCCGGCGAACTCGGCGCCCTGCCCGCCTGGTTCGTGCCCGGCGCCCGCGAACCCTGGGTGATCACCGTGCACGGACTGGGCACCACCCGTGAACACCCCATGAACGTCATGGAGTTGCTGCACCGCCTCCGCTTCCCCGTCCTCGACCTCGCCTACCGCGGCGACCCCGGCGCACCCCGCCCACCGGACGGCCTGGGCCACCTCGGCGAGACCGAGTGGCCCGACCTCGACGCGGCCATCCGCTACGCCGTGCGCTCCGGCGCCGAACAAGTCGTCCTGTACGGCTGGTCCACCGGCGCCACCATGGCCGTACGCGCTGCCGCGCACTCCGCGCTGCGCGACCGGATCACCGGGCTCGTGCTGGACTCGCCCGTCCTCAGCTGGGAGTCCACGCTGCGCGCCCTCGCCGCGGCCCGCCGCACTCCCGGCGCCCTGCTGCCGCTGGCCGTCCGCGCCGCCCAGGGCCGCACGGGCCTGCAGGGCGACCGGACCCAGGGCGCCGCCGACCCCGACCTGCTCAAGGTGCCGGTCCTCGTCCTGCACGGCCCGGACGACGCGGTCGCCCCCTGGGCGCACTCCCGCCGCCTCGCCGACCGCCGTCCCGACCTGGTCAGCCTGCACACCGTCCGGAACGCCCCGCACGGCGCCATGTGGAACGCCGACCCGGCCGGTTACGAAGAGGCCCTGCGCCGCTTCCTTACTCCGCTGATGTAGTCCTGGCTTCCCGGCCTCACTCCCCTCCTTGCCTGTTCGTTCCTGTTCTCGCGTGCTCCTTTCGGGCTTCCGGTTGACCGCTGATCACGTGGTTGCCCGGGTCCTGTGAACGCCCGTGGAGCCGTGCGCGCCGGCCACCCGTACGGCCCTCCCCGCCATTCCGTTTGGGTTTTCGGACCGTCAACCGGAAGACTGCCCCCGTGACGTCCCGTATCCCGCGCGACTCCAGGCTCCGACTCGTCCGCTCACGACCCCTGGCCGCCGCTCCCCGAGCGATGAACCAGCGGCGTACGCGCCGACCCGCACCACGCCCGCCAGAGGGCACCCCGGCGCCCGCGGAGCTGGCCCATATGGCGCGCGCCCAGCTCGCCGGCGCGGCCCGTGTCGCCCGCTGGGCCGACGCCGCGCTGAGCCCCGGCCGGGACCGCGACGGCACACCCGCCGACGGCGCCGGCACGCTCTCCGAGGCAAGTGCCCGGCGGGCCGCCGACGACCTGGCCCTGACTCCGGCTCAGGTCCGCGCGGACTGGGACACCGCACGGCTCGCGGGCCTCATCGAGGTGCACGGCGACAGCGCCCGCCCCGGCTGGCGGCTGCGCGCCTGGAACCGCGACGACAGCGCCGTACTGCGCGGCTGGGTCGCTCTCTTCGACGCCTGGTCGCTCGCCTGCCCGGAACCCGAGGACCAGGAGCACGCGGCCGTCGCCGAGGTCGTCTCCGCGATGCCCCAGGTGCTCTCCTTCCTCCAGCTCTCCGCCGGCCCCGTCCCCGTCACCCAGCTCCTCGACCTCCTCGACCAGCGCGTCACGGAACTGCGCACCGAGCGCTGCGAGATCCCGTACGGGCCGCAGCCCGAGCCGGTGGAGGAACCGGCGCAGAACACCCCTCTCGCCCCCCTCCTCGACTGGGCCATGCACGCGCTCGCCTCCGTCGGCGCCCTCACCTGCGCCGACGGCCAGGCCACGCTCACCCCGCTCGGCAGCTGGGCCGTGTGGGTCAAGCTGGAGCAGATCTGCGTCGCCGCGCAGAGCCCCGCCGGGAACATCGAGCAGTCGGCCGAGGACATGCTCCGCGGCTGCGCCCAGCTCCGTCCGAACGCGGCCCGTGACGAATACCGCGCCTGGCTCGCCGCCCGCCCCGTCGGCAGCGCCGTCACCGAACTCCTCGACGCCGCCCGTGGCGAGGACGCCCTGCTGCGCGGCCTTGCCTTCGAAGCGCTGCGCGTCGTCGGCGCCCCCGCCGAGCCGGACGTACGCGCAGTGGTCGACGAGGTCCATCTGCGCCCGTACGCCCTGTTGTGGATCGCCGAGCACGAGGGTCACGACCCCGAGGACGCCCACGAGATCCTCACCCGCGACGAGGCCACCTGGCTGTGGGTGGACACCGCCGCGGCCGTCGCCGACCACGGCGAAGCCCCGCTTCTCGTACGGCACTTGGAGTCCGCGGTGCAGCCCACCGTGCCCGCGCTCCTCGACGAGGTGCGCGCCGTCGGCCACCCCCGCACCGTGCAGGTCCTGGTCGCCCTCGCGGCCGCCCACCCCGACCCGGCCCTGGCCAGGGCCGTACGCCGCGCCGCCTTCCAGGTGCACACCGGAGGCAACTGAGAGCCTCGGCCGAGGGGGCGGGGCGTCGGGCCCCGATGTGGGCGTCAGGCCTGTATCTCTGGGGAGTACGTGCCGAAGCTCCAGATATTGCCCTCCAGGTCACGGGCCATGTAGTCCCGCGATCCGTAGTCCTGGTCCGTCGGGGGCATGAGGATCTCCGCCCCGTGATCGACGGCCCGCTGGTGGTGTGCGTCGATGTCGTCCACGACGACATACACCCCGGTGTGCGTCGCGCCCTTCATCGCCTCGTCGAAGCGGCCGCCGCGGCCCCTGGAGCCGAGCATCACCGCGCCGTTGCCCTGCACCAGCTCCGCGTGCAGCACCGTGCCGTCCTCGCCCTCGTACACCGACGCCTCCGTGAAGCCGAAGGCCTCCGTGAGCTGCCTGATCGCGGCCTTCGCGTCCCCGTACAGCAGCGTCGGAAAGATGCTCGGGCGTCCGCCTGCCGTGCTCGCCATGGCGATCACTCCCTCTCGCCTCGTCGCCGGAATGTGACCGGATACCTGATGTGACCTGCTGAATGTGGCCTGCTTCCCAGTCTTGCACCAGGTACTGACAACGCCCCTCCGAGCGGGAATCCCGGGGACGACCAACTGCCGGGCCGCAAAGGTGACGTAGAACATGCGCACACAGAAAAACTGCTTGCAGACCCCCGTTAGACTGGCCCCATGGCCATTCTCCTCGCGCATTAGACGGCGTGATTGCCTTCAGCCGCCCACCCCGTCATCGACCTGCCCTGGAGTCTGTCCGTGATTTCCGCCTCCGGTATCGAGCTGCGCGCCGGTGCCCGCATCCTCATCGAGTCCGCCACCTTCCGCATCGCCAAGGGCGACCGCATCGGCCTGGTCGGCCGCAACGGCGCGGGCAAGACCACGCTCACCAAGGTCCTCGCAGGTGAGGGCACGCCCGCCGCGGGCACCGTCACCCGCTCCGGCGAGGTCGGCTACCTCCCGCAGGACCCGCGTACCGGCGACCTCGACATGCTCGCCCGCGACCGCGTCCTGTCCGCGCGCGGGCTGGACACCCTGATCCGCAAGATGCGCGACAACGAACAGCGCATCGCGAACGGCCAGGGCGCCACCCGCGAGAAGGCGCTCAAGCAGTACGAGCGCCAGGAGACGGAGTTCCTCACCAAGGGCGGATACTCCGCCGAGGCCGAGGCCGCCACCATCGCCGCCGCGCTCAACCTGCCCGACCGGGTGCTCGGCCAGCCCCTCCATACGCTCTCCGGCGGTCAGCGCCGCCGTATCGAGCTGGCCCGCATCCTCTTCTCGGACGCCGACACCCTGCTCCTCGACGAGCCGACGAACCACCTCGACGCCGACTCGATCGTCTGGCTGCGCGACTACCTGAAGAACTACCGCGGCGGCTTCATCGTGATCTCCCACGACGTCGATCTCGTCGACACGGTTGTCAACAAGGTGTTCTACCTGGACGCCAACCGCTCCCAGATCGACGTCTACAACATGGGCTGGAAGCTCTACCAGCAGCAGCGCGAGGCCGACGAGAAGCGCCGAAAGCGCGAGCGGCAGAACGCCGAGAAGAAGGCCTCCGCCCTCCACTCGCAGGCCGACAAGATGCGCGCCAAGGCCACCAAGACCGTCGCCGCGCAGAACATGGCCCGCCGCGCCGACAAGCTGCTGGCCGGCCTGGAGGCCGAGCGCAAGTCCGACAAGGTCGCAAAGCTCCGCTTCCCCGAGCCCGCGCCTTGCGGCAAGACGCCGCTCACCGCCGAGGGCCTGTCGAAGTCGTACGGCTCCCTGGAGATCTTCACCGACGTCGACCTCGCCATCGACAAGGGCTCGCGCGTCGTCATCCTCGGCCTCAACGGCGCCGGAAAGACAACCCTGTTGAGGCTTCTCGCCGGCGTGGAGAAGCCCGACACGGGCCAGGTCGTCGAGGGCCACGGTCTCAAGCTCGGTTACTACGCGCAGGAGCACGAGACCCTCGACCCGGACCGCACCGTGCTGGAGAACATGCGCTCCGCGAACCCCGACCTCGACCTCGTCGAGGTACGCAAGACGCTGGGCTCCTTCCTGTTCTCCGGCGATGACGTCGACAAGCCGGCCCGGGTCCTCTCCGGCGGCGAGAAGACCCGCCTCGCGCTCGCCACCCTCGTGGTGTCGTCCGCGAACGTGCTTCTCCTCGACGAGCCGACCAACAACCTCGACCCGGCCAGCCGCGAGGAGATCCTCGGCGCCCTGCGCACCTACAAGGGAGCCGTCGTCCTCGTCACCCACGACGAGGGCGCCGTCGACGCACTCCAGCCGGAGCGGATCATCCTGCTGCCCGACGGCGTCGAGGACCTGTGGGGCGCGGACTACGCGGACCTCGTCGCCCTCGCCTGAGCTCCGTTCGGCCCGGGAGGCCTCCTGCCGGAGGCGGTGCCCGGGTCAGCGAGGCTTGATCGAATGACTGATCAACTGCGTATGGATCATTCGGCTCATCCGTGATCCATCATCTGTGTGAGATCTCCTCGTACCGAGGTGTGTCCTACACGGATTTCGCGACCGGGCCCTCGGCCCGCAAGGGCCCGGTCGCCCCGCTCCGCTGACCTGGACCTTCGCGTGTGAACCCGTTCGGCCGTACGGACACCGCCGCCCGGAATATCGGATTCCGCTCGTGAGGATGAGCTTCCGCGACTCAAAGCTTGTCCTACGGACCTTGCCGAATGGGTGGCCAGGAAGCTCTCGAGGGGTGATCATGAGAAGTCCAGAGCGCACTTCCCATGAGGAGGCACGGGTGGCCGAGACTCTGAAGAAGGGCAGCCGGGTAACCGGCGCCGCGCGCGACAAGCTCGCGGCAGACCTGAAGAAGAAGTATGACTCCGGTGCGAGTATCCGGGCACTGGCCGAGGAGACCGGCCGCTCGTATGGCTTCGTCCACCGGATGCTCAGCGAGTCGGGTGTCACGCTCCGAGGGCGTGGCGGAGCGACCCGCGGTAAGAAGGCCGCCTCGGCCTGAAGCCGGGCGGCTCCTTGTTCTCCGATGGTGGCCACCCGGTCGGTCGGGTGATCGGCTGGGTGGTTACTGTGCAGTCACTTGAGGGTGCGTACGTACGGCACCCGCTCTGACCGCACGCATCGGAGGCGCCCCATGGCTTCGCTCGACCCGGTACTCGACAAGGACGGCGTACGGCTCACCGTCGACGAGGCGATCGCCACGGTGACGCTGACCAATCCGGCCAAGCGCAATGCGCAGAGCCCCGCTCTGTGGCGGGCGCTGGCTGAAGCGGGGCGGCTGCTGCCGGGCACCGTTCGCGTTGTCGTGCTGCGCGCGGAGGGCATGTCCTTCTCCGCTGGGCTCGACCGGCAGGCGTTCACGCCCGAGGGGTTCGAGGGCGAGCCGTCGTTCATCGATCTCGCGCGTGGTTCCGATGCCGAGCTCGACGCGACGATCGCCGGCTACCAGGAGGGTTTCACCTGGTGGCGCCGTAGCGACATCGTGTCCATCGCCGCCGTCCAGGGGCATGCCATCGGGGCGGGCTTCCAGCTCGCGCTGGCCTGCGATCTGCGTGTGGTCGCGGACGATGTGCAGTTCGCCATGCGCGAGACCAGCCTCGGGCTCGTGCCCGACCTCACGGGGACGCATCCGCTGGTGGGGCTGGTCGGGTACGCCCGTGCGCTGGAGATCTGCGCGACGGGGCGGTTTGTGACGGCCGAGGAGGCCGTGAGTACCGGGCTGGCGAATCTGGCCGTGCCGGTGGGGCAGTTGGATGAGGCGGTACGGGACCTGGGGGCGGCGTTGTTGGCTGCGCCGCGCGATGCGCTGGTCGAGACGAAGGCGTTGCTTCAGGGTGCCGTTGACCGCACGTACGAGGACCAGCGGGTCGCGGAGCGGGCGGCGCAGGGGCGGCGGTTGCGGGACCTTGCCGGGGTTGGCGACTAGGCGCTCCGCTGGAGGGCCGGTTCTGAGCTGCGGGTGCGTTGTGGTTGATCGCGTCCGCGCGGCGGAGCCGCAAATCGATACAGCCCCGCGCCCCTGATGGGGCGCGTCTGACTGGGCCCAGCGCTCAGTCCGTCACCCCTGTGATCAGCACTGCCACCGACGCGTGGTCCGGCAGGGCTGCACTTGCCGCCTCTCGGACCTCACGGGCTACGTCCAGTGTGCGGTGGCTGGCGTGGGCCTCGAGCTCGATGCGGACGTGACGGCGGGGAAGCGTCGTCTCACCTGGCCGCTCCTCGATGTGCACAGCCCGGCCCAAGCCGGCGAGCGCGCCCGTCAGGCGGGCTACCCCCGGCACAGCCAGCGCTGCCGAAGCCACTCGGGACTCGTCGTCCGCCTCCGGCTCCGTGGGACGTTGGGGCTCATCAGGGCGTACATCCGACTCGTCGTCCTCCGTAGCGCCCGCCTCCCCCTCCTCCAGCAACCCCGTCACCCGTAGATCCACTTCCGTGACCGTCAGGCCGAGCCGCTCCGTCGCTGCCTCGGCGAGGGTCGCCCGGAGGCGGGACGCGACGGCGGGGAGGGGTTCGCCGGTCGCGAGGGTGGCTGTGAAGTCGGCGCTGATGCGCAGTGGACCCGGCGGCAGGGCGCTCGGCGGAGGCGGTACCGCCGGTTCGTGCGTTTCGTTCGGGTCGGCGAGTGCGAGCCGTAGTGTGCCGAGGTGTGCGCCTGGCACGCGGCGTGCGGCGTGGCGCAGTACGGACTCGGCTGCCCGCTCCGTGATCCAGGCGCCGTCGCGCGGGCCGCCCAGCGGGAGGAGTCTGCCGAAGCCGAGCTGACGTCGTACTGCCCGGGTCCACTGGTCCACCATCATTGCTCCAGCCTGCCGCAGCGACTGGTGCGCTGCCGTGCAACCACACTTAGTGTGAAGGAAGGAGTACCAGCCGGAAGGGACGCAGGGCGATGACGGATGTGACGCAGCGGAACCGGACGGAGAACCCCGAGGCCGAGAAAGGGGCGCCGGATGTACAGCCCCGCAGCAGGCCCAGTGTGACCAAGCGCGGTGGAGGCGACCCGGCTTCCCGGGGACGTACGACCATCGCGGATGGTGTGGTGGAGAAGATCGCCGGGCTCGCGGCCCGCGATGTGCTCGGAGTGCATGCGATGGGCAGCGGGCTCTCGCGCACCTTCGGAGCGGTGCGGGACCGGGTCCCGGGCGGTGCGAAGTCCGTGACCCGGGGTGTGAAGGCCGAGGTCGGAGAGGTGCAGACGGCGCTCGACCTGGAGATCGTCGTCGACTACGGCGTTTCGATCACCGAGGTCGCCGGCGCCGTGCGCGAGAACGTCATCTCGGCCGTCGAGCGGATGACGGGCCTTGAAGTCGTCGAGGTCAATATCGCGGTCAGCGATGTCAAACTGCCGGAAGAGGAAGAAGAAGGAGAAACGGAGACCCGGCTTCAGTAGCACTCGCCAGTAGTACCCGTTAGCAGTACCCGCCCCCCTTGATGCGCAGAGGAGCGCAGCATGAGTATGGCCGCGATCGGCATGATCGCCGGAATGGCGCTGGGCTTCGCCGGATACTTCGGCGGGTTCGGTGCCTTCCTCCTCGTGGCGGCCCTCGGCGCCGTCGGCTTCGTAGTCGGCCGCTTCCTTGAGGGCGACTGGGAAGTCGGTGACTTCTTCCGTACCCGCGGCGACCGGCGGCGGTGACGCACGTGAGCGGTGAGCTCGCCGCGGCGGGGGCACCCCTCCGGCCGGGCAGCCCCGGCGGGACCGTCGCACCCGCCGCGCGCGGTGCGCTCCGTATCGCCGACCGGGTCGTCGCGAAGATCGCCGCGCAGGCGGCCCGCGAGGCCCTGGACGTGCTGCCCCCGGAGGCCGGACCGCCGCACGCCACGGTCGTCGTGCACCACGACACCGCACGCGTCCGAGTCGGCCTCGAACTCGACTACCCCTCCGACATCGGCGCCCAGTGCGCCGCCGTGCGTCGTCAAGTCACCCAGCGGGTAAGGATGCTGGCGGGTATGGAGGTGCCCGAGGTCGCCGTCCAGGTGGAGCGCCTGCACTCGGCGCAGGCACGCGGCGCGGCACAGGGGAGGACCCAATGAGCGAGTCCCAGGGCTCCGAGCGCACCCGTCAGCTGCCCGTCATCGAGAAGGCCGCCGAGAGCGAACTCGGCCAGTCCGCGTCCGCGGCGGACTACGACCCGCTGCCCACCGCCGACGACACGGACGACGGCAACGGCCGCTTCTGGTCCCTACGCCGTGTCCCCGCGGGCATCATCGCGCTGCTGGTCCTGGCCGGCGCGGGCCTTCTGCTGTACGACATCGTCTCCGTGCGCTTCGACCGGCCCGCCATGGCCTGGCGCAGAAACCTAGCCCGGGAGCTCGCCGAGCGGCCTCTCGACGACATCTGGGTGCTCGTCGGCGCCGGGGTCGCGGCCGCTCTCGGCGTCTGGCTGCTGGTTCTCGCCGTGACGCCCGGCATGCGGGACGTACTGACGATGCGCCGCCCCCACACCGACGTACGGGCCGGTCTGCACCGGGGCGCGGCCGCCATGGTGCTGCGTGACCGGGCCATGGAGGTCTCCGGGGTGCGCTCGGTACGGGTCCGGGTGAGGCGGAGGAAGGTCACTGCGCGGGCGGTGTCGCACTTCCGTGAACTGGACGATGTACGGGCTGACTTGGATGCCGTGCTCGCCGAGGGCATCAAAGGGCTCGGGCTGGCCCGGCGGCCCGCCCTTTCGGTGCATGTCGCGCGGGCGAACAAGAACCGGAAGGGGTGACGTCCGGTGCTGAGGATCGTGAACCGTGTTCTCGTCGGGCTCGCAGGTCTGCTCCTGATCGTGGGCGGCGGCTCCGTGCTCGCCGTCGGTCTCGGCCTCGAACCGCCCTCGTGGTGGGTCCATGACGGGCAGCGGGACGTGCTGCTGAGCGACACGGGCCGGACCCGCTGGCGGGACGAGGGCTGGTGGTGGCCCACCGTCATCGCCGTACTCGCCGTCGCCCTGCTGCTCGCCCTGTGGTGGCTGACAGCGGTACTACGACGGCGTCGGCTGGCCGAGGTGCTCGTCGACACCGGCGACGGCGAGGGGGCACTGCTGCGCGGGCGCGCCCTGGAGGGCGTACTGACCGGCGAGGCGGGCGCACTCGACGGCGTGCAGCGTGCACACACGGCGCTGACCGGCAAGCGGACCACCCCTCAAGCACGGGTCCACCTGCTCGTCGAACCACATGTCGACCCCGGCGACGCGCTGCACGGCCTGACGACCCAGGCCCTCGCCCACGCCAGGGACTCCGCCGGCCTGGCCGCGCTGCCCGCCGAGGTGCGCCTCCGCGGGGTCAAACACCGGGCGGAACGGGTGAGTTAGGGAGCCAAAGGGGCGCGCCCTCCGCTGCTAGAACCCGCGCCGAGCGCCGCCGTCGACAGGAACCATGACCCCCGTCAGATACGACGCGGCCGGTGACAGCAGGAACGCGGCCGTCCGCCCGAACTCCTCCGGGGTGCCGTAGCGGCGCAGCGGGATGCGGGACTCGTTGGCCGCGCGGGTGGCCTCCGGGTCGGGGGACAGGCCGTCGAGCTGGCGCAAGCGGTCCGTGGCGATGCGGCCCGGAAGCACGCCAACGACGCGGATGCCGCGCGGGCCGAGCTCGTCCGAGAGCGACTTGGCGAAGCCCGCGAGACCGGGACGCAGGCCGTTGGAGATGGTCAGGCCCGCGATCGGCTCGTACACCGAAGTGGAGAGCACGAAGCCGATGACCCCGCCCTCGGCCAGCTCCGCGGCGGCCGCGCGGGCCAGCCGGACCGCGCCCAGGAAGACCGACTCGAACGCCGACTGCCACTGCTCGTCCGTGTTGTCGGCGGCGAAGCCGGGCGCCGGGCCGCCGACGCTGATCAGGATGCCGTCGAAGCCGCCGAAACGCTCCCGTGCGGCCGCTATCAGGCTCGTCGCGGCCGCAGGGTCGGCGTTGTCGACGGCGACTCCATGGGCGTTCGGGCCGAGAGCCGCGGCGACCTCGGCCACCGTCTTCTCGTCCCGGCCCGTGATGATCACTTTCGCGCCTTCCGCGAGGAGTTCCCGCGCGGAGGCATTGCCCAGGCCGCGAGTGGCCCCGGTGACGACGTAGACACGGTCCTTCAGTCCAAGATCCATGCCCCTATCCTGCCCCCTCCTCGCCGAACAGCGTGAGGGCGGTGCCCACCAGGCCGATATGGCTGAACGCCTGCGGGAAGTTGCCGAGCTGACGGCACGCGACGGGGTCGTACTCCTCGGACAGCAGCCCCACGTCGTTGCAGAGCGCGAGCAGGCGCTCGAACAGCTCGCGCGCCTCCTTCGTACGCCCCGTCAGATGCAGCGCGTCCGCGAGCCAGAACGAGCAGACCAGGAATGCGCCCTCATGGCCCGGCAGCCCGTCGATCACCGTCTGGTCCGAGGAGTACCGGCGCAAAAAGCCGTCGTGCGCGAGCTCGTCGCGTATCGCGTCGATCGTGCCGGTCACCCGCGGATCGTCCGGCGGCAGAAAGCCGGTACGGGGGATGAGCAGCAGCGAGGCGTCCAGTTCGCGGGAGCCGTAGAACTGCGTGAAGGTGTTCCGCTCCGGGTCGTAGCCGCGCTCGCACACCTCGCGGTGCACCTCGTCGCGCATCGCGCGCCAGTGGTCCGGGTCGCCGCTCAGTCCTGGGTTCTCCTCCAGGGCGCGGACGGTGCGGTCGGCGGCCACCCACGCCATGATCTTCGAGTGCACGAAGTGGCGGCGCGGACCGCGTACCTCCCACAGGCCCTCGTCGGGCTTGCGCCAGTTCGACCGCAGGAACTCCATCAGGGCCAGCCGCAGACTCCACATGTGCGGCTTGGTCGGCAGGCCCGCGCGCAGCGCCAGCGACAGAGAGTCGATGACCTCGCCGTACACGTCGAGCTGCAACTGGCGTACGGCGTCGTTGCCGACCCGGACCGGACGCGAGCCCTGGAATCCGGGCAGCCACGGCACCTCGTACTCGGGAATCCTTCGCTCGCCCGCGAGCCCGTACATGATCTGCAGGTCCGCCGGGTCGCCCGCCGCCGCGCGCAGCAGCCAGTCGCGCCAGGCCTCGGCCTCCTCCTGGTAGCCGCAGGCCAGCAGCGCGCCCAGGGTGAGCGTGGAGTCGCGCAGCCAGCAGTAGCGGTAGTCCCAGTTGCGTACACCGCCGACCTCCTCCGGGAGCGAGGTGGTGGGCGCCGCGACGATGCCGCCGGTCGGCGCGTACGTGAGGGCTTTGAGCGTGATCAGCGAGCGGACGACCGCGTCCCGGTGCGGGCCCCGGTATCGGCAGCGGGCCGCCCACGCCCGCCAGTCGTCGACGCTGGAGGCCAGCGCCTCGTGCGGGTCGATGAGCGGGGGGCGCGGCTCGTGCGAGGGGTGCCAGGTCATCACGAAGGCGACCTTCTCGCCCTCGGCGACCGTGAACTCCGAGTGCGTGCTGTAGTCCCTGCCCCAGGTGCGCACCTTGGGTTCGCTGCGCAGCCACACCGAGTCCGGGCCCGCCACGGCCACCCGATGGCCGTCCGACTTGCGCATCCACGGCACGATCGAGCCGTAGTCGAACCGCAGCCGCAGGGCGCTGTGCATGGTTACGCGGCCCTCGAGCCCCTCGACGACGCGTACGACGTCGGGGGAGCGGTCGCGCTGCGGCATCAGGTCGGTGACGCGCACCGTCCCCTCCGGGGTCTCCCACTCGCTGTCGAGCACGAGGGAGTCCTGCCGGTACGCGCGCCGAGTGCAGGCCCCCGCTCCTTTCGGCGCGAGCCTCCAGTGACCGTTCTCCTCGTCCCCCAGCAACTTCGCGAAGCAGGCCGCCGAGTCGAACCGGGGCAGGCACAGCCAGTCGATCGAACCGTCCCGCCCGATCAGGGCGGCGGTCTGATGGTCGCCGATCAGGGCGTAGTCCTCGATGGCGGGGACGCGTGGCTTGGGCTCGTTCGATGAGTGCACGGGGGACGGGTTCCCGTCACGGCCGGTGACCAATCAGGGTGGGAGGCGTGTCGGCAGTCGGGGATGTACGGCCGACCGGTCTCGTCTCTGGCAGCCGCGGCCGCGCGGTGGCCGGTCTCGCTTCCGGCGGCTACGGCCGCGCGGTGGCGGGTCTCTTCTCTGGCGGTCACGGCCGCGCGGTGGCGGGTCTCGTCTCTGGCGGTCACGGCCGCACGGTGCCGGTGTTACCTCGTGCGGTCAGGGCCGTACGGTCGGTCGGTCGGTCTCGCCTCGGGCGGCTGCGGCGGCCGCACGGTGGCCGGTGTCACCTCGTGCGGTCGGGCCATACGGCGGCCATGTCGCTTCCGGCGGTCCGCCTGTCGGGCGGCTGGTGTCGCTTCCGGGCGGTCCGCCCTATGGGGCGGCTGGTGTCGCTGACGGGCAGTCCGCCTACACAGAGGCCGTTTCCGCCGCCTCCGGAGTGTCCGTCTTCGCCGCGGCTTCCGCCCGGTCCCGGCGCTCACGGCGGACCAGGATCACCCAGCCCACGGGGACGCCCAACGCGAAGAGCCACCACTGGATCGCGTACGCGTAGTTCAGTGCGGCGTCCTCGTCGCCGGGCTTGCCGATCAGTTCCGGGGAGTTGCCCTTCGGTGCGAGTGCCGTCTGCACGATGTAGCCGCCGACGACCTGCTCGCCGAGGCGGCTGGCCTCCTGCTCGCTGTTGATCAGCATGATCTGCCGGTCCGGCAGGCCCTCGAGGTCCTTGATGCCGCTCGCCTCGGTCGTCTCGTCGGGCATGAGCCGCCCGGTGACGGTGATCTCGCCGCGGGGCGGTGCGGGGATCTTGGGGAACGCCGTCTGGGTCGGGGCCCCGGGGACCCAGCCCCTGTTGACCAGCAGGACCTTGCCGTCCCCGAGGACGAAGGGCGTCAGGACGTGGTAGCCGACCTCGTCGTCGGAGTTGGTGCGGCGGCGGACGACGACCTCGTCGTCGGTGTCGAAGCGGCCCTTCGCTGTCACGCTGCGGTACCGCTCGTCGGTGGTGACCGTGTGTCCGGGGGAGGTGAGCTGCTCCACGGGCACCGGCTTGGCGTCCAGCGCCTCGGCGACCAGCTCGTTCCGGGCGGTGCGCTCCTCGTAGCGGTGCATCTGCCAGAAGCCCAGCCTGATCATCGTGGGGATGAGGAGCAGGGCGACCAGCGTGAGGATCACCCACTGCCGGGACAACAGGAAGCGGTACACCCCATTGACGTTACCCCTGCATGAATCGGCCCTCGACGGAGGGTCCGCCGAGGGCACACGTACGAAGGGGCCGCCTCACACTTTGTCGATGATCCCCACCTTCCCCTCCGAGCGGGCGCAGTGCGCCCCGCAGAACCACTGGCCTCCGACCTCGACTCCCTGGCCGATGATCTGGACGCGACAGTGCTCGCAGATGGGTGCCATCCGGTGGATGGCGCAGGCGAAACAGTCGAAGACGTGTACCGCGCCCTGCGCGTGCACCTCGAAGGACATCCCGTAGTCGTTTCCGCAGACCTCGCAACGTGCCATGCGCCACAGAGTGGGCCGCTGCGACGGCACGGGCGAGCGGCCACAGGGCGAGTCGCCCGCCAATCACCCGTACGCCCGGATCTCTCGTCGTACGCCGGGACCTCTTGCCGTGCGCGGGAATCTCGTGCCGGGGCCGAGAGCGCCCCGTCACTCACGCCCCCTCGGCCGACTCCACATCCAGAAGGAGCTGCCCGAAGGCCGCCTCGTCGACGACCGGCGTGCCGTACTGGCGTGCCTTGACCACTTTCGACGTACCGGAGTCCGGGTCGTTCGTGACGAGGAGGCTGGTGCGCCGGGACAGGCTCGTCGAGACATGGAGTCCGGCGTCGACGGCACGGTCCTCCAGGAGCTCGCGGTCGACCGAGGTGTCCCCGGAGAACGCGATCCGCATGCCCTGCTTGAGCGGTCTGCCCGGTTCGTACCGGCCCGGGTTGGGGTACGGGCACGCGGGCCGCTTGCGGGAGGGGCGCCAGCTCCCGGGCCCGTAACCGCCGTAGCCACCGCCGCCCGACTGTTGGCCGATGCGCGGCGCGGGCCCGTCCGCCCACTCGGTGAGCGGCCGGCACTCAAGGAGCGGCAGTCGTACGCCGTCGCGCGCGGCGGCGTGCAGGCTCGGCCGGAACGCCTCGGCGAGCACGCGCGCGTCGTCCAGCGCGTGGTGCGCCCGCTGCTGTACGACGCCGAAGTGCGCGGCGAGCGACTCCAGCTTGTGGTTGGCCAGGGGCAGGCGCAGCTCCTTGGAGAGCGCGATGGTGCACAGCCGCTGACGGACCGGCGCCTCGCGCTCCGCGCGGGCGTACTCCCGGGCGATCATCGACCAGTCGAAGACGGCGTTGTGCGCGACGAGCACACGGCCGTCGAGCCGGGCCGCGAACTCCTCGGCGATCTCCGGGAAAAGAGGCGCCCCTTCGAGCGCCTCGCTCGTCAGACCGTGTATCCACACCGGCCCGGGATCCCGCTCCGGATTGACCGTCGTGTACCAGTGGTCCTCGACCTCGCCGCGTGCGTCCAGCCGGTAGACCGCGGCCGACACTATGCGGTCGTCGCGGGCCAGTCCGGTGGTCTCCACGTCGACCACCGCGTATCCCTGCGGATACGCGGCCGGCCACGAGGCTGCGGAGGCTGCGGTCGTACGGTCTTCGAGCATGGTCACCGAGGATAAAGGTCACGACTGACAGCCCGTTCGCCGGAGTCCGCGCCACGCGCCCCCGAACCTCCGTCAGCGCCCCGGCCGGCTGCGCCTCTTGGTGGAGTCGGCCAAGAAGCAAGCGCGTACCCCAGGTAATACTTGTGGGTAACAACGTCTGGCCGCAGGTCAACGGCCGCTCTACGGTGCACACATGCCGAACCTGCCCGATGTCGTGCTGTGGTCGATACCCGCCTTTGTGCTGCTCACCGTTGTCGAAATGGTGAGTGTCCGGATCCATCCGGACGAGGATGCCGCGGGGTATGAGGCGAAGGACGCCGTGACGAGCGTCTCCATGGGGCTGGGCAGTCTGGGCTTCGATCTGCTGTGGAAGATTCCGATCGTCGCCATTTACACGGCCATCTATGAGCTGACGCCCCTGCGCGTTCCCGTCCTGTGGTGGACCGTCCCGCTGATGCTGCTCGCCCAGGACTTCTTCTACTACTGGTCGCATCGCGGACATCACGTCATCCGCATCCTGTGGGCCTGCCACGTGGTGCACCACTCCAGCCAGAACTTCAACCTCACCACCGCACTCAGGCAGCCGTGGACGACCTGGACCGTCTGGCCGTTCTACGTGCCTCTCGTGGCCCTCGGTGTGCACCCGGCGGCGCTCGCGTTCTGCTCCTCCGCGAACCTCGTGTACCAGTTCTGGATCCACACCGAGCGCATCGGAAAGCTGCACCGCGCCTTCGAGTTCGTCTTCAACACTCCCTCGCACCACCGAGTCCACCACGCCTCCCAAGGGGGCTATCTGGACCGCAACTTCGGCGGGATCCTCATCGTCTGGGACCGGCTCTTCGGCTCGTTCGTCCCGGAGACCGAGCGGCCGGTGTACGGGCTGACGAAGAACATCGACACATACAATCCCCTGCGCGTCGCCACGCACGAGTACGCCGCCATCGTCAGGGACCTGCGGGCGGCGGGCAGTTGGCGTGAGCGGGCGGGGCGGGTGTTCCGGGGGCCGGGCTGGCAGCCGCCGGCGCGTGGCGATGTCGAGGAGGTCGGTGACGCGGTCTCCGAGACGGCCACGGGGACGGTCACCGGGACCGTCGCGTGAGCCCAGGCCGTCGCGCCGAGCGGCACGCGCGCGTGGCGCTCGCCGCCTTCGGTGTCGTCACCGTGGTCGACCTTGTCTGCCTGGTGGCCGGTTCCGGCCTCGGGCATGCGCTCGCCAAGCCGCTGCTGATGCCGCTGCTCGCCGCCCATGTGGCACTGCGCGGCGGACCTCGAATCCTTGTCGCCGCGCTCCTGTTCGGTTGGGGAGGCGACGTGCTCCTGCTGTTCGACGTCGACGCGGCGTTCCTCGCCGGGATGGGGTCCTTCGCGGCCGGGCACGTCTGCTACCTGGTGCTCTTCAAGAAACACGCCTTCATAGGGCACGACGCGGAAAACGGGGCTCCACGCGCGCGTGCAGCCTGGCCGGCGGTCGGATACGGCGTCGCTCTCGTCACGACCGTGGCCCTTCTGTGGCCGGACCTGCCACCCGAACTCCGTCTCCCCGTCGCCGCCTACAGCGTGCTGCTCACGGCCATGGCGTACCGAGCCACCCGGCTCGGCCTCACCGCCGCCCTCGGAGGCGCCCTCTTCATGCTCTCGGACACGCTCATCGCGACCGGAGTCGCCGAATGGCCGCAGCTCCCGCGGCCCGAGTTCTGGATCATGGGCACGTATATCGCCGCGCAACTCCTGCTGGTTCGTGGGGTGATGCGCGCAGTCGGTGGGCGGCGGACGCCCGTCACCAGCGAATCGGCACCGGCAGCGCCGTAAGCACCGCGGACACCGCGACCACCACCCCCAGGGCGACGACTTCCGCACGGGCGGGGGAGTAGGCGGTGAGCGGGTCGGCGGCCCTGCGCAGGCGTCGGCGTGCGCACAGGGCGAGGGCGGCGACGGCGGCCACGACGAGCAGCTTGGCGAGCAGGACGCGCCCGTACGCCGTCGTCGTCAGCTGGTCCAGGACCGTGCCGGCCGGCATCCGGCGCAGGGTGCTGCCCACGCCCGTCACGGTGATCGCGGCGAACAGAACGGCCGCCACGCGCGCATAGAGCCCGAGAAGCGCGGCGCCCGCCTCCGGGTCGCGCCAGCGGCGCAGCAGGCGCAGGACGTGCAGCAGGCCGCCGACCCACAGGGCCGCGCACGTCACATGAACAAGCGTCAGGCCCGAGCCGAGGAGTGGGCTGTACTCCGTGGTGGGATGGGCCCGCAGCGCCTCCGCGACGGCAACCGCGGCCAGCGGCCACACCTGGTTCGCCGGCCGGCGCGAGAGGGCGCACAGGCCCGCTACGACGAACGCGTTGACCTCCAGGAGCGCGAGCATGCCGTCCCGCGTCTCGTAGAGGCCGCCGATGTCCATGTCGGAGAGCCGGCGCGGCACCAGGTTGCCGTTGGCCACCACCGAGGCAAGGCAGAGCGCGGCCACGAAACCGGCGCCCGCCGCGATCGGTGCCCAACTGCGGGGCTTGTCGTCCAGGGGCGCTCCCGGCACCCGGCGGGCCAGCCGGGCGGCGAACAGTTCGCCCGCCGAGACACACACCGCCGCGAACAGGACCGTACGCAGCAGGGAGATTCCCCCGTCGGCGGGCAGGGCGGCCTCACCCGTGCCCCGCAGGGCGAGGGGCGGCCCGAGTAGCGGGATCAACGCGGCAAGGGTCACCAGGACGAGAACGGCGACGGCCCGCCGCCCCCCGGCCATGCTCCCCCGGGCGGCGCCCACCTCACCGCCAGAGCCGGCACTCGGTCTTATCGAACTCACCTCAGGATCTTCACCAGTCGTTCAGATCCGGGCAAGCCCTGGAGAACAACTGACGGAACGACTTTCCGCCCCTGGATACGCTACCGACAGCCCGCGCGACTCAGCCCGGGCCCCGCGGAACCCCGCCGCTCACATCCACCGCGCGGCATCCGAGCCCCACGGCCCCGGTGGCCGCGACCAGTCCCCGGGCCCACCGTCGAAGGACACCGGCGACAGGGCGTACCGCAGCCGCCCCAGTCCGCTGTCCGTCTCGCTGAGCCAGGGCGCCGGGCTGTCGTACGAAGCGTCCGCCGGCCCCTCGCCTCGTACGACCCCGTTCACCAGCCACGACGCCGTCTGCGCCAGCGCCAGACGCACGAACCGCGTGCCCCCCTCGTCCAACTGCTCCGTGACGGCGCGCAGTACCGCGGCGGCCAGCAGATACCCCGTGCCATGGTCCAGGGCCTGCGCGGGCAGGGCGCCGGGCTTCTCCTCGGAGCCCTCCAGCGCCGCGATGCCCGTTGCCACCTGCACCAGGCTGTCGAAGCCTCGCCGCCCGCCCCACGGCCCGTACGCGCCCCACGCGGACAGCTGCGCCACCACGATCCCGGGACTGCGCTCGGCCAGCGCCTCCGGCGTGAGCCCGAAGCGGTCCAGGGCTCCGGGGCGGTAGCCCGTGACGACGACGTCCGTCGAGGCGAGCAGTTCGTCGAAGGCGCGCCGGTCGGCCCTGAGATCGAGCGTGGCGGACCGCTTGCCGAAGCCCGTGTCCGCGTGCTGGTCGGCGAGTTCGGGCAGCCCAGGCGGGTCGATCCGCAGGACGTCCGCGCCGAGGAGCGCGAGGGTACGGGTGGCGACCGGCCCGGCGATGACGCGTGTGAGGTCGAGCACGCGCAGCCCTGCCGCGGGCAACAGCGGATCACCGTCGAGGGGCGCGAGGGCGCGTACCCCCGAGGAAGCCGTCCGGCCCCGCTCCAGCAGCCCGCGCCCCGCCACGGCCGCGCCCTGCTCGTGCGCGGCCCACTCCTGGGCCGTACGCAGCGCCACGGCGAGCCCTCCTGCCGCGTACACCGTGCGCTCCACCTCCAGGGCCGACCGCTCCGCGAGGCAGGCGCTCACGGCCTCGGCGGACGCGTCCGCGGGCAGCCCCAGAGCATCGAGCAACCGTGCCCGATGATGCGGGTAGTTCGCGTGCGTACGCATCCACCCGTCGGCCGTGCGCCAGAACCGCGACAGCGGCGTGAAGGTGACCGGCGCCCGTCCGTCCACCAGCAGATGCCGCTCGCTCACGAACGCGGTGGCGATGGCTCCGTCATCGACCCGCACTGCCGGGACTTCTCGCCCGGTACGGCGCGCGCTCAGCTCGGCGGCCGCGAGCGCGCACGCTCCCACACAGCTCCGCGCCAACTCCCGTACCGGCAAGCGCGCGTCGAGCGCTTCGTCCCGTACGACGGTGGAGACCCGCGAGAGAAGGGCGGGATCGCCGCCCAGCGCGGACCAGAGGTACTCGATACCGGTCATGAGGCGATCCTGCCGTACAAAGACGGCCGGGCCGGACGGATCGCCCGCCCGGCCCGGAGCACCTCCACAAGCGTGCTACTTCGTCGCACCTCTACAAGCGTGCTACTTCGTCACCGCGTCCAGCGCGTCCACCATCCCCGCGCCGTAGAAGCCGTTGCGGTTCTTGCCGCCCTCGCAGACCGCGTCGATCTTGCCGTCGCCGTCGATGTCGTACGGGTCGGTGCACGGTACGGCGTCGGCCTCCGCGTACAGGAGGGCCTTCACCAGGGCCGGCGGGGCGTACGGGTGCGTCGACTTGATGAGCGCGGCCACGCCCGCGGCGTGTGGGGAGGCCATCGACGTACCGGCCATGTAGCCCCACTTGCCGCCGGGCACCGGGCCCAGGATGAGGCCGCTGGTGGCGGGCGGGGCCGGGGTCTGGTAGGCCGTCGAGTCGCCGCCGGGTGCGGCGATGTCGATGACGCCCAGGCCGTGGTTGGAGAAGGACGACTTGATGCCCTTCGCGCCCGTCGACGCGACCGTGACGATGCCCGGCAACTGGGTCGGGATGTCAAGGCACTCGGACGGGTCGATCACGCGGTCCGACGGGGTGGAGTCGTTCGGTGAGACAGGGTCGGTGATCTCGTCGGCGGCGAGGTCGTAGTTCTCGTTGCCCGCCGCGGCGAGGTTGACCGCGCCCTTCCGCTCCGCGTACCGCGAGGCCCGGGAGACGGCTTCCACCAGGGCCTTCTGGTCCGGGTCGTTCTTGCAGTTGAAGTACCACGGGTCGGTGTAATAGCTGTTGTTGGTCACTTCGACGCCGTGCTCAGCCGCCCACATGAAGCCGCAGACGACGGCCTCCGTGTAGAAGAAGCCGTCCGGGTTGGACACCTTGATGCCGGAGACCTTCACGCCCGGGGCGACGCCCGTGACGCCGACGCCGTTCTTCGCGGCCGCGATCTCTCCTGCGACATGCGTGCCGTGCGGGCTCTCGGAAGCGCTCGGCCGCCACGCCCCGTCGGCCGTGTCCGGCTTGCCCGACACGCAGTTGACCGACGCCTTGCGGTCGAAGTTGGGCGCGATGTCGGGATGCGTGTCGTCCACGCCGGTGTCGATCACGGCGACCGTGACGTCCCGGCTGCCCAGCGACTTCTCGTGCGCCTTGTCCGCCTTGATGGCGGGCAGGTCCCACTGCATCGGCTCCAACGGGTCCTGCCCGGGGGCCGCTTCGGCGTCCGCGACCTGCTCCGCGGTGAGCACCTTCGGGGTGCCGAGATCGGTTGTGGACTGCGCGGGCAGCGGTGCCGTACGCGTCGAGCCCGCCGACTCCACACCGCGCACCTTGCGGATGGTCTTCGCGAAGTCGGCGTTCGCCGAGTGGGCGACGATCACGCCGATCTTGTCGTACGAGGTCACGACGGTGCCGCCGGCCTTGGCGATGGCCTTCTTCACGTAGGAGGAAGTGCCGTGACCGGGGCGGACGTTGACGACATAGCTGAGCGAGGTCGCCTTCGCCGCGAGGGCCGGGGACTGGGGCGCGTCGGCCCCGGCCGCAGAGCCCTCGGAAGCCGTTGGGGCCGCCGCGGCGCCGGCGTTCGGCAGGAAGGCGAGAGCTGTCGCCATGGCCATCCCGAGCGGGATCGCTATGGCGCGACGAGAGCGCGTATGAGGCGCTGTCATGGAGTCTCCAGTTCGTTCGGTGACGTGTAGGCAGGCCTACAAGTAGGCCTGCCTACCGCGTTACTTGACCGCCCGCAACGCGTTGACGATGCCCCAGCCGTAGAAGCCGTTCACGCGCTTGCCGCCCTCGCAGGTGGCGTCCACGACGCCGTCCTCGTTACCGTCGTAGTCCGTCGGGCAGGCCTGGCTGTCCGCCTGCGCCTTCATCAGCGCCTGGAGCTGGCCCGGAGTCGCCCACGGGTACTTGGACTTGAGCAGCGCGGCGACACCGGAGGCGTGCGGCGCCGCCATCGACGTGCCCTGCAGGTAGCCGTACGCGTTGTTCGGCATGGTGGACAGGATCCGGCCGTTCTTCGACGGGGTGTCCGGGATCTGGAACCGGTCTCCGCCCGGCGCCGCGATGTCGATGACGCCCTTGCCGTACGTGGAGTAGTACGACTTGGTGTTGTTGACGCCGGTCGCGCTGACCGTGACGATGCCCGGCAGCTGGGTCGGCACGTCGAAGCATTCGTGCGGGTCGATGGTGCGGGTGACCGGGGTCGAGTCGTCGGGGCTGGAGTCGTCGACGATCGCGTCCGAGTCGAGGTCGTGGTTGGAGTTGCCCGCGGAGGCGAGGTGCAGGGTGCCCTTCTTGGTGGCGTACTGCTGCGCCCGGTTCACCGCGTCGACGATGGCCCGCTGGTCGGGGTCGTCCATGCAGTTGTAGAGCCACGGGTCCACGTAGTAGCTGTTGTTGGTGATCTCCACGCCGTGGTCGGCGGCGAACACGAAGGCGCAGACGATGCTCTCCGGGTAGAAGAGGCCGTTCTTTCGGTCGGTGACGTTGATGCTGGAGACCTTCACGCCGGGCGCGACACCGGCCACGCCGATGTCGTTGCGGGCCGCGGCGATCTCACCGGCCACGTGTGTGCCGTGGTAGTCGTCCGCGGTGTACGGACGCCAGGCGCCCTCGCTGGTGTCCGCCACACCGCCGTCGCAGTTGGCCGACTGGGAGGCGGAGAAGTTCGGTGCGAGGTCCGGGTGGGTGTCGTCAACTCCCGTGTCGATCACGGCGACCGTGACCTTCTTGCTGCCCGGGTTGATCTTGGCGGCCTTGTCGGCGCCAATCGCGCGCAGATCCCACTGGTCCGCCTCGAGGGGCTCGTCGGCGGCCGCGCCCCTGGCCTCGACCTCGGCGGCCTCGGCAGCCGACAGAAGCTGCGCCGCGCCCTCGTCCGTCGTCCCCGCCGGCGTCAGCGGCGAGGTGCGCGTAGCACCCGCGGACTGCACCCCGCGTACGGCACGAATCTGCTTGCCGAACTCCGGGTTCGCCGAGTGGACGACGATGACGCCGATCTTCTTGTACGTCGCGACAACCGTGCCGTCGGCCTTGGCTATCGCCTTCTTCACCCACTCGATCGTGCCGTGGTCCGTCTTCTTGGTGTTGACCACGTACGAGAGGTTCGGGGCCTCCTCCGCGGCAGCGGCGGGGGCGTCGGCCGGGGCGGCCGAGGCGACACCCGGCAGGAAGCCGAGCGAGGCGGTGAGGGACAGCACGAGCGGCACGGCTAGCGCAAGACGGCGTCTGGAGCGCAGATGAGCCATGGGGTCTCCACATCATCCGGAAAAGGAACCGGCCCGAACACAGGTGGTGCCCGGGCAGGTACATGACTTGAGTGGTGCAGGGGCGAAGCTATCTCCCGTGATCCTTGGCCAGCAACGACTTACAGGAAATGACTTCCGAAAGTACGGCCGGGTGTTGAACCGGTCTTCGTGTCGCTCCGTGACCTTGTGCAGGGGTCAGAGGAACAGCGAGCCCCTGTTGGATCACGCCCGGGAGGCCCTAGCATCGCCACTCGGCCCACGTGATCCACACGTTCCGTGAGGTCACAACTCAGCTATGTCCAGAGCCAGTTCAACCCTTATCCCCATCCGCCCGCTTCCGATTCGGACGCCGCAACCGCAAACGCGAGGAGACTCCGTGGCTACCGACGCACCGCCCCCCTCGAAATCCCAGCCTCACCTCCCCACCACCGAGGAGTTCGTCGAGGTGCAGGAGAGCGCTGAGTTCGGTGAACTACGCCGCTCGCACCGCTCCTTCGCCTTCCCGCTGACCATCGGCTTCATCGCCTGGTACCTGCTGTACGTCCTGATGTCGAACTACGCGGGCGGCTTCATGGGCACCAAGCTGTTCGGCAACATCAACGTCGCCTTCGTCTTCGGTCTCGCCCAGTTCCTCACCACGTTCCTCATCGCCTGGTGGTACGAGCGGCACTCCTCCGCCAAGCTCGACCCCAAGGCCCACGCGATCAAGTCCCGGATGGAGGGCGGCGAATGAGCCCCGCGATCACTCAGGTCCAGCTCGCCGCGAGCGATGTGCAGCTCGCGGCGAACGAGGCCAGCGAGCACCGGCCGCTGATCATCTCCCTGTTCGCGGCCTTCGTCATCGCCACCCTCTTCATCACCGTGTGGGCGGGCCGGCAGACCAAGGACGCCGCCGACTTCTACGCGGGCGGACGGCAGTTCAGCGCCTTCCAGAACGGACTCGCCGTCTCCGGCGACTACATGTCCGCCGCGTCCTTCCTGGGCATCGCCGGCGCGATCGCCCTCTTCGGATACGACGGCTTCCTGTACTCCATCGGCTTCCTGGTCGCCTGGCTGGTGGCCCTGCTCCTGGTCGCCGAGCCGCTGCGCAACTCCGGCCGGTACACGATGGGCGACGTCCTCGCGTACCGCATGCGCCAGCGTCCGGTGCGTACCGCGGCGGGCACCTCCACGATCGTCGTGTCGATCTTCTACCTGCTGGCGCAGATGGCCGGCGCGGGCGTCCTCGTCTCGCTGCTGCTCGGCATCACCTCCGACGCCGGCAAGATCCTCATCGTCGCCCTCGTCGGCGTCCTGATGATCGTGTACGTCTCCATCGGCGGCATGAAGGGCACCACCTGGGTCCAGATGGTCAAGGCCGTGCTGCTCATCAGCGGCACCATCCTGATCACCTTCCTGGTGCTGCTGAAGTTCAACTTCAACATCTCCGACCTGCTCGGCACGGCGGCCGAGAACAGCGGAAAGGGCGCCGCCTTCCTGGAGCCCGGCCTGCAGTACGGCGCGAGCGGCACCACCAAGCTGGACTTCATCTCCCTCGGCATCGCCCTGGTGCTCGGCACCGCCGGCCTGCCGCACATCCTGATCCGCTTCTACACGGTGCCCAACGCCAAGGCCGCCCGGAAGTCCGTGAACTGGGCGATCGGCATCATCGGCGGCTTCTACCTGATGACCATCGCGCTCGGCTTCGGCGCGGCCGCGATCATCTCGCAGGAAGAGATCATCGCGTCCAACCCGTCCGGCAACACGGCGGCGCCCCTGCTCGCCCTGCACCTGGGCGGCGTCGACTCGGCCTGGGGCGCGATTCTGCTCGCCGTGATCTCGGCGGTGGCCTTCGCGACGATCCTCGCCGTGGTCGCAGGACTCACCCTCGCCTCGTCCTCCTCGTTCGCCCACGACATCTACGCGAACGTCATCAAGAAGGGCAAGGCCACCGAGAAGGAGGAGGTCAGGGCGGCCCGTCTGGCGACCATCGGCATCGGCGCCGTCTCCATCATCCTGGGTTCCCTCGCCCGTGACCTGAACGTCGCCGGCCTCGTCGCCCTCGCCTTCGCGGTCGCCGCCTCCGCCAACCTGCCGACGATCCTCTACAGCCTGTTCTGGAAGCGGTTCACCACCCAGGGCGCCCTGTGGTCGATCTACGGCGGTCTGATCGTGGCCGTCGGCCTGGTGCTGTTCTCGCCCGTCGTCTCCGGCGACCCCAAGGCGATGTTCCCCGACGTCGACTTCGCCTGGTTCCCGCTGAAGAACCCGGGCATCATCTCCATCCCGTTCGGCTTCCTGATGGGCTGGCTCGGCACCATCCTGTCCAAGGAGGAGCCGGACACCGGAAAGTACGCGGAGCTGGAGGTGCGCTCCCTCACCGGCACCGGGGCCCACTGAGGCTCCCTGCCATCCGCGGCCGCGCCGTAGTCCCCTGGACGTTCTACGGCGCGGCCGCGCCATGTCTCGGTTTCTTGTGGGATCCGCGTCTTGTGGGATCCGCTTGCCGATCCCTGGCCTTCGTTGTCGGTCCTGTCACGTAGGCTCGCTGGTAACTGATTCATACGAATGGTTGTTCTGAGTTCTTGTTCTGAATGCTTGTTCGTACGAGTGGAGGGGGCCCCACGTGCTCATCGACACCTATGGCCGTGTGGCCACTGATCTGCGTGTGTCGCTGACGGACCGCTGCAATCTGCGGTGCACGTACTGCATGCCCGAAGAGGGCCTGCAGTGGCTCGCCAAGCCCGACCTGCTCACGGACGACGAGATCGCCCGCCTCATCGACATAGCCGTACGGCAGTTGGGCATCGCCGAGGTCCGCTTCACCGGCGGCGAGCCCCTGCTGCGTCCCGGCCTCGTCGGCATCGTGGAGCGCGTCGCCGCGCTCGAGCCGCGCCCCCAGATGTCCCTCACTACCAACGGCATCGGCCTCAAGCGCACCGCGTCCGCCCTGAAGGCGGCAGGCCTGGACCGGGTGAATGTCTCCCTGGACACGCTGCGCCCCGACGTCTTCAAGACCCTCACCCGCCGTGACCGCCACAGGGACGTCATCGAGGGCCTCGAAGCCGCCCGCGAGGCAGGCCTGAACCCGGTCAAGGTCAACACCGTCCTGATGCCGGGGCTGAACGACGACGAGGCCCCGGACCTGCTGGCCTGGGCCGTGGAGCACGACTACGAACTGCGCTTCATCGAGCAGATGCCCTTGGACGCCCAGCACGGCTGGAAGCGCGAGGGCATGGTCACCGCGGGCGACATCCTCGCCTCGCTGCGCACCCGCTTCGAGCTCACCGAGGAGGGCTCCCAGAAGCGGGGCTCGGCCCCGGCCGAGCGCTGGCTCGTCGACGGCGGCCCGAATGTCGTCGGCGTGATCGCCTCCGTCACCCGCCCGTTCTGCTCGGCCTGCGACCGTACGAGGCTCACGGCGGACGGCCAGGTCCGCACCTGCCTCTTCGCCCAGGAGGAGACCGATCTGCGGGCCGCCCTGCGCTCGGACGCGCCGGACGAGGAAATCGCCCGCATATGGAAGCTGGCGATGTGGGGCAAGAAGGCGGGCGCGGGCCTGGACGACCCGTCGTTCGTGCAGCCGCAGCGACCGATGTCGGCGATCGGCGGCTAGGACTTCCGCTGAGCCTCCGGGGACTTCAGGGCTAAGGCTCTGGGGACTGCGAGGACTTCCGGGCTAAGCCTCCGGGGACTGCGGTGGCTCCTGACGTTCCAGGGGTTCCTGGGACTCCCAGTCCTCCAGGAGCACGACGTCCTTCAAGAAGCCGCGTACGCCAAGGAACTTGGACAGGTGCTCGCGGTGCTCCTCGCACGCCAGCCAGGTCTTGCGGCGGTCCGGGGTGTGCAGCTTCGGGTTGTTCCAGGCGACCACCCACACCGCGTCGGCCCGGCAACCCTTGGCGGAGCAGATGGGCGAGGCCGGTTCGGAGCCGGGAACGTTCAGGATCACGCCCCCGACCCTAAGGGATCCTCACGCCTCGACAGCATCCGAAGACAAGGCGGAGAGAAGGCAGAAAAGGCGACGCCGAGCAGCCACGGGGGGAGCTGCCCGGCGTCGGTCTGTCGCTCCGACGGGGGATGCGGAGCGCGTACGAAGTATGTCACGGGTAACCCGTCGCCCGGCACCGGAACAGCATGATTGATCTGAGCTTTTCTTGAGCTTGGTGCAGTGATGACGTACGGCCGCCACAGTCGGCGGTCGTCAAGTCCGCTCGTGCGGCTCACCCTGGGCGCCCGCCGGGGAGTCGGCCGCGACATCTTCCGGGACGGATTCCGCGGCGTCGTCCGGGCGGGGCTCCGTGAGCATCGGCCGGGTGGGCATGGTGACGAACGTCGACGGCAGCGACGGCGCGTTCTCGCGGCCCGCGTTGGCGATCACCACGGCGATGTAGGGGAGGACGGCGCCGAGCACCAACGCGACGATGGCGACGTGCCGTTCGACGTTCCAGAGGGTGGCCGCGAGGATCACGGCGAGCGTACGGACGGACATCGAGATGACATAGCGGCGCTGCCTGCCGCGTATGTCGTCGGCGAGCCCCTGCCTGGCCCCGGTGATCCGGAAGACCTCGGTTTCGCTGTGCTTCCGCATCACGTTCCACCACCCGCCCGCATCGGACTCTCCCCGTCCCGTACCCGGTCCGCAGCCGGTCGGGGAACCAGGGCCCGGACAGTTCCACGTTACGCCGCGCCTGCGTCAGCCACGAGACCGGGGCACTTGCTGCCTGGGCGAACGGCCTGCGCCCCGGTGTGTACGGGCCTACCCGGCATGCGCCGTACGAGGCCTGGGCGGACACTGGCGGTGATGCTCAGGTCGAGCCGGACGAGGAGGCAGCGATGGGCTGGTTGTGGGCGATCATCGTCGGGTTGGTGCTTGGCCTGATCGCCAAGGCGGTCATTCCGGGCAAACAGCATATCCCTCTGTGGCTGACCACCATTCTGGGCATGCTCGGCGCCGTCGGCGGCAACGCGGTCGCCCGGGCGGCAGGCGTCGATGCCACAGCGGGCATCGACTGGTGGCGCCACGGGTTCCAGCTCGTGGCCGCGATCATCCTCGTCGGCCTCGGCGACCGTGCGTACTCGGCGTTCCGGAGTACCAGGCGAAGAGCATGACGGAGGGTACGGCGAAGGGGGCGGTCTCCGGCAACGGAAGCCGCCCCCTTGGTACGGCCGGGCGGGCCGCTCAGGCGCCCGCTCAGCCGCCCGTGACCTCCACCGCCGCGAGGTTCTTCTTGCCGCGCCGCAGCACCAGCCACCGCCCGTGCAGCAGGTCCTCCTTGGCGGGGACGGCGTCCTCGCCGGCGACCTTGGCGTTGTTCACGTACGCCCCGCCCTCCTTGACCGTCCGCCGCGCGGCCGACTTGCTGGCCACCAGGCCGACCTCGGCGAAGAGGTCCACCACCGGGCCCAGCTCGGCGACCTGGATGTGCGGCACCTCGGAGAGCGCCGCACTCAGCGTCGCCTCGTCCAGCTCACCCAGTTCACCCTGGCCGAAGAGGGCGCGCGACGCGGCGATCACGGCGGCCGTCTGCTCGGCGCCGTGCACCAGCGTAGTCAGCTCCTCGGCCAGCGCCCGCTGGGCGGTCCGGGCCTGCGGACGCTCCTCGGTGACCTTCTCCAGCTCCTCCAGCTCCTCGCGGGACTTGAAGGACAGGATGCGCATGTACCCGGAGATGTCCCGGTCGTCCGCGTTCAGCCAGAACTGGTAGAACGCGTACGGCGTCGTCATCTCGGGGTCCAGCCAGATGGCACCGCCCTCGGTCTTGCCGAACTTCGTGCCGTCCGCCTTGGTCATCAGCGGCGTCGCGATCGCGTGGACCTCGGCATGCGGCTCCAGGCGGTGGATCAGGTCCAGTCCCGCCGTGAGGTTGCCCCACTGGTCGCTGCCGCCCTGCTGGAGCGTGCAGCCGTACCTGCGGTAGAGCTCCAGGAAGTCCATGCCCTGGAGCAGCTGGTAGCTGAACTCCGTGTAGCTGATGCCCTCCTCGGACTCCAGGCGCCGGGCGACCGAATCCTTGGTCAGCATCTTGTTGACGCGGAAGTGCTTGCCGATGTCCCGCAGGAACTCGATGGCCGACATCCCGGCCGTCCAGTCCAGGTTGTTCACCATCACCGCGGCGTTCTCACCCTCGAAGGACAGGAACGGCTCGATCTGCCCGCGCAGCCGGTTGACCCAGTTCGCGACCGTCTCCGGATCGTTCAGCGTGCGCTCCGCCGTCGGGCGCGGGTCGCCGATCTGGCCGGTCGCCCCGCCCACCAGGGCCAGCGGGCGCAGGCCCGCCTGCTGGAGGCGGCGCATGGTGAGGACCTGCACCAGGTGGCCGACGTGCAGACTGGCCGCCGTCGGGTCGAAGCCGCAATAGAACGTGACGGGACCGTCCGCGAGCGCCTTGCGCAAAGCGTCCTCGTCAGTGGACAGGGCGATCAGCCCGCGCCACTTCAGCTCGTCGACGATGTCCGTCACGGTTCTCGTATCTCCTTGGATGATCTTCGGGCGGTCGAATGACAGCCAGCTACGAGGTTATACGCCCGCACTGACAGAGCCCACGCCGTTATGCGCCCGGAGCCATGGGCCCTGTCACCTGAGCCATGGGCCCCGTCATACGCCCTGACTGACGGAGCTCATGTTGAAGTCCGGGATGCGCAGAGGCGGCATCGCGGCCCGGGTGAACCAGTCGCTCCACTCCCTCGGCAGTGTCTTCTCCGTGCGCCCCGCCTCGGCCGCCCGCCCCAGCAGATCCACCGGCGACTCGTTGAACCGGAAGTTGTTCACCTCGCCCGTGACCTCGCCGTTCTCGACCAGATAGACGCCGTCCCGGGTCAGCCCGGTCAGCAGCAGGGTGGCCGGGTCGACCTCGCGGATGTACCAGAGGCAGGTCAGCAGCAGGCCCCGCTCCGTCGCGGCCACCATCTCCTCGAGGGACTTCTCCTCGCCGCCGTCGAGGATCAGGTTGCCGATGCCGGGAGCCACCGGCAGTCCGGTCAGGCCCGCGCTGTGCCGGGAGCTGATCAGATGGGCCAGCTCGCCGGCCCGGATCCACTCGGTGGCCTGGAGGGGCAGCCCGTTGTCGAACACCGAGGAGTCGCCCCCGGAGGAGTGCGCGAGCTCGAAGGGCGCGCACTCCAGGCCCTGCTCGTTAGGGTCGCTGCACAGCGTCAGGGGCAGCTCGGTGAGCTTCTCGCCGATGCGCGTACCGCCGCCGGGCTTGCTGAACACCGTCCGGCCCTCGGCCGCGTCCCGGGCCGACGACGACCACATCTGGTAGATCAGCAGATCCGCGACGGCGGTCGGCGGCAGCAGCGTCTCGTACCGCCCGGCAGGCAGCTCGACGCGCCGCTCCGCCCACCTCAGGCGCGTGGCCAGCTCCGCATCCAGCGCCGCCGGGTCCACGTCCTTGAAGTCCCGCGTCGACCGACCGGCCCACGCGGAGCGCGTACGGTCCGGAGACTTGGCGTTCAACTCCAGCGTCCCGTTCGGCTGGTCGTGCCGCAGACGCAGCCCCGTGGACGTACCGAGGTAGCTGGAGACGAGCTCGTGGTTGGCGAAGCCGTACAGCTCGCGTCCGCCCTCACGCGCGCGTGCGAACGATTCGCCGAGCGCCGGGGCGAAGTCCGCGAAGACGCCCGACGAGGTCTCGGCCGGCGCCTCCGTGAACTCGGGGGACTCCGCGACCCCCGTCACCAGCGGCTGCGCGTCCTCGGCCGGGCCCGCGCCCCGGGCCGACGCCTCGGCGGCCCGGACCAGCGGCTCCAGCTCGTCCGCCGTCACCGCCGAGCGCGATACGACCCCGGAGGCGGTGCCCTCCTTGCCGTCGACGGTCGCGATGACGGTCAGCGTGCGCCCGCGCGTGACCCCGTTCGTGGTGAGCGCGTTGCCCGCCCAGCGCAGATTGGCCGTCGAGTACTCGTCGGCGATCACGACGCAGCCATCGGCCTGCGACAGCTCGAGGGCACGCTCGACGACCTCATGCGGCTTGTTCGTACGCGCGCTCATCGACCGGCCTCCTGGGTGGTGTTCAGACTGTGCTTTCCCGGGGACTGTGACATCAGCGGCTGCCGCCGCGGGCCCCCGGACACCCAGGCGATTCCCGTGCTGACGCTCATCGACCGGCCTCCTGCGTGGTGTTGAGGATGTTGACGCCCTTGAAGAGGGCCGACGGGCAGCCGTGCGAGACCGCCGCGACCTGGCCCGGCTGGGCCTTGCCGCAGTTGAATGCACCGCCCAGGACATACGTCTGCGGGCCGCCGACCGCGGCCATCGAGCCCCAGAAGTCGGTCGTCGTCGCCTGGTACGCGACATCCCGCAACTGGCCCGCGAGCCGCCCGTTCTCGATCTTGAAGAAGCGCTGCCCCGTGAACTGGAAGTTGTAGCGCTGCATGTCGATGGACCAGGAACGGTCGCCGACGACATAGATCCCGCGGTCCACGCCGCCGATCAGGTCCTCGGTGGAGAGCCCGCCGGGATCCGGCTGAAGCGACACATTCGCCATGCGCTGCACCGGCACATGGCCGGGGGAGTCGGCGTACGCGCAGCCGTTGGACCGTTCAAAGCCGGTCAACTTCGCGATTCTGCGGTCGAGTTGATAGCCGACCAGCGTCCCGTCCTTGACCAGGTCCCAGGACTGCCCCGCGACGCCCTCGTCGTCGTAGCCGATCGTCGCGAGCCCGTGCTCGGCGGTCCGGTCGCCGGTGACGTTCATCAGCTCGGAGCCGTACCGCAGCTTGCCCAGCTGGTCGAAGGTGGCGAAGGACGTCCCGGCGTACGCGGCTTCGTAGCCGAGCGCACGGTCCAGCTCCGTGGCGTGCCCGATGGACTCGTGGATCGTCAGCCACAGGTTGGACGGGTCGACGACCAGGTCGTACACCCCCGCCTCGACGCTCGGCGCCCGCATCTTCTCGGCGAGCAGCTCCGGGATCCGCTCCAGTTCGGAATCCCAGTCCCAGCCGGTGCCCGTCAGGTACTCCCAGCCGCGGCCGACCGGCGGTGCGATCGTCCGCATGGAGTCGAACTCACCGCTCGACTCGTCGACCGCGACGGCGGTGAGCTGCGGATGCAGCCGCACGCGCTGCTGGGTGGTGACGGTTCCCGCCGTATCGGCATAGAACTTGTTCTCGTGCACGGTCAGCAGCGAGGCGTCCACATGGCTGACCCCGTCGGCCGCGAGCAGCCGCGCACTCCAGTCCGTGAGCAGCCCCACCTTCTCGTCGTCCGGTACGGAGAAGGGATCGATCTCGTACGAGGAGACCCAGGTCTTCTCGGCGTGCACGGGCTCATCGGCCAGCTCGACCCGCCCGCCCGTCTCCCGCCACCGCCCTTCCAAGGAGGCGCTGCGCGCCGCACCTCCCGATTCGGAACCTGCCGCCTTGATCACCTGGGCCGACAGCTTCGCCATCGCGACGGCCTGCGAGGCCACCTTCGCGGCGGCGTCCATCGTCATGTCGACACCGGAAGCGAACCCCCAGGTCCCGCCGTGCACCACCCGCACCGCGAACCCCAGATCGGTCGTGTCCGACGACCCGGACGGCTTGCCGTCCCGCAGCCGCCAGGCCGCGCTGCGCACGCGCTCGAACCGGAAGTCGGCATGCTCGGCGCCGAGCGCCCGGGCGCGGGCGAGCGCGGCGTCGGCCAAGGACCTGAGCGGTAGTGCCGTAAAGGCTTCGTCGATGGAATGAGGCACGGAGGTCTCCCTGCTGTCGTCGCCCTGTCAGCTCCGATCATGTCGCGCCGAGAGTCCCGCGGCCACACGTTTCTGTAGGGACCCGACAGTGAGTCCCGTACGCCACTGTCGGTGCTCGATTCTCCGTAGAGGGAGCGGCAGCGATAGGTTTTCGAGGTACCAGACCGGCTATCGAAAGGGTGATCCGTTGAGCCGCTCGGTTCTCGTCACCGGAGGAAACCGGGGCATCGGCCTCGCCATCGCCCGCGCTTTCGCCGACGCGGGCGACAAGGTCGCGATCACGTACCGCTCGGGGGAGCCACCGGAGGGGTTCCTCGCCGTCAAGTGCGACATCACCGACACCGAGCAGGTGGAGCAGGCCTACAAGGAGATCGAGGCCGAGCACGGTCCGGTCGAGGTGCTGATCGCCAACGCCGGCGTCACCAAGGACCAGCTGCTGATGCGGATGTCCGAGGAGGACTTCACGTCCGTCCTGGACACCAACCTCACCGGCACCTTCCGCGTCGTGAAACGCGCCAACCGCGGCATGCTGCGCGCCAGGAAGGGCCGCGTCGTACTGATCTCGTCGGTCGTCGGGCTGTACGGCGGCCCGGGCCAGGCCAACTACGCCGCCTCCAAGGCCGGCCTGGTCGGATTCGCGCGCTCCCTCGCCCGCGAACTGGGCTCGCGCAACATCACCTTCAACGTCGTCGCCCCCGGCTTCGTCGACACCGACATGACCAAGGTGCTCAGCGACGAGCAGCGCGAGGGCATCGTGAAGCAGGTGCCGCTCGGCCGGTACGCGCAGCCCGAGGAGGTCGCCGCAGCGGTGCGGTTCCTCGCCTCGGACGACGCCTCGTACATCACTGGAGCCGTCATCCCCGTAGACGGCGGACTGGGAATGGGTCACTGAACCATGAGCGGAATCCTCGAGGGCAAGCGCGTCCTGATCACCGGTGTGCTGATGGAGTCCTCCATCGCCTTCCACACCGCCAAGCTGGCCCAGGAGCAGGGCGCCGAGATCATCCTGACCGCGTTCCCGCGGCCCACGCTGACCGAGCGCATCGCCAAGAAGCTCCCCAAGCCCACCAAGGTCATCGAGCTCGACGTCACCAATGACGAGCACCTGGGGCGCCTGGCCGACATCGTCGGCGAGGAGCTGGGCGGTCTCGACGGGGTCGTGCACTCCATCGGCTTCGCCCCGCAGGACGCCCTCGGCGGCAACTTCCTCAACACGCCCTTCGAGTCCGTCGCCACCGCCATGCACGTCTCGGCGTACTCCCTGAAGTCGCTGACCATGTCCTGTCTGCCGCTGATGCAGAACGGTGGCTCCGTCGTCGGTCTCACCTTCGACGCGCAGTACGCCTGGCCGCAGTACGACTGGATGGGCCCCGCAAAGGCCGCCCTGGAGGCCACCAGCCGCTACATGGCGCGCGACCTCGGCAAGCAGAACGTCCGCTGCAACCTCATCTCGGCGGGCCCCATCGGCTCCATGGCCGCCAAGTCCATCCCGGGCTTCAGCGAGCTGGCCTCTGTGTGGGACAGCCGTTCGCCCCTGGAGTGGGACGTCAAGGACCCCGAGCCGGCCGGACGCGGTGTGGTCGCCCTGCTGAGCGACTGGTTCCCGAAGACGACCGGCGAGATCATCCACGTGGACGGCGGTCTGCACGCGATCGGTGCGTGACGCTGCCGCTGTGGCCTGAGCGATGGGTGAGGGCCCGCGACCTGCCGGACAACCGGTGGGGCGCGGGCCCTCACCATCACTCGTTCGGCCTACCCGGCCGGGCGGTCGAGGGCGGCAACTGCGCACTCTGGACTAGGCGTTCATCATGTACGTCCCTCCCCGGCCCGGAGGAGGTCTCCCTTGTGCGCCTTTTCCCGCGCTTCGCTCCGCTGCTGGCCGCACTCGCCCTCCCGCTCGCTCCGGCCTACGGCGACACCCCGCACCTCCCGAAAACGGGCCCCCACGCGCGCGTGCCCCTCGACAGGCCCTTCGGGGCCGAGTGCCGCATCAGGGTCGAGGGCTCGTATGTGACCGCGTACTGCCACAACCCGTACCCGGAGATCGACCGGCTCGCCCTGCACATCGAGTGCGACCGGTGGTGGGACATCGACAGCGACGGGGCCCCGGTCGCGGTGGGGCCCACGCAGACCGTGCGGCTGACCGGCCGGTGCTGGAAGGAGGTCCGGTCGGCCTGGGTCACGCACCAGAAGTGAGGCGTCAGAGGTGATGCGCCAGATGAGGCGCCTGAAGTGACGCGTCAGTCTTCGGAGGCGACCGGGCCCCTCGGGCGGCACAGGAACGGATAGCTCGCGGCCTCTGTGAAGGCGGTTTGCGCGTCGCCCGCGCGGATCGCGTCCAGCAGGCGAGTGTGGTCCATGTACGTCTCGGGCGTCAGCTCCTCGCCCACGTCCTCGCGCAGCCAGTCGCGTACGACCTCGCCGAGGTCCGCGTACATCGCCGTCATGACGTCGTTGTGGGACGCGGCCACCACCGCCATGTGGAACGACGTGTCGGCGACGACGAAGGCCTCTATGTCGCCCGACTCCCAGGCCTCCTCCCGTCGCACCAGGAGCGCGTGCAGCTGCTTCAGGTCGCGTTCGGTACGGCGCTCGGCGGCCAGCTTCGCGGCGCTCGACTCGAGCGCGGAGCGCAGCTCGGCGATGTGCCGGGGATCGGCGTCCGCGAAGCGGCGGTGCATCACGCCCGCCAGTTCGCTGGTCGCCACGACGTAGGTGCCCGAGCCCTGGCGGATGTCGAGCAGGCCGTTGTGCGCGAGCGCACGCACGGCCTCGCGCACCGTGTTGCGGGCCACGCCCAGCTGCTCGACCAGCTCCGGCTCGGTGGGGATGCGGGAGCCCACGGGCCATTCGCCCGAGGTGATCTGGCCGCGCAGCGCGGCGATGACCTGCTCGGACAGCGCCGATCGTCGGGGGTGGCTCAGGGGCATGGCATTCCTTCGCGCAGAACGCAGCTGACTCCAGGTGGACAACCAATCATCCCATGATTCTATGATGGGCCGCATGGCAGGCGAGGAAACCCGTACGGAGACCCGGACGACGACGTCCACATCCCAGCCCATGGCTCTACGCAGTTCCTCCGGAACCTCCGGCGGATCCCCGAAGCCCGCCCCGCGCGCGTGGGGGACGCGCCTGGTGATCGTCGGCCTCGTCCTCACGGCCTTCAACCTGCGGCCCGCGATCACCAGCCTCGGTGCCCTCCTTGAAGAGGTGCGCACCGGACTCGGCATGAGCGGCAGCGTCGCCGGACTGCTCACGTCCGTACCGACGCTCTGCTTCGCCGTCTTCGGTGTCATGGCCCCGCGCCTCGCCCGCCGCTTCGGACCCGGCACCGTGGTGTGCGCCGGCATGGTGGCCATCGCCGCGGGCCTGGCGATCCGGCCCTTCGCCGGGAACACGGCGGGGTTCCTCGCGGCCAGCGCCCTCGCACTCATGGGCATCGCGGTCAGCAACATCCTGATGCCGGTGATCGTCAAGCGCTGGTTCCCGAACCGCGTCGGCTCCATGACCGGCCTGTACTCCATGGCCATGGCCCTCGGCACCGCCGCCCCGGCGGCCGTGACGGTGCCCATGACCGGGGCCCTGGGCGGCAGTTGGCAGTGGGGGCTCGCCGTGTGGGCGGGCGTCGCGGCCCTGGCCGTGGTGCCTTGGGTTCTTCTTGTACGTGACCGGGGGGCGGCTCCGGGTTCCGGTGCGGGCTCGGCTTCTGGCACGGCTGCGGCAGTTGCGCCCTCGGCTTCCGGCACGGCTGCGGCAGCTGCGCCCTCGGCTTCCGGTGCGGCTTCGGCTTCTGATGCGCGCCGGGAGCCGGATGCCGTGCGGATCACCCGGAGCCGTACCGCCTGGGCGCTCGCCGTCTTCTTCGGGCTCCAGGCCACCGCCGCCTACATCACGATGGGGTGGATGCCGCAGATCTTCCGTGACGCGGGCGTCCCGGCGGGCACGGCCGGGCTGCTCCTCGCCGTCACGATGGTGATGGGCGTGCCGCTGTCGTTCGTCATCCCCAAGGTGGCCACGCGCCTGCCCCACCAGGGCCCGATCGCGATCGCCCTCGGCCTGTGCGGCCTCACCGGATACGCGGGCCTGTACTTCGCCCCGGCGGGCGGCGCCTGGGTCTGGGCGCTGCTGCTCGGCATCGCGAACTGCGCCTTTCCGCTGGCCCTCACCCTGATCGGCATGCGGACCCGGTCCAGCGCCGGGGTCGCGAAGCTCTCGGCCTTCGCGCAGAGCACCGGTTACCTGATCTCGATGCCGGGCCCGCTCCTGGTGGGCGTGCTCTACCAGCACAGCGGCGGCTGGGGACTGCCGCTCGCGCTCATGACGGCCCTGATGATCCCGCAGATCGTGGTGGGCTTCCTGGCCGGGCGTGACCGCACCGTCGAGGATGAGACCGCGCGCCGGGCACGGCGGTGACCGGCCCGCTCCGGCGAGCGACTGCACTGGTTCGGGGCGAGCGACCCCTCTGCTGAGCGGGTGGACAGCGACCCTCTGCTGAGCGGGTGGACGAAGGGTGCGAGACTGGCCGTATGCCCGTGCTCGACCCGAACCCCAGGAACGGCCAGAAGAAGATGCTGCTCGTCTTCGGCGCCTTCTTCGCCATCTTCGTGATCATCGGCGTCATCGCGTCGATCGCTTCGCCGTGAATCGGTGACTCTGAGGGCGCGAGTGCCCCGGTGCGCGCATCTGCCGCCGGATGGTGGGGCTAGCACCACCATCCCCTAGGGGGCGAGTGTCAGGGTCAAGTGGGTGGATCACCGGATGGGTTGAGCGCTCTTCATTCCGTAGCTTCGAAGTGTGGCCGCGAGGACGCGGATCCACGGACCAGTCGAAGACCCACGGAGGCGGTATGTCGGCCCGTACGGACACCCGGTCCAGCTCGGCGACCAGGGGCGGCGTCGAGGTTCGGCTGCCCTGGTGGGCCCTCGCCCTGCCCGCGCTCGCCTTCGTCGCGCTGCTGTTGCTGATACTCAACCCCGCGGACGCCCACGCGGCGAGCGGCGACCCCGCGGTCGGCGAACTCATCGAGCGCATCCAGCAGACGGTGCTGCAGCAGAGCTCCTGAGCTGGAGGATCCGCCATGTCGGGGCAGCGTGCCAACTCCCTGCGCCCCATGGCGTGTTTCATGCGAAGCTGGGTTCCATGAGCGTCGCAGAACCCCGCAAGATTGTCCTCTTCCGGCATGCGAAAGCCGACTGGCCACAGGTGTCCGACCATGAGCGGCCGCTCGCTGAGCGGGGCCGCAAGGACGCCGCCGTCGCCGGACGCAGGCTGGCCGACACCGGCATCCCCTTCGATCTGGCCCTCTGCTCCACCGCGACCCGCACCCGCGAGACATGGAAACTCGCCGTTCAGGAGTTCCCCCAGCGGCCGAAAACGGTCTACGAGGAGCGGCTGTACGAGGCCTCGCCGGGCGAGCTGATCGCCGTGCTCAACGAAGCCCCGGACGACATGCGGAACGTACTCCTGATCGGCCACAACCCCGGAGTACAGGCCCTGGCCGACATCCTGGCCGGCCACTCCGAGGGCGACGCCCGCGAGCGAATGAGCAGCCGCGATTTCCCCACCGCCGCGTTCGCAGTGCTCAGCTTCTCCGGCTCCTGGAAGGCGCTCGAGCCCGGCCTGGGCACACTGCTCGACTACTGGGCGCCGACCGAGTAGCCCGGACCTACGTGGAGGGGCCCGGCACCGCGAGGGTGCCGGGCCCGTCTGTGTTCGTGGCGGCGCCGTGAGGTGCAGGCGACGTCCGGTGCGGCACCGTGACCGCTTGAGGGACCGCAGACCCCGATAGGGGCGCGGGGCTGTGTCAATTTGCGGCTCCGCCGCGATGGGGGTCCCCCCGCTCGAGCGCAGCCGAGAGTGGGGGAGCGACCAGCCACAACGGACCCGCAGTCGCCAAACCACAGAACCAACCGAGCTCACCGAACCGCACTCTTAGCGGAGCGCCCGGCCCTCAATCCACGTGCATGTCCGCAGCCTCGACCTCTTCACGGGTCACGCCCAGCAGATACAGCACGGTATCGAGGAACGGAAAGTTCACGGCGGTATGCGCGGCCTCGCGCACAACCGGCTTGGCGTTGAACGCAACGCCAAGACCCGCCGCGTTCAGCATGTCAAGATCGTTCGCCCCGTCACCGATCGCCACGGTCTGGGCCAGCGGCACCCCCGCCTCGGCGGCGAACCGTCGCAGCAGTCGCGCCTTACCCGCCCGGTCCACGATCTCGCCGGTGACCTTGCCCGTCAGCTTCCCGTCGACGATCTCCAGCGTGTTGGCCTGGGCGAAGTCGAGCCCGAGCCGCTCCTTGAGGTCGTCCGTCACCTGCGTGAACCCGCCCGAGACGACGCCCACTTGGTAGCCCAGCCGTTTCAGCGTACGGATCAGCGTGCGCGCCCCCGGCGTCAGCCGCACCTCGCTGCGCACCTTGTCCACCACGGAGGCGTCGAGCCCCGCGAGAAGCGCCACGCGCGCGTGCAGTGACTGCTCGAAGTCCAGCTCGCCCCGCATCGCCGCCGCCGTCACCTCGGCGACCTTGTCCTCGCAGCCGGCGTGGGCGGCGAAGAGCTCGATCACCTCGTCCTGGATCAGCGTCGAGTCGACGTCCATGACGACGAGGCGCTGGGCGCGCCGGTGCAGCCCGGCCGCGACGACCGCGACATCGACACCGAGCGCCGCGGCCTCGGTCACCAGGGCGGTCCGCAGCTTCTCGGGCTCCGTACCGGACACGGCGAACTCGACCGCCGTCACGGGGTACTTGGCGAGCCGGAAGATACGGTCGATGTTGCCGCCCGTCGCCGTGATCCGGGCGGCGATCGCGGCCGTCGACTGTGCGGTGAGCGGGTGCCCGAGCACGGTGACGAGCGACCGTCCGTGGCCGCGCGGCCGGTTGTCGCCGTGGCCGGAGATGATCTCGGCCTGGAGCTTCAGGGCATCCGCCCAGCTGTGCACCGTGGCCCGCAGCTCGCCTTCGACGCCGGCCGGCGGCTGGCTCACGAGCGCGCACAGCACGATCCGGCCTCGGGTCACGACCTGCTCGATGTCGACCACGTCGACCGAGTATCCGGCGAGGGTGTCGAAGAGCCCGGCGGTGATGCCGGGCCGGTCCTTGCCGAAGATCTTGACGAGGAGAGTGGGGGCGTCGGTGGTCTGCGAAGCGCTCATGGTTTTCCCACAGTAACCGGCACCCCCTGCCCACTGCTTCTACGGTCCGCCCAGCGGACGGGAAACACTGGGCGTCATCTCGGTGACCTCGCCTTTCCCGAGCCATGACGCCCACGAGACGCCTCCGGCCAAGGCATGCCGAACCCTTCCCCTCACGGCCGTCCGCGAGGCCGCCTGGGCGGAGGCGGCGGTTCCTCCGGCGGCGGAGGCGGCCCGTCCTGGGACGGCCCGCGCTTGGAGCGCGGCTTCGGGGCGGGCGGTGGGGTGTAGGGGCCCGCGACCGTAGGGGCGCCGTACACATCGGGAGGGCGCCCGGTCTCTGGGGCCTGTGCGCCAGGAGGCTGTGAGCCAGGAGGCTGTGCTCCGGAAGGCCGCTGGCCGGGAGGCTGTGTTCCGGGAGGCCATGAGCCGGGAGGCTGCGCTCCCGGAGGCCGTGGGCCAGGAGACTGCGCTCCGGACGGCCGTGCGCCAGGCGGCGGAGCAGCGGGAGGCCGTGAGCCGGGAGGCGGAGCAGCGGGAGGCCGGGCCCCGGGTGCTCGGGTCCCGGGAGGCCGGGGTCCGGGATGCCGCCGTCCGTCCTCGGGCTCCCGTAGATCGTCCGGGAGGTTCAGATAGGGGTTGGTATCGGGGTTCGGCGAGCGGTACGAGGGGGCGGGGCTGTAGGGCCCCGGCTGTTCAGGGCTCTCTGCGTACCGCTGCTCGGGGCTCTCCGCGTACGACGGTGCCACCGGCTCGACCGGCCTGGTCTGCCCGCCCGGCTCCGTCGACCCCTCCGCATCCCCCCGCGCCAGCGGGGCCGCGCGCCGCCCCGCGGCCCCGCTGGCACAGGCGAGCAGCGCCCCCGCCGCCCCCGCACCCGCGCCCCACAAGGCGCCGAGCAGCATTGCCATGCCCAGCTGCCCGTGCAACTCGATGCCGGCGTCGAACGCGTCGACACCGAGAACGGACAGCGAGGCGTCCACGGACACCTCCGTCAGCCAGGCGAGCAGCGGCAGCGCGAGCGCCGTCACGATCGCCAGCCGCAGCGCACAGCGCCCCGCGAAACCGAGGGCGGCCCCCCGCGCGCGTACGAACGGCGTACGCACCGCGGTCAGCACGCCCGCGTACAGCATCATCAACGCGGTCGCGACCCCCAACAGCCAGACCCGCCCGTCCAGTTCGGCCAGCCGCCCGAGAGTGGCGGGCTGGTCGGAGGACAGGCTCAGCAACTCGTCCAGCGGGGCGGGCAGGAACTGTACGAGCCCGCCCGAGGCCGAGCCGTCCCACGGCACGAAGAGCCCGATCGGGACGCCCAGCCACACCCCGTTGGGCGCCCCGAGCAGGGCAGCGCCCGCGATCCGTTTCGGATGGTCGTCGCCGATCGCCGCGTACGCCGCCGCCGCGAGCCCCGCGAGGACCGCCACCAGCAACACCGTGACCAGCGCGGACGCGGCCGGCCGTACCACCCGGTGCACGGCCTCCCAGCCGCGCGGCAATGGCGTACGGCGCGAGGCCAGCAGTGCGATCAGCAGCACGCCGAGCACCCATCCCGTACCGCCGAGCAGGGTCGGCACGGTGTCGACGGTGAAGCCGACCTCCGCGTTGGCGTTCGCGAGGTCCCCGAGGCGGTCGGGCAGCAGGCCGCCGATGTCTCCGAGTCCGGGCACCTCGATGTCGTCCGGTAGTCCGCCGCCCGGCAGTTGGTCGAGTCCGAGCGAACCGCCGTCAATCGTGATCACGTCGTGACCCGCCCAGGCGAGTCCGCCGAGCATCGCCACGAAGAGCACCACGACCGCGCCCGCGCGCGCCGCGAGTTCACCGGGTGAGATGACAACTCCCGCCGCGCGCAAGGAGCGTAGGAAGAACCAGGCCAGCAGAAGCGCACCCACAAGGCTCACTCCGAGTGGCGTGATCTGTAGGGCGGTCTCCGCCTCGGCGCCCTCGAGGCCGAAGGCCGAGACATCGCCGGACGGCGTCACCGAACCACCCGCCCCGAGCGCCACCACAGCCGCGGTCATCGTCCCGAGCGAGCCCGACGCGTCCGCCTCCAGCAGATGCAGCCCCAGCGCGGCCACGCCCGCCATCCCGATCAACGCCCAGCTCACAGCGGCGATCGCGGACAACAGCACATCGCCCACCGGCAGTCGCCTGCCGTCCCTGGCGGTCTCGTAGCTCATCGTCAGCCCCCCGACTGCGCGCCGCGATGTCTCCACCGTGGATGTCCCCCTCGCGTGGGATTACCACTCTCCGGGTCGGTTTGAACACAGTCAACGGAAACGGACAAGCCGCCCGTACGCGGTCATCACAAGGCCCGACTTTCGGTCAGAGGGGTCGTCCTGAAATAGTTCCCCCCGATGTTCGACATCCCTAGACTCCCTGTGATGGGGGTAACTCGGGGGACAACTCACGTGGGGCATGGAGTGCCGGAACTCGTACTGGAATTGAATGGACGGACCTGGACGCTCGATGCGTCCAGGCCTTACGCCCTCGGACGCGATCCGCAGGGGGACATCGTGCTCGACGACGCCAGGGTGTCCTGGCGTCACGCCACGATCAGCTTCAACGGCCGCAGTTGGGTCGTAGAGGACCACGGCAGCACCAACGGCACCTTTGTGCAGGGCCACCGGATCCATCACATGGAGATCGGCCCGGGCTCGTCCGTGAACCTCGGCAACGCGAACGACGGCCCGCTCGTGAAGGTCTCGGCCGCCGGCTCGGCCTCGGCCGCACCACAGGCGGAGCCCCAGCAGCAGCCGTACGCCGCGCAGGGTGCGGGGGCGGCCGGCTGGGCGGCCCAGCAGGCGCCGCCGGGGCAGCAGTCGCCGCAGCAGGGCTGGCAGAAGCCGCCGCAGGTCCCGCAACAGGGGCCTTCGGAGCCGTACGCGCAGAAGGTTCCCGGTGGTGGCGCGGGGGCGCCGCCGGTCTACGGCGACCGCAGCCCCACTACGTTCCACCAGCTGGCCCTCGGCCGTGTGATGCGTATCGGCCGTGCGCTGGAGAACGAGCTGGTCGTTTCCGACCTGCAAGTCTCCCGTCACCACGCCGAGTTCCACTCGTCGCCCGACGGCCGCTACGAGATCCGCGACCTCGGCTCGCACAATGGCACGTACGTCAACGGTATGCCGATCGCCAAGGGCGGCTCCGCGCTGCTCGGCCCGAACGACATCGTCGGTGTCGGCCACTCGACGTTCCGCCTGGTCGGCGACCGCCTCGAGGAGTTCGTCGACACCGGTGAGGTCTCCTTCTCGGCCCGCCATCTGACGGTGACGGTCGACGGCGGCAAGCAGATCCTCAAGGACGTCTCCTTCGGCGTACCGGAGAAGTCGCTCATCGCGGTCATCGGCCCGTCCGGATCCGGCAAATCGACGCTCCTGAAGGCGCTCACGGGCTACCGCCCCGCCAACGAGGGCGACGTCCTCTACGACAACCGGAACCTCTACAAGCAGTTCGCCGAGTTGCGCCAGCGCATCGGTCTGGTCCCGCAGGACGACATCCTGCACAAGGAGCTGACCGTCAAGAAGGCCCTCAAGTACGCGGCCAAGCTGCGCTTCCCCGCGGACACCACGGGCGCGGAGCGCGACGCCCGTATCGACGAGGTGCTGCGCGAGCTCAAGCTGGACATCCACAAGGAGAAGAAGGTCACCTCCCTCTCCGGTGGCCAGCGCAAGCGTGTGTCGGTGGCGTTGGAGCTGCTGACCAAGCCCTCGCTGATCTTCCTGGACGAGCCGACCTCCGGCCTCGACCCGGGCATGGACCGCGATGTCATGCAGTTGCTGCGCGGCCTCGCCGACGACGGCCGTACGGTCCTGGTGGTCACCCACTCCGTGGCCGAACTGGCGATCTGCGACAAGCTTCTGGTCATGGCCCCCGGCGGTTCGGTGGCCTATTTCGGCCCGCCCGAGGAGGCTCTGAACTTCTTCGGCTACGACACCTGGGCCGATGTCTTCTCCGCCTTCGAGAACTACCGCGACTACGACTGGGCGGGCCGCTGGAAGGGCTCGCAGCACTACCAGATGTACGCAGCGGACATCGACGCCGTCGCCGCGCAGTCGACGCAGATGCCGCCCGCCCAGTCGATGCGTCCACCGAAGCCGCAGGGCTGGGGTTCGCAGTTGTTCACTCTGATCCGCCGCTATGTGTCGGTGATCGCGTCCGACAAGGGCTTCCTGGCGCTGACGGTGATCCTGCCGGCGGTGCTCGGCGCGGTGAGCCTGCTCATCGACCCGGACAAGACGCTGCTGGTCAACGAGAACCCGAAGACCGGCAGAATCATCCCGAACGGCACGGCCACCACGGTCCTGCTGATCCTCGCGGTCGGCGCGTGCTTCGCGGGCGCCGCCAACTCGGTTCGCGAGCTGATCAAGGAACGGGTCATTTACGAGCGGGAGCGGGCGACCGGCCTCTCCCGTTCCGCGTATCTGATGTCCAAGGTGATCGTCCTCGGCGTGATCACGGTGCTGCAGGGCGCCATGGTCGGCGCGATCGGCTTCTCCAGCCGGACGATCCCCGACGAGGCCCTGATCTTCGGCACCGGCAAAACCGCCGTCATGCTCGAACTCTCCATCCCGATCATGGGGCTCGGCTTCACCTCGATGATGTTCGGCCTGGTCATCTCCTCGCTGGTGAAGACCTCCGAGAAGACCATGCCGCTGCTGGTGATGTTCGCGATCGTCCAGGTCGTGTTCACCGGCTGCCTGTTCATCCTGCACGGCGCGCTCGGCGTCAACGAGTTCTCGTATCTGATGCCCTCGCGCTGGGCCGTCGCCGCCGCCGGCGCCACGCTGGACTTCAACCGGATCAGCCCGAACACGGACGACCCGGGCAGCACGGACCCGCTGTGGGAGCATACGGCCGCGGCCTGGGGCATGGACATGGCCGCACTGATCGCCCTCGGCGTCATCTGCGGCTTCTTCGTGGCCCGCTTCCTGCGCCGCCACGAGCCCGAGGTCATGCGCAAGTAAGCGCCCTGGTGCGGTAAGTAGTGCACGCACGAGGCGCGGCACCCCGTAGGGGATGCCGCGCCTCGCCGTTTGTACTGAGACCAGAGGTCCGCGCGGGACTCAGTACAAGACTCAGTACGCGCCGTTGACGTTGTCCATGGTGCCGTAGCGGTCGGCCGCGTAGTTGCAGGCCGCGGTGATGTTGGCGACCGGGTCGTAGATGTTCCAGGACGTGCCGGGCACGTGGTACGCCTGGAAGGTCGGCGGAATCACCTGCAGCAGGCCCTTGGACGGGACGCCGTTGATGGCGTTGATGTCCCAGTTGTTGATGGCGTTCGGGTTGCCCGAGGACTCACGCAGGATGTTGCGCTTGATGCCGTCGTACGAGCCCGGGATGCCGTTCTTCTTCATGACGTCGAGCGACTCGCGGATCCAGCCGTCGAGGTTGTTCGGGTAGGTCTTCGCGACCGGCTTGGCCTTGGCGCGCTGGGCGGCCCGGCTCGCGGCCTCCTTCGCCTTGCGTGCCTGCTCGGCCTTCTGCTTGGCGGCTTCCGCGGCGGCCTTCGCCTTGGCGTCGGCGGCCTTCTTCGCGGCGGCCGCGGCGTCGGCCTGCTTCTTCTCGGCGGCGGCCTTGGCCTGCGTGAGGGCGTCGTTCAGCTGCTTCTCGACGCCGCCCTTCACGTCATCGACCTGCCGGGAGCTGAAGGCGACGGAGGAGGCGGAGACGGACTCGGTGGTGCTGGCCTCGGAGCCGCCGCCGGGTATGAGCGACAGGGCGACGGCCGCGGCACCGAGACCGGCGACACCGGCGACCCCGAGCTGATGTTTCTTGGACAGCTTCTGCCTCGTGGTGTTCAGCTTCTGCCCGGTGTGGGTCAGCTTCGTCCTGGTCTGCTGGGTGAGTTCGGTCAGCTTGGAGAGGGCGGGGCGATGGCCGGAACCGTCGGTGTACTTGGGCATGACTGAAGGACCTCTCGAATGGCGCGGAGGCCGCTCTGAGCCGGAGGGGACATTGCTGATTCCGGCAGAACGCCGCGGGGGGAAACCCGCGGCGTCGAGCGACGGCAGCCATTCTTAGCGGCCGCAAAATCCTCTGGCAAAGGTGTGACGTACGAACCTGGATAGTGGACCCCTAAAGGGCAAAACGGGGCAGACTGGCGCGTCTTCCCCGCTCGTATGGGGTGTTTGTACCTCCTAGCGGCCTTCGTACGTGACGTGCGTCCTATGCGAGGGCTCACATCGGGCGTGCAGTGGTCTCACCAGCAGTTGCTGACGCAATGCTCTGTGTGAGGGTTCTCGGACGTCTCACGCCCGTCAGAGTTCTCGGACGGCAGGACGAGATGCATGTCGCCGAACTCGTGCCACAGATAGCGGCCACGCAGTGCCTCGTCGTAGCTGCGCCGGATCGCCGCCGAGCCCGCGATCGCCTCCAGCATCAGCAGATGCGAGGCCTCCGGTTCGTGCAGCCCGGTGAGGAGGCCGTCGACCACCCGCACCCCGCGCTCCGGGGTCACCACGAGATCGGTCCAGCCCTCCGCTGCTCGTACGACCCCGTCGTCGCCGACCGCGGATTCCACGGCCCGTACAGCCGTCGTACCGACCGCGATGACCCTGCCGCCCTCCCGTCGCCCACCACCACCCTTCCAAGGAAGCGCTTCGCGCCTTATTTGTTTTGCCTTCGCCGCGTTGATCAGCCGCGCCGACGCCTCGGGCACCGCGAACCGCTCCGGATACGGCGGCTCGTGCGCCTCTGCCGACGCCACTCCGGTGTGCAGCGTGATCGGCGCGAACTGCACACCCCGGCTCACCAGCTCCGCCACCAGACGCGGCGTGAAGGGCCGCGCGGCACTCGGCATCTCCGCACTGCCCACACCGTCCGCGGACGGCAGCGCGAACACGGTCTGGTACACCGACAGGGACTGGTCCCGCTCCGTGTACGCGTACCGAATCGGCCTCCCGTGCCGCCGCAGTAACCCAGGGACGTCCGGTTCCGACACCCGCGCCCACCACAGCCGGGGGCTCCGCGCGGTGAGCGGCTCCTCCAGAACGAGTCGTACGTCCTCGGGGAGGCGCACCTCCGTACCCGCGGGACCTCCCGCCCGTCTCCCGCCACCACCCTTGCAAGGAGCGCTTCGCGCCCAGCTTGATTTACGCGCGCGTGTGGTGCCCTTTCCGTCGGGATCCCGCAGCTCAACGGCCCACCGCCCGTCCTCGCCCAGCGTGGAGAAATGCACCACCACGCGCGCGTGCCCGAGCCGGCCGTCTACTGCCGCCGCCAGCGTCGACGACGTGTTCACGATCAGCAGATCCCCGGCCCGCAACAGCTCCGGCAACTCCGCGAACGCGTGATGGGACACCTCCTGAGCCCCGCACGAGACAAGCAACCGCACCCCGTCCCGATCGAGCCCGAGCCCCCGCTGCTCGACCGGCACCCGGGCCAGCAACTCCTCCGGAACCTGGACAGCGGCGATCGTCATCGCGCCCCCACCAAGGAGGGCGCCGCATAGCGGCCACTGGCCGGCCGCTCATCGAGCAGCCGCAGAAACCCCGGGACGACGCTCGACGGCGCCGGCCGCGCCTCCTCGTCGCCCGGTGGTACGGCCGCCGCGTACAGATCCGTGTCCATGTCGCCCGGATCGACCGCCCAGACCCGCAGCCCGGGCTCCTCCTCGGCGAGCACCACCGAGAGATGGTCGAGGGCCGACTTCGACGCCCCGTAGCCGCCCCAGGTCTCGTACGCCTCGGCCGCCGCGTCCGAGCTGATGTCGATGACCGCGCCCGCCGCCGAGGCCCGCAGCAGCGGCAGTGCCTCCTGGATGAGGCCGAGCGCCGCCACCACGTTGACCTCCAGCGCCCGCCTCAGCCCGTCCAGCGCCAGATCCTCCAGGCGTACGAGCGGCTCGGCGCCGAGCGCGCTCGCATTGTTCACCAGCAGATCGACACCGCCGAGCCGCGATGCCGCCGCCACCAGCGTCGTACGGTGCTCCGCGACCGTGACGTCCCCGGGCAGCGCCTCCACCCGTGTCCCGTGCTTGCCGAGCGCCGCGGCCGTCTCCTGGAGCACCTGAGCCGTCCTGGCGTCGAGCACCAGATCCCAGCCACGCTCCGCCAGTGCTTCGGCGAGCGCCCGCCCCAGCCCCTTCGAAGCCCCCGTGATGATCGCTACCGGCATGCCAACCGTCCCCTCGTCCCATGACCGCCACGTCCGGCGGCTGCCTTCAACGTAGGAACGGGACCGCCCCCGCCGCCTCGGACGCGAGCCGCAATGATCCGGGGCCCTTCGCCCTAGTCCCACCGCCCTAGTCAGGGGCCGCCACAGGTCCGATACGGACTGTCACACCCGGCGGGTACGTTGAAGTCATGAGTCAAGGACCCAGGTCGGGCCTGGCCGCGGTGAGTTCCGCGCTGCTGGCCATGAGCAGGCATCTCGAGGTGCGCGACGTCCTCAAGACGATCGTCGCCTCGGCCCGCGAACTGCTCGACGCCGAGTACGCGGCGCTCGGAGTCCCCGACGACCACGGTGGTTTCGCTCAGTTCGTGGTGGACGGCGTCAGCGACGCCCAGTGGAAGGCCATCGGCCCGCTGCCGCGCCAGCACGGCATCCTGGCCTCGATGCTCCACGAGGCCAGGCCCGAGCGCCTCGCCGATGTGCGCAAGGACCCCCGCTTCGAGGGCTGGCCGAGCGCCCACCCGGAGCTCGCCGACTTCCTCGGGCTGCCCATCCGCGACGGCGACGAGGTCATCGGCATCCTCTTCCTCGCCAACAAGGAGTGCCCGAAACCACAAGGGGGCTGCGGCTTCACCGAGGAGGACGAGGAACTCCTGTCGATCCTCGCCCAGCACGCCGCGATCGCGCTGACCAACGCCCGCCTGTACGAGCGCAGCCGCGAACTCACCATCGCCGAGGAGCGCTCCCGCCTCGCGCACGAACTGCACGACGCCGTCAGCCAGAAACTGTTCTCCCTGCGCCTCACCGCCCAGGCCGCGGCCACCCTCGTCGACCGCGACCCCGGCAGGGCCAAGGGCGAACTCCAGCAGGTGGCCGCCCTCGCCGCGGAGGCCGCCGACGAACTGCGCGCCGCCGTCATCGAGTTGCGCCCCGCGGCCCTCGACGAGGACGGCCTGGCGGCCACGCTGCGCACCCAGATCCAGGTCCTCGACCGTGCCCACGCCGCACGCGTGACCTTCACCGGCCGAGGCGTACGCGCCCTGCCCTCCGCCCAGGAGGAGGCCATCCTGCGCGTCGCCCAGGAGGCCCTGCACAACGCGCTGCGGCACTCCGGAGCGGCACATGTCGACGTCACCCTCGACAAGCGCGGCCCGGGAGCGGCCCTCCGCGTCACCGACGACGGCAGCGGATTCGACCCCCAGGCGATACGACGCGCGGGACGCCACCTCGGCCTGGTGTCCATGCGCGACAGAGCGAGCGGAGTCGGCGGCCGGCTGACCGTGGAATCGGCGCCCGGAAAAGGCACCACGATCGAGATGGAGGTCCCCGGTGGCTGACGCAATCAAGGTGCTGCTCGTCGACGACCACCAAGTGGTACGCCGCGGACTGCGCACCTTCCTGGAGATACAGGACGACATCGAGGTCGTGGGAGAGGCGTCCGACGGCGAAGAAGGAGTGGCCCGGGCCGAGGAGTTGAAGCCCGACATCGTCCTCATGGACGTCAAGATGCCCGGCATGGACGGCGTCGCCGCCCTGCGCAGGCTGCGCGAACTCGACAACCCCGCGCGCGTGCTCATCGTCACCAGCTTCACCGAGCAGCGCACGGTCGTTCCGGCCCTGCGCGCGGGCGCCGCCGGATATGTCTACAAGGACGTGGACCCCGACGCCCTGGCCGGAGCCATCCGCTCCGTCCATGCGGGACACATCCTTCTGCAACCCGAGGTGGCCGAGGCGCTGCTGTCCCAGGAGGACTCCAACTTCGGCCAGGGGAGAGGCGGTTCACTCACCGAGCGGGAGCAGGAGGTACTCGGCCTGATCGCCGACGGCCGCTCCAACCGCGAGATAGCCCGCGCCCTCGTCCTCTCCGAGAAGACGGTCAAGACACACGTCTCGAACATCTTGATGAAGCTCGACCTCGCCGACCGCACCCAGGCCGCCCTGTGGGCCGTACGCCATGGGGTGACCGGCTGATTCCCGCTCCGGCACGCTTACTTGACGATTCCCTGACGACAATATGGAGGGTTCCGTTCCGGGCAGAGATTCATACCGTCGTGGGAATGTCCCCCAGATGGCGCATCCTCCGGCGATCAGACGCGTTCTCCAGTGCGTGCTGCGGCGCCTGCCGCAGTGACCACAAGGGAGGGCTTGAGAAAAGTGAAGAACCTGAAGAAGGCCGCAGCCGTCACGATGATGGCCGGTGGCCTGGTTGCCGCCGGTGCCGGCTTCGCGTCCGCCACCGACGCGCACGCCTCCGGCCAGGCCGTCGGCTCGCCGGGCATCGCCTCGGGCAACCTCATCCAGGCCCCGGTAGACGTCGACTCGAACGTGGTCGGCAACACCGCGAACGTCGTAGGCGTCCTGAACCCGGCCTTCGCCAACGACGGCTTCAACGGCTGACACCCACCAGGGCCACCAGCGACCACCGGCCTCCCAGGCGCTCCTGGGGGGCCGGTCCGCGTTGACCTCCGGCCTGTCGGGCTTGGGGCGCGACCAGCCATCCCAGGGGCGCGGGGAACTGCGCGATCAACCACGACGAACCCGCGGCGTCGAACGCACCCCAGCCATCCCAGGGGCGCGGGGAACTGCGCGATCAACCACGACGGACCCGCGGCGTCGAACGCACCCCAGCCATCCCAGGGGCGCGAGCCTGTATCGGTGTGCGGCTCCGCCGCGTGGGCGCGACAAGTCCCAACGAACCCGCAGCTTCAACCCGCACCACCAGCGGAGCGCTACCGCAAACGTTCCTCAACGAACGCGTTATAAGCCGCAACCTGCGCCCGCCGAGCCGTCCGCTCCACCGGCCGCAACGCATCAGCCCGAGCCGCCATCTCCGAGGCACTCACCGCCCCACCGTGGCCGTTCTCATACGCCACCGAAATGAGCATCCCCACCCGCTGCGCCAGCTCCAACACCCGTACCGCCCGCGGCGGATACCCAGGAGCCAGCACCTCACCACCCCGCTCGGCGCGAGCCCGATACGCATCGATCGCCGCCTCCGCAACCGGCCCCGAAGCGGCCACATCAAGCCGCGCCAGCACGTCCGTGGCGTCGCGCAACGCCTCCGCCAACTCCCGCTCGGCCTCACCGAGAGACGGCACATCGGCGGGCGGCGCCTCCCGCACCGCCAGACAGTGCCAGATGACCTCCACATGTACGTCGCCTTCAGGACCCGCCTCGAACACCTCGGGCACCAGCCCCAGCGCGGCGCCATGACAGACGACCGCCTCCTCCGCGTCCAACGCCCGCGCGTTGAACTCCGGCGGCCCGCTCAGCCCGAGCGGATGCCCCGGCGCGGGCAGCGCGACCCGAAGCCCGGTCACCCCGAGCCCACGCAGCCGCCCCAACGCAAGCGTGAGCCCGACGGGCCCCGTCTCCCCGGGGAGCCCCTCGACCCGGTGCACGGCATCCTCACCGACGACGGCGACGACCGCGTCGTCCGGCGAAACAAATCCGGCCAACAGGGCATTTCCCCATGCGGCCAGCCGTCCTGAACGTGGTTCCGAGAGCATGCCCCCACCCTAAGGACCGGCCGATGGAAGGGTGCCATGGACCGGTGGCGTAGGTTTTCCCTGGGGGCTGCGTCCACAGACGTAAGCGACGGCCGAGACTGCAATGGGAGACAGCGCGCTCATGAGCGATGTTCTGGAGCTGGAGGACGTATCCGTGGTCCGGGAGGGCCGGGCTCTGGTGGACCAGGTCTCCTGGTCGGTCAAAGAAGGAGAGCGCTGGGTCATCCTCGGTCCGAATGGTGCCGGAAAAACGACCCTTCTGAACATCGCGTCCAGCTATCTCTTCCCCAGCAGTGGCACCGCGACCATCCTCGGCGACACCCTCGGCAAGGTCGACGTCTTCGAACTGCGCCCCCGCATCGGCATGGCCGGCATCGCCATGGCGGAGAAGCTTCCCAAGCGCCAGACGGTCCTGCAGACCGTACTGACCGCCGCGTACGGCATGACCGCCGGCTGGCACGAGGACTACGAGGACATCGACGAACAGCGCGCCCGCGCCTTCCTCGACCGCCTCGGCATGACCGAATACGTGGACCGCAAGTTCGGCACGCTCTCCGAGGGCGAGCGCAAGCGCACCCTGATCGCCCGCGCCCTGATGACCGACCCCGAACTGCTGCTCCTCGACGAGCCCGCCGCGGGCCTCGACCTCGGCGGCCGCGAGGACCTCGTACGCCGTCTCGGTCGTCTCGCCCGCGACCCGATCGCCCCCTCCATGATCATGGTTACGCACCATGTCGAGGAGATCGCCCCGGGCTTCACCCACGTCCTGATGATCCGTCAGGGCAAGGTGCTCGCCGCGGGCCCGCTGGAGCTCGAACTCACCTCCCGCAACCTGTCGTTGTGCTTCGGCCTCCCACTCGTCGTCGAGCAGGTCGGCGACCGCTGGACGGCACAGGGCCTGCCCCTGTCGTAACGGGCTCGAACGCCTGTGCCAAGTTGATCGGCGCCCTGTCGGCGACCCGACCTGCGGTCCTACCATGACCACGTGGACGACATCGACGCATGGGTGTGGTGGTTGATCGGCGCGGCCGGGCTAGGAATCCCGCTCGTCGTGACCGCGATGCCGGAGTTCGGAATGCTCGCCGTCGGCGCCGTGGCGGGCGCCCTGACCGCGGGACTCGGGGGCGGTGTGGTCCTCCAGGTCCTGGTCTTCATCGCGGTCTCGGTCGCGCTCATCGCCGTCGTACGCCCCATCGCGGCCCGACATCGCGCCCAGATGCCCCAACTCGCCACGGGCATAGACGCGTTGAAGGGCAAACAGGCCGTCGTCCTGGAGCGGGTCGACAGCTCAGGAGGGCGGGTCAAGCTCGGCGGAGAAGTCTGGTCCGCGCGTGCCCTCGACACCGGACGGGCCTACGAAGTCGGCCAGGAGGTCGATGTCGTGGACATCGAAGGTGCCACGGCGATCGTCATGTGACGTCACGCGGGGTCGCATGGCCGGAACGCTGCACGTGGAGAGTTGTGGTCTGACACACTCGTCCAGCAAGATCTTCAACAATCACAAGATCTTCCGGAACGCCGAGGCGGAGAAGGGTACGGGGAGCCACGATGGAACCGATCATCATCGTCCTGATCATTCTGGTGGTGTTGGTCTTCATCGCGCTGATCAAAACCATCCAAGTCATCCCACAGGCCAGCGCCGCCATCGTCGAGCGCTTCGGCCGCTACACGCGCACACTCAACGCGGGCCTGAACATCGTCGTCCCGTTCATCGACTCGATCCGCAACCGCATCGACCTCCGTGAACAGGTCGTCCCCTTCCCGCCGCAACCGGTGATCACCCAGGACAACCTGGTCGTCAACATCGACACGGTCATCTACTACCAGGTCACCGACGCCCGAGCCGCCACGTACGAAGTCGCCAGCTATATCCAGGCGATCGAGCAGCTCACCGTCACCACCCTCCGCAACATCATCGGCGGCATGGACCTGGAGCGGACCCTGACCTCCCGCGAGGAGATCAACGCGGCGCTGCGCGGCGTCCTCGACGAGGCAACCGGCAAGTGGGGCATCCGCGTCAACCGCGTCGAGCTCAAGGCCATCGAACCGCCCACCTCCATCCAGGACTCGATGGAGAAGCAGATGCGCGCCGACCGCGACAAGCGCGCCGCGATCCTCACCGCCGAAGGTATCCGCCAGTCCGCCATCCTCACCGCCGAAGGTGAGAAGCAGTCCGCGATCCTGCGCGCCGAAGGTGAGGCCAGGGCCGCCGCACTGCGCGCCGAGGGCGAGGCCCAGGCGATCCGTACGGTCTTCGAGTCCATCCACGCCGGCGACGCGGACCAGAAGCTCCTCGCCTACCAGTACCTCCAGATGCTCCCGAAGATCGCCGAGGGCGACGCCAACAAGCTCTGGATCGTCCCCAGCGAAATCGGCGACGCACTCAAGGGCTTGAGCGGCGCCATGGGCAACTTCGGCCCGATGGGCGGCAATTCGTCCGGCGGAGGCACAGAGCGCCTCGAGAAGCCAACGGTCACCGACTGAAGTCGCACCAAGTCGTACGCAGCTGAAGGGGCCCACCTCCCACAGGAGGCGGGCCCCAGTCACGTACGACCTATGCGGCGGGCTGAGCCAGCCACTCCGGCAGCGCGTCGAACTCGTCCCGGCCCAGTGCCAGCAGCATCGCGTCGGCCGGCGTCGGCTCGAACGGCTCCCGCAGCAGCGGCATACCCGCCTGCTCCGGAGTCCGGTTCGCCTTGCGGTGGTTGTCCTCCGCACAGGAAGCCACGGTGTTCAGCCAGGAGTCCCTACCACCCTGTGCCCGCGGCACCACATGGTCCACGGTCGTCGCCCGCCTGCCGCAGTACGCGCACCTGTGCCGGTCACGCACCAGAACACCCCGCCTGGACCAAGGAGCTTGTCTTCGAAAGGGCACCCTCACATAGCGGCACAGCCTGATCACCCGGGGCGCCGGTATATCGACCACGGCTCCGCGCATACGCAGTTCGGGGTGGGCCTGCTCGACGACAGCCTTGTCCTGCAGCACCAGAACGACGGCTCGATTCAACGTCACCGTCGACAGCGGCTCGAAGCTCGCGTTCAGCACCAGCGTGTCCCGCATCCAGCCCACCTCCTATGTGCACCGGCCCACCCCCTGGCGGGCTTGGATCAACTCTGGCCGGGCACGCCGAGATGGACAACGCAATAAAAAATGCCCGCCTCTGATCAATTCCAAGACCAGAGGCGGGCAAACGTTCCGTGAACGCTCAGCTCTCCGCGGGCGCCGCGTACTCGGCGATGAGCTGCGCCCTCGCCAGCGTATGGAAACGCAAGTTGAAGCCCACGAAAGCCGGAGTGGCTTCCGCGTCAGGACCGAGCTTCTCCTGATCCACCGCGTACACGGTGAATACGTAACGGTGCGCCGGGTCTCCGGGCGGCGGCGCGGCACCACCGAAGTCCTTCGTCCCGTAGTCGTTACGCGCCTGCACCGCGCCCTCCGGCAACCCCTCGAACTTGCCGCTGCCCGCACCCGCCGGCAACTCGGTGACCGAGGCCGGGATGTCGAACAGGACCCAGTGCCAGAACCCGCTCCCCGTAGGGGCATCGGGGTCGAAGCACGTCACGGCGAAGCTCTTGGTCTCCGGCGGGAAGCCCTCCCAGCGCAGCTGCGGCGAGGTGTTCCCGGCCGCGTAGACCTGAGCGTCCTTCAGCACCGCGCCCGGCTCGACGTCCTCGCTCGTCACCGCGAACGACGGCACGGTCGGATGGAAGTCATGGGGAAGCGGCGGCCTCTTGGACTCGGTCACCTCGGCACCTCCTGATCGGTTCCTTCAGTTGATCCCGAGCCTAGGCCCTAGAACCAGTTGCGCTTCGAGCCGACCTCGGACAGCCACTGGTTGAGGTACGCCGCCCAGTCGGTCCCCTGGAAGTCGTTCAGCCCCACCTTGAACGACCGGAACGTGTCGCTGCTCTCACTGAACAGACCCGGCTTCTTGTCCATCTCCAGGACGACGTCCATCTCGCGCTGATCCGCGACGAAGCTCAACTCGACCTGGTTGAGACCGCGGTACTGCTGCGGCGGGAAGAACTCGATCTCCTGGTAGAACGGCAGCTTCTGCCGCGTACCCCGGATGTGACCGCGCTCCATGTCCGCGCTCTTGAACCGGAAGCCCAGCTGAATGAAGGCGTCCAGAATCGCCTGCTGAGCCGGCAGCGGATGCACACTGATCGGGTCCAGGTCACCGGAGTCCACGGCACGCGCGATCTCGAGCTCCGTGTACACACCGATGTTCATCCCGCGCAGCGGCTGACCGTCAATGATCGTGATCGGCGTCTCCCACGGGATCTCCAGCCCGAACGGCACCGCGTGCACCGCGTTCGCCTGCAACTCGAAGGCACCGCCGAGCCGCAGCTTCGCGAACTCCATGTTCTGCTGGTGCTCCTGGTCGTCGTGACCCTCTACTTCGACCCGGGCCTGCAGCCCGACGGAAAGCCCCTCGATCTCCTGCTTCACGGACCCGCCCTGGATCCGCACCTCACCCTGAACGACGCCACCGGGAACGACATTCACCTCGGTCAGTACCGTCTCGACCGAAGCCCCACCGGCCCCAAGGCTCGCAAGCAGCCGCTTGAACCCCATGTCTTTTCCTCCTCAGGCAACGCCTGTCTCTGTCCGGTTCTTGATCCCTACACACGCGATCCGGCCGTGTCCGGTTCCGCACCCTCTCACCCTGGCAAGCCCCACCCTGGCAAGACGGCAGTTCCCTGACCACCCCGCTCACCGTCACACGTTTCCACTACGCTCGTACGCCATGATCGCGGCCCCCGACCGTACGCCCCTGCCCCGGGAGTTCTTCGACCGCCCCGTCCTGGACGTCGCCCCCGACCTCCTGGGACGCATCCTCGTGCGCACCACCCCAGACGGACCGATCGCGCTCCGCCTCACGGAGGTCGAGGCCTACGACGGTCCCAACGACCCCGGCTCGCATGCGTATCGGGGCCGCACCGCCCGCAACGACGTGATGTTCGGTCCGCCCGGCCATGTGTACGTCTACTTCACCTATGGCATGTGGCACTGCATGAACCTGGTGTGCGGTCCGGAGGGCAGGGCAAGCGCAGTCCTGCTCCGCGCCGGAGAGATCACCGAGGGTGTAGAACTCGCTCGCAAACGTCGACTTTCGGCCCGATACGACAAGGAACTGGCCAAAGGCCCCGCCCGCCTGGCCACGGCTCTGGGGGTCGACAGAGCCCTGGACGGTACGGACGCCTGCGCCCCCGAGGGCTCCCCGTTGACGCTGCTCACCGGCATACCCGTACGCCCCGACCAGGTGCGTAACGGTCCCCGCACCGGCGTGGCCGGCGACGGAGGCGTCCACCCCTGGCGCTTCTGGGTCGCCGACGACCCGACGGTGAGCCCTTACCGGGCCCATACGCCCCGTCGTCGCCGAACTTGACGCGTTCGTGGGCGGTCCGTAATGTAGCCCGAGCCGCTTGAACCGGGTACGGCGTTCAGCCAGCAGCCGGAAGCGGCCAACCCACTACCTACGATCTCCTCTCAGCGAGGGCGATTTCGTCACGCCTGTGTGCCGTAATTCGAACTCGCGGGACTCGATTATGAGTTGCCGGGGAGGATCGGTTAACGTAGTGAATGTCGAAAGGCCGCGAGGGAGACCTTGGAGCCTAATGGCAAATCCCCTCCGACGGGGAATCGGATCCGAAAGGATCTGGTAACGTTGGAAACACCGAAGGGAAGCCCGGAGGAAAGCCCGCGAGGGTGAGTACAAAGGAAGCGTCCGTTCCTTGAGAACTCAACAGCGTGCCAAAAATCAACGCCAGATATGTTGATACCCCGTCTCCGGCCATTCGGTCGGGAACGAGGTTCCTTTGAAGAAAACACAGCGAGGACGCTGTGAACCCTTCCGTTCATTCCGCGGAGGGTTCCGCTCTCGTGGTGTCACCCCGGATATCCGGGTGAAGCATTCACGGAGAGTTTGATCCTGGCTCAGGACGAACGCTGGCGGCGTGCTTAACACATGCAAGTCGAACGATGAACCACTTCGGTGGGGATTAGTGGCGAACGGGTGAGTAACACGTGGGCAATCTGCCCTTCACTCTGGGACAAGCCCTGGAAACGGGGTCTAATACCGGATAACACTTCCACTCTCCTGAGTGGAGGTTAAAAGCTCCGGCGGTGAAGGATGAGCCCGCGGCCTATCAGCTTGTTGGTGAGGTAATGGCTCACCAAGGCGACGACGGGTAGCCGGCCTGAGAGGGCGACCGGCCACACTGGGACTGAGACACGGCCCAGACTCCTACGGGAGGCAGCAGTGGGGAATATTGCACAATGGGCGCAAGCCTGATGCAGCGACGCCGCGTGGGGGATGACGGCCTTCGGGTTGTAAACCCCTTTCAGCAGGGAAGAAGCGCAAGTGACGGTACCTGCAGAAGAAGCGCCGGCTAACTACGTGCCAGCAGCCGCGGTAATACGTAGGGCGCAAGCGTTGTCCGGAATTATTGGGCGTAAAGAGCTCGTAGGCGGCTTGTCGCGTCGGTTGTGAAAGCCCGGGGCTTAACCCCGGGTCTGCAGTCGATACGGGCAGGCTAGAGTTCGGTAGGGGAGATCGGAATTCCTGGTGTAGCGGTGAAATGCGCAGATATCAGGAGGAACACCGGTGGCGAAGGCGGATCTCTGGGCCGATACTGACGCTGAGGAGCGAAAGCGTGGGGAGCGAACAGGATTAGATACCCTGGTAGTCCACGCCGTAAACGGTGGGCACTAGGTGTGGGCAACATTCCACGTTGTCCGTGCCGCAGCTAACGCATTAAGTGCCCCGCCTGGGGAGTACGGCCGCAAGGCTAAAACTCAAAGGAATTGACGGGGGCCCGCACAAGCAGCGGAGCATGTGGCTTAATTCGACGCAACGCGAAGAACCTTACCAAGGCTTGACATACGCCGGAAAGCATCAGAGATGGTGCCCCCCTTGTGGTCGGTGTACAGGTGGTGCATGGCTGTCGTCAGCTCGTGTCGTGAGATGTTGGGTTAAGTCCCGCAACGAGCGCAACCCTTGTCCCGTGTTGCCAGCAACCTCTTCGGAGGGTTGGGGACTCACGGGAGACCGCCGGGGTCAACTCGGAGGAAGGTGGGGACGACGTCAAGTCATCATGCCCCTTATGTCTTGGGCTGCACACGTGCTACAATGGCCGGTACAATGAGCTGCGATACCGCAAGGTGGAGCGAATCTCAAAAAGCCGGTCTCAGTTCGGATTGGGGTCTGCAACTCGACCCCATGAAGTCGGAGTTGCTAGTAATCGCAGATCAGCAGTGCTGCGGTGAATACGTTCCCGGGCCTTGTACACACCGCCCGTCACGTCACGAAAGTCGGTAACACCCGAAGCCCGTGGCCCAACCAGCTTGTCTGGAGGGAGCGGTCGAAGGTGGGACTGGCGATTGGGACGAAGTCGTAACAAGGTAGCCGTACCGGAAGGTGCGGCTGGATCACCTCCTTTCTAAGGAGCACCTGGCCGCCAAGCCTTGCTTGGTGGTCCAGAGCCACTACGCAGGCACACGTCCTGCGGTGGTCAGCTCATGGGTGGAACGTTGATTAATCGGCCTGGTCACGGGTCGGAGGCTGCCAGTACTGCTCTTCGGAGCGTGGAACGCATGATCTTCGGACGGGACCTGGTCGGGCACGCTGTTGGGTGTCTGAGGGCACGGGTGATGAGCCTGGTGTCTTCGGTGCCGGCCCCAGTGAACTCGAACCGGATGGTTCGGGGTGGTGGGTGGTTGGTCGTTGTTTGAGAACTGCACAGTGGACGCGAGTATCTGTGGCCAAGTTTTTAAGGGCGCACGGTGGATGCCTTGGTACCAGGAACCGATGAAGGACGTGGGAGGCCGCGATAGTCCCCGGGGAGCCGTCAACCAGGCTGTGATCCGGGGGTTTCCGAATGGGGAAACCCGGCAGTCGTCATGGGCTGTCACCCACTGCTGAACACATAGGCGGTGTGGAGGGAACGCGGGGAAGTGAAACATCTCAGTACCCGCAGGAAGAGAAAACAACCGTGATTCCGGGAGTAGTGGCGAGCGAAACCGGATGAGGCTAAACCGTATACGTGTGAGACCCGGCAGGGGTTGCGTGTACGGGGTTGTGGGATCTCTCTTTCACGGTCTGCCGGCCGTGAGACGAGTCAGAAATCGTTGATGTAGGCGAAGGACATGCGAAAGGTCCGGCGTAGAGGGTAAGACCCCCGTAGTCGAAACGTCAGCGACTCGTTTGAGAGACACCCAAGTAGCACGGGGCCCGAGAAATCCCGTGTGAATCTGGCGGGACCACCCGCTAAGCCTAAATATTCCCTGGTGACCGATAGCGGATAGTACCGTGAGGGAATGGTGAAAAGTACCCCGGGAGGGGAGTGAAATAGTACCTGAAACCGTGTGCCTACAAGCCGTGGGAGCGTCGCACATCAAGCTTGCTTGGTGTGTCGTGACTGCGTGCCTTTTGAAGAATGAGCCTGCGAGTTTGCGGTGTGTTGCGAGGTTAACCCGTGTGGGGGAGCCGTAGCGAAAGCGAGTCCGAACAGGGCGATTCAGTAGCGCGCTCAAGACCCGAAGCGGAGTGATCTAGCCATGGGCAGGCTGAAGCGCGGGTAAGACCGTGTGGAGGGCCGAACCCACCAGGGTTGAAAACCTGGGGGATGACCTGTGGTTAGGGGTGAAAGGCCAATCAAACTCCGTGATAGCTGGTTCTCCCCGAAATGCATTTAGGTGCAGCGTCGTGTGTTTCTTGCCGGAGGTAGAGCACTGGATAGGCGATGGGCCCTACCGGGTTACTGACCTTAGCCAAACTCCGAATGCCGGTAAGTGAGAGCGCGGCAGTGAGACTGTGGGGGATAAGCTCCATGGTCGAGAGGGAAACAGCCCAGAGCATCGACTAAGGCCCCTAAGCGTACGCTAAGTGGGAAAGGATGTGGAGTCGCAGAGACAACCAGGAGGTTGGCTTAGAAGCAGCCATCCTTGAAAGAGTGCGTAATAGCTCACTGGTCAAGTGATTCCGCGCCGACAATGTAGCGGGGCTCAAGCGTACCGCCGAAGTCGTGTCATTGCGATATATACCTCTAACGGGGATCGTGATGGGTAGGGGAGCGTCGTGTGCCGGGTGAAGCAGCCGCGGAAGCGAGTTGTGGACGGTTCACGAGTGAGAATGCAGGCATGAGTAGCGATTCACACGTGGGAAACGTGTGCGCCGATTGACTAAGGGTTCCTGGGTCAAGCTGATCTGCCCAGGGTAAGTCGGGACCTAAGGCGAGGCCGACAGGCGTAGTCGATGGAGAACCGGTTGATATTCCGGTACCCGCTGTGAAGCGTCAAACATCGAATCCAGTGATGCTAAGCCCGTGAAGCCGCCCTGATCTCTTCGGAGTTGAGGGGAGTGGTGGAGCCGGTGACCCGATCTGGTAGTAGGTGAGTGATGGGGTGACGCAGGAAGGTAGTCCAGCCCGGGCGGTGGTTGTCCCGGGGTAAGGGTGTAGCCCGAACGATAGGCAAATCCGTCGTTCACCAAGGGTGAGACCTGATGCCGAGCCGATTGTGGTGAAGTGGATGATCCTATGCTGTCGAGAAAAGCCTCTAGCGAGTTTTATGGCGGCCCGTACCCTAAACCGACTCAGGTGGTCAGGTAGAGAATACCGAGGCGTTCGGGTGAACTATGGTTAAGGAACTCGGCAAAATGCCCCCGTAACTTCGGGAGAAGGGGGGCCATTCTTGGTGATCCGTTTTACACGGTGAGCTGGGGGTGGCCGCAGAGACCAGCGAGAAGCGACTGTTTACTAAAAACACAGGTCCGTGCGAAGCCGTAAGGCGAGGTATACGGACTGACGCCTGCCCGGTGCTGGAACGTTAAGGGGACCGGTTAGTCTAGTTTCGACTAGGCGAAGCTGAGAACTTAAGCGCCAGTAAACGGCGGTGGTAACTATAACCATCCTAAGGTAGCGAAATTCCTTGTCGGGTAAGTTCCGACCTGCACGAATGGCGTAACGACTTCTCGACTGTCTCAACCATAGGCCCGGTGAAATTGCACTACGAGTAAAGATGCTCGTTTCGCGCAGCAGGACGGAAAGACCCCGGGACCTTTACTACAGTTTGATATTGGTGTTCGGTTCGGCTTGTGTAGGATAGCTGGGAGACTGTGAACTTCGCACGCCAGTGCGGGGGGAGTCGTCGTTGAAATACCAGTCTGGTCGTGCTGGATGTCTAACCCGGGTCCGTGATCCGGATCGGGGACAGTGTCTGATGGGTAGTTTAACTGGGGCGGTTGCCTCCTAAAGAGTAACGGAGGCGCCCAAAGGTTCCCTCAGCCTGGTTGGCAATCAGGTGGTGAGTGTAAGTGCACAAGGGAGCTTGACTGTGAGACCGACGGGTCGAGCAGGGACGAAAGTCGGGACTAGTGATCCGGCGGTGGCTTGTGGAAGCGCCGTCGCTCAACGGATAAAAGGTACCCCGGGGATAACAGGCTGATCTTCCCCAAGAGTCCATATCGACGGGATGGTTTGGCACCTCGATGTCGGCTCGTCGCATCCTGGGGCTGGAGTCGGTCCCAAGGGTTGGGCTGTTCGCCCATTAAAGCGGTACGCGAGCTGGGTTTAGAACGTCGTGAGACAGTTCGGTCCCTATCCGCTGTGCGCGTAGGAGTCTTGAGAAGGGCTGTCCCTAGTACGAGAGGACCGGGACGGACGAACCTCTGGTGTGCCAGTTGTTCTGCCAAGGGCATGGCTGGTTGGCTACGTTCGGGAGGGATAACCGCTGAAAGCATCTAAGCGGGAAGCCTGCTTCGAGATGAGGACTCCCACCCCCATGAGGGGTTAAGGCTCCCAGGAGACTACTGGGTTGATAGGCCAGATCTGGAAGGCGGGTAACCGCTGGAGGTGACTGGTACTAATAGGCCGAGGGCTTGTCCTCAGATGCTCGCGTCCACTGTGTTGGTTCTGAGACAACGAACCGTTGTCGGCTTTGAGCAGAACATTTAACTGAAGAGTGTGCTTGTTCGCTCGAAACCATTAGGGTTTCGGTGGTCATAGCGTGAGGGAAACGCCCGGTTACATTCCGAACCCGGAAGCTAAGCCTTACAGCGCCGATGGTACTGCAGGGGGGACCCTGTGGGAGAGTAGGACACCGCCGAACAATCTTTGGAGGACCTTTGGTCCCAGCGACTTGCTGGGACCAAAGGTCCTTTTTTGTTTTTCCGAAGCGCGCGGGGTACTCGGCTGCGCGAGAATGACTTGCGGTACTTAAGACAGGAGTCACCATGTCCACCAACTCTCCCGACGAGCGACCGGAGCGCGATCAGCGCCGCCGGGACAGTGGTGACCGCGGCGGCTTCCGCGGGGGGCCGCGACGCGACAACGACCGTGGTGGCTACGGCCGACGCGATGACCGTCGTGACGACCGCCGTGGTGGCGGTGACCGTGGTGGTTCCCGTGGGGACGACGGTCGTGGTGGTCCTCGGCGTGAGGGCGACCGGCCGACGTATCGGCGTGACAGCAGCAGCGGTGGCGGTGACCGGCCGGCCTTCCGCCGTGACGACCGCCGGGGTGATGACCGCGGCGATCGCGGTGGCTTCCGCCGTGACGACAACCGTGGCGGTGGCGGCTTCCGGGGGCGTGACGATCGTGATCGTGGCGACCGTCCGGCGTTCCGTCGTGACGAACGTCCCGGTGGGCCGCGGCGCGATGACCGTCGTGACGACAGTCGTGGTGGCGGTGACCGCGATCGCGGTGGGTTCCGGCGGGATGACAACCGTGGTGAGCCTCGGCGTGACGGCGATCGGCCACCGTACCGTCGGGACGACCGTCGCGATGATGAGCGCGGAGGACTCCGTCGTGACGACCGCAGGGACGGCGACCGCGGTGGATACCGCCGCGATGAAGGTCGTAGTGGCGGAGATCGCGGTGGTTTCCGTCGGGACGACAGTCGTAGCGGCGGTGACCGTGGTGGGTTCCGTCGCGATGACAGTCGTGGTGGTGGCGACCGTGGTGGGTTCCGTCGGGACGACAGTCGTGGTGGCGGGGACCGGCCGGCCTTCCGGCGGGATGATCGCCGTGGTGAGGACCGTGGCGAGCGCGGTGGTTTCCGTCGGGATGAGAACCGTGGCGGAGGTTTCCGTCGCGACGAGCGGCGGAGCGATGATCGTGACCGTGGTGGGTTCCGGCGGTCGGAGGACCGTCCGGCTTTCCGTCGCGACGAGCGGCGCGATGACCGGCCGGGCGGTGAGCGTGGTGCTCCCCGGCGGGATGACCGGCGAAGCGACGATCGCGGTGGCTTCCGGCGTGATGAGCAGCGGCAGGGGGAGCGCGGCAGCTATGGGCGACGTGACGACCGGCGTGACAGTGAGCGCGGGGATCGCGGTGGATTCCGGCGGGACGACAGCCGGGGTGGCTTCCGTGGGCGGGACGAGCGTGGGCGGGACGAGCGTGGTGGGCGTGGGCCGCGGCGTGAGGACGAGCGTGGTGGGCGTGGGCCGCGGCGCGAGGACGAGCGTGGGCGGCCCGGTGGTTTCCGCGGGCGGGATGACCGGCGGGGCAGCGACGACCGGCGTGGTGGCGGGCGTTTCCGTGAGGAGCGGGAGCGGGATCGTGAGCCGATCAAGCGGCTGCCGATCCCCGAGGACGTCACCGGCGAGGAGATCGACAAGGACGTACGGCAGGAGCTGCAGAGCCTGCCGAAGGGGCTTGCCGAGGATGTCGCCAAGAACCTGGTGATGGTGGCCAGGCTTATCGACGAGGACCCAGAGGGAGCGTACGGCTACTCCAGGGTCGCGTTGCGGCTGGCGTCGCGTGTGGCCGCCGTGCGCGAGGCGGCCGGCTTCGCGGCGTATGCGAACCAGAAGTACAGCGAGGCGCTTGCCGAGTTCCGGGCCGCGCGGCGGATGACCGGGAACGTGGACCTGTGGCCCGTCATGGCGGACTGCGAGCGGGGTCTGGGACGGCCCGAGAAGGCCATGGAGATGGCCGGGGCGCCCGAGGTGCACAAGCTCGACAAGGCGGGGCAGGTCGAGATGCGGCTCGTGGCGGCCGGGGCGCGGCGCGACATGGGGCAGATCGATGCGGCCATCGTGACGCTGCAGAGCCCCGAGCTGGCCTCGAATTCGGTTCAGCCCTGGACGGCGCGGCTGCGCTATGCGTACGCCGACGCGCTGCTCGAGGCGGGGCGTGAGGACGAGGCGCGCGAGTGGTTCGCGAAGGCCGTCGAGTCCGACAAGGACGGCACCACGGACGCCTCGGACCGGCTCGCCGAGATGGACGGCGTCGAGTTCGTCGATGTCCTGGACGAGGACGCCCTCGACGAGAGCGCCGACGGTCCCGAGGACGAGGCCGTGGAGCAAGCGGCAGGGTCCTTCGACGCGCCGGCGCCTGAGCCGCTCGTGAACGACGCCGCGGACAAGGACGCTGAAGACGACAAGGACACACCAGACGACAGGGATGACCTGGACGACTGACGCCGGCACCAGAGGCGTACGCGCATATGGGCGGGATCCCTACGGGGACCCGCCCATACGTGTTTCAGCGCTCCAGCGCGCGCAGTACCAGGCCCGAGGCCGGCTTCGGGCCGAACGACGTCGACTTGCGGGGCATCGTGACGCCCAGGCCCGCCAGTTCGCGTACGACCTCCTCGCGGACCGGGTGCATCAGGACGGCCGTGGTGCCGTCGCGCTCGGCCTTGGCGACCGTGGCGGCGGTGTCGTGGATGTACGCGATGTGCTCGGGGACGTCCGGGATGCGCCAGATGTGGTCGAGGAGTGTGGCGTGCAGGACCGTCGCGTCGAGGGTGCGCCAGGCCTCCGGACGGTCGGCCGGGATCGTACGGGCGAGGAGGTCCGGGGAGGGGCGATCGACCAGGTGGAAGGCGCCATCGCCCGCAAGGAGGAAGGCATTTCCCTCGGCGGCCGCTACGGAGAGGGCCTCCAGGGCTTGGGGCAGGGGGCCTTGGACGGTGCGTACGCGGAAGGAGTCGCCGAGGGCGGACAGGGCCTCTGCGACGGGGAGGTGGTGCAGGAGGCGGTGGATCGCGCGGACGCGGAGCGGGTAGCGCGCGGTGTCGACCAGGAGCACCAAGCCGAAGTCCCAGGGGCTGGCGGAGGGGTGTTCGGCGCGCAGCCGCAGATACGTGGCCCAGCGGTGGTGGCCGTCCGCGATGAGGGCCTGGTGGCGGGCCAGGTCCTTCTGGATCGCGGTCAGGTCCTCGGGGTCGGTCACCGACCAGAGGCGGTGGCTGAAACCGTCCTCCGTGGTCGTGGCCAGGATCGGCGGATTCTGGGCGGTGCGTTCGATGACGGCGGTGGCGTCGGCGGAGTCGTTGCCGCGGTAGGTCAGGAGGAGGGGTTCGAGGTTCGCGGATGTGGCGCGCATCAGGTCCGCGCGGTCCTCGACGATGTGCGGCATGACGTCCTCGTGCGGCAGGACCACGCCCTCCGACGGCTCCGACAGGCGCAGGGCGCCTATGAGGCCGCGCTGGAGCATGCCGTCGCCGGCGCGCTGTTCGTAGACGTACAGGCCCGGTTCGGAGTCGGCGGTCAGGACGCCCTCGGCGAGCCAGCGTTGGAGGGTGTCCGCCGCCTTCTTGTTGCGGGCGGCGGGCGTGGCGGCCTGGGGGAGGATCAGGCGGACGATGTTGTGCGGGTCGGACGATTCGAGGTGGTGCAGTCCATCGGGGCGTACGACCACGTCGTACGGCGGGGAGGTTACGGCGGAGAGGCTGCCGACCCGGTCGGGGTCGTAGCGCAGGCCCCGGAACGGGGTGAGATCAAGGCCCATGGGTGCCGTTACGTCCGCGGGACCTGCAGTGTTCATTGGTGCATCGTAAGAGTGTCAGTGGCATGCGCGATGATCGGGGCAATGGGATCGAACGAGGAGCGATGCGAAATGAGCCAGACCGTGAGGACGCGGCCCGAGGGGAGTGACCGGCCCCTGAGCGAGGCGTACGACACGGCGCTGCTCGACCTGGACGGGGTGGTGTACGCGGGCGGGGAGGCGATCACGTACGCCGTCGAGTCGCTCGGCACCGCTCGTGCGGGCGGGATGCATCTCGCGTACGTCACGAACAACGCGCTGCGGACGCCCGACGCGGTGGCCGCGCATCTTACGGAGCTGGGGATACCGGCCGAGGAGTCGGACGTCATCACCTCGGCGCAGGCCGTGGCCCGGCTGATCAGCGAGCAAGTGCCTGCAGGGGCTCGGGTGTTGGTGATCGGCGGGGACGGGCTGCGGGTCGCGCTGCGGGAGCGTGGGCTTGTGCCGGTCGAGTCGGCCGAGGACGAGCCGGTGGCGGTCGTGCAGGGGTACGGCGGGCCGGAGCTGCCCTGGGGGCGTTTCGCGGAGGCCTGTTACGCCATCGCGCGCGGGGTGCCGTGGTTCGCCTCCAACACCGATCTGACGATTCCCAGTGCGCGGGGGATCGCTCCGGGCAATGGGGCGGCCGTGGAGGTCGTACGCATCGCGACGGGCGGCGAGCCGCAGGTGGCGGGGAAGCCGCTGCCGCCGATGCATCGGGAGACGATTCTGCGGACGGGTGCGGTGCGGCCGCTGGTGGTCGGGGACCGGCTGGACACGGATATCGAGGGGGCGTTCAACGGCCAGGTGGATTCCCTGCTGGTGCTGACCGGGGTGACGGACGGCGCGCAGCTCCTTGCCGCCTCGCCGAAGCACCGGCCGACGTACGTGGACGCCGATTTGCGGGGGCTGTTGACAGGGCAGCCCGAGGTTGTCGAGGTGGGGGAGCGGTTCCGCTGCGGGGGTTGGACCGCCACGGCCGGCGATGACCGGCTGGAGCTGGAGGGTGAAGGCGAGGCGCTCGACGGGCTGCGGGCGCTGTGCGCCGCCGCCTGGACGGCGGCCGGGGACGGGACCTGCGAGCTGGACGGGGGCAAAGCACTGGCGCGGCTGGGACTTTGAATGGCCGGGCTATGGAACGGCCGGGCTTTGGAACGGCTGGGACCTTGGGCACTTTGAGCCGCGGGCGGCCCCGGACGCCGGAATTCCAGGGCTCCGGGACCGGCCGGGCGCGCAGGTCCGCAGGACCGACGGAGTCCCGCAGGCGCACGAATCGAGCCACGTGGGGAGGGTAGGCTAACCTAACTGCGTGTTGGTCGACAGTCCCCCAGAACCGAACGCGGAGACCGCCCCCGCGCCCCCGAAACGCCGGGCGATACGGGCCGCCGGGCTCCTCGTGTCCGTGGCCGTGCTGGTGCTCATCGCGCTGGCGAGTATCGCGATCGGCGCGAAGGATCTGTCGCTGAGTCAGGTCTGGCACGGCCTGTTCGACGACTCGGGCACGTACGGCGACGTCGTGGTGAGCGAGCGGCTGTCGCGTACCGTCCTCGGGCTGCTCGTCGGCGCCGGGCTCGGCCTCGCCGGGGCCGTCCTCCAGGCGCTCACCCGCAATCCGCTGGCCGACCCCGGACTGCTCGGCATCAACGCGGGCGCGTCCGCGGCGGTCGTCACGGCCATCACCTACTTCGGCGTCACCTCGCTGAGCGGCTATGTGTGGTTCGCCTTCGGGGGTGCGGCCGTGGTCGGGGTCCTGGTGTACGCACTCGGCGGCAGCCGGGGTGCGACGCCGGTGCGGCTCGCGCTCGCGGGCACCGCGCTCAGCGCCGCGCTCTATGGCTATCTGCAAGCCGTGATGATCATGGACCAGGCGGCGCTCGCCAAGATGCGCTTCTGGACGGTCGGTTCGCTGTCCTCGGCCAACGACCGGACCATCGAGCAGGTGCTGCCGTTCCTCGCGATCGGCATGGTTCTGGCGCTGGCCCTCGCGCGGCCGCTGAACGCCATGGCCATGGGCGACGACACCGCACGTGCGCTCGGCGCGCATCTCGACCGTACCCGCGCGCTGTCCATGGCGGCGGCGACCCTGCTCTGCGGGGCCGCGACGGCCGCCTGTGGGCCGATCGTGTTCGTCGGGCTGATGGTCCCGCACGTCGTACGGTCCTTCACCGGGCCCGACATGCGCTGGATCCTGCCGTACGCCACCGTGCTCTCGCCGGTGCTGCTGCTCGGCGCCGATGTGATCGGCCGGATGGTCGCGCGGCCCGCCGAGCTCCAGGTCGGCATCGTCACCGCGATCCTCGGCGGCCCGGTCTTCATCTTTCTCGTACGACGGCGGAGGACGGCTCAGCTGTGAAGGTCCTGACCAAGCAGGCCGGTTCCGCCCGGCCGTTCCGCGCCCGTCCCGTTCGTACCCGCACCGGGCTGTCCGTCCGTATCGACGTCCGCTCGCTCACCGTTGTCGTCCTGCTGCTGGTGGCCGCGCTCACCGCGAGCGTCGTCCTCATCGGCACGGGCGACTTCCCGATCCCGGCCGGCGACGTGCTCAAGACGCTGTTCGGCAACGGCGATGCGGGGCAGGAGTTCATCGTCAACGAGCTGCGGCTACCGCGGGTTCTCGTCGGCCTCCTGGTGGGGGCCTCGCTCGGGCTCGGCGGCGCCCTCTTCCAGGCCATCTCCCGCAATCCGCTGAGCAGTCCGGACGTGCTCGGTCTCGCGCAGGGCTCGACGGCGGGCGCCCTCACCATGATCGTGCTGTTCTCGGGGAGTGCGGCCGAGGTCACCCTCGGGGCGCTCTTCGGCGGTCTGGTGACCGGACTCGCCATCTATGTGCTCGCCTGGAAGCGGGGTGTGCACGGCTATCGACTGGTCCTGGTGGGTATCGGCGTCTCCGCGATGGCCGTGGCAGTCAACGGCTATCTGCTCACCAAGGCCGACATCGTGGACGCGGCCCGTGCGGTCGTGTGGATGACGGGCTCACTCAACGGCCGTGACTGGGAGCAGGTCTGGCCGCTGCTCGGGCTGTGGGCCGTCCTCGTACCCCTCGTCCTCGGCAACGCGCGTGGGCTGTACATGCTGGAGATGGGCGACGACGTAGCGTACGCACTCGGGGTGCGGGTCGAGCGGACGCGGATGCTGCTGATGCTGGCGGCCGTGCTGCTCACCGCGGCCGCCACCGCCGCCGCGGGCCCGGTCGCCTTCGTCGCGCTCACCGCGCCGCAGCTCGCCCGGCGCCTCACCCGCGCGCCGGGGCCGAACCTGATGCCCGCGATGTGCATGGGCGCCACGCTGCTGGTCGTCGCGGACTGGGCCTCGCAGCGGGCCTTCGGCGCCGACCAGTTGCCCGTCGGGGTGGTGACCGGAGTGCTCGGCGGTGTCTATCTGCTGTGGCTCCTCGTCACCGAGCGCAAGGCGGGCCGGATATGAACGCCGACGGCAATAAGAACACCGACGGCACGACGAGCAAGACGAGTACGGGCGCCGATGGCGGGCCGCACGCGAACACCCGAAGGAGCACTGGCACTGTGAAGCGCCCGTCCGCGAACGGCCCGTCCACGAACCGCCTGTCCGCCGAGAGCGTCACCCTCGCCTATGACCAGCGGGTCATCGCCGAGCAGTTGTCGGTCGAGATACCCGACAACTCCTTCACGGTGATCGTCGGCCCGAACGCCTGCGGCAAGTCGACGCTGCTGCGCGCCCTGTCGCGGATGCTGAAGCCCAGCCAGGGACGGGTGCTGCTCGACGGGCAGGTCATTCAGTCGATGCCCGCGAAGAAGGTGGCCCGGACGCTCGGGCTGCTGCCGCAGTCGTCGATCGCGCCCGACGGGATCACCGTCGGCGACCTGGTGGGCCGCGGGCGTTACCCGCACCAGGGGCTGCTGCGGCAGTGGTCCTCGGAGGACGAGCGGGTCGTACGGGAGTCGATGGCCTCGACCGGAGTCGCAGAACTCGCCGACCGCTATGTCGACGAACTCTCCGGCGGCCAGCGCCAGCGCGTCTGGATCGCCATGGCACTCGCCCAGCAGACCCCGCTGCTGCTGCTCGACGAGCCGACCACCTTTCTCGACATCCAGCACCAGATCGACGTACTCGACCTGTGTGCCGAACTTCACGAGGAGCAGGGCCGGACCCTGGTCGCCGTGCTGCACGATCTCAACCACGCGGCCCGGTACGCGACGCATCTGATCGCCCTGCGAGAGGGCTCGATCATTGCGCAGGGCGCGCCGTCCGACATCGTCACCGCCGAGCTGGTCGAGGAGGTCTTCGGGCTGCGCTGCCAGGTCATCGACGACCCGGAGACGGGTACGCCGCTGGTGGTGCCGGCGGCCCGTAAGGCGCGTGTGTCCGCTGCTGTCAGCGTTGCGAAGGGTTCCTGAAGATCCTGAACCGGGTGACGGGTCAGAGCAGCTTTCTGAGCCGGAGCAGGTCGCGCAGGCCCGCTTCGAGCTTGACCCGGCCCGCGCCCCAGGCCTTCGCGAAGTTCAGCTGGCCGTTCACCATGGCGACCAGGTCGTCGCCGGTCATGGTGAGCCGGATCTGGGCCTTTTCGGATGGAGGGCCCTGCACCGTGTCGAGCACCTCGATGCGGCCGTCCGTGAGGCGGCCGACGAAGGTGACGTCGAGGTCGGTGATACGACAGCTCAGCGAGCGGTCCAGGGCAGCGGCAGCGCGTACGTCGCCGTCCGCGCCCGCCATGTTGTCCGAGAGTTTCTCGAGTGCGCTGCGGCACTCCTCAATCGTGGCCATCGCGGACGACGGTACCGCAGCGCTTCGCGGTAGCGTCGGGGCATGAACGACTGGGAGCTTCCTGCCGAACCGGGGGCCGAAGGCGAAGCCGGGGCCGGGGCCGGCCCTGAGATCGCGTCCGAGGTCGGACCCGAGGCCGGGGCCGAGGTCCGGCTCGGCCCTGGTGCGGAGGCCGGGTCTGGGGCCCAGCTTGGCGCTGGGCCGGTGGCCGGAACCGATGCCCGGCTTGACGCCGGACCGGTGGCCGGATCCTGGGCCGGCCGGGAGATCGGGTCCGAGGCCGGACCCGAGGGAGGGTCCGATGTCCGGCTCGGCTCCGGGGCGGAGACCTGGTCTGGGGCCGGAGCTGACGTCGGCCCGGTGGCCGGATCCGGGGCGGGATCCGAAGTCCGGCTCGACGCCGGTGCGCGGGCCGGATCTGGGGCCGGGATGGACGCTGGGCCGGTCGCCGGATCTGGGGCTCGGCTCGGCGCCGGACCGGTGGCCCGATTCGGGGTGGGCCAGGAGGCCGGATTTGGGGCTCGGCTCGGCGCCGGACCGGTGGCCCGATTCGGGGTGGGCCAGGAGGCCGGATCTGGGGCCGGGGGCGATGTCGGTGCGGAGGCCGGATCTGGGGCCGGGATGGACGCTGGGCCGGTGGTCGGGTCTGCGGCTCGGTTCGAAGCCGGAGCGGTGGCCGTAGCCGCGTACGAGCCCGCCGCCCCCGCCCCGCTGAACGTGCCGCGTGCTCCCACCGGGAATGCCGACGTGGACGCTCAGCTTGAGCGGCTGGGTGATGTCGACCACCTCGCTGCGGATGGGCATATCGAGGTGTACGAGGATGTGCATCGGGGGCTGCGTGACGCCCTTACCGCGCTTGATGCCCGGCCGGGGCCCCAGGGGCCTCCGGGGCCGCCCTCTTCGTACGGCATGAACAACAGGAGCTGAACCGAACGTGGCAGGAGTGGTGCGACGCCGGCTTGATGCCGAGCTGGTTCGGCGGAAGCTTGCGCGGTCGCGGGAGCATGCCGGGCAGCTGATCGCCGCCGGGCGGGTCACCGTCGGCAAGACCCTCGCGACGAAGCCCGCCACCCAGGTGGAGACCGCCGCCGCGATCGTGGTCGCCCGGGACGCCAGCGACCCCGACTACGTCTCGCGCGGCGGCCACAAGCTGGCGGGTGCGCTGAAGGTCTTCGTGCCGCTCGGCCTGAAGATCGAGGGGCGGCGGGCGCTGGACGCCGGTGCCTCGACCGGCGGATTCACCGACGTACTGCTGCGTGCCGGAGCCGCCCACGTCGTCGCCGTCGATGTCGGCTACGGCCAGCTGGCATGGTCACTCCAAAGCGATGAACGGGTCACCGTCAAGGACCGTAAGAACGTACGCGAGTTGACGTTGGAGGCGATCGATGGGGAGCCGGTGGATCTTTTTGTCGGTGACTTGTCCTTCATCCCGCTCGGACTGGTGCTGCCCGCCCTCGTGCGGTGCGCGGCGCCCGATGCCGATCTGGTGATGATGGTCAAGCCGCAGTTCGAGGTGGGCAAGGAGCGGCTGGGGAGCGGCGGTGTCGTACGCAGCCCCGAACTGCGGGCGGAGGCCGTGCGCGGGGTTGCCCGGCACGCGTGGGGGCTGGGGCTCGGGGTGAAGGGCGTCACCGCCAGCCCGCTGCCCGGGCCCTCTGGGAACGTCGAGTACTTTCTGTGGCTGCGAGCCGGTGCACCCGAACTGGATCCGGCTGACGTAGACCGTGCAGTGGCGGAGGGGCCGCGTTGACCGATACCCGAGTTCGTACCGTTTTTCTGCTGGCCCACACCGGGAGGCCCGCGGCCATCCGCAGTGCCGAACTCGTCGTCCAGGGGCTGTTGCGCTCCGGGCTCGGGGTGCGGGTGCTGGCGGCCGAGGCCGCCGATCTGCCGCTGCCGTCGGCGGTGGAACTCGTCAAGGAGGCGACTCCCGAGTGCCTCGACGGGTGTGAGCTGCTGATTGTGCTGGGCGGTGACGGGACGTTGCTGCGTGGTGCGGAGTTCGCGCGTGCCTCGGGGGTGCCGATGCTTGGCGTCAATCTGGGTCGGGTTGGGTTCCTCGCCGAGGCCGAGCGTGACGATCTTGACAAGGTTGTCGATCGGGTGGTGACTCGGGCGTACGAGGTCGAGGAGCGGATGACCGTCGATGTCGTCGTGCACAGCAACGGGGATGTCGTGCATACCGACTGGGCGTTGAACGAGGCCGCCGTTCAGAAGGTTTCCGCTGAGCGGTTGCTTGAGGTTGTGCTGGAGATTGATGGGCGGCCTGTTACCGGGTTTGGGTGTGACGGCATCGTCTGCGCTACTCCTACCGGGTCTACGGCTTATGCGTTTTCTGCCGGGGGGCCTGTGGTGTGGCCGGAGGTTGAGGCGCTGTTGATGGTGCCTATCAGTGCGCATGCGCTGTTTGCCAAGCCGTTGGTTACTTCGCCGGATTCTGTGCTTGCTGTGGAGGTTCAGCCTCACACTCCGCATGGCGTTTTGTGGTGCGATGGGCGGCGGACTATTGAGTTGCCGGAGGGGGCTCGGGTGGAGGTTCGGCGGGGGGCTGTGCCGGTGCGGCTGGCTCGGCTGCATCACGCTTCGTTCACTGATCGGCTTGTGGCCAAGTTCGCGTTGCCTGTGGCGGGTTGGCGGGGGGCTCCGCACTAGGGTTTTTGTTCCCCAGCCCCACCCCTTCCCGAAACTGGGGGCTGCGCCCCCAGGCCCTCTGCCTCCGGCGGGTGGGCGCCTACCGCGGGTGAGTGGGTTCGTGGGATGGGTGGGGAGCCTTCCGCGGGTGGGTGGGGTGCCTACCGGGGTGGGGTGACGTGTCGTGTCGCGGCTGCGGGTGCGGGTGCGGGTGCGTTGTGGCTTGTCGCGCAGTTCCCCGCGCCCCTAAAGCGCTACCGCGGGTGGGTGGGTACGTGGGGTGTGTGTTGTGGCTTGTCGCGCCCCGCGGCGGAGCCGCAAATGTCACGGCCCCGCGCCCCTAACGGGGCGCAGTCCCCCCGGCCCCTTACGGGCCAGACCTCACGCTCCTTACGGGGCCACACACACGCTCCTTCGGGTAACGAAGCCAGGGGGCGTCGCACCGGACCAGGGAAACCTCGTATGGTCGTGTCCGTGCTGGAGGAGATGCGGATACGGTCGCTCGGAGTCATCGATGACGCCGTTGTCGAGTTGTCGCCCGGCTTTACTGCCGTTACCGGGGAGACCGGGGCGGGCAAGACCATGGTGGTCACGAGCCTTGGGCTGTTGCTCGGCGGGCGTGCGGATGCGGGGCTTGTGCGGATCGGGGCCAAGAACGCTGTCGTGGAGGGGCGGATCGCCGTTCCCGACGGGGCCTCGGCTGTCGTACGGGCCGAGGAGGCGGGGGCCGAGCTCGACGACGGGGCGCTGTTGATCAGCCGTACCGTGTCTGCCGAAGGGCGCTCCCGGGCGCATCTGGGCGGGCGTTCTGTGCCTGTGGGAGTGCTGGCCGAGCTCGCCGACGAGCTGGTGGCCGTGCATGGGCAGAGCGATCAGCAGGGGCTGCTCAAGCAGTCCCGGCAGCGGCAGGCGCTCGACCGGTACGCGGGGGACGCGGTCGCCGTGCCGCTCGCCAAGTACGCCAGCGCCTACCGTCGGCTGCGTGCCATCTCGGCCGAGCTGGACGAGATCACCACGCGCGCGCGGGAACGTGCCCAGGAAGCCGACATGCTGCGCTTCGGGCTCGACGAGATCGCGGCGGTCGAGCCGCGGGCGGGCGAGGACGTGGAGCTGGCGGCCGAGGCGGAGCGGCTGGGGCACGCGGAGGCGCTCGCGTCCGCGGCCACGGCGGCGCACGCGGCGCTGGCGGGCAATCCCGAGGACCCCGAGGGCATCGACGCCACGACACTCGTCGCGGGCGCGCACCGGGCACTGGAGGCCGTACGGTCCCATGACTCCGCGCTGGCCGCGCTCGCCGACCGGATCGGGGAGATCGGGATTCTGCTGGGCGATGTGGCGGGGGAGTTGGCGGGGTACGCCGACGACCTGGACGCCGATCCGCTGCGGCTCGCGGCGGTCGAGGAGCGACGGGCCGCGCTCACCGCGCTGACACGCAAGTACGGCGAGGACGTGGTTGCCGTACTGTCCTGGGCCGAGCAAGGAGCCGCGCGGCTCCTGGAGTTGGACGGCGACGACGACCGGATCGGTGAGCTGACGGCCGAGCGGGACGCTTTGCGGGCCGAATTGGGCGGCTTGGCACAGGCGTTGACGGACGCTCGCACGGAGGCCGCCGAGCGGTTCGCCGCCGCCGTGACCGCCGAGCTCGCCTCGCTCGCCATGCCACACGCGCGAGTGTCGTTCGCGATCCGGCAGACGGAGGACCCGGACGGCGTGGAGGTGGGCGGTCGTCCGGTCGCGTACGGGCCTGCCGGTGTCGACGAGATCGAGTTGCTGCTCGCGCCGCATCCCGGGGCGCCGCCGCGGCCGATCGCCAAGGGCGCGTCCGGTGGTGAGCTGTCGCGCGTGATGCTCGCGGTGGAGGTCGTGTTCGCGGGTACGGATCCGGTGCCGACGTACCTCTTCGACGAGGTGGACGCGGGCGTCGGCGGCAAGGCCGCGGTCGAGATCGGGCGTCGGCTCGCCCGCCTCGCCAAGACCGCACAGGTCGTCGTCGTCACCCACCTGCCCCAGGTCGCCGCCTTCGCCGACCGGCAGCTCCTCGTCGAGAAGACCAACGACGGCTCGGTCACCCGCTCCGGAGTGAAGGCCCTGGAGGGCGAGGACCGCGTCCGTGAGCTGTCTCGCATGCTGGCGGGCCAGGAGGACTCGGAAACGGCCCGCGCTCACGCGGAGGAACTGCTGGCCACGGCTCGGGGGGACGGTTAGGACGAGGACGGCGGCTGCCGCTCCGCGGGCCGATCTGTCCCCCAGCGCCCCACCGTGGTCCGGAACTCCCGTATGTCCTGGCATCCTTAGGTGTAGGCGAACGCGCCGTACACCCCAACGTCGCGTCCCTTGTGCGTCATCTCAGTACTTCCTCTGTACTTTCTTCGTGACCGCCCGTCGCTGAACCAGGAGCCCCGGCCACGTGAGCACCCCCGTGAGCAGCCAGTTGTCGCATGGCCGATCGGCGCTGCGTACCGTGCAGGTGCTCGGCGGCGGCAGCGCCGGCAGCAGTGCGCATGTGCGGTCGCTGGCGTCCGGGCTCGTGGCGCGGGGCGTGCGGGTCACGGTGTGTACGCCGGCCGCCGCGGAGCAGACGTACGACTTCAGCGGTGCCGGGGCCCGGCATGTGCACGTGCCGCGGCGCAGCGACCCGGCTTCCGTGGCCGTGCTGCGGGCGGCCTGCGCCGACGCCGATCTCGTCCACGCACACGGTCTGCATGCCGGGATGAGGGCGGCCATGGCGCTCAGTGGGCTGCGGGTTCCGTTCGTCGTGACCTGGCACAGCCGCTCGCACGCCGACGGGGCGCGGGGGCATCTGCTGCGGCTGCTGGAGCGTCGGGTCGCCAAGGCCGCCTCGGTGGTCCTCGGGGCCTCGTCCGACCTGGTCGAGCGGGCCCGGCGCAATGGGGCGCGTGATGCCCGGCTCGCCGCGGTCGCGCTGCCTCAGGTGCGGCGGCCCGCCTTCGCGGACGAGGAGCTTGAACGGCTGCGTCCCAAGGCGCGGGCCGAACTGGGCGCGACGGACCGGCCGTTGCTGATGGCTGTCGGCTCGCTCGAGCGGCACCGGGGGTACGACACGCTGCTGGACGCCACGCGCACCTGGCGGCGGCTGGATCCCGTACCGCTGCTCGTGATCGCCGGCGAGGGGCCGCTGCGCGCCGAACTGCAGGGGCGTATCGAGAACGAAGGGCTGCCGGTACGACTCGTAGGGCGGCGTGACGACGTCGGCGAGCTGCTCGCCGCAGCCGATCTCGCTCTGCTGCCCGGCGGCGGGGAAGCGCGCTCCGTGCTCGCCCAGGAAGCCCTCCACGCGCGCGTGCCGCTCGTCGCCGCCGATATGGAAGGGGTCCCCGAACTGGTCGGGGACGCCGCCGAACTCGTACCGCATGGAGACGCGGAAGCCCTCGCCGACGCCGTCGTACGCCTGCTCGCGGATCCGGAATGGCGTGCGGCCCTCAAGGACAAGGGCACGCGGCAGGCCGCATCCTGGCCGACCGAGGACGAGACCGTCGCTCAAGTTCTCAGCATCTACGACGAATTGACGAAGCCGCCGCCCGTGCCGTAGCCGGGCGGCGGCTTGTCAGCAGTCGCTCGTCAGTCGCTCGTCAGCCGCCGTACGCCCCCGAAGCCGTCAACCGCAGTGCCGTGTCGATCAAGGGCACGTGGCTGAACGCCTGCGGGAAGTTCCCGACCTGGCGCTTCAGGCGCGGGTCCCACTCCTCGGCCAGCAGGCCGAGGTCGTTGCGCAGGGCGAGCAGCTTCTCGAAGAGCTTGCGGGCCTCGTCCACGCGGCCGATCATCGCCAGGTCGTCCGCCATCCAGAACGAGCAGGCGAGGAACGCGCCCTCGTCACCCTCCAGGCCGTCCACGCCCGCGTCCTCACCGGCGGTGGGGTAGCGCAGGATGAAGCCGTCCGTGGTCGACAGCTCCCGCTGGATGGCCTCGATCGTGCCGATCACCCGCTTGTCGTCCGGCGGCAGGAAGCCCATCTGCGGGATCAGCAGCAGCGAGGCGTCCAGCTCCTTGGAGCCGTACGACTGGGTGAAGGTGTTGCGCTCCTTGTCGTAACCCTTCTCACACACATCGCGGTGGATGTCGTCGCGCAGCTCGCGCCACTTCTCCAGCGGACCGTCCGCGTCGCCGGACTCGATGAGCTTGATGGTGCGGTCGACCGCGACCCAGGCCATCACCTTGGAGTGCACGAAGTGCCGCCGCGGACCGCGGACCTCCCAGATGCCCTCGTCCGGCTCGTCCCAGTGGTTCTCCAGGTAGCGGATCAGCTTGAGCTGCAGCAGGGACGCGTAGTCGTTACGGGCCAGGCCCGTCATGTGCGCCAGGTGCAGGGCCTCGGTGACCTCGCCGTAGACGTCCAGCTGGAGCTGGTGTGCGGCGCCGTTCCCGACGCGTACGGGCGCGGAGTTCTCGTAGCCGGGCAGCCAGTCGAGCTCCGCCTCGCCCAGCTCACGCTCGCCGGCGATGCCGTACATGATCTGCAGGCTCTCCGGGTCGCCCGCGACCGCGCGCAGCAGCCACTCGCGCCAGGCGCGCGCCTCCTCGCGGTAGCCGGTGCGCAGCAGCGAGGAGAGGGTGATGGCCGCGTCGCGCAGCCAGGTGTAGCGGTAGTCCCAGTTGCGGACACCGCCGATCTCCTCCGGGAGCGAGGTGGTGGGCGCGGCGACGATGCCGCCGGTCGGCGCGTACGTCAGCGCCTTCAGGGTGATCAGCGAGCGGACCACGGCCTCGCGGTAGGGCCCGTGATACGTGCACTGCTCGACCCACTCGCGCCAGAACTCCTCGGTGGCCTCCAGGGCCTGCTCCGGCTCGGGCAGCGCGGGCGGCTCCTTGTGCGAGGGCTGCCAGGAGATGGTGAACGCGATCCGGTCACCCGGCGCCACCGTGAAGTCCGCGTACGTGGTCAGCGACTTGCCGTAGGTCTCGGCCGTCGTGTCGAACCACACGGAGTCGGGCCCGGCGACGGCCACCGTCCGCCCCTCGTGCTTGTGCACCCAGGGCACCACACGGCCGTACGAGAAACGCATCCGCAGCGCCGAGCGCATCGGCACCCGGCCCGAGACGCCTTCGACGATCCGCACCAGCTGGGGTGCGCCGTCACGCGGGGGCATGAAATCGGTCACACGGACCGTGCCACGTGGCGTATCCCACTCCGATTCGAGGACCAGAGAGTCGCCGCGATAGGTGCGGCGGGCCGCTCTGGGCGGCTCGGCGTCCGCCGAATGGGCTGGGCCAAGACGCCAGAAGCCGTGCTCCTCGGTGCCGAGCAGTCCGGCGAAGACGGCATGGGAGTCGAAGCGGGGAAGGCACAGCCAGTCCACCGTGCCGTCCCGGCAGACCAATGCTGCGGTCTGCATGTCTCCGATAAGTGCGTAGTCCTCGATGCGCCCGGCCACGTGCATCTCCAGTCGAACGGCCACGTCGCCCCCCGAGGGGCGGTTGCTCTTTGCGGTCAAGGGAACGGGTCAATACAACGTCTTGCCATGACGTCAATGGTCGCAGTGATTGTTGGTGCGAAACGAACTGACGAGCTCTGTGTCCGGAGAATACGGGCGGGGTGGTGCCGTTGTTCGGCCCGGCTCGGCAGCGATCGTCCGAGCAGGATACGACGCACGATGGTGATCCGCGCGCCCCTCCCTGGAAAGCGATTGCGCCGGATGAGTGGGAAGAGTGCACACGACTGTGCCTCGTGTCGGTCCGTGTGCGGAGCGTGGCCGGAAGCGGCCTCCTCCAGGCGCTGATACCCTGGTAGCCCGTGGACCGGTGGGCGCCCCCGAAGCAGAAACCGACGCGAGGGGTCCCCCGAACCGCAGCGACGGCACCTCCCGAAACGCCCGGGTCAGGCAGCCGGCCCGCACTCCGAACCGCGACCACGGGAGCCCCGTCTTGGCCATGCCCTCCAAATCCTCGACGACCAAGCACATCTTCGTCACCGGGGGCGTCGCCTCCTCCCTCGGCAAGGGCCTGACCGCGTCCAGCCTGGGCGCACTGCTCAAGGCACGGGGTCTGCGGGTCACGATGCAGAAGCTCGACCCGTATCTGAACGTCGACCCGGGCACCATGAACCCTTTCCAGCACGGTGAGGTGTTCGTCACCAACGACGGCGCCGAGACGGACCTGGACATCGGTCACTACGAGCGCTTCCTCGACGTGGACCTGGACGGCTCCGCCAACATCACCACCGGCCAGGTGTACTCCACGGTCATCGCCAAGGAGCGGCGCGGCGAGTACCTCGGCGACACCGTGCAGGTCATCCCGCACATCACCAACGAGATCAAGCACCGCATCCGGCGCATGGCCACGGACGACGTGGACGTGGTGATCACGGAGGTCGGCGGCACGGTCGGCGACATCGAGTCGCTGCCGTTCCTGGAGACCGTCCGTCAGGTCCGTCACGAGGTCGGCCGCGACAATGTGTTCGTCGTCCACATCTCGCTCCTTCCCTACATCGGACCGTCGGGAGAGTTGAAGACGAAGCCGACGCAGCATTCGGTTGCGGCTCTGCGCAACATCGGTATTCAGCCAGATGCGATCGTGCTGCGCGCCGACCGCGATGTGCCCACGGCGATCAAGCGCAAGATCTCGTTGATGTGCGACGTGGACGAGGCGGCCGTGGTCGCGGCCATCGACGCCAAGTCGATCTACGACATCCCGAAGGTCCTGCACACCGAGGGCCTGGACGCCTACGTCGTACGCAAGCTGGACCTCGCCTTCCGTGACGTGGACTGGACGATCTGGGACGACCTGCTCGACCGGGTCCACAATCCGCAGCACGAGATCAACCTCGCGCTCGTCGGCAAGTACATCGACCTGCCCGACGCGTACCTTTCGGTCACCGAGGCGCTGCGCGCGGGCGGGTTCGCCAACAAGGCGCGCGTGAAGATCAAGTGGGTCACCTCGGACGACTGCAAGACCCCGGCGGGTGCGGCCCAGCAGCTCGCCGACGTCGACGCGATCTGCATCCCCGGTGGCTTCGGCGACCGCGGCGTCTCCGGCAAGGTCGGCGCCATCCAGTACGCCCGCGAGAACAAGATCCCGCTGCTCGGCCTGTGTCTCGGTCTGCAGTGCATCGTGATCGAGGCCGCGCGCAATCTCGCCGACATCGCGGACGCCAATTCCACGGAGTTCGACGCCGCCACCGGCCACCCCGTCATCTCCACCATGGCCGAGCAGCTCGACATCGTCGCCGGCGAGGGCGACATGGGCGGCACGATGCGGCTGGGCATGTACCCGGCCAAGCTCGCCGAGGGCTCGGTCGTACGCGAGGTGTACGGCGGCAAGGAGTACGTCGAGGAGCGTCACCGTCACCGCTACGAGGTGAACAACTCCTACCGCGCCGAGCTGGAGAAGAAGGCCGGTCTGCTGTTCTCCGGCACGTCCCCGGACGGCAAGCTCGTGGAGTACCTGGAGTACCCGCGCGACGTCCACCCTTACTTGGTCGCGACCCAGGCGCACCCCGAGTTGCGCTCGCGCCCCACGCGTCCGCATCCGCTGTTCGCGGGCCTGGTGAAGGCCGCTGTGGAGCGCAAGACGGGCAAGACGGGTAAGTAGCACGAGGTTGTACGGTTGCCGGGGTGCGGGTCCTTTGCGGCGCGTGCCCCGGTTTTTCTGTGTACGTGGGAGGACAAGTCGACATGACCATCAAGGACACCGCCGAGGAGTGGGAGGTCAGGGCGACCGAGACTCCGTTCACGGGGAACAAGACCTCCGTGCGCACGGACGACGTGGTCATGCCCGACGGGACGGTCGTCCGCCGCGACTACCAGGTCCACCCCGGTTCGGTGGCGGTCCTCGCCCTCGACGACCAGGGCCGCGTCCTGGTCATCCGCCAGTACCGGCACCCCGTACGCCAGAAGCTGTGGGAGATCCCGGCCGGCCTGCTCGACATCCCCGGCGAGAACCCACTGCACGCCGCCCAGCGCGAGCTCTACGAAGAGGCCCACGTCAAGGCCGAGGACTGGCGGGTGCTCACGGACGTGTACACGACGCCGGGCGGCTGCGACGAGGCCGTACGGATCTTCCTCGCCCGGGATCTGTCCGAGGCCGAGGGCCAGCGCTTCGAAGTCGAGGACGAAGAGGCCGATATGGAACTCTCTCGGGTCCCCGTCGAGGAACTCGTCCGCGGTGTGCTCGCCGGTGAGCTGCACAACAACTGCCTTGTCGTAGGCGTCCTTTCGCTGATCGCGGCCCAGAACGGCGACGGTCTCGACGCGCTGCGCCCGGCCGAGGCGCCGTGGCCCGCGCGGCCCTTCGAGGTGTGAGCCTCGACTGCTCGCGAGGCCGCCCGCGTACACCGTGCCGTCGCCGGTGTGACGATCGCCTGATCCGATCGGGGGACGTGCCCGCCGTGCTCCCACGGGATCGTCGCAGAGCGTGAACTAGGCTCTACAAATGCCCCGTCCGGAGTCCCGGCGGGCTTGCGCGTGCGGTGGGACGGGAGTGTGGCCCGTGACGGATCAGGCGGTGGACACCGAGGGTACGAAGCTGTCGGCCAAGAAGCAGCGCCCAGCTGACACCGCTGCTCCCACGGAGGGTCAGTTCCTCGGCCGCACAAGAGAGTTGAAGGAACTCAGGGCCGACATCGAGCGTGCGGGCCTGGACACCATCGCGGGCCGGAAAGCGCCACGCGCGCGCGTGCTGCTCATCGCGGGCAAGCCCGGCTTCGGCCGCACCGCGCTCGCCGAAGAACTCGTACGGCTGGTCGCGGACAGTTATCCTGACGGCACGCTACGAGCCCGCCTCACCGAACCCGACGGCACGCCCGTACCCACCGAGCGCACCGCCCGCGAACTGCTCGCCGCCCTCGAGCTGACCGCCCCGCCCGGAGCCCCCGAGGACGACCTCGTCGAGGCGCTGCGCGAGGCCCTCGCCAGCCGCCGGGCCCTGCTCCTGCTCGACGACGCGGCGGACGCGGAACAGGTCGACGCGCTCCTTCCCGACACCCCGGAATGCCTGGTCGTCGCCGTCTCCGATGGCCCCCTGACCGGGATCTCCGACGTCCGCCCCTGCACCCTCGGCGGCCTGGACACCAAGTCCGCCGTCGAACTCCTCGGCCGCTACACCGGCTCCGTACGCATCACCGTCGATCCGCGCGCCGCCGAAGGACTCGTCGAGATCTGCGCGGCCCAGCCCGCCGCGCTCGTACTCGCTGGCGGCTGGCTGGCCCGCCGGCCCAAGGCGGCCGTCGCCGACCTCGCCAAGCAGTTGCGCACGGAGGGTGACGAAGGCCCGGCACTCGAGCGCGTCTTCCACCTCGTGTACGCCGAACTGCCCCCGGCCCGCGCACAGATGCTCCGCCTGCTCTCGCTCGCCCCCGCGGGCCTCGCCGACCCGCACACCGCCTCCGCGCTCGCCGGCTGCTCGGTGGACGCCGCCGAGTCCACCCTCGACGACTTCACCGGGCTCGGTCTCCTGCGGCGCGTCGAGTCACCGCTGCCGCAGTACGAGGTGCCCGGCTGTCTGCTGCCGCTGCTGCGCTCGCTCACCGAGAGCGAGGACCGGCCGGCCGAGCTGCAACTGGCCCGCGCCCGAATGCTGGAGCGGACCGTACGGCTGCTGGCCTCCTGCCGCGCGATCACCGAGACCGACAGCTCGCCCGCCCGCGAGAAGCTCGCCGGGATGCCCAGCGCCCTGCGCTTCAAGAACCCCCGCGCGGCTGCCGACTGGCTGCGCATCCGGCAGCCCGCGCTGCTGGCCTCGGCCCGGCTCGCGGTCGCCGACGGGGAGCTGGACACCCTCGCTCGCCGACTGATGGCCGCGCTGGTGCGGGCGATGGTCGCGCACTTCGGTACGCGGGCGGCGGCGCCCGAGCTGTACGGCATCCACCAGCTCGTCCTGGATGTCGCCGAGCGGCGCAAGCTGCCCCGCGAGAAGGCCGCCGCACTGCTGAACCTCGCCGACCTGGACGCCCGGAACGGCCGTACCACCCATGCGCTCGCCCGCTATCGCGCCGCTCTCGACGCCGGACGGGAGGCGAACGACCCGTATGCGACCGGCCGCGCGATGGAATCCGTAGGCGGCGCGCATCAGGAGCTGGGGGACTACGACCGGGCCGCCGACTGGTACGGGCGGGCCCTCGCGCAACGGCTCGCGCGCGACGAGCGCGTGGACGCGGCCAGGCTGCACGGCCGTATCGCCACCGCGCACACCTACGCGGGCCGCTACGACGAGGCGCTGCGCAGCTGGCGCTCGGCCGTCACCGGCCATCGCAGGAACGGTGATGTGGCGGGCGTGGCCAGGGCGTTGAGCGAATTGGCACGGGTGCAGGAATACGCCGGCCGGACCGAGGAATCGCTGCGCACCTGCCAGGAGGCGATCGAGTGGGCGCGCCGCGCCGAGGACGTACGGCTGCGGGCCGCTCTGCAGCTCCGGCTCGCCGACACGCTGGACCGGCTCGGCGACCCCGTGGCGGCCCGGCTGCACCGTGGCACGGCCGAGCGCATGCTGGGAAACGAGCTCCCGGAGGACCTGTCCACCAGGGAACACGACGCTAACGCCTACGAAATCCGTAGTACATCCGCAGAAGATTGAAGCATTGAAAGGCTAGACACGGGGAATCCCTTCATTAGACTGGCTCCACCGCGTACCTGCGTGGTGTCTCCCGGTGTGCTCCCGTGCATCCGGGTATGTCAGGCATCGTCCGGGCAGGCGTTAACCACAACCCCCTGAGCCAAGGACCGTGATCGACGTGAAGGTCGGCATCCCCCGCGAGGTCAAGAACAACGAGTTCCGGGTGGCCATCACCCCCGCCGGAGTGCATGAGCTGGTGCGCCACGGCCACCAGATCGTCATCGAGCGGGGCGCCGGTGTCGGCTCCTCGATCACGGACGACGAGTTCGTCGCCGCCGGCGCGCGGATCCTCGACACCGCGGACGAGGTGTGGGCCTCCGCCGACCTGCTGCTGAAGGTCAAGGAGCCGATCGCCGAGGAGTACCACCGCCTCCGCAAGGACCAGATCCTCTTCACCTACCTGCACCTGGCCGCGTCCAAGGAGTGCACGGACGCGCTCCTGGAGTCCGGCACCACGGCCATCGCGTACGAAACCGTCGAACTGCCCAGCCGCGCGCTGCCGCTGCTCGCCCCGATGTCCGAGGTCGCGGGTCGGCTCGCCCCGCAGGTCGGCGCCTACCACCTGATGGCCCCGAACGGCGGCCGCGGAGTGCTGCCCGGCGGCGTCCCGGGCGTGCTGGCCGGCCGGGCCGTCGTCATCGGCGGCGGCGTCTCCGGCTGGAACGCCGCACAGATCGCCATCGGCATGGGCTTCCACGTGACCCTGCTCGACAAGGACATCAACAAGCTCAAGGAAGCCGACAAGATCTTCGGCACGAAGATCCAGACCGTCGTCTCCAACGCCTTCGAACTCGAGAAGGCCTGCCTGGAGGCCGACCTCGTCATCGGCGCCGTGCTCATCCCGGGCGCCAAGGCACCGAAGCTGGTCACCAACGAACTCGTCTCCCGGATGAAGCCGGGAAGTGTTCTTGTCGACATCGCGATTGATCAAGGCGGTTGCTTCGAGGACTCGCGACCGACGACCCACGCCGAGCCGACCTTCCCGGTCCACAACTCGGTCTTCTACTGCGTCGCCAACATGCCCGGAGCGGTCCCCAACACCTCCACGTACGCACTCACCAACGCCACGCTCCCGTACATCGTGGAGCTCGCGAACCGCGGCTGGGTCGAGGCGCTGCGCCGCGATCCCGCGCTGGCCAAGGGCCTCAACACCCATGACGGCAAGGTCATTTACCGCGAGGTCGCCGAGGCGCACGGACTGGAGCACCGAGAGCTGGAGACCCTGCTGGGCTGACCCGCCGGCACTCATCTCTCCGCCGGCAAAAGGCGATACGTCAACACGAGTCGTCAACGGCATACATCCGGCCGGACCTTGGGGAACCAGGTCCGGCCGCTGTGTGTCGAGACCCTTTGCGAGACTCGCTCAACTCGCCTCGAACGTAACCCTTCGACCGTTTCGCACACCCGCGAAACCTGCCGTGCGACGGCCTTACGCCCTTGACAGAGGGGTGTTCCGTTGCCGACACATCGGGCCGGGTCCGGCGGATTGTGTTGCTGCGGACCGGTGACACGCCATAGAGTCGCCAACCGTCGGCATGGTGCCACGCTGACCTATCTAGAAGTTTCCTGGTCACCAAGGAGGTAAGACGACTTGTGAATGAGTCGACATTTACTCCCGGGGGTGGTCAACCAGGAATGCCTGCGCAGGGCTCGAGGCCCACGGGGCTCGAGGCTGTCGGCTCCGTAGCTGTGCGCACCTTCGCAGCCCACCAGAGTCCACACCGGACTCAGACAGTCCACCAGAGCATGGATGGCCATCACGTGAACGCCATGGCCGGCAACGGAAGTGGCGAGAACCGCACCCACTTCGCCGACTACGACGACCTGCCCGAAGGGCACTTCTACGACCCCGACGCCGAGTACGAGCCCGATCCGGAGTACGCGGCCACGCTCGCGCCCGACGCGGCACGCCAGCGTCGCGAGCGCATCGGCCCGACCGGGCGCCCGCTGCCGTACTTCCCGATCCCGGGCCCGCTCACCGATCACGGCCCCGCGAAGATCATCGCGATGTGCAACCAGAAGGGCGGCGTCGGCAAGACGACGTCGACCATCAACCTGGGGGCCGCGCTCGCGGAGTACGGACGGAGAGTCCTGCTGGTCGACTTCGACCCGCAGGGCGCGCTGTCGGTCGGCCTCGGTGTCAACCCGATGGAGCTCGACCTCACCGTCTACAACCTGCTCATGGAGCGGGGCATGGCGGCCGACGAGGTCCTCCTGAAGACCGCGGTCCCGAACATGGACCTGCTGCCCAGCAACATCGACCTGTCGGCCGCCGAGGTTCAGCTCGTCTCCGAGGTCGCGCGCGAGTCCACACTGCAGCGGGCACTCAAGCCGCTGATGGCCGACTACGACTTCATCGTGATCGACTGCCAGCCCTCGCTCGGCCTGCTCACCGTGAACGCCCTCACGGCCGCCCACAAGGTGATCGTGCCGCTGGAGTGCGAGTTCTTCGCGCTGCGTGGTGTCGCGCTGCTCACCGAGACCATCGAGAAGGTCCAGGAGCGGCTCAACCCCGAGCTGGAGCTCGACGGGATCCTCGCCACGATGTACGACTCGCGCACGGTGCACAGCCGTGAGGTGCTCGCGCGCGTGGTCGAGGCGTTCGACGATCACGTCTACCACACGGTCATCGGGCGCACGGTCCGCTTCCCGGAGACCACGGTCGCCGGTGAACCGATCACCACATACGCCTCCAACTCCGTCGGTGCCGCCGCCTATCGCCAGCTCGCCAGGGAGGTGCTCGCCCGGTGTCACGCCGAGTGAGTCTGCCGGGGGCCGACGAACTGTTCCGTACGACAGGGGGAATGGCGCTCCAGTCCTCCAGCCCCAGGCGCCAGGCCAACGGCCAGTCCAACGGTGAGGCCGCCCGGGTGCCGGCTCCTGCGGGCGAGGGTGATTCGGCTGCCTCCGGCTCGGGATCCGGTTCCGGGACCGCGGAGGATGCGCCGCAGGCGGTGCCCGCGCAAGGCGGTGACGGTGACGGGGCCGAGCATGTGGCCGCGGACTCCGAGTCCGCCGATGCCGGGGAATCCCGCACCCGTGCCGCCGGGGGCGAGCGCTCCGGGCGACGGCAGGGGGCGGCGCAGGAAGGTTCTGGCGCCGCCGCTCAGCCTCGTAAGCGCGGGCGGGCCGCTGCGCGGCGGCCCAGTGGGCGGGAGCGGCACGACGAGAAGATCACCGTGTATGTGTCCGCCGAGGAGCTCATGGATCTTGAGCATGCTCGGCTGGTGCTGCGCGGGGAGCATGGGCTTGCGGTGGATCGCGGGCGGATCGTGCGGGAGGCTGTGGCCGTTGTGCTCGCGGATCTTGAGTCCCGGGGGGACGCCAGCATTCTTGTCCGTCGGCTTCGTGGGCGGTAAGCGGTAGCCTGCGACGGCTATGACCTCGTACGACGGTTCCGTCCCCGCAGCTGGCTCCGCCGGGCGTCGGCGTGCGCTGGGGCGGGGGCCGGGGGGTTCGTCTTTGCCTCCGGGCGAGACTGAGGCTTCTGCGCCTCCCGAGGCGGAGGAGTTGCCCTCGCCTCCGGCTGAGGTTGGGCCGCCTGCGGCGGAGCCCGAACCGCCTGCGGCGGAAGCCGTTTCGCCTTCGGCGGAGAGTCCGTCTCTGGTTGAGGACAGTACTTCGGCTGCGGACCGTGGGGCGTTGTGCCCACCCTCCCCCACTCTCGACTCCGCTCGAGCGGGGGGACCCCCATCGCCCCGCGGAACTCCTGCCCACAACGCGGGCGAGCCGGCCGCTGCAGATACCGCAGCGCCTGCGGCGTCTGGCGCGCCCCGCGTAGACGCCGAGCCGGACGACGGGACCTTCAAAGTTCGGCTTGCGAACTTTGAAGGGCCGTTTGATCTGTTGCTTCAGTTGATCTCGAAGCACAAGCTTGATGTGACCGAGGTGGCGCTTTCCAAGGTCACTGATGAGTTCATGGCTCATATCCGGGCGATGGGGCCTGACTGGGATCTTGATGAGACGACTGAGTTTCTGGTCGTTGCCGCCACTCTGCTTGATCTGAAGGCCGCTCGGCTGTTGCCGTCGGCCGAGGTGGAGGACGAGGCGGATCTGGCGTTGCTCGAGGCGCGGGATCTGTTGTTCGCGCGGCTGTTGCAGTACCGCGCGTACAAACAGATCGCCGAGATCTTCAGCGGGCGGCTCGAGGAGGAGGCCCGGCGGTATCCCCGTACCGTCGGACTGGAGCCGCATCACGCCGAGTTGTTGCCCGAGGTCGTCATCAGCATCGGGGCGGAGGGGTTCGCGAAGCTCGCTGTGAAGGCGATGCAGCCCAAGCCCAAGCCGCAGGTGTACGTCGACCACATCCACGCCCCGCTGGTGAGTGTGCAGGAGCAGGCCGGGATTGTCGTAGCGCGGCTGAGGGAGCTGGGGGAGGCCTCGTTCCGGGCGCTCGTGGAGGACACGGACGACACGCTGACCGTGGTGGCGCGGTTCCTGGCCCTGCTGGAGCTGTATCGCGAGAAGGCCGTCACGCTCGACCAGGAGGAGGCGCTGGGGGAGCTGCTGGTGCGCTGGACGGGCGGGGACAGCGACGAGGAGCCCAGGGTGACGGACGAGTTCGACAGGCCCCCGGAGCCGGTCCAGGACGAAGCCAAGGAGGAGAAGGCGTGAGCGAGAACACCACCGAGGTCCCGGCGGGGCTGCGTACCGTCGCGGATCTCGACCTCGGGCCCGCCCTGGAGGCCGTACTCATGGTCGTGGACGAACCCGCGACCGAGGAGCACCTCGCGAAGATCCTCGAGCGGCCCCGGCGGCAGATCGCGGACGCGCTGCGGGCGCTGGCCGACGAGTACACCGTCCAGGGGCGGGGCTTTGAGCTGCGGCTCGTCGCCGGGGGCTGGCGGTTCTACACCCGGCCCGAGTACGCGGCGGCCGTCGAACGGTTCGTACTCGACGGGCAGCAGGCGCGGCTCACGCAGGCCGCTCTGGAGACGCTGGCGGTCGTGGCGTACCGGCAGCCGGTGAGCCGTTCCCGCGTCTCGGCCGTACGAGGAGTGAACTGCGACGGTGTGATGCGCACCCTCCTGCAGCGCGGACTGATAGAGGAGGCGGGCGCGGAACCCGAAACAGGTGCGATCCTGTACAGGACGACGAACTACTTCCTGGAGCGGATGGGCCTGCGCGGCCTGGACGAGCTTCCGGAGCTCGCGCCCTTCCTCCCGGAGGCGGAGGCGATCGAGGCCGAGACGCAGGAAGGCGTACCGTCGTTCGATCCGGATGCACCGGACCCCGATGACGACACGACGACGGAAATTTGATGCGAAGCAGCGGCAGCGGCAAGAGCGGTGGCGGGCGCGGTAACTCCCGCGGCGCCGGCAACAACAGGGATCAGAAGCAGGGGCAGGGCCGCCCCCGCAAGCCCCGCCCCGAGGAGCGCCGCTACGACGTGGGCCCCGACGCCAGCAAGGAGGGCCCCAAGTCGGGGCGCGGCGCCTCTGCGCGGGGCGGCGCCAAGGGTGCTCCGAAGAAGGGGCAGCCGGGCGGGCGCGGTCGTACGGCTCCGGCGCGGCCCCGTGAGTACGAGACGCAGATCGAGGAGCGCAACCGGGAGCGGTACGCGGGCAAGAAGGACGTCAAGCTCCCGAAGACCTTCCCGGGCGCCGAGCAGGAGGGCGAGCGGCTGCAGAAGGTGCTCGCGCGCGCGGGATACGGCTCGCGGCGCGCCTGTGAGGAGCTGATCGAGCAGGCCCGCGTCGAGGTCAACGGCGAGATCGTGCTCGAGCAGGGGCTGCGCGTCGACCCGGAGAAGGACGAGATCAAGGTCGACGGGCTGACGGTCGCCACACAGGCGTACCAGTTCTTCGCGCTGAACAAGCCCGCCGGTGTCGTCTCGACGATGGAGGACCCGGAGGGGCGCCAGTGCCTCGGGGACTACGTCACCAACCGTGAGACGCGGCTCTTCCACGTGGGGCGGCTCGACACCGAGACCGAGGGCATCATCCTGCTCACCAACCACGGCGAACTGTCCAACCGGCTGACCCACCCCAAGTACGGCGTCAAGAAGACCTACCTCGCGCACATCGTGGGCCCGATTCCGCGCGACCTGGGCAAGCAGCTCAAGGACGGCATCCAGTTGGAGGACGGGTACGCGCGCGCGGACCACTTCCGCGTCGTCCAGCAGACCGGCAAGAACTACCTCGTAGAGGTCACGCTCCACGAGGGCCGCAAGCACATCGTGCGGCGCATGCTCGCCGAGGCGGGCTTCCCGGTCGACAAGCTCGTGCGCGTCGCCTTCGGGCCGATCACGCTCGGCGACCAGAAGTCGGGCTGGCTGCGCCGGCTGTCCAACACGGAGGTCGGGATGCTGATGCAGGAGGTCAACCTCTAGGCCGCTCCCGTACTCGTCACGCTCGACGGCCGGTTCCGGAATTCGTCCGGGACCGGCCGATGCGTTTTCACCGCTCCTGGGGTCTGTACCCGTGAGGGAAGGGAGCGGCCATGCATGTGACGACGGATCGCGACGAGTTCGTACGGCTGACGGGGATGTACCGGCGCGAGCTGCTGGCGCACTGCTACCGGATGCTCGGGTCGGTCGACGACGCCGAGGACCTGGTGCAGGAGACGTATCTGCGGGCCTGGCGGTCGTACGACGGATACGAGGGCCGTGCGTCCTTGCGGACCTGGCTCTACCGGATCGCCACGAATACGTGTCTGACGGCGCTGGAGGGACGCGAGCGCCGTCCCCTGCCAACCGGGCTCGGCGGGCCGTCAGACGCGCCCGAGGAGCCGCCGAGGACCCCTCCGATGGACGTCCCGTGGCTCCAGCCGGTGCCCGACACGCTCGTCGACCCGGCGGCCGTCGTCGCGGCGCGCGGCAGTCTGCGGCTCGCACTCGTCGCGGCGCTGCAGAACCTGCCGCCGCGGCAGCGGATCGTACTGATCCTCAGGGACGTGCTGGCCTGGCGGGCGCACGAGGTGGCCGCCCTGCTCGGGACCACGACGGCGGCGGTGAAAAGCAGCCTCCAACGCGCGCGTGCCCGACTCGACGAGGTGGCGCCCGACGAGGACCTCCTGGCGGAGCCGGACAGCACGGGCGATCGCGAACTGCTCGACCGGTACGTGGCGGCCTTCGAGGACGCCGACATGGAGGCGCTGCTCGGGCTGCTCCAGGAAGGCGTCGAACTGGAGATGCCGCCCTACCTGGAGTGGTTCAGCGGGAGGAAGGACGTCATGCGGTTCCTGGAGGCGCTCGAACACGAGAAGGGGGATCTGCGGATGTTCCCGACGCGGGCGAACGGGCAGCCGGCCGTGGTGGCGTACAAGCGTGGTGCGGACGCCGTGTACCGGGCGCACTCCGTGCAGGTGCTCACCGTCGAGGACCGGGAGATCGCGCGGATCACCGTCTTCCTGGAACCGGGGCTGGCCGGGCGCTTCGGGACGCCCGAGGTGCTGTCGTGAACTCCGGGGAGCTGCTTGAGCGTTCGCTCGCGTACACGTTGGGGAGCGTCGCCCTCGTACCCCGTGAGGGTCTGGGGCGGGCCACGCCGTGCGCGCGGTGGAACCTTGGGGACTTGCTCGGCCATCTCGACGATGCGCTCGACGCACTGCACGAGGGGCTGACGGGCGGGCGGATCGGTCTCTTCCCGGGGCCGGCGGGCCGTACGGATCCCGCGTGCGACTTCCGGCGGCGTGCCTGCGCGCTGCTCGGCGCCTGGGTGGCTCTGCCCGGGGAGGGGCGCTCGGTGAGCGTGGGGGACCGGCCGCTCGACGTACGCGTGATGGCCGCCACCGGTGCCGTAGAGATCGCCGTGCACGGCTGGGACGTGGCGCAGGCCTGCGGTCGTCCGCGGCCGATACCGTCCGCGCTCGCGGCCGAGCTGCTGTCCGTCGCGCGGTGCGTGGTCGTGGACGAGGACCGGGGAGTGCGCTTCGCCGAGCCGGTCGGCGTGCTGCCCCGGGCCGGTGCCTCCGACCGGCTCGTCGCGTTCCTCGGGCGCGATTCCTTTTCGGGGCGGGGCTGGTCTGCCTTCCGTGAGTGACTCTCACGGAAGGGCTTTCATCCCTCATGTCTCACATCGACTCTGACATCGACATCACGGAAACTCTGCTTGCCCCCGCCCGCAAGGCGCCACCGTCCACCGCACCTCCACGGCGCGTCTGGACGGTGGTCCTTGCGGGACTGGGGGCGCTCCTGTGCGCGCTGGACGTGGTGGTCGTCGCCACCGCACTGCCCGCACTGCAGGCCGACTTCGGCGCGAGCCTGTCCCAGCTTGAGTGGACGATCAACGCGTACAACCTCGTCTTCGCCTGCCTGACCCTCACCGGCGCGGCGCTCGGCGACCGGTTCGGGCGGCGGCGGATGTACGTCACCGGGCTCGCCCTCTTCACACTGGCCTCCGCATGGGCCGCGCTCGCCGGTGGCGCCGGTGAACTCATTGCCGCACGCGCCGTCCAGGGCGCCGGAGCGGCCGTACTGCTGCCTCTCACGCTGACCCTGATCAGCGAGGCGTTCCCGGCCGAGAAGCGGGGCGTGGCGATCGGTCTGTGGGGTGGGGTGAGCGGGCTCGGGGTGGCCGCCGGGCCGGTGCTTGGCGGGGCTGTTACGGATGGTCTGTCCTGGCAGTGGATCTTCTGGCTGAACGTGCCCCTGGGCCTTGTGATGCTTCCGCTCGCCGCGATGAAGCTGCGCGAGAGCTACGGTCCGCGGCCTCAACTCGACATCGTGGGGCTGGTGCTGGCGGCCGTGGGCCTGACCGGGCTTGCCTGGGCGCCGGTGCGGGCGCCGGAGGCCGGCTGGGGGAGTGCCGAGGTGCTGGGCGCCCTGGCTGTCGGGGCCGTGTTCGTGGCGGCCTTCCTCGGGTGGGAGAAGTCGGGGGCGCGGTACCCGATGCTGCCGCTCGCGCACTTCCGGCGGCGCGGGTTCTCCACCGCCAACGGCGCGGTCTTCCTGATGTTCATGTCGCTGCTCGGCGCGCTGTTCATGATCTCGCAGCTGTTCCAGGTCGGCCTGGGCAACTCCCCCTTGGAGGCAGGCCTGCGGATCCTGGTGTGGACCGGTACGCCACTGCTCGTCGCGCCGGTCGCGGGCGCGCTCGCGGACCGCTTCGGGAACCGGCCCTTCATGCTGACGGGCCTCGTCCTCCAAGCGGTGGGGCTCGGGCTGATGGCCTGGCAGGTGGAGCCCGGGGTCGGCTACGACCGCCTGGTCGTGCCGCTGATCATCGCCGGAGTCGGCATCTCCATGGTCTTCCCCACCGTCGCGAACGCCGTGAGCTCGTCGGTGCCGCCCGCTGAGGTGGGCGTCGCGTCGGGCGTCAACAACGCGCTGCGGGAGCTGGGCGGGGTCTTCGGAGTGGCTGTGGCCGCGGCCGTGTTCGTCCAGTTCGGGGGCTACGACTCGGCGGAGAGCTTCATCGAGGGGTGCGCGCCTGCGCTGTGGGTTTCGGCGGGGGTGTCGGCCGCGGGGGCGGTGGTGGCGTCGCTTTCGCCGTCCAAGCACGGGAGTTGACGTCCACGGACAGGGACCGAGACGGGGGTTGAGGGGTTGCCGCGACCCGCCCACCGCTTTATAGTCTGTGTGACTATTAAGGGGGTGGGCGGCGTGGCGCCAACAGCGGGGACCGCACCCGAGGGCTACGACAAGTACGCCTTCGAGCCCTTCGCTGTCACCGTCGACCTCGCGGTGTTCACGATCCGGGCGGGCGTACTCCAGGTGCTGCTGATCGAGCGCGGGCAGGAGCCGTACGCGGGCCGCTGGGCCCTGCCCGGCGGTTTCGTCCTGCCCGACGAGTCCGCGGAGACGGCCGCCCGGCGTGAACTCGCCGAGGAGACCGGCCTGTCGGACGTCACCGGACTGCATCTGGAGCAGCTGCGGACGTACAGCGAACCGGACCGTGATCCCCGGATGCGGGTCGTCTCCGTCGCGTACACCGCGCTGCTGCCCGACGCTCCGGAGCCACACGGCGGCTCGGACGCGGCCCACGCCCAGTGGCTGCCGTACGACGGGCTCGGGCCGCTCGCCTTCGACCACGACCGGATCCTCGCCGACGCCCACGAACGGGTCGGCGCCAAGCTCGAGTACACCTGTCTCGCCACGGCCTTCTGCCCGCCCGAGTTCACGCTCGGGGAACTCCAGCAGGTCTACGAGACGGTGTGGGGGACGGCCCTGGACCGGCCCAACTTCCGGCGCAAGGTCCTCGCCACGGCCGGCTTTGTCGAACCGGTGCCTGGTGCGGCGCGGCTGACCGGGGGGCGGGGTAAGCCGGCGGCGGTGTACCGGGCGGGTACGGCCACCACCCTCTACCCACCTCTGCTCCGACCGTCCCGGGAAGGACGCCCCGTATGACCACCACCGTGAGGAAGCAAGCCGCCACCGGAGCGCTCAACGGACTCGCGCTCGGGGACGCGCTCGGCTACCCGACCGAGTTCCGTGACGTGCCGTCGATCCTCGCCAAGTACGGGCCGTGGCGGGAGATGGAGCTGCCGACGCCGGCGCTCGTCACCGACGACACCCAGATGACACTGGCCTTGGGGCGAGGGCTGCGGGCGGTGATGGACCGCGGGGTTCTCGAACCCGAGACGATGGCCGAGGTCGTACGCCAGGAGTTCATCGCCTGGAACCGCTCTCCGGAGAACAACCGCGCCCCGGGCAACACCTGCCTCACGGCTTGCGATCTGCTGGAGCGCCCGGACCGTCCCTGGCAGGACGCCAGCCAGATCCACTCCAAGGGCTGCGGCGCCAACATGCGCGTCGCGCCCATCGGGCTGATCCCCGGTCTGAGCGACGAACAACGCGCCGGGGCAGCCCAGTTGCAGGCCGCGCTCACCCACGGCCATCCCACGGCGCTGGCCGCGTCCGACCTCACCGCGCATGCCGTACGCCTCCTCGCGCAGGGCACCGAACCGACCGGCCTCGTTGGACTGCTGCGCTCGTACGCGTACGAGAACCGCGCCCGCTATCACGATCACTGGCTCGGCGACCTGTGGACTCGCAGCCAGGATCCGACGCCGACGCACTTCATCGCGCGGGGCTGGGACGAGTGCCTGGAGATCCTGGACCGGCTGCAGGAGGCCGTGCGCTCGCCCTCGCCGGAGACGGACCCGTGCCTGGCCACCGGCGAGGGCTGGATCGCTGAGGAAGCCCTCGCTACCGGCCTGCTCTGCTTCCTCCTCTTCCTCGACGAACCGCTCACGGCCCTGCGCCGGGCGGCCTGTACCTCGGGCGACTCCGACTCGATCGCCTGCCTGGCGGGGGCGTTTGCCGGGGCGTACGTCGGCGCGGACGCATGGCCTGCGGAGTGGGCCGACCGGATCGAGTACCGGGGGGACCTCATGGCGCTGGGGGCCCTCTGGGACTCCTGAGCCGCCGCCGCTTGCCTCCGGCGGTTGTGCGCGGCGCCTACCGGGAAGGTGGGTTCGGTGCATGGGCGACTGCGGGTCCGTCTTGGCTGGTCGCGCAGTTTTCCCCAGTCCCGCCCCTTCCCGGCTGTATCAATTTGCGGCTCCGCCGTGTGGGGGGCTGCGCCCCCAGGCCCCCCTGCCTCCGGCGGGGTGGGTGGGCGCCTACGGCGGGTGGGTGGGGCCTACTGGGGTGGGGGTGACATGCTGTGTCGCGGCTGCGGCTGCGGGTGCGTTGTGGCTGGTCGCGCCCCGCGGCGGAGCCGCAAATGTCACAGCCCCGCGCCCCTTACGGGGCGCTCCCGGAACGTCAGCCGGCAACGAACCCAACCGCCCAACCGCCGGGGGCAACCCGCCTCACCGCCGGATGCAACCGGCGCGGCGGACCCGGACCAGGAAGTCCTCGACCCGGGCCCGGTCCGGCTCGGCCGGGAGCGGACTGCGGGCCGCCGCCTCGTCCGCTTCAGCCGCAAGGCGGGTCATGCGAACCTCGACGACCGGCCACGGAACCTCGCCGCGTTTCACCGCGAGCAGAGGTTCCCGCTGGTCGCCGACGTCGACGACCAGCGCACCCGTGCGCAGCAGATCGCGGCAACTCGTCAGGAGCCGCAGCAAGTGCATGGCGTGCTTCCAGCGCGGCGCGCCATGCGTGCGGACGTCGGCTTCCAGCTTCTTGCGCTGGCCCAGCGCGTATCGCGCAAAGGTCTCGTGCGCCTGGCGGGAGAGGAACGCCTCGCGCAGGGCGAGGAGTTCGCGGCCCGTGTCGTCCGCGTGCGTGACGAGCGGCGAGTGCAGGCACTCCAGGATGTTCGGGTTGGAACGCAGAGCCAGTGCGCAGAAGCGCTCCAGCTCCCAGCTGAACTGCTCGTCCGCGGGACCGTCGACATGCGTCGGCGGCTTCTCGAAGCGCCAGAAGAGCGGGGTGGGGGCCAGGAACACGCCCCTCATGTCGGTGTCACTCGTATCCGTGGCCAGACCGAAGGCACGGGAGCCCATGACGCAGGAGTAGATCGTGTGATCGCGTACCAGGTCCTCGGGGCTCATGCGGACGAGCGTATGGGCCGGATCACGCCAGGCGAATCGAATTTCCGGTGACCGTGATCTTCTCCTCGGGGAGCGGTCTCGTTGCGGGGCCGTCGGCCACCGAGGCGTCGGCGACGCGGAACTTGCTGCCGTGGCAGGTGCAGTTGATGGTGCCGTCCGAGACGCTGGCGACCGTGCAGCGCTGGTGGGTGCAGATGGCCGAGAATGCCTTGAACTCGCCCTGTTCGGGCTGGGTGACGACGACCTGCTCGTCCTTGAAGATCTTGCCGCCGCCGACCGGGATCTCGGCAGTCTTGGCCAGTTCCTCGCCGGCCGGGGCCTCACCGGGGGACTCGCCCGACGTCGGCTCCTCCTGAGCAGGCGACTCCGCCTCGCCGCCCCCGCCGTTCTCGTTGCCGTACTCGCTGCACCCCGCGAGCAGGGCAGCCGCGCCGGCCGCGCCCGCCGCGAGCACCGTGCGACGCGTCGCGCTGATCGTCATGTCGTCACTCCGAACGTGCGGAAGAACCAGAGAGCCGAGGTCAGCCAGACCACCGTGAGCGCGGCGAAGACGAACCCGCCCACGATGGGCAGCAGCCAACCGGGCAGTCGCTCCGAGCGAAGGAGCAGCATCTTGGCGCTGAAGGCACCGAAGAAGAAGCAGCCCAGGAGCGAATGCCACAATACGCGTGGTTCATATGTTTGGTAGCCCAAAGCGTACAAACAGTGCACGGCTACCGGTACCGCGGCCAGGAACGCGACCCGCCCCGACCAGCGGTGCAGCACCCCTGCCCAGCTGGGCCCCGGCACCTTTCCGTACACCATGAGCGCCGAGACGAACTGCACCACCGCGAACCCCATCGCCCCCGTGGCCAGCCAGGACTTGACGGCCCCCGTGCTGCTGAATCCGGCCAGGTTGAAGGCCGTGCCCGCCGGATCGTGCACCTTGCCGTACGCGCCGAGGGCGAGGGCGACCGCCCCGGCGACCAGGGCCGGGACGAGGTAACGGGAGGCCTGTGGACGGCCGGCCGGTTCGGGTGAGGGGAAGTCCTGAGTGGCGGCGTTCGGGTCGACGGTCATGGTCGGCTCCCTGCGGTCAGGGCTGAACGGAGGACTACCGGCTGCCCGGAGGACTACGGCTGCACGGGACGCGCGGTGAGCTGCTGTCCGTCGATCGTCACGGCGCCGGTCTCCGGGTCGATACGGGGCGCGGCCGACGGCGTGCCGTCGCGCTTGACGATGCCTACCTGCTGACCGTCCGGCAGCACGATCCAGCCGCCGTCGATCTCGGCGCCGCGTACGGACTCGGTGGCCCGGTACAGCCCCGAGGGCTTGAGCGCCTTGTCGGCGGTGAACCCGTACTCCTGCTGCCCCATGTCCACCGTGCCGCTGATCCGGCCGCCCTTCAGCTCGCCGTTCAGCACGCCGCCCTGCTGGCTGGTCAGGCGCATGCTGCCGTCGGACTTGACGTCGCCCTTCAGCCAGGACTCCTGGTCCCGGCCGTCGCAGAAGTACGCGATCGCCTTGCCGTCGCGCAGCGAGACGGCGACCGCGGAGGAGTCGTCGTCCGTACGGCCCGCGTAGTCGGCGTTGCCGGGAGCGCTCGGCGACGGGCTCGGTGGCGCGGTCGTCTTCGTCGGCTCGGGTTCCGGGCTGGGCGAGACCTTCGTGGCGGGTGGCTCGCCTCCGCCCGACGCGGTGGGGCTCGTCCCTGTCGTCGCGTTGAGCGACAGCATCACCAGGGCCAGCAGGAGTCCCCCGAGTAGCGTGAACAGTGGTCCGGAGCGCTTCATTTTGCCTCCCCCGAGGCGTCGCGGACAGCGGTTTCCATGCAAGCGGACGCGACGGGTGGCGTCCATAGGCGGACCCAGACGGTTTCACTCCGAGTGGCGGGAACGAACGGTTCCGTAACAATGGCAAGGGCTTGAGCCGGGCCCGTGACAAGGGGATCGTCTCTCGTCTCGGCAGGCGGGCGCCGCGCACCCGTGCACCACGGGCTGACTACGCTGGATGGGCACAGAGCCGATACGTACATCAGCGAGGAGCGACACCGTGGCGGTACGAGCGGTCCGCGGCGCCGTCCAACTGGAGCGGGACGAAGCCGGGCACATGGACGAGCAGGTCAGTGAGCTGCTCACCGCCATCCTGGAGCGGAACTCGCTGACCACCGAGGACCTCATCAGCATCTGGTTCACGGCGACGCCCGACCTGCACAGCGACTTTCCGGCAGCCGCCGCGCGCAAGCTCGGCATCGTCGACGTACCGCTGATCTGCGCTCAGGAGCTGGACATCGAGGGCGCGATGCCCAGGGTCGTACGCGTCCTCGCGCACATCGAGTCCGATCTGCCGCGCTCCGACATCGCGCACGTCTACCTCGGCGCCGCGGCCGCACTCCGCAAGGACATCGCCCAGTGAGGACCGCACTCGTCATCGGTACGGGGCTCATCGGCACGTCGGCGGCGCTGGCCCTGGTGGGGCGTGGCGTCGTCGTGCACCTCGCCGACCACGACCCGGAGCAGGCCCGTACGGCCGCCGCGCTCGGCGCCGGCACGGACGAGGAGCCCGCGGGCCCCGTCGACCTGGCGATCGTCGCGGCGCCGCCCGCACACGTGGCCACGACGCTCGCCGACGCGATGCGGCGCGGGCTCGCGCGCGGCTACCTGGACGTGGCCAGCGTCAAGGGTGGGCCGCGCCGTGAGCTGGAGGCGCTGGGGCTCGACCTCTCCGCGTACATCGGTTCGCATCCCATGTCGGGCCGTGAGAAGTCGGGCCCGCTGGCCGCGACCGGGGACCTCTTCGAGGGACGGCCCTGGGTGCTGACGCCGACCCGGGACACCGACACCGAAGTGCTCAACCTCGCCCTGGAGTTGGTGTCGCACTGCCGTGCCGTACCGGTCGTGATGGACGCCGACGCCCACGACCGCGCGGTGGCGCTGGTCTCCCACATGCCCCACCTGGTGTCCAGCATGGTCGCCGCGCGTCTGGAGAACGCCGAGGAGGCGGCCGTACGTCTCTGCGGCCAGGGCATCCGTGACGTGACCCGGATCGCGGCCTCCGAGCCCCGGATGTGGATCGACATCCTGTCCGCGAACCCGGGCCCGGTCGCCGACCTCCTCGCGGACGTCTCCGCAGACCTGGACGAAACGGTGCAGGCCCTGCGCGCCCTCCAGTCCTCCGACGAGGCCAAGCGCCGCGAGGGCGCCTCCGGCATCGAGGACGTCCTGCGCCGCGGCAACGCCGGCCAGGTCCGCGTCCCCGGCAAACACGGCGCCGCCCCCACGGTGTACGAGAGCGTCGTCGTCCTCATCAACGACCAGCCGGGCCAACTGGCCCGCATCTTCGCGGACGCGGGCGCCGCGGGCGTCAACATCGAGGACGTACGAATCGAGCACGCCACGGGTCAGCAGGCGGGCCTGGTGGAGTTGATGGTGAAGCCGACGGTGGCACCGGTGCTGACGGCGGCGTTGCGGGAGCGGGGCTGGGCGATCCGGCAGTAGCGGCCGGGGGCGCCCCTGTGTCCGGGTGTCGCCGAGTCGGCGGTCGGAGGCTGCCGCAGCCGTCCCGGAGCCCGGGAGGCGCCCTGGCGCCGGGCGGTGCGAGGGCGGCGTCGAGGATTGGTCGGCTGCGTTGCGGGAGCGAGGGTGGGCGATCCGGCAGTAGGCATGGGTCGGCCGGAGGCCAGTAATACCGGGCTCGGGGAGACAGTAACCTTGTGCGGGGCGCGATCGTGCCCCTGCCAGCCCACCACCCCGTACCAGGAAGGTGCCCGCACCCGTGGAAACCAGCGCCGCCCGGACCGCTCCGGCAGTGATCGTCGCCATTGACGGCCCCTCCGGCACGGGCAAGTCGAGCACCTCGAAGGCCGTCGCGGCCCAGCTCGGTCTGAGCTACCTCGACACCGGCGCCCAGTACCGGGCGATCACCTGGTGGATGGTGAACAACGGCATAGACGTCAGCGACCCCACCGCGATCGCCGCCGTGGCCGCGAAGCCCGAGATCGTGTCCGGTACGGACCCCTCGGCGCCGACCATCACGGTGGACGGCACGGACGTCTCGAGCCCGATCCGCACTCAGGAGGTCACCTCCAAGGTCAGCGCGGTCAGCGCCGTGCCCGAGGTGCGCGCGCGGATCACCGAACTGCAGCGCTCGGTCGCCGCGTCAGCCGAGGGCGGCATCGTCGTCGAGGGCCGGGACATCGGGACCACCGTCCTGCCCGACGCCGACGTGAAGATCTTCCTCACCGCGTCCCCGGAGGCCCGCGCCGCCCGCCGCAGCGGTGAGCTGAAGGGCGCCGACCTGCACACGACCCGCGAGGCCCTGCTCAAGCGGGACGCGGCCGACTCCAGCCGTAAGACCTCGCCGCTCGCCAAGGCGGACGACGCGGTCGAGGTGGACACCTCCGACCTCACGCTCCAGCAGGTCATCGAGTGCGTCGTCACCCTCGTCGAGGAGAAGCGGGCAGCGAAGTGACCGAGCCACCTTCGGCACGCGGTGCCGAGGTCGGGCGGCGCATCGGCGTCGGCCTGATGTACGGGCTGTGGAAGCCGCGCGTCCTGGGCGCCTGGAAGGTCCCCGCGACCGGCCCGGTGATCCTCGCCGCCAACCACTCCCACAACATCGACGGTCCGATGGTCATCGGTGTGGCGCCCCGACCGTCGCACTTCCTGGTCAAGAAGGAGGCGTTCGTCGGCCCGCTCGGCCCCTTCATGCACGCCGTCGGCCAGCTGAAGGTGGACCGCTCGATCGCCGACCGTACGGCCATCACCCAGGCCCTCGGCGTCCTGGAGAACGGCGGAGTCCTCGGCATCTTCCCCGAGGGCAGCCGCGGTGAGGGCGACTTCGCCGCGCTGCGCGCTGGGCTCGCCTACTTCGCCGTACGCAGCGGAGCGCCGGTCGTTCCGGTCGCCGTCCTGGGAAGTACGGAGCGGCGCGGACGGTTGATAAAGGCGCTGCCTCCGCTGCGCAGCCGGGTCGACGTCGTCTTCGGCGACCCTTTTGAAGCGGGCGACGGCAGCGGGCGGCGTACGCGCAAGGCGCTCGACGAGGCGACCGGGCGCATCCAGAAGCAGCTCGCCGCCCACCTGGAAGACGCCAGGCGCCTCACCGGCCGCCTGGAAAACGCCCGGCGTCCCAGCACGCACTAGGCGACACTTGAGTAGTGGATCACCCGGAATCAGGGGGTTCCACCGATCACCACGATGAACGACGAGGTACGGACTTCATGAACGACCACATCCAGCCCGACGGCTCGGAGCACGAGCACGGGGCACTTGGCGATGCCGAGTTCGCGGAGTTCATGGAGCTCGCCGCGGAAGAGGGCTTCGACGTCGAGGACGTCGAGGGCGCGATCGAGGCGGCCGGACACGGCCCGCTTCCGGTCCTCGCCGTCATCGGCCGCCCGAATGTCGGCAAGTCGACCCTGGTGAACCGCATCATCGGCCGCCGCGAGGCGGTCGTCGAGGACAAGCCCGGCGTCACCCGCGACCGCGTGACGTACGAGGCCGAGTGGGCGGGCCGGCGCTTCAAGGTCGTCGACACCGGCGGCTGGGAGCAGGATGTCCTGGGCATCGACGCGTCCGTGGCCGCGCAGGCCGAGTACGCGATCGACGCGGCCGACGCGGTCGTCTTCGTCGTGGACGCCAAGGTCGGCGCGACCGACACCGACGAGGCGGTCGTCCGGCTGCTGCGCAAGGCGGGCAAGCCCGTCGTGCTGTGCGCCAACAAGGTCGACGGCCCGAGCGGCGAGGCCGACGCGGCGTACCTGTGGTCCCTCGGCCTCGGCGAGCCGCACCCCGTCTCCGCCCTGCACGGCCGCGGCACCGGCGACATGCTGGACGCCGTACTGGAGGCACTGCCGGACTCCCCGGCGCAGACCTTCGGGACCGCGGTCGGCGGCCCCCGCCGTATCGCCCTCATCGGCCGCCCGAATGTCGGCAAGTCGTCTCTGCTGAACAAGGTGGCGGGCGAGGAGCGCGTGGTCGTCAACGAGGTCGCGGGCACCACCCGTGACCCGGTCGACGAACTCATCGAACTCGGCGGAGTCACCTGGAAGTTCGTGGACACGGCGGGCATCCGCAAGCGCGTCCACCTCCAGCAGGGCGCCGACTACTACGCCTCGCTGCGCACGGCCGCCGCCGTGGAGAAGGCGGAGCTCGCGGTGATCCTCATCGATGCCTCCGAGTCCATCTCCGTCCAGGACCAGCGCATCGTGACGATGGCCGTGGAGGCGGGCCGCGCGATCGTCGTCGCCTTCAACAAGTGGGACACCCTCGACGAGGAGCGCCGCTACTACCTGGAGCGGGAGATCGAGACCGAGCTCGCCCAGGTGTCTTGGGCGCCGCGCGTGAACGTCTCGGCACACACGGGCCGCCATATGGAGAAGCTGGTCCCGGCCATCGAGACCGCGCTGGCCGGCTGGGAGACCCGCGTCCCGACCGGCCGGTTGAACGCCTTCCTCGGTGAACTGGTCGCCTCACATCCGCACCCGATCCGGGGCGGCAAGCAGCCGCGCATCCTGTTCGGCACGCAGGCGGGCACAAAGCCCCCGCGATTCGTGCTCTTCGCGTCCGGCTTCATCGAGCACGGCTACCGGCGCTTCATCGAGCGCCGCCTGCGCGAGGAGTTCGGCTTCGAGGGGACGCCGATCCATATCTCCGTGAGGGTGCGCGAGAAGCGCGGCAAGAAGAAGTGAAGTAACGGGCGCCTGAGGCGAGTTGAGCTGAGGTGCAGAAAGGGGCCTCCTGCTGGTGCAGGGGGCCCCTTCCGTACGTACGAGATGTTCCGTATGTACGAGACGTACGAGCAGCCGCGTCAGCGTTCCTTACGTGGCCAGGGCTGCAGCGCCGGGATCAGCCCCGAGGCGTGCTGCCGCGCGACCGGCTGCCAGCCGCCGGTGGTCGTGCCGCGGCCGCGCGAGGCCGAACGTCCGCTCGTCTGCGGCACGGTCCCGAAGGCGGTAAAGCCCAGCTCCTCCTCGCCGCTGCGATCGCCCGGCAGGGCACGGAAGGACCGGCGGAACTCCGCGTAGAGCGCGTCGTAGATCGGCGTGGCCGAGTTTCCGGAGGAGTCCTGCGCCGGCCGCATGGCCGGGATCGGGGCGGTGTACGGCAGGCGACGGGGGGCTTCGTAGGTGTGCACGTACGTGCCAACGACCTTGCGCCTCATCGGATGCGCCCGACCTGGGCTGACGTGCGTCACCTGGAGACGCCGGGGACGGGAGCGCCCCTCAGGGGCGCGGGGCTGTATCAATTTGCGGCTCCGCCGCGATGGGGGTCCCCCCGCTCGAGCGCAGCCGAGAGTGGGGGAGCGACCAGCCCCAACGGACCCGCAGTTGACCCACCGGTCTCAACACCCCGAACCCAGCGGAGCGATCACGTTCCAGCAAGCGGCATCGCGCAAGCCACCAGCTTCCCGTTCGCCGCCGCCTTGTCGAGGGCCTCGCGGAGCAGGTCCTCGCGGGGCTGGCGGCCGATCGAGCCCGCGGGGGCCGCGAACAGCAGCACCTGCTGGTGCTTGTTGGCGGCCTGCCGCCAGTTGTCGGTGACCTGGAGCGGCTGGTGGGCCTGCCACCAGGCGACCGGCGAGCCGCCACCGGTGCCGGGCTGCAGGACCGCGTGCAGCTGGCCCATGGCGAGGAGCACGGACCAGCCGTGCAGCACGCGCGGCACTTCGGTCAGCTGAGGCAGCGGCATGAAGCCCTGCTCGATGAGGAGCGGCAGGAAGTCGTCACCGCCGCCCGTCGTGCCGGGTCGCGCGATGGGCCCGGTCGGCTCGACCACGAGCGCGGGGTGCAACTCGCCGCCGAGCAGGACGAGTCCGCTGGTGACACCGAGGACGGCCTGCTCCGGCATGGCCTCGGCGGGGCGTTCGTGCCCGGTGCCCGCGTCCTGTCCGGTGATCGAGCGGACGGCGCCCTGCAGCTGCTCTTCGGTGACCTGGACGACCTGCGAGGGCAGGCAGGTGGCGTGGGCGAAGGCGAGGACGGCGGTCTCCTCGCCGATGAACAGGACGGTGCTGGTGCGCTCCTGTTCCGAGTCGCCCGGGGTGCGGCAGGACGTGCAGTCGTAACTGCCCGGGGCGTTCTCTCCGGCGAGCAGCCGGTCGGCTTCTTCGTCGCCGATCTCGGCGCGTACGTCGTCGCTGACGTCGAGCATGCGCGGCACGGGTGGCTCCTCGGGATGCGGTGCGTGCGTCGCCGGGCGGCTCCCGGCTCATGAAGCGGGAGGGTTCCCGGTTCATGAAGAAGACAACGGGCGATCTGTGGCCGGAGTCACGCCCGGGAGCGAACGGAATCGAACCATCCTGCGCGCACCGTGAGTCCGGCAGCGGAATCTGCTACTCCATGCCAACTTCTCGGATATCCAAGGAAGTTGATCCGGTGAGGTGGGTCACAGACCGTCGGGAGTCGAGGTCGACAAATCCGGATATCGGCGAATGAAGTGGGTGGCTGGAATTCGCCGATACTGCCGGTAACGGCGAACTGGCCTGGAATGACAAGGATTTGGTTGATATCGGGCCGCTCGGCTCCATAGATTCCTCGGCCGTGTGCAACGAGCACCGCTCGGGTACGTCCGCCGGCCGCACCACAGCCAGCTCGAAGCACCACCGTCGGCGGACGGGGCGGAGCGGAACGACCGCGGCCAAAGGGCGGCGAGTTCCGTCCCGCCTTGGGGGACCCCGAGTCCTTCGAGAGGGAAATACATGTCCGGTTGTGCCGACAACACTCGCAAGGTTCGTACGACCGCGGTCTTCGCCGGGGCGGCACTGCTCGCCCCCCTCGGACTGCTCGCCGCCGGCGGCAACGCCGCAGCGGCGGACGGCGGAGTGTGGGATCGCATCGCACAGTGCGAGAGCGGCAGCAAGTGGAACATCAACACCGGTAACGGCTACTACGGAGGACTCCAGTTCTCCGCGGCCACCTGGCGCGCGTACGGCGGCACGGCCTACGCGTCGACCGCCGACAAGGCCTCCAAGGCGCAGCAGATAGCTGTGGCCACCAAGGTGCAGCGCGCGCAGGGCTGGGGCGCCTGGCCCACCTGCTCCGCGCGGGCCGGAGCGACCGGCAGCGCGCCCGCCGCGCCCACGCCCGGCACGCCGAAGGCCGCCCCGTCCAAGCCCGCGAAGCCGTCGAAGGCGCCGGCCCGCTCGACGAGCCACACCGGCCGCGACGCGTCCCGCGGCGACTACACCGTCCGCGCCGGCGACACGCTGAGCGCCATCGCCGCACGGCACGGGACCACCTGGGAGCGGGTCTACGCCGCCAACAAGGCCGCCATCGGCACCGATCCCAACGTGATCGTCCCAGGGCAGCGGCTCAACATCTGAGCCTCTCCCTCCTGCCCTCGTTCCTGCCCTCGGGGCGCTGGGCCCCATCCGGTCGTCCGACCGGGTGGGGCCCCATCCGCCTCAGGCGCGGCTCAACGGACCGCCTCTGCCGCCTGCTTAGCGTGGCCGAATGCTGATCAAGCGCATGTGGTACGCGGCTGCCGTCGCCGTAGCCCTGACCCTGCTCGCCCCAGCCGAGGCGGCTCCCGCGCCACCGCCTCCGGCGCCCGGTCCGCCGGGCGTGGCCCGGGCGGCGTACGCCTGTGAGAAGGACCAGTGGCCATGGGGCTGTGTCGCCCAGTGCGAGAGCAGTGGCCGCTGGGATGTGAACACCGGAAACGGCTTCTACGGAGGTCTGCAGTTCCAGCAGTCCACCTGGGAGCTGTTCGGCGGCCTGAAGTATGCGAGGCGCGCGGATCTGGCCACCCGTCAGGAGCAGATCACCATCGCCGAGGAGGTGCTGAGCGTCCAGGGGTGGGAGGCATGGCCCGTCTGCTCCAAGAGGTACGGACTCAAGGGCCGGGCACATGTGGTGAAGCCCGGCGACACGCTCTCGGGACTAGCCGACCGCTACAAGATCAAGGGTGGCTGGCAGGCGCTCTACCAGCTCAACAAGCAGACCGTCGGGAAGGATCCGGACCGGCTGACTCCCGGCATGATGCTGAGCCTCCCGAAGGGGGCTGCCTCCGGGCGGGCGGTCACTCCCGGTCCGGTGCTGATGGGTCCTCCGCTGCCAGCTCCGCCGCCTCGCCGCTGAACACGATCTCGCCACGCCGGAGTTCGTACACGACTGCCGCCCTGCCGACCAGGCCGGGCGGCACTCGCTGTTCGGCGACGATCACACAGGCGTCGAGGCCGCCGAGCAGTTCGTACGTGCGGGCCGCGACCGGCGGTGACATGCCCTGCGCGGGCTCGTCGACGAGCACCACGCGCGCGCGTGCCAGGAGGGCGCGGGAGAGGGCGAGCATGCGTTGCTCTCCGCCGGAGAGGGTGCCGGCCTTTCTGTCGAGCAGGGGGTGCAGGGCGGGGTAGGCGTCGAGGGCGGATTCGGAGTGGCCGCCGGTGGCCGCGAGTTCGAGGTTCTCGCGGACGGTGAGCGAGCCGAAGACGGCCTGCCGCTCCGGGACCAGGCACAGTCCGCGGCGGGCCCGTTCGTATGCGGGCATCCGCGTCACGTCGGTGCCGTCCCACACCACGGCGCCGCGGGACAGGGGGACGGTTCCGGCGAGGGCGCGCAGTGCGGTCGTACGGCCCGAGCCGTTGCGGCCGAGCAGGACGGTGAGGCCGGGGGCGGGCGCCAGGAGGGTCACTCCGTGCAGGGCCTCCAGCGGGCCGTACCGCACGCGCGCGTGGCGCAGCGAAATGCCGGTGCTCATGGTTCGACCGCCGTGTCGACGCCTTGGAGATTGTCGAGTACGTGGCTGGCGGGGCCGGAGGCCACGATGCGACCCGCCGACATGACGTGCACGGTGTGGGCCAGGTCGGCCACCAGGTCGAGGTCGTGCTCGACGACGAGCAGGGCCATGCCGTCGGCGGCGAGGGCCCGCAACACGCGGGCCAGCGCGGCCACTTCACCCGTGTCGAGCCCCGCGGCGGGCTCGTCGAGGAGCAGGACACGCGGGCTGCCCGCCAGGGCCCGGGCGAGTTCGACACGCCGCAGGGTGCCGGTCGGCAGCCCCGCCGCCGGCAAGGCCCGTACCGCCCCGTCGAGCCCGAGCAGCCGCGACACACGCTCCACGGCACCCGGATCCACGACTCGTCCCTGCTCGGCCCCGACCCGCACGTTCTCGGCCACCGTCAACGTCGGGAAGACGGCGAGCTGTTGAAACGTCCGCGCCACCCCGAGCCGCGTACGAGCGTGGGCGGGCAGCCGCGTCACATCCCGCTCCCCGAACGTGACCCGCCCCGAGTCGGGCCGCACGGTCCCGGCAAGACAGTGGAACAGGGTGCTCTTCCCGGCCCCGTTGGGCCCGACGACGGCGGTGACCATGCCCGGCTGAAGCTCGAGATCGACCCCGTCGAGGGCGGTGAACCCGCCGTAGGTGACACGCAGGCCGCGGGCGCGGAGGAGACGCCCGGCGGGCCTGGGCCGCGGCTGCGGGGGCGACGTGGGGCCGCCGGCGGTTGGGGCGCCCGGACCGCCCGGCCTGGCGGGGCCGCTTGCCCTGGCTGGGCCTGGCGCGCCAGGTTCTGCGGCTTGGCTAGGCGCCGGGCGGCCAGGGCCGGTGGCTTTTCCGCCGGGTTCGGGTGTCTCGTTCGGGTCGTGGGTGGTGGCCCGGTGGGCCGAGTCTTCTGGGCTGTCGGCTTCGGCGGGGCCGCTTGCCCTGGCCGGGCCTGGCGCGCCAGGTTCCCCGGTTGGGCCGGGCGCCGGGCGGCCTGGGCCGATGGGCGTGCTGCCCGGTTCGGGTGTCCCGCTGGGGCCGTGGGTTGTGCGAGGGCGGGATGAGCCTTCTGGGCTGCGGGCTTCGGCGGGGCCGCCCGGCCCGGTGGGACCGCATGCCTCGGCTGGGCCTGGCGCGCCAGGTTCTGCGGCTTGGCTAGGCGCCGGGCGGCCAGGGCCGGTGGCTTTTCCGCCGGGTTCGGGTGTCTCGCTCGGGTCGAGGGCCGTCCCCCGTCGGGCCGTACCACCCAGGGCGCCCGACCCCGTGGCACCGCCCGCCCCAGCGGGCCCGGACGCCCCCGCCGAAACTCCCGTAGCCCCCGCCGCGACCCGCGGTGCCCGCCGCGACGCGGGCGGCTTCGGCCGGAGCCGTCTCCGTACCCGCGCCCCCAGCGGCGTGAGCGTCGCCTCTCGGCGCAGCCGGAGGCGTTCCGCGGCCAGACGCAGCGCCTCGTAGGGGCCGCCCGGGAAGCGGCCCACCAGTACCGCCAAGAGGCCGATCAGGGCGGCGGCCACGCCGCCTCGGGTACCCGCGTCCAGGCCCACCAGGAGCGCCGCCGCGGCCAGTGCGCCCAAGACGCTGTCGGCACCCAGGACGACGATTGCGGCGAACCAGAGGAGGCCGCGTACGGGGTCGTATGCGGCGGGGTCGAAGGCGCGTAGGCCCATGCCGAGCATGCCGCCGCCCAGGGCGGCGAGGGCTGCGCCCGCTACGAATGCCGTCAGTTTCAGGGCGGGGACGCGGACGCCCGCTGCCGACGCGCCTGCCTCGTGGTCGCGCATGGCCGCCAGGGCGCGGCCCGTGCGGCCCCGGCGCAGTGCGTGCGCGGCTAGCAACGCGCATGCCAGGAGGGCGAGTTCGAGCACGTAGTACGTGCGGTCGTTCTCGAAGCCCGCGGGGCGGCCCAGCGTCAGGCCCGCCGTCGCGTACGGCTGGGCGAAGACGAAGCGGCTGACGCCGACGCCCACCGCGAAGGTCGCCAGGGCGAGGGCCAGACCGTGCCGGCTGATGGCGGGCCAGCCGGTCAGCAGGCCGAGGGGAGCCACCAGCAGGACGGCGACGGCCAGCGCGGCCAGTTCGGGAAGCTCTGGCAGACCCGGGAAGCGGCCCGCCGCCAGCAGTGCCGTGAAGAGGGCGCCGAGACCCGCGTACGCCGCCTGGCCGAGCGAGATCTGGCCGCCGCGGCCCGTCACCACGACCAGGGAGAGAAGCACCACGCCCAGCGCCGGGACCTGTACGGACGTATGCAGATCCCGGCCCGCGAAGCCCAGGGGGATCAGGAAGAGGACCACGGCCACTATCCACGCGCCCGGCGGTGTCGCCACCCGCGCGGTCGCGGTGCGCGGCAGCGCGTCCCGGGCGCCGATCCCCGGCAGTGCCAGCGCCGCGATCAGCAGGGCGACGACGAAGAGGTTCGCCCCCAGCGCCTGCACCAGCGGCTCGCGCCAGCCCGACGGGTGCAGCCGCGTCAGCTGGCTCTGGGCGACCCCGATGCCCAGCGCCACCACCACGGCCACGGGCAGATTGCGCATCCGGGCGGCCACCGCGACCGCCACCACCTCCATGACCAGCAACGGCAGACCATACGGATCAAGGCGTACGTACGGCGCCAGGAGCACCCCCGTCAGTCCCGCCGTGAAAGAGCCGAAGGCCCAGCCCGCCGCGGCCACCCGGTCCGCATCGATGCCGCCGAGGACGGCGAGCGAACGGTCGTCGACCACGGCCCGCAGCTCCCGCCCGAAGCGCGTCCAGCGGGTCATCGCCCCCACGCCCACGGCCAGCACCAGCGTCACCGCCAACTGCCCCCAGGGATCCGCCGATACGAGCGTCGGCGCGTCCGAGTGGGCGCCCGGCCCCCAGATCAGCGCGGCCCCGCCGACCAGCAGCACGAACACGCCGATCGAGGCGACCAGCGTCTGCGCCGGGTCGCTGCCCAGGACGGACAGCGGACGGAAGACGAAGCGTTCCAGGACCAGGCCGATGCCCGGCGCCACCACGAGCAGGGTGAGCGCGGCCGCGAGCGGAAGCGGCCAGTCCCATTCGACCGTGAGCTGGCGCAGCAGATAGGCGCACACCATCGCGATCGCGCCGTGCGCGAAGTTGAGCACGCCGGTCGCCCGGTGGGTGACGATCAGCCCGATCCCGGTGAGCGCGGCGGCGGCGCCGACGGAGAGCCCGGCCAGCGTGAGGTCGTACGTCAGGGACGCCATCAGTCGTCCGCTTCGGACGACCGGTCGTCCGAGGCGGCGGGCTCACAGATCGGGCAGGGGTCCAGTTCCCCGCGCGCGAGGACCCGCGAGTCGACCGGCAGCGCGTCCGCCTTCCCGGCGACCAGGGGGCAGTCGGCCCGGTGCCACAACGTGCCGCCCGGCACCATCAGCAGCTCCCCGCTGACGGCGACGGGCGCCGCCGCGGCCTGCCCGGACTCGTCGGCGTCGGCGGGCTCGGCGGCCACCAGGAGCCCGTACAGCTCCTCCACGCGCGCCGCCGCGAGGGCGTTCCTGCCGTGCGTGAGCAGCACCGCGCCCGCGATGATCAGCGCGGCGCCGGGCACCGTGCAGGACGCGAGATAGGGCAGCTGCCGCTCGGCGAACCGCTCGCCCGAGATCCCGTACCAGCCGATGACGCACAGCACCGCTCCGGCGGCGAGCGCCGCCCACCCGGCCCAGAGGACGGGGTGCACAGTCCGCAGTCGAGCAGTCCGCATCGGAGCTCCTACGTCGCGTGTCTGTCCATGTCAGCCAATGGCTTGCACTATGCCCTTTGGAAGCTGACCCTGAAAGCACCGGGCGCACATGGCCCGGACCGACACCCGGTGGTGAGCCAGATGGTTCTCGGCAGCGACCTCAGGCGGGGAAGCGGCAAGCGGATGCGTGGTCCCGGACGGCGTACGGCGGCGTGGCTGGCGGCCGCGGTCCTGGTGGCGGGACCGGTCCTCACGGCCTGCGGGGACGACAGCGGCGGCGGCGACACGACGCCGGCGACTCCCACGGTGGAGCAGGAACCCACCCCCGCCGAAGAGAGCCCCACGGCGCCGGAGGACGCCGCGGCGGCGGAGCGGGAGATCAAGGAGAACTGGGTGAAGTTCTTCGACCCCGCCACCCCCCTCAAGGAGAAGCAGGACTACCTGGAGAACGGCGACCAGATGGCCCCGGTCCTCCAGGCCTTCAGCGGTGACGAACGCGGCGGGCAGGTGCAGGCGGAGGTCACCAAGGTCGAGTTCACCTCGGCGACCGAGGCGGACGTGACGTACACCCTCACCCTGAAGGGCGCCACGGTCATGCCCAACGCCAAGGGGACGGCCGTCGAGCAGGACGACGTGTGGAAGGTCTCCGTCAAGACGCTGTGCGGCCTGGTCGGGCTGAGCGGCAATGCGTCGCCGCTTCCGGGCTGCTGAGTGCGCCGTCGCGGGCCTGCTGCTCCTGCTGGGCACGGCCTGCGGCAGCCGCCTCCCGGAGAGCGACTTCGAGAACCGGCCCGACGACAACGCCCCCACCCGGGCCGGCGGCGAGCCGGTCCGCGTCGGCATCGTCACCAGCGCCACCAGCCCGGTCGGCGGCGACGCGTTCACCGGCCCGCGCGACGGCGCGAAGGCCTACTTCGAGCGGCTGAACGCACGGGGCGGCATCGACGGCCGCCGCGTCGAGATCCGTACGTGTGACGACGGCGGCAGCGGCGTCGGCAACAACGAGTGCGTGCACAAGCTCCTCGACGAGGAGAAGGTCGTCGCCCTGGTCGCGGGCTCGTCTCTCGACTACGCGGGCGCTTCCCGTGTCTCACGCGCGCGCGTGCCCGACATCGGCGGACAGCCCATCGGCCCGGCGTACGACACGTATCCGCACCTCTACAGCATCTACGGCAGCCTCGCGCCTCGGAACGGGAAGCCCGGCTGGGACGGCAAGCTGTACGGCGGCACCGAGGTCTACCGCTACTTCAAGCGCGAGCAGGGCGCCCGTACGGCGGCGGTCGTCTCCTACAACCAGCCCGCCTCGGCCGCGTACGCGCGGCTCATCACCCGGGGCCTGAAGGCCGAGGGCTACAAGGTGGTCACCGAGCAGGTCGACTTCTCGCTGCCCAACTTCCGCGCCGTGGCGGCCGATCTGAAGGAGCAGGGCGCCGACCTGGTCTTCGACGCGATCGACTCGTACGGCAATGCCCAGCTGTGCAAGGCCATGGACGACGTCGGCGCCGAGGTCCTCGCCAAGGTCACCAATGTGCAGAACTGGTCGTCCACCGTCCGCGAGGACTACAAGGACTCGCCACGCTGCCGCAACGCCCTGTGGGCGACGGGCTCCAGCCGCAACTTCGAGGACACGGACCATGAGGCCGTACGGGAGTTCCGCGATGCCACGAAGGACCTCAAGACCCATTCCCAGTGGCAGCTGGAGGGCTGGGCGGCGGCGATGTGGTTCACCGACGCGGCCGAGTCGTGCGCCGAAACGGGCATCACGCGCGCGTGCGTCGACCGCTTCGTGGCCGAGGGGAAGCCGTATACGGCCGACGGCCTGCTGCTGCCGGTCTCCTACGAGCGTCTGCCCGAGCCACCGGAGACCCGCAGGACCTGTGTGTCCGTGGCCCGTTGGGGGGACGCGGAGGGGTGGGTGAGCCAGGGCGACATGAACAGCAACTGTTTCGACGTACCGCAGCTGGCCTACGAGCCGTGAGGTTCACGCTCCCGGCGAGGCCCTCTACTTGCCCGGATGTATGAAGATGACGAAAGGTTCCGTGCATCTGTTACCAAAAGGGAAACTGTTAGGGAACAAGATGATGATGGAGCTCAACCATCTCCCAGTGGCCCAGGTCTAACCACGCGGTAGCGGACGAGACAGGGGATTCGGGGACGCATGCATATTTCTTTCCTGATACACAACGCGTACGGGATCGGGGGGACGATCCGGACGACGTACAACCTCGCCGGCACGCTCGCCGAGCAGCATGACGTCGAGATCGTCTCGGTGTTCCGCCACCGCGACGAGCCGGTCTTCGCACCCGATCCGCGTGTCCGTCTGCGCCACCTCGTCGACCTCCGCAAGGAGAGCCCGGGATACGAGGGCGAGGACCCCGACAACAAGCGTCCTGCCAGGGTCTTCCCGCGTGCGGAGGGCCGCTACGACCAGTACAGCGCCCTCACCGACCGCCGTATCGCCGAGCATCTCGCGCAGGTCGACGCCGATGTCATGGTCGGCACCAGGCCCGGCCTGAACGTGCATCTGGCCCGGGAGACCCGGCGCGGCCCGATCCGGGTCGGTCAGGAGCACCTCACGCTCGACAGCCACTCGACCGCCCTGCGCGAGGAACTGCGCGGCGTCTACCCCCGGCTCGACGCGCTCACGACGACCACCGAGGCGGACGCCGGCGCGTACCGCAAGAAGATGCGGCTGCCCGGCGTACGCGTCGAGGCCGTGCCCAACTCCGTGCCCGCGCCCGGCATCCAGCCCGCGGACGGCTCCGGCAAGTGGGTCGTGGCGGCTGGGCGGCTCGCCCCGGTCAAGCGGTACGACCTGCTGATCAAGGCCTTCGACCGGGTACGCGGAGAGCGGCCCGACTGGCGCCTGCGCATATACGGCGGCGGCAAGCAGAGGGACAAGCTGCGCGCCCTCATCGACGACCTGGGGCTCTACAACCACGTCTATCTGATGGGCCCCGCCCACCCCATCGAACCCGAGTGGACCAAGGGCTCCATCGCAGCCGTCACCTCCAGCCTGGAGTCCTTCGGCATGACGATCGTCGAGGCCATGCGCTGTGGTCTGCCCGTCGTCTCCACGGACTGCCCGCATGGCCCGGGGGAGATCATCGACAACGGTGTCGACGGACGACTCGTCAAGGTCGGCAGTGTCAAGGCCATCGCCGACGGCCTCCTCGAGCTGATCAACGACGACGCGCTCCGCCACCAGATGGCGAGCGCGGCCCTCAAGGACTCCGAGCGCTTCGATCCGAGCCGGATCGCCGAACGCTACGAGTCGCTGTTCTCCGGCCTGGTCGCCCGCGGCGGCGGCTCGGCGGGCGGCCGGATGCGCGGCTCACTGCACCGCACCCGCGCGGCGCTGCTCGGGGGTGCGTATGCCGTTCGGGATGCCGGACGCACGGTACTCAAGAAGGGGCACACCGCATGATGACGCTGGCTCCGCAGCCCGCGCCCCAGCACGCCGACGAGGACGCCGCCATGCCCCCGCGCGCCGACTGCATCGCCGACTCCGCGGGTGGGCTGACCTTCGACCTCACCGGGTCCGCCCGGTCTGGCGCCGCGTACCTGCTGCTGCGTCGCCGTGGCGGCGACGAAGAGGTCAGTCTGCCGCTCACACCGGCCGCCGACGGCCGGCTGCGCGCCACCCTGCCCAGCAGCGTCGAACTGCCCGAGGGCCGCTGGGACGCCTACGCCCAGCTGGCCGACGGCGAGCCCCAGCGCCTGGTGCCCGGCATCAACGACCTGCGCGCGCTCGTCGACCGCGTCCCCGACGGCGACACAGGCGGCCGCATCGCCGTCCGTATCCCGTACGCCACCAAGCACGGCAACCTCACGGTCCGCAGCTGGCTGCGCGTCCCGCACGCCGAGGCGGGCGAACTGTACGTTAAGGAGGGGGAGTTGAGCGTACGAGGCCGACTGTACGGCGAGACGCTCACGCCGGACGCGTACGCCGAAGTGCGCGCCCGTCACGCACCGGAGACCACGCTGCGAGCCGACATCACGGCCGACCGGACCGAGTTCCGCTTCACGGTCGGCTACGGCGCCCTGACGGAGGGCGTCTGGGACCTGTGGCTGTGCCCGGCGGGGGACAGCGGGCCGCGGGTACGGATCGCCCGGCTGCTCGACGACGTCGCCGACAAGAAGCCGATCTTCACCTACCCGAAGGTCACGCTGAAGACGGAGCAGGGCGACGCGGTGGCGGGGCCGTACTACACGGCGGACAACGATCTGTCGGTGACCGTCACCGCGGTGAGTTGAAGCGCTCCTGACCGGACCGGGTCTGGGGCGGGGTGATCGCCGCGAACTGCGGGTGGTGGAGGTCGAAGGCCGGGGATTCGGAGCGGACCTTGGGCAGTGTGAGGAAGTTGTGCCGGGGCGGCGGGCAGGAGGTCGCCCACTCCAGGGAGCGGCCGAAGCCCCAGGGGTCGTCGACCTCCACCTTCTTGCCGTACTTGGCCGTCTTCCAGACGTTGTAGAGGAACGGCAGCGTCGACAGACCGAGCAGGAACGAGCCGATCGTCGAGACCGTGTTGAGCGCCGTGAACCCGTCGGCGGCCAGATAGTCCGCGTACCGGCGCGGCATGCCCTCCGCGCCGAGCCAGTGCTGCACCAGGAACGTGACGTGGAAGCCGACGAAGAGCGTCCAGAAGTGGATCTTGCCGAGCCGTTCGTCGAGCAGTTTCCCGGTGAATTTCGGCCACCAGAAGTAGAAGCCGGCGAAGGTCGCGAAGACGACGGTGCCGAAGACCACGTAGTGGAAGTGCGCCACCACGAAGTAGGTGTCCGTGACATGGAAGTCCAGCGGCGGTGACGCCAGGATCACCCCGCTCAGCCCGCCGAACAGGAAGGTCACCAGGAAGCCCGTGGACCACAGCATGGGCGTCTCGAAGGACAGGGACCCCTTGAGCATGGTGCCGGTCCAGTTGAAGAACTTCACGCCCGTCGGCACCGCGATCAGGAACGACATGAAGGAGAAGAACGGCAGCAGCACCGCGCCCGTCGCGAACATGTGGTGCGCCCACACGACCACCGACAGACCCGTGATGGCCATCGTCGCGCCGATCAGCGTCAGATAACCGAAGATCGGCTTCCGACTGAACACCGGCAGGATCTCGGTGACGATGCCGAAGAACGGCAGCGCGATGATGTAGACCTCCGGATGCCCGAAGAACCAGAAGAGGTGCTGCCACAGCAGCGCCCCGCCGTTGGCCGACGCGAAGACCTGCGAGCCGAACCGCCGGTCCGCCTCCAGGACCAGCAGCGCCGCGGCGAGCACCGGGAACGCCATCAGGATGAGGATCGACGTGAAGAGCGTGTTCCAGACGAAGATCGGCATCCGGAACATCGTCATGCCGGGGGCGCGCATCCCGATGATGGTCGTAATGAAGTTCACCGCGCCGAGGATCGTGCCGAAACCGGCCAGCGCCAGCCCCATGATCCACATATCGGCACCGATGCCGGGCGACCGCTCCAGGCTGTTGAGCGGGGCATAGGCGAACCAGCCGAAGTTGGCGGGCCCCTCCGGCACCAGCAGCGAGCCCAGCACGATCAGACCGCCGAAGAGGAACAGCCAGTACGACAGCATGTTCAGGCGCGGGAAGGCCACGTCAGGGGCGCCGATCTGCAGCGGCATGATCTCGTTCGCGAAACCGGCGAAGGTGGGCGTCGCGAAGAGCAGCAGCATGATCGTGCCGTGCATGGTGAACATCTGGTTGAACTGGTTGTTGTCGATCAGCTGCGTGCCCGGACGGGCCAGCTCGGCCCGCATCAGCAGGGCCATCAACCCGCCGACCAGGAAGAACGCGAACGACGTGATCAGGTAGAGATGGCCGATCTTCTTGTGATCGGTGGTGGTGAGCCAGTCGACGATCAACCGCCCGGGCTTCACTGGTACGGCCCGGACCGGTGCCTGCACGGTCTCAGTGCCCATCGCTGCCCCCTCGCTCATCGCGCCCTGGGCCTCCCGAAGCTCACGCCATGATGCTCGCGTCGCGCGGCGCTCCGACAGGGGGCGTACGTCGGTTCTGTGCTTGAACCATGTATTTCCTGTGGTGTGTCACCTTTCGGGACGCACCGCGGATTCGGAACGGAAAGGCGTACGCGCCGGGTAGGCACTCCGCATTTCGCCGGTTCCCTCGGGCTTATTCGGATCGCCGTCAAGCTAGTCAGGAATTACGTTCGGCAGTGCACGAAACGCGTCAGGAACCGCCCGTTCGTGTGACTTGGTTGGGCCGAATCGAGTGTCGTGGTCCTGTGACAGAAGTGTGACCGGAGAGGGACCGGTGACGGATCGTGGCGCCTATCGGGCTTCCCCGTCCGCATTCCGGCGCCTAACGTGGCGGCATGGCACCGATTCCCACACCTCCCGCAGAGCCCCAGGACAATCCGGACACGTACGTCGGTCTGGAGGCGAGTGGCGCGGAGCAGCGCGCGCGTGAGCGCGGCTGGTCCACCGTGAGGTCGCTGCCGCCGGGCGCGATGATCACCATGGAATACCTGAGCGGCCGCCTTAACTTCGAGGTCAGCGACGGCATCGTGAAGCGCTGCTGGAAGGGCTGAACCCTCCCTGTCGCCCACTGCGAAGGCCCTCGGCTCCGGGAGCCGAGGGCCTTCGCAGTGCGGGGGAGTGGTGTGTGCGTACCGTCCCCGCTGTTGCTCTGTCTGTGCTGCCTGCTGCTCAGCCGCCCGTCACGGGGCGGGGCTGGCTGGTGTGCGGATTGCCACGTGTCACTCGCTCCGAGTGCGGGGGTCTGCGGCTGCCGGCGGGCGTCACCGGCGTGCGCTCCGCGCGGCTCGTGTGCGGGCCGGGCGCCAGGTAGACCGGCGCCGCGGGGGACGTCCGTGACGTACGCGGCACGCTGACCGGCTCGCGGGGCGCGTGCGCGGGCTCCTCGTCGGGGGAGGTGGGAGAGGCGGCAGGGGCGGCCGGCACCGGGCTCTCGACGGGTGCTTCGTCCGGCGAGAGCATCGCGGGGGCGCCCACCTGGGCGGTGGCCGGCACCGGTGCCGTACCGGCGCGGCGGCTGCGCCAGTCGTCCCGCAGCGCGAAGATACGGGCCTCTGCGCGGGCGATCAGCGGCTCGAACCAGGGCAGCGCCAGCAGGATCAGCAGACCCGCGGCCCAGCCCAGAACCACATCGCTCAGCCAGTGCGTACCGATGTAGACGGTGGTCAGGCCGACGCCCAGGGAGATCACGGCGGAGACGGCCGACAGCCAGCGGCGGGCGCGCGGCGTCGAGGCCAGATAGGCGAGGATGCCCCAGGTCACGACGGCGTTGGCGGTGTGGCCCGAAGGGAATATATCGCCGCCGAGCCACATCTCGTTCGAGCCGATCGTGGTCGCGTAGTGCGGGCCGAGACGGCCCATGCCGATCTTGGCGGCGCCGACCGTGACGTTCAGCAGCAGCAGCGAGACGCCGAGCGCGAGCAGCGGGCGCAGCGTGTGCATCCGCCAGGAACGCCAGCCCAGCCAGGCCGTGACCATCACCGCGGTGGGGCCGCGCTGGCCCAGCACCACGTAGTAGTCGAGGAACGCGTGGATCTCCGGCCACTGCTGGTAGGGCCGGAAGAACATGACCTGCCAGTCCAGCGTCACGAGCCAGGAAGTGATGACCACGGCCCACACGATGGCCGCGTAGAAGGCGAGGGTGGCCGCGAAGAGAACCACCCTGTGCCGGCTCATCCTGGGCACGTCGATATGGGCCGGTCGTTCCGGCTCACGGTCCAGGCGGGCGAAGACCCGGTCCAGACGAGTCAGCTTTCGTTCGGTACGCACGTATTCGACGTTACAGCGAGTGAGCTCTGTTCAACCGCTGGGCTCCCTCTTTGTGATGACGATGTGATGTGGGATTCCTCTCAGGAGGGGGTTTATCGCCGGGGTTATGGATTCCCCACTGTGCGCCCCTCGGTCAGTCTCTGGTTCAATTCCATTGCGTCGTCCAGTGAGTTGTTTTTGGGTGCGTCTGAATTTGTTCACCGAAAGCTTGCGCGCAATTCCCCCGGTGCTCACCGAGGGTCGGGGAGGGGTCAGGGCGGACCGGAGCCGTTCAGCCAGAACGCGCCGTACGCCGCCGACACCACCGCCACGCCCCCCAGCACCCACGCCGACCTGGCCGTTCGCAGCCGGGCCAGAGCCAGTGCCGGCGGCAGCAGCAGAGGGAAGGCGGGCAGCAGCAGGCGCGGTTTCGAGCCAAAGTAGCTCGACGCGCACAGGGCCAGCGCGGTGACGATCCCCGCGTACACCAGCAGCGGCAGCGGCTGACCCTGTCGTACGCAGATCACATACAGCCAGATCACCAGGGCGACCCCGACGATCAGCCCGAGCCCGGCGAGGGCGGAGGGAAACGACGTGAACTTGTCGGCGACGAACCGGGCGAAGGCGTAGCCGCCGTCGAAGCCGTTGCCCCACCCCGCCTGGACGTCGAGATAGCCCAGCGGCCCCTGGCCCGTGTGCTGCCCGACCCACAGGACGTAACCGGCGGCGCCCACCGGCGCGAGAAGCATGCCCAGGGCGCGTCGCCAGAGGGGCGCGCCGTCCGGTGCCGGAACGCCCCGTTCCCGTACGGAGGAATCCCGTGTGGAGGCGTCCCGTACGACGGACGAGTCTCGTACGACGGACGAGTCTCGTACGACGGACGAGTCCCGTACGACGGACGAGTCTCGTACGTACGAGGCGATCGCCGCCGCCCACACCGCCGCGACCACCGCGGCGCCCACCGGACGGGTCAGGCCGGCGAAGGAGGCGAGCAGGCCCGCCGTCAGCCAGCGGCCGGTCAGGACCGCGTACAGCGACCAGGCCGCGAGCGCCGTGAACAGCGACTCGCTGTACGCCATCGACTGCACGATCCCGACGGGCAGCACCGCCCACAGCATTACGGCGCATACACCGGCCCGGCGCCCGTACACATGGTCCGCGACCGCGAAGATCCCCCAGGCCGCGGCGAGTGAGGCGAGCGTGCTGATCAGCAGGCCCGCGTCCGCGTACGACAGCGGGGTCACCGCTGACACGGCGCGCTCCAGCCACGGCAGCAGCGGGAAGAACGCCAGGTTGGAGTGCACATCGCCGTTCGGGAGGCGCACCTCGTAGCCGTAACCGAATTCCGCGACCCGCGTGTACCAGAGCGAATCCCAGCGCGCCGTGAGCAGCTGGTGCGCGCTCTTGTCGCGAGCGGCGCTCCACAGCGCGAGCGCCGTCAGGCCCAGCGCGCGGACCGCCGCGTACCCCAGCAGGGCGGGGGCTGCGCGGCGCGGCCAAGGGCCCTCACGGGCCGGCGCGACAGGCGTTTCAAGATCGGTCACGAGCTCGATTATGGGCCGCGCCCGGAACCGTATGACCCCGCGAGGCGTGGTCGGACATGGGGGAGCGTGGCATACGCCACACAGGATCCCTGAGGGACGTGAGAGACCCGCCACTCGCCACTGGCGGGATCTCGCGTACTCTGACGTACTCACTCGCCTTTGTTGCGTGAGACCGGGATACCGCTCCTCCCGGCCGCAAACCGCAGGGACTCCCCACCCCGCGGATCCGCCGAACGCGAGGGAACTTCTGGGAGGTACGTGCATGTCCGGGACGACCACGGCGGCTTCGCGTTGCCGTCGGGAGGCCGGGGCCGGTGCAAACCGATGGGTTGTCCTCGTCGTCCTCTGCGTCAGCCTGCTGCTGGTCGCCGTCGACGCCACCGTGCTGCATGTCGCGGTGCCCGCCGTCACCGAGGATCTCAAGCCCGGCGCTATCGAGCTGCTCTGGATCGTCGACATCTATCCGCTGGTCTGCGCCTCGCTGCTGATCCTCTTCGGCACGCTGGGCGACCGGGTCGGCCGCAGACGGATTCTCCTGCTCGGGTACGCCCTCTTCGGCGTCGCCTCCGCACTCGCGGCCTGCGCCGACACAGCGCACGTCCTGATCGCGGCGCGTGCCCTGCTCGGCGTCGGCGGCGCGATGATCATGCCCGCGACGCTCTCGATCCTGCGGCAGGTCTTTCCCGACCGGCGGGAGCGGGCCCTCGCGATCGGCGTCTGGAGCGCGGTCGCCGCAGTCGGCGCGGCCGTAGGCCCGTTGCTCGGCGGGTTCCTGCTTGAGCACTTCTGGTGGGGTGCGGTCTTCCTCATCAACATCCCGCTGATGCTGGTCAGCCTGCCCGTCGGGCGGTGGCTGCTGCCCGAGTCGACCGGGGACGGTAAGGGGCCCTGGGACGTTGTCGGCGCGCTGCTGGCCGCGGCCGGGCTCTTCGGCGTCGTCCTCGGCGTGAAGCGGCTGGGCGCCGGGGAGATGCCGCTCAGCGTCTACACCATCGCGCCGCTGGTCGTGGGAGCCGGGCTGCTCGTCGCCTTCGTACGGCGGCAGCGGCGGCGTAAGCATCCGCTGGTTGATCTGCGGCTGTTCGCCAGGCCCGCCTTCAGTGTGTCCGTCGGGTGCATCGTGCTCGCCCTGCTGGCGCTGGTCGGTCTGGAGCTGATCGCCGCGCAGTATCTCCAGCTCGTACTGAAGCTCTCGCCGCTGGAGACCGGGCTGCGGCTGGTGCCGCTCACCTTCGCCGCGATGGCCGCGGGGCTCGTCGGGGCGAAGCTGCTGCACCGCTTCGGGCCGCGGACCATGGTCAGCCTCGGCTTCTGTCTCACCGCCGCCGCCGTCATCATGCTCACGGGGATGGGGCGCCACGACAACGCTCCGCTGCTGCTGACGGGGTTCGTGCTGCTCGGGTTCGGGCTTGAGGTGACTTTGTTCGGGGCGTACGAGTCGATGCTCAGTGAGGCTCCGCCGTCGCAGGCGGGTGGGGCCGCGGCGATCGGGGAGACGTCGTATCAGCTGGGGGCGGGGATCGGGGTCGCGCTTCTCGGGAGCGTGATGAATGCGGCGTACGCGCCGGGGTTGCACTCCGTGCGGGGGGTGCCTGCCGCGGATTCGGCTGCGGCCAGTCATTCCTTGGGGGAGGCGTACGAGGTCGCTGCGCGGCTTGGTGGGGGTTCGGGGGAGGCGTTGCGGGATGCTGCGCGGGACTCGTTTGTGCATGGGCTGCATGTGACGTTGCTCGTCAGTGCGGTGTTGCTTTTGCTGGGGGCCGCTATGGCTTTGCGGTTGCCGCGGGCTATGGAGTGCGGTTCGCCTGCGGCGGGCTTCGCTGAGGTGCCTGGGCCTCGGGAGGCCTCGGCCCACTTGCGGGCGGAGTCGTCTGTCTGACTCGTGCGTTGTGGTTGCGGTCAGGACTTCTCCCACCCACGCACCGCCCGTTTCAACGCCGGTGACCTGTGCGGGTTTCCCGTGGGGGTGTGGCGCCGTTGGCGGCTGCGGGTTCGTGGACCGCGGTCCACAGGCTGCGGGTTCGTGGGAGGAAGCAGTCCCCCCTCGACTTGCGTGACACTGCGTCGTAACGTCAGCCGTGCGTTGTGGTTAACAGTGCTAGTTTTCGTCGCCGGAGGCCCCCATGTCCGCATCCTCGAAGCTGCCCCCCTTCGACCCCGCCGATCCCCTCGGCCTCGACGAGCTTCTCGAGCCGGAGGATCTGGCCGTCCGGGACACCGTTCGGTCCTGGGCCGCGGATCGGGTGATGCCGCACATCGCCGAGTGGTACGAGACGGGGGAGTTGCCCCAAATCCGGGAGCTGGCGCGGGAGTTGGGGGCCATCGGGGCGCTGGGCATGTCGCTCAGCGGGTACGGGTGTGCGGGGGCCAGTGCTGTGCAGTACGGGCTGGCATGCCTGGAGTTGGAGGCCGCCGATACCGGGATTCGGTCGCTGGTTTCCGTGCAGGGGTCGCTCGCCATGTACGCGATCCACCGATTCGGGTCCGAGGATCAGAAGCAACGGTGGCTGCCGCCGATGGCCGCCGGTGAGGTCATCGGGTGCTTCGGGCTGACCGAGCCCGATCACGGGTCCGACCCCGGGTCGATGCGTACGTACGCCAAGCGCGACGGGACCGACTGGGTCCTGAACGGGCGCAAGATGTGGATCACCAATGGCTCGGTCGCCGGCGTCGCCGTCGTCTGGGCGCAGACCGACGACGGGATCCGCGGCTTCGTCGTGCCCACCGACAGCCCGGGCTTCTCCGCGCCCGAGATCAAGCACAAGTGGTCGCTGCGGGCCTCGGTCACCAGTGAGCTCGTACTCGACGATGTGCGGCTGCCCGCGGATGCCGTGCTGCCCGAGGTCACCGGGCTGAAGGGGCCGCTGAGCTGTCTCTCGCACGCCCGCTACGGGATCGTGTGGGGTGCGATGGGCGCCGCGCGGTCGAGTTTCGAGGCGGCGGTCGAATACGCGAAGACGCGTGAGCAGTTCGGGCGGCCCATCGGCGGATTCCAGCTCACCCAGGCCAAACTCGCCGACATGGCGGTCGAACTGCACAAGGGGATTCTGCTCGCCCACCATCTGGGGCGGCGGATGGACGCGGGACGACTGCGTCCCGAACAGGTCAGTTTCGGCAAGCTCAACAACGTACGAGAAGCGATCGACATCTGCCGTACCGCGCGCACGATCCTGGGCGCCAACGGGATCTCGCTCGAATACCCCGTGATGCGGCACGCCACAAATCTGGAGTCGGTGCTGACCTACGAAGGCACCGTCGAAATGCACCAACTGGTGCTGGGCAAGGCGCTCACCGGACTCGACGCCTTCCGGTAGCCCTCGGGCTCCGGAAGGCGGGCCGGTGAGCGACCTTGCCTAGCTCTGATTGAAGAAACCGTCGGTCCTGCGGCCCACCGGCTCCCCGCTGACGATCTCCGTGTCGGCGGGGGTCAGCAGGAAGACGCGGTTCGACACGCGCTCGATCGAGCCGCGCAGGCCGAAGATCAGGCCGGCCGCGAAGTCGACGACGCGCTTGGCGTCGGCGGGCTCCATGGCCGTGAGGTTCATGATGACGGGGACGCCGTCCCGGAAGAGTTCGCCGATACCGCGGGCGTCCCGGAAGCTGTCCGGGGTGACCGTGCCGATCCGGCGGCCCTTCTCCTCGGCCGCCTCCGACGCCACCTTCACCCGCGGATCCGTGACCCAGGCATCCCGGGGCTCGGAACCTTCGGCGTAGTCGTCGTCGTAGTAACGCTCGTCATCGTTGTTGTTGTCGTCGACGAGGCCAAGCCAGGCACTCGCCTTGCGCACCGATCCCATGGACGCCTCCTCTCACAGCGGTCTTGTCTCTTTCCGCCTCCCCATGGTCGTCCATGATGCGGATGTCGCGCCAAGGGGATAGACGCCGCGCGGGGGTTTCGTGACGGTACTGGTGCACAACGAATTAGTCGAGAGCCCGCGTTTCCCAAGGCCCTTGCCGTATACGGCTGCTGACTAAGAGTGAAATATGATTCTTCACGGCGTATGGGTGACGGTCGGAGCGTACGGGTGAACGAGGTGGTCGATCCGGCGCCGTAACCGGACGTCTGACGGTGACTCAACGCCCGTCGCGGGACTGCCTGACGTGGGATTCGGGGAATACCTTGGGTATGTCGATTGCCGCGGGGGAGCGCAATCCGCACCCTCTGACCTCAGCAACCTCCGCGGGGCATACGCAAGTTGAACGCCGCACGGCCGAAAGGCGCCCTTGCGCAGGTCGGCCGGGCGGTCGAATATTCCGTCCAGCGCCTGTCAGGAGCACAACGTGTCCGGAATCCGGACATGTGGCTTCTGACTGTCGCCTCACGGGCCCCGACCCCACGCGGGCCCCCGACTTCCCATGTGGAGGAACGAAAAAGTGAGGACCAAGCGCACCACCCCCCGCAGCGGCATAGCGAGACGCACCCGGCTGATCGCCATCGGTGCCGGACTTGTGGCAGCGGCCGCATTCACCGTCCCCAACGCGAACGCGAGCGACGCACAGACCTTCAGCACGGCCCAGCTCAAGAAGGCCGGCGCCTCGGTACTCCAGGCCGATGTGCCGGGCACCGCCTGGGCGGTCGACGCCAAGACCAACAAGGTCATGGTCACCGTCGACAGCACCGTCTCCGACGCGGAGATCGCGAAGATCAAGGAAGCGGCGGGCGGCAACGCCGACGCCCTTCAGATCAAGCACACCCCGGGCAAGTTCAACAAGCTCATCCAGGGCGGCGACGCCATCTATGCGAGTAGCTGGCGCTGTTCCCTCGGCTTCAACGTTCAGAACAGCAGCGGTGCCCAGTTCTTCCTGACCGCCGGTCACTGCACCGACGGCGCCGGCACCTGGTACTCCAACTCCGGCCGCACCAATGTCATCGGCTCGACCGCCGGCTCCAGCTTCCCGGGCAACGACTACGGCATCGTGCGGTACTCCGGGTCCGTCAGCAGGCCCGGCACCGCGAACGGCGTGGACATCACCCGTGCGGCCACGCCGAGCGTGGGCACCACCGTCATCCGTGACGGCTCCACCACCGGTACGCGCAGCGGCCGGGTCACCGCCCTGAACGCGACCGTCAACTACGGCGGCGGCGACGTCGTCTCCGGTCTCATCCAGACCAACGTCTGCGCCGAACCCGGCGACTCCGGCGGCTCGCTCTACGGCAGCAACGGCACCGCGTACGGCCTGACCTCGGGCGGCAGCGGCAACTGCTCCGTCGGCGGCACCACGTTCTACCAGCCGGTCACCGAAGCCCTGAGCGCCTACGGGGTCAGCGTCTACTGATCGGCGCGCACGGCACGTAGCAAGGCACGAAGAACACAGGTACGCAGCCAGCAGTGGACGAGCCTTCGCACGTATGCACGTACGTATGTGTGCTGCGGGGGCTCGTCCTCCCCGTACAAGGACTCCTCAGGCGGACGCTCGCGGCACCAGCCAGTCGAGTACGTCCGGAAGGGCCTCCAGGGCCGCGAAGTGACCGGCCTCCGGGTCCAGTACAGGGCGGGCGCGCGGGATGCGTTCGGCCAGCCACTCGAAGTGGCTCACGGGGGAGAAGGTGTCCTGGGCGCCGTGCCACAGCAGTACGGGCCGGGTGATCGACGCGGGGTCGAAGCCCCAGTTGCTCAGCAGGGCGAGATCGTCGTCGATCCAGCCGTACGCCGATTCGCGCAGCGCCTCGCGGAAGGTGCGCAGCAGCATCTCGCTGACGGCGGGCTGGGCGAGGATCCGCCGGTCGGAGTCGGTGAGGCCGTCGCGGATCGACACCAGGAGCTGGGCCGGGTCCTTGCGGATCGCGGCGGCCCGCGCGGAGATGCGCTCGGCGAAGTCCAGCGGGTCGGTCAGCGCCTGGGTGAACTCCTCGACGTTGGAATGGGCCATCCCGTCGAACCAGCGCAGTCCCTTGGCGTCCGGTGGCGCGAGGCTCATCATCGCCGCTGTGCGCCGCACCCGGTTCGGCAGCAGCGCCGCGCAGGCCAGCGCGTGCGGGGCACCGCCGGAGCGGCCGAGCACCGCGAACCGGCCGAGCTTCAGGGCGTCGGCCACCGCGGCCACGTCCCGCGCCGCGTGCGCCACCCGGCGGCCCGGGCCACGGTCCGAATCCCCGTACCCCGGGCGGTCGTACGCGATGAACCGCACCCCGGGGCGCGCGTCCACCAGATCCTGAGGCACCGCCCCGGACCGGCAGCCCGGTGTGCCGTGCAGCACCACCACCGGCGTGCCGTCCGGGTCGCCCCACTCCTCGACCGCCAGCCAGCGTCCGTCCCGCATCCTCACGCCGTTCGGCACCTTTGTCCTCCATCTCCCCTTCGCGTGCGGCCCGGAGTTACCGTCGAAGTACATGAAGTACACACCTGACGCGCCCGATACGGACCCTGGGGGTCGCAATGATCGAGGAGCTGGTGACGGCCGGGCTGACTCTCGGATCCGTCGGAGCGGTGTACGTGGCGGCGGCGGCCCGAGTCGTCAAACAGTACGAGCGGGGCGTGGTCCTCCGGCTCGGCAAGCTGCGATCCGAAGTGCGCGGGCCCGGATTCACCATGATCGTGCCCATCGTGGACAAGCTCCAGAAGGTCAACATGCAGATCGTGACGATGCCGGTGCCCGGGCAGGAGGGGATCACCCGGGACAACGTCACGGTGCGCGTGGACGCCGTCGTCTACTTCAAGGTGGTGGACGCCGCCGACGCGGTCATCCGAGTCGAGGACTACCGGTTCGCGGTGGCGCAGATGGCGCAGACGTCGCTGCGCTCGATCATCGGCAAGAGCGAGCTGGACGATCTGCTGTCCAACCGCGAGAAGCTCAACCAGGGCCTGGAGTTGATGATCGACAGTCCGGCCGTGGAGTGGGGTGTCTCCATCGACCGGGTCGAGATCAAGGACGTATCGCTGCCGGAGACGATGAAGCGGTCCATGGCGCGGCAGGCGGAGGCCGACCGGGAGCGGCGGGCCCGGGTCATCAACGCCGACGCCGAGCTGCAGGCCTCCAAGAAGCTGGCGGAGGCGGCCAAGGAGATGGCCGATACCCCTTCCGCCCTCCAACTGCGGCTGCTGCAGACCGTGGTGGCGGTCGCGGCCGAGAAGAACTCCACGCTCGTGCTGCCCTTCCCGGTGGAGCTGCTGCGCTTCCTGGAGCGTGCGCAGCAGCCGGCGCAGCCCTCCCAGCAGCAGCCTTCGATGCCCTCTCCGGAGTTGTTCGCCCAGCTTCAGAAGCTGTTGGCGCAGCCTCAGCAGCAGTTGACCGAGGCGAAGGAGCCGTCGGCCGGGTCGTCGGCCGGGTCTTCGTCCGAGTCGTCCTCCAAGTCGTCGTCGGAGCTGGAGCGGTCGGTGCCGTCGGTGGAGGAGCAATCGCTGCGGGACCAACTCCCGCCGGTTCCCGAGCCGTTCGATCTGGACTCCGGAGGGTCGAAATCCGGACAGGTGTAGACCTCACAGAGAGCCCATAGTTACTCGCCCGTAGTGTTTGCTACGGGAATTGACGTGGTGTTTATTACGGGCACTCAACGCGCGTCAACCTGCGGGGTGTGCGCGCTCGTTACCGAGTGCGCGTCCTGAACTAGACCTTGTGTGCCCCCCATAAGGATCGGAATAGTGGGCGGCGTCCTTGGCGTGGACGTGGCTTTTGCTGTTTGTCGTGTCCATGCCCGCAAGCCTTCCGGTCCGTGACGGCCCCCACAGTCGTCGCGGCCGACCCCCCACAGGAGGACGTAAGTTGAAGCACCGACGCATACCCAAGCGGCGTGCCGCCGTGGCTGGTGCGGGAATCGCCGCACTCGTGGCCGCGGGAGTCACCTTCCAGTCCGCGAACGCGAGTGAGACCACGGCCGCACCCAAGCCGGACACTCTCTCGATCAAGGCGGCCGGAAAGCTCGCCTCCACGCTCGGCAAGGACCTCGGTGCCGACGCGGCGGGAACGTACTACGACGCGAAGGCCAAGAACCTCGTCGTGAACGTGCTCGACAAGGCCGCGGCCGACGCCGTCGAGTCGGCGGGAGGCAAGGCCAGAATCGTCGAGAACTCACTCGCCGAGCTGAAGAGCGCCCGTACGACGCTGAAGCAGGACGCGACGATCGCCGGCACCTCGTGGGCGACCGACCCGACGACGAACAAGATCGTCGTCACCGCGGACCGTACGGTCAAGGGCGAGAAGATGGCCCAGCTGACCAAGGTCGTCGACAAGCTCGGCGCCAAGGCCGAACTCAAGACCACCAAGGGTGAGTTCAAGAAGTTCATCGCCGGCGGTGACGCCATCACCGGTGGCGGCAGCCGCTGTTCGCTCGGCTTCAACGTGGTCAAGGGCGGCGAGCCGCACTTCCTGACCGCCGGGCACTGCACCGAGTCGATCACCAGCTGGTCGGACGCGGACGGCAACGTGATCGGTGAGAACGCCGACTCCAGCTTCCCGGGTGACGACTACGGTCTGGTGAAGTACACCGCGGACGTGGAGCACCCGAGCGAGGTGAACCTCTACGACGGCACCGCCCAGGAGATCACGGCCGCGGCCGAGGCCACCGTCGGCATGGAGGTCGTTCGCAGCGGTTCCACGACCCAGGTGTCCGACGGCTCGGTCACCGGTCTGGACGCCACCGTGAACTACGGCGGCGGCGACGTCGTCGAGGGGCTCATCCAGACCGACGTCTGCGCCGAGCCCGGTGACAGCGGCGGTGCGCTCTTCTCGGGCACCAACGCGATCGGCCTCACCTCCGGCGGCAGCGGTGACTGCACCTCCGGCGGCGAGACCTTCTTCCAGCCGGTCACCGAGGCCCTTGAGGCCACCGGTACCGAGATCGGCTGACAGCTCCACCAACTCGCTCCACCTCGCTCCATCGCTCGAAGGGCCCCGTCCCCGCGCAGTTTCCGCGGGGGCGGGGTCTTCGTGTGTCTTGTGCTGTTTTCGGCGTTTACGCAGGTGGGGCCGGGTGACTGGGTGGGTGGAACGTTCGGAGGCGACTCCTGAGTGGATCCCGGACCGATGTCGCACACATGTTCGAGAATTGGTCTATGGTGGGGGCGAGGGAGCAGGAACGAACGTTCGAGGGCTGGCGTGGGAGCCCCTGGAGAGTGGAGGTGCGCGTGCCGGACTTCACGCATCTGCACACCGTCTCCGGGTTCTCCCTGCGCTACGGGGCCTCCCACCCGGAGCGGCTGGCCGAGCGCGCCTCCGAACGCGGCATGGACGCCCTCGCCCTCACCGACCGCGACACCCTCGCGGGCACGGTCCGGTTCGCCAAGGCCTGCGCCGCCGCTGGTGTACGTCCGCTGTTCGGGACGGAGCTCGCGGTGGCTCCGCCGGAGCGGGGTACGGGGCGGGGTACGGAGCGGGCGCGGCGGCGCACTCCCGTACGTGGCGGTGCCTTCATCGACGAATCGACACCTCGCGTGACCTTCCTCGCCCGGGAAGGCGCCCTCGGCTGGGCCGAGCTGTGCAGAATCGTCACGGCCTCGCATGCGGGCGGCGAAGAGCTGCCCCTGCTGCCCTGGGCGGACAACCATGCCGAGGGCCTGACCGTACTGCTCGGCCCCGCCTCCGACGTGGGCCGCGCGCTCGCCGCCGGCCGCCCCGACCGGGCCGCGAAACTCCTCGCGCCCTGGCGGGAGATCTACGGTGACGCCCTGCGCCTCGAAGCCGTCTGCCATGGACGCGAGGGCACCGGACCCGGCTCGCTGCGCCTGGCCGCCCGCACCGTCGGCTTCGCCGCAGAGCAGCGGGTGCGCCCGGTGCTCAGCAACGCCGTCCGGTACGCCGACCCGGGCATGGGCCCCGTCGCCGACGTACTGGACGCCGCCCGCCGCCTCGTACCCGTCGACCCCCGCAAGCTGGACAGCGGCGAGGCCTGGCTCAAGGACGCGGGCGCCATGCACGGCCTCGCCGAACGGATCGTGGAGGCCGCGGGATACCGCCGCGACGCCGCGCACCACCTGCTGGAACAGACCCGGGCCACGGCCGAGGAATGCCTCGTCGACCCCGAGGACGACCTCGGCATCGGCGCCGTCCACTTCCCCGAGCCGCATCTCGTCGGCGCCGACCGCCGCACCGCGCAGCGCGTGCTGGCCTCGCGCGCGGCGGCGGGCATGGTGCTGCGCGGCTATGACTCACGGCGCGTGTACTGGGAGCGCATGCACCGGGAACTGGACATCATCGCCCACCACCACTTTGCCACCTACTTCCTGACGGTCGCTCAAGTCGTGGACGACGTACGGAAGATGGGTATCCGGGTGGCCGCGCGCGGCTCCGGTGCCGGATCGCTCGTCAACCACCTCCTCGGTATCGCGCATGCGGATCCCGTCGAACACGGGCTGCTGATGGAGCGGTTCCTGTCCAAGCGCCGGGCGGTCCTGCCCGACATCGACATCGACGTGGAGTCCGCGCGTCGGCTTGAGGTCTATCGCGCGATCATCGACCGGTTCGGCACCGAGCGTGTCGCCACCGTCGCCATGCCCGAGACCTATCGCGTACGGCACGCCATCCGCGACGTCGGCGCCGCCCTCTCCATGGACCCCGCCGACATCGACCGGATCGCCAAGTCCTTCCCGCACATCCGCGCCCGCGACGCCCGCGCGGCCCTGGACGAACTGCCCGAACTCCGTGAACTCGCGGGCGAGAAAGACAAGTACGGCAGGCTGTGGGAGCTGGTCGAAGCGCTCGACGCACTCCCGCGCGGAGTCGCCATGCACCCCTGCGGAGTGCTGCTCTCCGATGCCTCACTCCTGTCCCGTACGCCGGTCATGCCGACCAGCGGCGAGGGGTTCCCGATGGCGCAGTTCGACAAGGACGACGTCGAGGATCTCGGGCTGCTCAAGCTCGATGTGCTGGGCGTGCGGATGCAGTCCGCGATGGCGCACGCGGTGGCGGAGGTGAAGCGGGCGACGGGTGTGCCCGTGGACCTGGACGCGGTGCCCGAGGGCGACCCGGCGACGTATGAACTCATCCGGTCCACCGAGACGTTGGGCTGCTTCCAGATCGAGTCGCCGGGTCAGCGGGATCTGGTCGGCAGGCTGCAGCCCGCGAACTTCCACGATCTCGTGGTCGACATCTCGCTGTTCCGTCCCGGGCCGGTCGCCGCCGACATGGTGCGGCCGTTCATCGCGGCGCGGCACGGCCGGGCACCGGCCCGCTATCCGCACCCCGACCTGGAGAAACCGCTGCGGGAGACCTACGGAGTCGTGGTCTTCCACGAGCAGATCATCGACATCGTGCACCTCATGACCGGCTGCGGACGCGACGAGGCCGACCAGATCCGGCGCGGCCTTTCCGACCCCGAGTCGCAGGGGCGGATCCGTTCCTGGTTCGCGCAGCATGCGGCCGCGCGGGGATACGACGCGGAGACGATCGCCCGTACCTGGGAGATCCTCGAGGCCTTCGGCTCGTACGGCTTCTGCAAGGCGCACGCGGTCGCCTTCGCCGTACCGACGTACCAGTCGGCGTGGCTGAAGGCCCATCATCCGGCCGCTTTCTACGCCGGGTTGCTCACGCACGACCCCGGGATGTATCCGAAGCGGCTGCTGCTCGCGGATGCGCGGCGGCGTGGGGTGCCGATCCTGCCGTTGGACGTGAACCGGTCGGCGGTCGCCCACCGTATCGAACTGGTGTGCGGTAAGGGGGGTTTGCCGGACCGTTGGGGCGTAAGGCTGGCTCTCTCCGACGTACACGGCATCAGTGAGGCCGAGGCGGCGCGGATCGCGGACGGGCAGCCGTACGCCTCCCTGCTCGACTTCTGGGAGCGGGCCCGGCCGAGCAGGCCGATCTCCCAACGGCTCGCGCAGGTCGGCGCGTTGGACGCGTTCGGCGCCAACCGGCGTGATCTGCAACTGCACCTGGCCGAACTGCACCGGGGCGCGCGCGGCGGGCGCGGGGCTCAACTCCCCTTGTCCGGCGGGCGGAACACCGCCTCCGCCGGGCTGCCCGACCTCGACGACGCGGAGAAGCTCAGCGCCGAACTGGGGGTGCTCTCCATGGACGCCTCGCGCAATCTGATGGACGATCACCGGGAGTTCCTGGAGGAGCTGGGCGTGGTCACGGCGCGCCGGCTGCGGGAGGCGCGGCACGGCGAGACGGTCCTGGTCGCGGGCGCCAAGGCGGCCACCCAGACCCCGCCGATCCGCTCCGGCAAGCGGGTCATCTTCAGCACGCTGGACGACGGCACCGGTCTTGTCGACCTCGCCTTCTTCGACGACTCCCACGACGCCTGCGCCCACACCGTCTTCCACTCCTGGCTCCTGCTCGTACGCGGTGTTGTCCAGCGCCGCGGCCCGCGCAGCCTCAGCGTGGTCGGCTCGGCGGCCTGGAACCTCGCCGATCTGGTGGAACTGCGGTACGAGGAGGGGCTGGACGGGGTGGCACTGCGACTGGCCGAGCCCAGTGGGGGACCCGGGGCTGCCGGTGATGGCGGGGGAGCGGGGGAAGCGGGGGATTCCGAGGGCTCCCGGGGCGAGGGAGATTCGGCGGGCGACCGGCGAATCCATATGCCCACGGGATACGAAATGCATCCGTGGGCGGATCTGCGCCCGGCGGGCGAAGGGCCCGCGAGCGGAAGGAAGTTGTGGCACCAGAGTCCGGGGAGTGCGGGATGACCATCCTCTGCGTACGTTTTCAGCTGAGTCCGGAGTACGAGGCTGCCCTGCCCCAACTCCTCGGAATGCTCGAGGAGTTCACCCCCGTCATCGAGGCGCTGCCGCCGGACGGAGCGCTGCTGGACCTGCGGGGTGCCGAGCGGTACTTCGGGCGGGACGTGGTGGGACTGGCCTCGCTGATACGGGTGCGGGCGCTCGCCTGGTACGGGGTCGAGTGCGCGATCGGGGCCGGGCCCGGGCCGATGTTCGCCCGCATGGCGCTGCGCGGCACCAGGCCGGGGGAGACCCGCGTGGTGCCCGAAGAGGCCGGCGCCCGCGCGGAGTTCCTGGGTGAACAGCCGGTCGCGGCGCTTCCCGGAGTCGGTGCCGCCACCGCCCGCACCCTGTGCGAGTACGGCCTCGACACCGTCGGCAAGGTCGCCGCCGCGCCGCTGTCGACCCTGCAACGGCTCACCAGCGCCCGTACCGGCCGCGAACTGCGCGAGAAGGCACAGGGCATCGACCGCGGCCGGGTGGTACCGAATGCCGTCTCTCGCTCGCTTGCCGCCGAACGGCCCTTCCCCCGCGACGAGTTGGACCCCTCTCGGCACCGGCGCGCCCTGCTCTCCGCCACCGAGGAACTAGGCGCCCGGCTGCGCGCCCTGGAAAAGGTGTGCCGCACGCTCACCCTCACAGTCCGCTACGCCGACCGCTCCCTGACCACCCGCACCCGTACGCTCCCCGAGCCGACCGCCCACTCCCCGGCACTCACCGACGCCGCGTACCGCATGTACGAGGCACTCGGTCTCCAACGCGCCCGAGTGCGCGCACTCGCCCTCCGCGCCGAGGGCCTGACTTCCGCCGACCAGGCCTCCCACCAGCTCACCTTCGACGCGCTGGACGAGAAGGCGCGCCGCATAGAGGAGGTCGCGGACCGGGCGCGGGCGAAGTTCGGGCCGCGGGCGGTGATTCCGGGGTCGCTGGCCTTAGTGTGAGTGCCTTTGGGGGGCGGTCAGTTGGCCCAGGGCGGGGTGATTCGGCTGCCGTCGGTCAGCTCTGCCTCCAGGCCGATCGAGGTGGTGACCCAGGAGACCGCAGTCCGGTCGGTGGGGTTCTCGACGCGGAGGGTGGCGCCCGGGTTGATGATCACGGTGTCGCCCGGGGCGATGCGTTCGGTGCGGTCGTCGAGGGTGATGAGGAGTTCGCCTTCGAGCAGGTGAAAGATCTCCTCGCGGTTGACGGTGTGCGCGGGGGCTTTGGTCCCGGCGGGTATCTCGCCGCGCCAGGCGCACAGTTCTTTGCTGCCGGTGCGGGGAGTGGCGTACGAGATGAAGCGGGCGCCGTGGATCTCGTGGGTCACGGCTTCGGACGAGCGGACTACGGGCATGGCGGCCTCCGGCCGATAGGTGGTCAAGCTGCTTGACTACTACGTGAGGCTTATGGTCAAGCAGCTTGACCAGTCCGTCAAGGGTGTTTCAATGCATGCGTGCAGAACTCCGAGGCCATGGCCCTGTCCGCCGCCCTGCTCGCCGTCGCGGGCGAGCTGACGCAGCGCATTCATGACGGGGTCGAGGCCCGCGGCTTCGAAGGGCTTCGGCCGGCCCATGGGTTCGCCTTCGCTCGGCTTGCGCCGGATGGGGCGACGGTCACCGAACTTGCCGCCCATCTGGGCGTGACCAAGCAGGCGGCGAGTCAACTTGTCGATGAGGTTGTGCGCAAGGGATACGCCGAGCGGCGGCCCCATCCCGATGACGCGCGCGCCCGGCTGGTCGTGCTGACCGAGCAGGGGTGGGCCTGCACTCGGGCCGCGGAGGAGGCGGCGGCTGAGGCCGTGCGGCCGTGGGTGGAGTTGCTCGGAGAGTGTGAAGTGCGGGGGTTGCGGGAGCGGTTGGGGCGTATCGCGCCCTCCGGGCCCATCAGGCCCATCTGGTGACGGGTCGTTACCGAGGGCTGGTCGCGTCGTTGGCTATCACTGGAAGTTTTTGCTGACGCGTACTTCACACTTGCACTACTCGTCCGTAACTTGACAAGTGAACAGCATCCTCGTGATCCGGGTCACAGGGCGTACGTCGTCGCAACTCCCTTGAGCCGCAAGGAGATCACTCGATGCTGCCCTGGAAGCGAGTGGCCAGATATCTGGCCGCGCTGCTGCTGACCGCCGCCGTCCTCGTCACCCCCGCCGCCACCGCACAGGCAAAGGCCGCCCCCAGTTCGGGCTGGAACAACTACTCCTGCAAGCCCTCCGCCGCCCATCCCCGCCCGGTCATCCTCGTCCACGGCACCTTCGGGAACTCCGTCGACAACTGGCTGGCCCTCGCGCCGTATCTGAAGAAGCGCGGCTACTGCGTCTTCTCGCTCGACTACGGCCAACTCCCCGGCGTCCCCCTCTTTCACGGCCTAGGCCCGATCGACAAGTCGGCAGGACAACTCCAGGCCTACGTCGACAAGGTGCTCACCGCGACCGGCGCCGCCGAGACCGACCTCGTGGGCCACTCGCAGGGCGGACTGATGCCCCGCTACTACCTGAAGTTCCTCGGCGGAGCCGCCAAGGTGAAGGCCCTCGTCGGCCTCGGGCCCAGCAACCACGGCACCACCCTGAACGGCCTCACCAACCTGCTGCCGTACTTCCCCGGCGCGGGCGACCTGCTGTCCAAGTCCACGCCGTCCCTCGCCGAGCAGACGGCCGGCTCCGCCTTCCTGGCCAAGCTCAACGCGGGTGGCGACACGGTGCCGGGCGTCGACTACACGGTCATCGCCACCAAGTACGACGAGGTGGTCACGCCGTACCGTTCGCAGTTCCTCGTCGGCCCGAACGTACGCAATGTCGTGCTCCAGGACCTGTGCGCGGTCGACCTCTCCGAGCATGTGGCCCTCGGCCTCTTCAGTCGCGTCGCCCACCACGAGGTGGCCAACGCCCTTGATCCGGCGCGCGCCAAGCCGACCACCTGCGCTTCCGTCTGGAACTAGGCCTCGTGCCGAAGGTGGCGTCGCCGGGCAGACGCCACCTTCGACACGGGCCCCAGGCCAGCCCTAGGCCTGCCACTGGTAGCGGCGCTCGGGCCGGCCCGTGTGCCCGTAGCGCAGCGACACCTCGGCCCGGTCCGTGACGGTGAGGTACTCGAGGTAGCGGCGTGCGCTGACACGGGAGATGCCGACCCGGGTCGCGCACTCGGCCGCGGACAGGGTTCCTTCGGCTGTGCGCAGTACGCGTTCGACCAGTTCCGCGGTCTCCACGCTCATCCCCTTCGGCAGTGTGGGCGTCTTGGCCGACGTCGCCACCCTGCCCAGTGCCCGGTCCACGTCGGCCTGCCCGGTTACCACGGCGGCGTGCAGATTGCCGCGCCGGGCGCTGTAACGTTCCAGTCGTTCCTTGAGGTCGGCGGCGTCGAACGGTTTCAGCAGGTAGTCGACCACGCCCTGCCGGACGGCGCCCCGGACGGCCTCTGCCTCGCGGGCGGCGCTGATCACCAGCACATCGCAGTCATGGCCCGCCGTCCGCAGCCGGGGAATGACATCCAGACCGAACATGTCGGGCAGATAGAGATCGAGGAGAACCAAGTCGGGCTGCAACTCGGCGACGGCGGTGAGCGCCTGCTCCCCGCAGTTCACCGTTCCGACCACACGGAAGCCCTCGACACCGTCGACGAATCCGCGGTGGATCCGCGCCACCATGAAATCGTCCTCGACAACCAGTACATCGATCACCGGACTCCCTCCGTCTCGCGATCGGTCAACTGCCCCACGGACATCCGGGCCGTGAACATGGCGCCCGGCTCTGTATTGGCCACCGACACCTCGCCACCTCTGCGCGTGCAGACCAGCCGGGTGAGCGCCAGACCGATACCGCGGTCGCCACCCTGTGCGGCCTTCGTGGTGAAGCCGTGGGAGAACACCTCCTGCGCGAGCTCGGGAGCCACGCCGGGGCCCGAGTCGCGTACCACGATCTCCACGCTGGAGGCGTCCTGGCGCAGCTCGACCTCCACCCAGGCGTCGTCCTCGTGGCCCGAGGCCGCGGCCGCGTCGAGGGCGTTGTCGACGAGATTCCCGAGCACCGTCGCCACGTCCGCGGCGTCCATCGGCTCCAGCCTGTCCAGCGCCGTGAGCTCCGAGATCCGCAGCCTGACCTTGCGCTCCGCCGCGAGCGCGGACTTGGCCATGAGCAGCGCGGCGACGGCCCGGTCGCGGACCCGGCTGGTGAGGGTCAGATCGAGCGACTCACGGTGCTTCCGCAGGGCACGGACGTAACGTACGACCTCGTCGTGCTCGCCGATCTGGATGAGTCCGGAGATGGTGTGCAGCTGGTTGGAGAACTCGTGGGCCTGCGCTCGAAGCAGTTCGGTGCTGCTGCGGAACGAGCCCAGTTCGCGTTCGAGTTGGGCCAGTTCCGTACGGTCCCGAAGGGTTGTCACCGAGCCCAGCCGACGGCCGTCCTTGGTGACGTCCATCCGGTTCATCACCAGCACCCGGCCCCGGCGTACGACCACCTCGTCGCGCCGCTCGGTGGCGTGTTCGGCGCCGTGCTCACCGGCTTGACTGTGCTCGGTGCCGTGCTCACCGCCGGTCCCGGCCAGTACGTCGTACAGCCTGCCCGCGATCCCCAGATCGCCCAGGCTCATTCCGACGCAGTCCTCGGGAAGCTCGAGCAGTCTGCGGCCGACCTCGTTGACCAGGGTGATCCGTAGCTGCGGGTCGAGCGCGACCACGCCCTCGGCGATACCGAACAGCATCGCCTCGCGGTGCTCGGCGAGACCGGCGATCTCGCGGGGTTCGAGGCCGAGGGTCTGGCGCTTGATCCGCCGGGCCAGCAGCCAGGACCCGGCCACCCCGAGCACGCTCGCGATGCCGAGGTAGGTCAGCAGATACGACGAGGCGCCGCTCAGACGCTGCCAGACCGTCGGCGAGGCCCGTCCGACCATGACCGTGCCGAGATGCTTGCCGACGTCGGGCTTTTTCTCGCCGAGTACCGGGACTTGGGCCACCAGCTCGCGGACCCCGTCCACCGGCAGCTCCCCCGACCAGCCGCGCGCCTGCGACACGCTCGGCCCGTCGACCGGCAGCCGCGTCCCCACCAGCGTGGGATTGGTGGCCGCGACGATCCGGCCGTGGGCGTCGGCGACCGTGACGGAAGTGACGTTCGCCGGGGTGAGCTTGGTCTGGAGCAGCGGTGCGAGGGTCTCGGCGGGTGCGGGACGGACGAGCTGGCTGCGCATGAGTGGGTTTCCGGCCAGTTCCTCGGCGAGGGCGGTCACCCGGCGGCCCTCGACCCGGTCGAACGTCGCCTTCGACTGCGACAGCGAGACGGCGGCGACCGCGACGAGCACGACCACGACGCCGACGAGCTGCAATACCAGCAGCTCACCGGCGAGCGTATGGCGGCGGGACGTCACGACCACTATGAACTCAACCTTCAATGCTCACACAAGGGAGACGGGCTGTCCGAGGAACCGCACAATCATGGCGCCGGACCCGCCCAAGCGAAAGAGATGAGCCATGAGAACTCGCAGAGCCGCACTTCTCGGCGCTCTTGCCACCGTGTCGATGCTCGCTGCCAGTGCCTGCGGTGCCACCGCGGACAAGGAGGAATCGGGGAGTGCGGGCGCGGCCGACAAGCCCGTCACAGGTCTGCGCCTCATGGTGCCCAACACCCCTGGTGGAGGGTATGACACGACCGCCAGGACCGCCGCCCAGGTGATGCAGGACACGAAGGTGGCCTCCAGTGTCCAGGTGTACAACCTGCCCGGCGCCGGCGGCACCGTGGGCCTGCAGCGCCTGGTGAACGAGAAGGGCAACGGCAAGCTGGCCATGCAGATGGGGCTGGGAGTCGTCGGCGCCTCGTACACCTCGAAGTCGAAGGCGACGCTGACCGACACCACGCCGATCGCCAGGCTGATCGAGGAGGCCGGCGCGATCGTCGTGTCGAAGGACTCCCCGTACAAGACGATCGACGACCTTGTCGCCGCGTGGAAGAAGGACCCCAAGAAGGTGGCCGTGGGCGGTGGCTCCTCGCCGGGCGGCCCGGACCATCTGCTTCCGATGCAGTTGGCGAAGACCGTCGGCATCGAACCGAAGGACGTCAACTACGTCGGGTACGACGGCGGCGGTGAGCTGCTGCCCGCCATCCTCGGCAACAAGATCGCCTTCGGGGCCAGTGGATTCGGCGAGTTCCTCGACCAGATCGAGGCGGGACAGGTGCGGGTGCTGGCGGTGACCAGCGAGAAGCCGATCGACGCGGTGAAGGACGCCCCCACCCTCAAGGACTCCGGGATCGACCTGGTCTTCACCAACTGGCGCGGCATCGTCGCCCCTCCGGGGATCACCGACGAGCAGAAGAAGACCTGGATCGACTCCCTGACCAAGATGCACGACTCGGAGCAGTGGAAGGCCGAGCTGACCAAGCGCGGCTGGACGGACGCCTTCACCACCGGTGACGAGTTCGGCACCTACCTGAAGGAGCAGGACAAGGCCGTCGCCGACCTGCTGGCAGAGCTCGGCCTGGCATGAGCTCCGAGCTGAACGAACGGAGCGTGGACGACGCCCGTCCGCCCCGGGGTGGGGACCGCGCACAGTACGGAGTGTGCGCGTTCCTCGCCCTGCTGGGCACGGCCGTCATCGTGGACGGGCTCGGGATAGCGCACGTCACCAACAGCACCGACCCGGTCGGGCCGCGCACGGTGCCGGTGCTCCTGGGTGTGCTGCTCCTGGTGGTCGCGGTGGTGTACGCGGTCGACGTGGCCCGGGGCGGCCACGGTGAGCCGGAGGCCGGCGAGGACGTCGACCTGACCACGGGCAGCGACTGGCGCACCGTACTGATGCTGATCGCCGCTTTCGTGGTGAACGCGGTGCTGATCGAACCGCTCGGCTGGGTGATCAGCGGCACGCTGCTCTTCTGGGGCACCGCCTTCGCCCTCGGGAACCGGCACTACGTCCGCAATCTGCTGATCGCGGTGACGCTGTCGCTCACCACGTTCTACGCCTTCGCGATCGGGCTCGGCGTCAACCTCCCGGCCGGTGTGCTGCAAGGGATCCTGTGATGGATAACCTGAACAACCTCATGCAGGGCTTCGCGGACGTCATGGACCCGATGAACCTGCTGCTGGCGCTGATCGGCGTCCTCGTCGGCACCGCTGTGGGCGTGCTGCCGGGCATCGGCCCGGCGATGACGGTGGCCCTGCTGCTGCCGATCACCTACGGCATGGAGCCGGTGCAGGCGTTCATCATGTTCGCGGGCATCTTCTACGGCGGCATGTACGGCGGCTCGACCACCTCCATCCTGCTGAACACCCCCGGCGAGTCGTCCTCGGTGGTGACGGCCATCGAGGGCAACAAGATGGCCAAGGCCGGCCGGGCCGCGCAGGCGCTCGCCACCGCCGCGATCGGTTCCTTCGTGGCGGGCACGATCGGCACCCTGCTGCTGGTGCTGGTCACCCCGATCGTGGTGGACTTCGCGGTCAGTCTGGGCGCGCCGGACTACTTCGCCCTGATGCTGCTCTCCTTCATCGCGGTCACGTCGGTGCTGGGCTCGTCCCGCGTCCGGGGCCTGATCTCGCTGCTGCTGGGCCTGACCATCGGCATGGTCGGCATCGACGCGGTGTCCGGACAGCAACGGCTCACCCTGGGCGTCCCCCAGCTCGCGGACGGGATCGACGTGGTCGTCGTGGCCGTCGGAATCTTCGCCGTCGGCGAGGCGCTGTGGGTGGCCGCGCATCTGCGGCGCAGGCCCGCCGAGATCATCCCGGTCGGCAGGCCGTGGATGGGCAAGAAGGACTGGAAGCGGTCGTGGAAGCCCTGGCTGCGGGGCACGGCGTACGGTTTCCCGTTCGGTGCGCTCCCGGCAGGCGGTGCGGAGATCCCGACCTTCCTGTCGTACGCGACGGAGAAGCGGCTGACCAAGCACCCCGAGGAGTTCGGCAAGGGCGCCATCGAGGGTGTGGCCGGTCCGGAGGCGGCGAACAACGCCTCCGCGGCGGGCACCCTGGTCCCGATGCTGGCCCTCGGCCTGCCGACGAACGCGACGGCCGCGGTCATGCTGGCGGCGTTCCAGGGGTACGGCATCCAGCCCGGGCCGCTGCTGTTCGACCGTGAGGCGAGCCTCGTCTGGGTGCTGATCGCCAGCCTGTTCATCGGCAACCTGCTCCTGCTCCTGTTGAACCTGCCGCTCGCGCCCGCCTGGGCGAAGCTGCTGCAGATTCCGCGCCCCTATCTGTACGCGGGAATCCTGTTCTTCGCGTCGATGGGTGCGTACGCCGTCAACGCCCAGCCCCTGGACCTGTTCGTGCTGCTGGCGCTGGGGCTCCTCGGGTTCGCGATGCGACGGTTCGGCCTGCCGGTGCTGCCGCTGATCGTCGGCGTCATCCTCGGCCCGCGAGCCGAACTGCAGGGACGGCGCTCCCTGCAACTGTCGGGAGGCGAACTGTCCGGGCTGGTGGGCGGACCGGTGTCCTACGTGGTCTACACGGCGATCCTGCTGGTGCTCGTCTGGCCGCTGATCCGGAGGTTCGTCGTACGTCCCCTGCGTGAGCGAAGTGCCTGAGAGCGGCTGAGAGTCCTGAGAGTGCCTGGGAGGAAGAGCAGACATGACCGTACTGGTCGGATACGTACCCTCACCCGAGGGTGAGGCCGCGCTGCGCGCGGGGATCGACGAGGCCCGCCTGCGCGGCGAGAAGCTGCTGGTGGTGAACACCTCGCGCGGTGATGCCCTGGTCGACCCGCGCTTCGCGCAAGCGCCGGATCTGGCCCATGTCCGCGAGGACCTGGCCGCGCTGGGGATCGAGTTCGACATCCGCCAGCTGCTCGGCGCAGGCGACGCCGCCGACGAGATCATCGAACTGGCGGAGCAGGCCGATGTGTCCCTCGTGGTGATCGGTCTCCGGCGGCGCAGCGCGGTCGGCAAGCTGATCATGGGCTCCCAGGCGCAGCAGATCCTGCTGGGCGCCGAGTGCCCGGTCCTCGCGGTGAAGGCGGCGCAGTAGATGATCCTGAGGACGTTCGGCTGGTCGTTCGCCGTCACGGCGGCCGGCCTTGCCTTCGCCGCGTGGCAGTGGGGCTGGGAGGCCTTCGGGATCGTACTGATCCTGTCGATCCTCGAGATCTCGCTGTCCTTCGACAACGCGGTCGTCAATGCCGGAATCCTGAAGAAGATGAATGCCTTCTGGCAGCGGATCTTCCTCACCATCGGCATCCTGGTCGCGGTGTTCGGTATGCGGCTGGTCTTCCCGGTCGTGATCGTCGCCATCAGCGCCCAAGTCGGCCCCATCGAGGCGGTGCAGCTCGCCATCGAGGATCCGGGCCGATACGAGGACCTGGTCACCGACGCCCACCCTGCGATCGCGGCCTTCGGCGGCATGTTCCTGCTGATGATCTTCCTCGACTTCGTCTTCGAGGACCGGGACATCAAGTGGCTCGCCTGGCTGGAACGCCCGCTCGCCAAGCTCGGCAAGATCGACATGCTGTCCGCGTGCGTCGCACTCATCGTTCTGCTGGTGACCGCGATGACCTTCGCCACCCACGCGCATGTCAGCACGGGCCATGCGGACAAGGCGGCCACGGTCCTGCTCTCCGGCGTCGCCGGTCTGATCACCTATCTGGTCGTGGGCGGCCTGTCCGGATACTTCGAGGACAAGCTCGAAGAAGAAGAGGAGCACGAACACGAGGAAGAGGAGAAGGCGAGAGCCGAGGGCAAGCCGGTCTCGGCGGTCGGTCTCGCCGGCAAGGCCGCGTTCTTCCTCTTCCTGTACCTCGAGGTCCTGGACGCGTCCTTCTCCTTCGACGGCGTGATCGGCGCCTTCGCCATCACCAACCACATCTTCTGGATGGCGCTCGGCCTGGGCATCGGCGCCATGTATGTCCGCTCACTGACGGTCTACCTGGTCCGCCAGGGCACCCTGGACGACTACGTCTACCTGGAGCACGGCGCCCACTACGCCATCGGCGCCCTCGCCACGATCCTGCTCATCACCATCCAGCACCAGATCAGCGAGATCATCACCGGCCTGGTCGGTGTCTTCCTGATCGCGGCATCCTTCCTCTCGTCCGTCCGCCGCAACAGGTCGCTCGAGGCATCCGAGGCATCCGAGGCATCCGAGGCATCCGAGGCATCCGAGGCATCCGAGGCATCCGAGGCATCCGAGGCGTCCGAGGCGAAAGCCCTGACCTCTGACGGCAAGACCGAGACCCCGTCCGAGGTGTGACCGGCCGGCGACCGCAGGTATGACGTAGCCATGACCGCAGGTATGACGTGGCTATGACCGCAGGCACGACTGACGACATCCGCCTCGCCGAAGCCGGTGACGAGCCCGCCGTGAAGGCCGTGATCGACGCGGCGTTCCAGCCCTACATCGAGCGCATCGGGCTGGTGCCCGTGCCGATGGAGGCCGACCATGCGGCGAACATCGCGGCGGGGCGGGTGTACGTCACCGGGGAACCGATGGTGGGCCTCCTCGTTCTGGAGGCCCACGAGGACCACCTGTACCTCGACACCATCGCCGTCCACCCCGACGCCCACGGGCAGGGCATCGGGCGACGGCTGCTCGCATTCGTGGACGCACGCGCGCGTGCGCTGGGACTGGCCGAGGTTCGGCTCTGTACGAACGCGATGATGTGGGAGAACCAGAAGCTGTACCCGAGATACGGCTACGAGCTCATGGAACGCCGCGCGGAGGGGCCGTACGACCGGCTCCACTACCGCAAGCGGCTGGCGCCCTGAGGGTTCTCAGCCGGTTCAGGGCGGCTTCAGCCTTGGAGACCTGGTGGCCGGGTGGGTCAGCCGTCCGGCCACCAGGTGCGTTGGATGTCTTTACGGACTTCTGGGCGCTCGGCGGTGCGTTCGTCGGCCTCGTCCCGGACACGGCGGGAGTCCGACTTCCTGAGGGGCTTCTGCAGGGTCACACGACGCATGACTGCCTCCTTGGGTCTACCGGGTATCGCGGTTGTATGGGTAGACCGTTCCGGGGAGCGTGACTCATCGAGGGCCGCCTGTCTGTGGCGGCGGTCACCCACTGGCCTGCGGTTTCAGTGGCGGTTGTCACGCTCGGCCCCGGCATTGTCAGTGCCGGGTGTCACTCTGGGCACATGGCGACCAACAGTGAGCGCGAGACATGGACCGACGTCGACTGGGACGCCGAGTCCACCACCTTCGACGACGAGCCCGACCACGGGCTGCGCGACCCCGCCGTGCGCGAGGCCTGGGCCGCCCGGCTCCGCGGCTGGCTGCCCCGCGGCCCGTCCGACGTACTGGACCTCGGCTGCGGCACCGGCAGCCTGTCCCTCCTCGCCTCCGAACAGCGCCACCGGGTCACCGGCGTCGACCTCTCGCCCCGCATGGTCGACCTCGCCCGTGCCAAGCTGGCCGGCCGCGACGCGGTCTTCCTCGTGGGCGACGCGGCGGCTCCGCCGGTCGGCGAGCAGCGCTTCGACGTCGTGCTCGTACGACACGTGCTGTGGGCGTTGCCCGATCCCGAGCGTGCCTTGCGGCACTGGCGGGGGTTGCTGCGCCCTGGCGGACGGCTCGTGTTGATAGAGGGGTTGTGGGGGACGGTGGGACCGGGGGGCCGGGTGGGGATATCCGCCGACCGGCTGACCGCGCTACTGACGCCGCTGATGCGGGACGTCCGGGTGGAGCGGCTGTCGGAGGAGGCGTTGTTGTGGGGGCGGGAGGTGGAGGACGAGCGGTATGCGGTGGTGGGGGTGGTCTGAGATCTGCGTTGATCTGCGTTGTCGCTGGCGCCGGTCAAGCCAGGAGTGCCTCGAAGTCGCCCTCGCGGGCTAGGAGTTCCAGTTCGTCCAGTGCGGACATGGCGGCGGATGCGGCGTCGGGGTCGGTCTGGGGTAGACCGCTGGCTGCGAATTCGTCCTCGTCCAGGCGGAGTACCGTTCTGCCGTCCGCGGAGCGCCAGAGGTCCAGGTCGAGGTCCTCTACGACTAGTTCGGTGCCGGAGAGGACGGCCGGGCGGGTGATGTCGGTGTACCAGCCTTTGAGGGTGCCTGTGGAATCGCGGACCTCCTTCACCGCATACCAGCGGTCGCGCCAGTAGTACTCGGTGAAGATGTCGCCGGACTCGAACCGTACGAAGCCGAAGTCGCGGGCTACGTCGCCGGCCCAGGGGGCGCGGACGGTGATCCTTGTGCCGTCGTCGGCGAGTAGTTCGGCGGGGTAGCGGATCTTCGTGCGGCCCGCCTTGACCAGGACGATGTCCAACCGGTGTGCGGCATCAGCCGAGTTCGCGGATATAGCGCACCTCCGTGGCGCAGATCTCGTAGCCGAACCACTTGTTGATCGCGAGCATCGGGCCGTTGCCGGTGTCGTTGCCCGTGAATGCCTCCGTGTAGCCGGCGGCTCGGGCCCGGTGCAGGGAGTCGTTCTTGGCGAGCTTGGCCAGGCCGCGGCCGCGGTGAGCACGGACCGTGCCCGTGTTCACGGTGCCGTAGCGGGTGCCACCGTCGGTGCGCGCGGCGCTGAACGCGGCCGGGCGGCCGTCAACGAGCGCGATCGAGGTCAGCTCGTGGCTGAAGAGAGGGTGTTGCCAGGTCTCTTTCAACCATGCCTCGTAGTTCGTGAACTCGTAGTCGATGTCGCTCGGTTCGTCCCCGGACGCCTCCGCGTCCAGGTCGAACAGCGGGCGCGGGTCGTCCGCGAAGTCCGCGGCCTGGCGCAGTTCGACACCCGCGGGCGGCTCCTGGAGCGGTGGCAGGGCGCCGTTCGCCAGATCCAGGCGCAGGAAGTGCGCGGAGCGGCTTGCGTGGTAACCGCGCTTCTCGGCGAAGGTGCGGTTAGCGGGCTTGTCCAGGACCCAGGAGAAGAGCTTCGTCGCGTTCAGGCCGGCGAGGCGTTCCTCGGCGGTCTTCACGAGCAGGGAGCCCGCGCCGCGGCCCTGGCGGTCCGGGTGCACGTACACGTTCAGGTAGCCCTGACCCGGCTGCGGGCTGTCGTGCGCGAAGCCGACCTGGGCCGTGCCGATGGGTTCACCGTCCCTCTCGGCGACCAGCGGCTGGAAGTGGGCGTCAGGATGCATGTTCGCGACGTCGTAGGTGACGGACTCGGCGGTGGAGAGCATGAAGGGAAGCGCCAGGTGCCGGATCCGGGCGAAGCTCTCGGCGTCTGCCGGACGGAAGTCGCGGACGATCACTGTCATGTTGCTGACGCTACGTGGGGGTGGGGTTCGGGTGCCTCTGATTTTTGTGGGGTGGAGGGAGAGGGGGCTGGGGGACAATCGGTTTGTGACGTTGAAGATCGACATCGATGACGGTGCGGGGGTTCCCCCGTTTGAACAGGTGCGCTCTCAGATTTCCGAGCAGGCTCGGGCTGGGGTGCTGCCGGTGGGGTATCGGCTGCCGACCGTGCGGGGGCTGGCCGAATCGCTGGGGCTCGCGGCGAACACGGTGGCCAAGGCCTATCGGGCGCTTGAGTCGGACGGGGTGATTGAGACGCGGGGTCGCAACGGAACGTTTGTCGCGTCCGCGGGTTCGGCGGCTGAGAGGGGGGCGGCGTCCGCTGCTCGAGCTTACGCCGAGCGTGTCCGCCGGCTGGGGCTTGATGAGGGGGCGGCGGTTGATGCCGTGCGGGATGCGGTGCGGGCGGTTTATGGGGACCAGGGGTAGTTGCTGGCTGCGGGTGCGTTGTGGCTGGTCGCGCGGCCGCGCCGGGTGCCTCCGGCGGTTGGGCGGCTGACGGTGCGTTGTGGTTGCTCGCGCAGTTCCCCGCGGGGTGCCTCCGGCGGTTGGGTGCGTTTTCGGCTGCGGGTTGACTGTGGCTGGTCGCGCAGCCGTGCGGGTGCCTCCGGCGGTTGGGCGGGTGGGTGCGTTGTCGGCTGCGGCGCCGTTGTGGCTGGTCGCGCAGTTCCCCGCGGGGTGCCTCCGGCGGTGGGGCGGCTGCGGCGCCGTCGTGGCTGGTCGCGCAGTTCCCCGCGCCCCTTGGGTGCGTGGTGGGTGCGGGGCCGCGGTCCGGTGCGTCAGCCCGTCGCCAACAGGGCATACGGCCCCGTGCTGACACAGGGCGTAGCTGTGCCCAGACCGAAGCTAAGCGACGGGCATAGGACGCACCGGCCCACGTCCCCTCCCCCCGGAGGGAGAGTGCCGGTTTCGTCGGGGTGCGGGCTCCCTCCGGGCGCTGGTTATGCCGCGCGGGCGGGTTCGGGGCGCGGGCCCCTTCCGGGGCTGGGGCCATTTCGGTTCGCTTGTTCTTCGGGGGGCGGGCAGTCGCAGGTTTTTCGGGGCGCGGGGAACTGCGCGACCAGCCACAACGCACCCGCAGCCGCGACACGACTGTCACCCCCACCCCGGTAGGCACCCCACCCACCCAACAAACCCACCCACCTGCCGAAGGCGCCCACCCCGCCGGAGGCAGAGGGGTCTGGGGGCGGAGCCCCCAGTTTCGGGAAGGGGCGGGGCTGGGGAACAAAACCCGTCCATCCGCAGTAGGCGCCCCCCCCCACGCGGCGGAGCCGCAAATTGATTCAGCCGGGAAGGGGCGGGGCTGGGGGAGGAACCGCCCAACCGCGACGCACCCGCAGCCGAGGCACGACTTGTCACCCCCACCCCTTGGCAGGCGCCCCTATGGGGCGCTCAGCTGGCGCGGTGTGCGCGTCACCGTCAGGCCGGCCGCCCTCGCCACTCTGGCGAAGAGCAGCGCGTCCTGGACCGCTGCCGCATGGGGGTCGTTGTTGAAGTAGACGTAGACGTGCTGGTCGTCGGGCCACGTGGCCGCGATGCGGTGGGTCCAGGTGGACAGGGACTGGCGGCCGTAGTGGGGCCAGTGGTGGGCGCGGCCCACGTGGAAGCGCAGGTAGCCCCAGTCCGCTGTGCGCCACAGCGGGGTTACGGGGCGGGAGAGGACGTCGGCCCAGACGAGGGCGGCGTGCCGGGACTCCAGGACGGCGCGTACCTCGGGCATCCACCAGGAGTCGTGGCGGGGCTCCACCGCGACGCGGGTGCCGGCCGGGAAGCAGGACAGGCAGGTGTCGAGGAGCGCGGGGTCGGCGCGCAGCGTGGGTGGGAGCTGGAGGAGGACCGGGCCCAGGCGGTCGCCCAGGCCGGCGGCGTGGGTCATCAGGCGGTGTACCGGTTCCTCGGGGTCGCGCAGGCGCTTGATGTGAGTCAGAAAGCGGCTCGCTTTGACGGCGATGACGAAGTCCGGTGGCGTGCGATCCCGCCAGGACTCGAAGGTCTCCCGCGACGGCAGCCGGTAGAAGGCGTTGTTGATCTCGACCGTGGCGAACCGCGCCGCGTATTCCTCCAGCCAGAGCCGCGTAGGCAGCCCGGCCGGGTACAGGACTCCCCGCCAGTCCTTGTACTGCCAGCCGGACGTACCCACGAACAGGGTCATAACCCCATCAAAGCACCAGCCGGGAAGGCTCAGCGTGGCCTACAAGTACAGCCCCGCGTCCGCACCCTCCCGCGCCCCCGGCACCGACGTCGGCGACGTGCCCCGGCGCAGGGCGTACAGCTCGGCCAGCGTCGCCCCCTCGCGGCCGATGCCCTCCTCCGTGCCCAGCCAGTTCACCGACTCGCGGTGCGTCAGCGGGCCGACCTCGATACGGGCCAGGCAGCGGCCGGGGCGGACGACGGCGGGGTGGAGGCGCTCCAGGTCCTCGTTCGTCGTCACGCCGACCAGGACGTTGCGGCCCTGGCCGAGCAGGCCGTCCGTGAGGTTGAGCAGGCGCGACAGCGCCTGACCGGCGGTGTGCTTGGCCTCGCCGCGGATCAGTTCGTCGCAGTCCTCCAGCAGCAGAAGCCGCCAGCGGCCCTTGGCGGTGCCGTCGTCCTCGCCGATCGCGATGTCCATCAGGTAGCCGACGTCGGAGAAGAGGCGCTCCGGGTCGAGCACGCAGTCGACCTGGCACCAGTCGCGCCAGGAGCGGGCCAGGGTGCGTAGCGCCGACGTCTTGCCCGTACCGGGCGGGCCGTGCAGCAGGAGCAGACGGCCCGCGATGTCCTCCGGGGTCGTCTTCATCAGGTGGTCCATCGCGTCGGCGACCGGTGCCGTGTAGTTCGGGCGGATCTCCTCCCACGTACCCGCCGAGATCTGCCGGGTCGTACGGTGCGGGCCGCGCCTCGGCGAGACGTACCAGAAGCCCATCGTCACGTTCTCCGGCTGCGGCTCGGGTTCGTCCTCCGCGCCGTCCGTGGCCTGGCCGAGCACCTTGGCGGCCAGCTCCTCGCTGGTCGCGGTGACCGTGACATCCGCGCCGCGGTTCCAGCGCGAGATGAGCACCGTCCAGCCGTCGCCCTCGGCGAGCGTCGCGCTGCGGTCGTCGTCGCGGGCGGACCGCAACACCTTGGCGCCCGGCGGCATCAGCGTCGCCCCGGACCGTACGCGGTCGATGTTCGCCGCGTGCGCGTGCGGCTGCTCGCCCGTCGCGAAGCGGCCGAGGAACAGCGCGTCGACGACGTCCGACGGGGAGTCGCTGTCGTCGACGTTGAGCCGGATCGGCAATGCGTCGTGTGGGTTCGCAGACATGCCGCCATGATCCGTCACGTGCGCGTCCCATGCACCCGGTTTCCGTGGAGGACCCCGAGTGTCCGGTGTGCGCCGACCTCCGTGTATCCCCTCCGTCCTGTTACCAGGCTGTGCACTCGAACCCATCCCAACCACCCACCCCCGCCATTACTGTTGTCCTTGATGGGACGTCATGGGTGGAATTCGGGGGCACGGCGGTGGCGGCTCACCGCGCTGCTCGGTGTGGGCGCGGCGGCTCTGGCCCTGGTACTGACCTTGATCAACACGTTGCCCGGGGACGGCGGGAGCGCCGCCGGTACGACCCGTGACGGCGACAAGGTGCACGGCACGCCCGCCACTCCTCCCGGGGAGACGCGGCCGGACGTCGGATGGGGCTTCACCCACACCCAGTTCAGCGCCGACGAGGGCAGTGGCTCCGCCACGCGGCGGGTGGCGGAGCGGCTCGGTGAGCAGCCGTTGCCGCAGATCCAGCACATCATGGGCTGGGGTGCGGACAATCCCGAGCCGGTCAAGGGGCGTTACGACTTCGAGGACATGGACCGGCGGATCGACTTCGTCCGGGAGTCGGGCGGCACCCCGGTGGTCACCCTGTGCTGCGCCCCGGACTGGATGAAGGGTGGCAAGTCCGGTACGGACAACACCAATTGGAGCCAGGAGGCCCTGGAGACCGCCCCGCGCCCCGAGCACTTCGACGACTACGCCGCGCTCGCCGCGACCGTCGCCAAGCGCTATCCGGACGTACGCCACTTCATCGTCTGGAACGAGTTCAAGGGCTTCTGGAACGACGCAGAGGCCCGCTGGGACTACGAGGGCTACACCGAGCTCTACAACCAGGTCTACAAGGCGCTCAAGGCTGTCAATGAAGAGATCCAGGTCGGCGGGCCGTATCTGGTGATGGACAGCCTCGACCCGCGCCAGAAGGAAGACGCCTCGCCGACGCTGAAGGGCTCGTGGGGCGCCATGGACCAGCGGGTGCTCGACGCCTTCGACTACTGGAACAAGAACAAGGCGGGCGCGGACTTCGTCGTCGTGGACGGCTCCAGCTACACCAAGGACGACGAGCTGCTGCCCGACGAGTTCGCCGCCACCGAGAAGTTCACGGCCGTCAGCCGCTGGGTGCGCGAGCGGACCGGCGAACTGCCGCTGTGGTGGGCCGAGTACTACGTCGAGCCGTCCGACGCCGACGACGAGCGGGACGACTGGTCCGAGGCCCGCCGAGGCGCCGTCCAGGCCTCCGGAATGATCGCGATGGCCCGCGGTGGCGCCACCTCCGCCTTCTACTGGAACCCCGAGAAGGAGAAGGGCTCCGGCTGCGCCGGCTGCCTGTGGACGCCCACCGACAGCGCCGACGGCGGCAAGCCCCTGCCGATGCTCGACCTCGTCTCCCGCTTCAACAGGGAGTTCCCGCCGGGCACGAAGTACGAGCAGGTGTCCGTCGCCGCCGGCAGCGCGCCGGACGTACGGGTTCTCGCCGATGACAAGGCGGTTCTCGTGGTTAACACCCTGGACCGGAAGATCAGTACCGAGGTCGACGGCGAGCGGTTCGACCTGGGGGCGTACGAGGTGAAGTGGCTGACCCGCTGAGCCACTTCACGCCCCGTCTCCTACGTCTACGCCTACGCCTACGCCATCGTCAGGAACCGCTGCACCAGCGAAGCCAGCAGCACCGCCAGCAGTGGCAGTGAGAACCAGAAGGTGCTCTGCAACCACTCCAGTTGGCGCACGCTCGGCCGGACGGCCACCCGGACCACCTCGCGTGTCGTCAGCAGCAGGAGCAGCGCGATCGCCGCGAGTCCGCCCACGACCGACCACGGTGTCCAGGTCACCTGGGGGCCGATCGGGCCGGGATCGGCCTTCGGGGCGCTGCCGTCCGGCTTCTCGCGCATCGCGTAGATGGTCGCGTCCTTGTTGACGTAGACCTTCCGCAGTTCCTTGCGTTCGTCGAGGTTGCGGATGAGGCGGGTGTCCCAGCTCGCCGAGTAGCCCACGTCCATCTGGAGCGAGATCACCTGGCTGCGGTTGATCATGAGGTACGAGTTCGGGCCCGCGTCCTTGAGCGACTTGACCAGGCCGGACACCAGCACGGGATCGGGCGGTGCGAGCGTCGGAACGTACTCCACCCGCTCCATGTCCTTCGAGCCCCAGGGCATCGCGGGCGTCACCGTGTTGACCGGGTCGTCGCTCAGCCACAGCAGCCGCGCGGTCGGCTTGTCGTGCTCGTACACGTACTCCATGGCCGCGATCTCGCCCGGCCGGACCCGCTCGAAGGGCTCGTTGCCCCAGCGGGCCACCAGGAAGCCGCCGACCAGGACGAGTCCCGCCATCAGGGCGGCGAGGGGGGCGAGGCTGAACTGGTCGCGCTCGCGTTCCTTCGCGGTGACGCCGGTGCGCGGGAAGAGGGCGAGTGCGGCGAGCAGGGCCGCGCCGGGCAGGGCGAACATGAAGACGCGCAGCGCCATTTCGCCGCCGTACGACTGCATGCCGAAGCCCAGGAACGGCACGAAGGTGAGGACGAGCAGCGAGCGTTCGCGGTACTTGTGGTCGCGGCGCCGCCACCAGCCCCAGCAGGCCAGGGCCATCACCGAGCCGGCGAGCGCCACGCGCGCGTACAGCACCAGTTGGTGGGTCGAACTGCCGCCCTCGATACGGCCGGAGACCGACGAGGACACATTGCCGCCGACGCCACCGATCCCGCCGAACAGCTCGTCGAAGTGTCCCCGCCAGTACGGCTCGGCGAGGAAGCCCACCCAGACGGCGACCATCACGGCGAACAGGACGGGCAGTCCGCGCAGTTCGGAGCGGCCCACCACGACGAGAACCGTGAGAACGCCCAGCATCACGAACGGGGTGAGCTGGTGGGAGGGGACCGTCGCCGCGAACAGGCCGATCAACACCATGAGCAGTACGGCCCGTTGGCGCCGGTCGGTCGGCTCGACCTCCAGCTCGCCGGGCCGCCGCTTGGTCCACAGCACACGCGGCGCCCGGAACCAGACGAGCAGGATTGCCACGAAGACGATGTAGAGCAGGTAGGTGAAGCCCTGCGGGGAGAAGTAGTCCTGGCCGACCCAGCCGCTGAGCACGAAGATCCATACGCCGGTCCATTTGGCGCGCCAGCTCGCCCGCATATGGCGTACGAGCAGGAACATCGGGGCCAGATAGAGGAGTTGCATGGCCGTCGGCCACCAGCGGATGACCTCGGTGAGGTCGTTCACTCCGCAGGCCTGCGCGACGAACGCGGCGGCCGCGAAGAAGCCCGGCCAGCTCCAGCGCGCGTCCAGGTCGGGCACGGCCGAGCCGGTCCGGTCGATGTACTCCAGGAACCCGAGGTGCTGGTAGGCCGTCGCGAACCGCGGCTCCGTCTCGATCACCGCTGGCAGCGCGTGCAGCGACACCACGGTGGCCAGCAGGGTGACCAGGAGCAGCCCTCGGTGCTCACGATTCCGCCAGAGCAGCGAGGCGAACACCGTGACCAGCAGGGCGGCTCCGGCCAGCGTGGGCACGGGCAGGATGGAGATCAGGCCGAGCCCACCCATCCGGTCGAGGTCGCGCTCGCCGAGGCCGAACGCCGGCACCCAGTACAGGATGAGCGCGGCGATCAGCAGACAGCCGAGGACGACGCCTACGCGGGTGGGGCGCAGGCGCTCAAACGGGGACGGGGAGGACGGGTCGGGGTTGGGGGAGGGGGCCGGTGGCGGTTCGGGCGGCGCACCGGTTCCGCGCTCCCGTAGTACGAGCGCGGAGGAGGGGGAGGACGGCGCCTCGGCCTCCGATCCTGTCCCCGACGTGGCCTCAGGCTTCGCTCCCGGCTCGACCTTGGGCTCTGCGTCTGCCTCTGCCTCTGCCCCCGGCTCCGTCTCAGGCTTTGCTTCGGAGGTGGCTTCGGACTCGGAGTCGGGCCCTGCTTCAGACGTGGCTTCGGACTTGGCCTCTGCCTCGGCTTCCGGTTTCGTCTCGGCCGGTCCCACGGAGGTCTCGCTGCCCGGCTCCCTCCCCCACTCTCGACTTCGCTCGAGCGGGGGGACCCCCATCTCCACGGGCAGCCCCAACTCCGAGCGCGGCGCGGGAAGTTGCAGGGGCGCCCTGAGCGCCCAGGTCGGCCGGTGGTCCTCCGGTTCGTCGTCGGGCCCGTGCTCCGGCCGCTGGTCCGGTGGGACGGGCCACTTCACCGCCGTCCCGGTGGGCGGCGTCCCCGGCCCCGGCCGTACGTCCGGCCGCCGCTCCTGGTGGTCGAAGTCGAGGTGCACGCCGAGCGCCAGGGTGTCCTGGTCGAGCCGCTGCGCCCAGGCCGGGCCGCGGCCCTTCTTCGGCTCGCCCACGGCTGGCGCGGGGACCTCGCGGGCGCCCAGGTCCGCCAGGTCGCCGTCGGGCGCCGCGTCCTCGGGCACCTCGGCCGGCGCGGTCCTGATGACCCGGTACAGCCTGGGCGAGGCGATCGCCACGATCACCGCAAGCGCCGCGACCTCCGCGACGCCCGCACCGGTGAGGCCCATGGTGGGAAGCAGGATGACCGTGAGGCCGAGTACCAGCACGCACAACAGGCCCTGCAGCCACGCGAGTCCGGCGGTACGGCTCTGGGCGCGCAGCACCGCGAAGTACGTCTCCATCACGACCCGCAGCACCCCGCCGACCGCGAACCAGCGCAGCAAGGGGGTCGCCGCGTCCGCGTACCCCTGGCCGAACACGCCCAGGACGTACGGCGCCCCGAAGAACAGGATCGCGCCCACCGGCAGCATGATCCGCGCCATCCGGAGCAGCGCGGCCCTGGTGTGCGCGGCGAGCCTGGCCGGGTCGTGCGAGCCCTCGACGGTGAGCGAGGCGCCCATGTTGATGGCCAGCAGGTTGACGGTGCCGCCGATGGTGATCGCGATGTAGAAGTAGGCGTTGTCGGCGGAGCTGACCTGCGCGGCGACGATCACCGGGACGAGGTAGACCACGGCCAGCGAGAACAGCGAGCCGGTGTAGTCGCCCGCGAGGAAGCGGCCGATCTCCTTCATCGTCGGCGGCTCGGCGTGCTCCTCGGTCGCCTTCATATGCCGCGGCACCAGCCGCCGGAACACCAGCCAGCCCAGCGGCAGCACGGACACCGCGATGGCCGCGACCCAGGACACGAACACGCCCATGGTGGGGATCGCGGCGGCGAACAGCACCAGCAGCACCAGCTTGACCGCCGAGAACACCGTGTTGCCCACCGGCACCCATATCGCGCTGCGCAGCCCCGTCAGCACCCCGTCCTGGAGCGTGAGCACCGACCAGGCGACTACCGCCAGCACGAAGACCAGCGCGTGCAGAGGATCGTGCAGGAAGCGGTACGACGGCCCCCACAGGCCCAGCGTCAGCAGGAACATGCCGGCCGCCACCGCCACGACCAGTGAACTGCCCGCGTACGTACGGAATATCAGGCGCCCGGTGCCACGTCCCGCAACCGGTATGAACCGGGCAAGGGCGCCCGTCAGCGTCACCGCCGTCAGCCCCGCGAGGAGCTTCATCGCGGCGATCGCGGCGGAGCCCTGGCCGACCGCGTCCTCGGTGTAATAGCGGGCGGCGACCAGCCAGTAGCCGAGGCCTAGGACGGCGGAGATCCCGGTGTTGAGCATCAGGGCATAAGCGTTCCGGAATAGCGGACTGCCTCCGGATCCCTTGGAACCCCTGCTCAGTCCGGGCAGCCGCAGCCGGCGGCCGGACTGCTTCTCGGGCGCCTCGGTCGTGGGTGTGCCGGGCTGGGCGGTGGTCGTGTCAGACACGGGAACTGATGGCCTTCCGGCGGATCTGGCGTGCTCTGCGGACCATGGCGTACCCCTTGGTGAGGGCATGGTCCTTGGCGAAGGTACGGGTGATGGCCTGGCCTTCGACCAGCCGCTCGAACTCCTCGATGCGGGTGGAGCGGCGCACGGTGACGCGTTGCAGGGCGTACGGGCCCTGGCGACGGTTCGCCAGGCGGTTGCCGACGGCGAGGGACTGGGCGAAGCCCGCCTCGCGCACTGTACGGCGCACCCGGCGGCTGGAGTAGCCGTAGGGGTACGCGAACGAGGCGGGGCGGGTGCCGAGTTCGTCGGCGATGATCTCCTTGCAGCGCAGCAGCTCGAACCACAGTGCCTCGTCCGTGAGCTGGTCGAGCTGTGGATGCGTATGGCTGTGGCCGCCGATCTCGACGTCCGCGTCCGCGAGTTCGCGCACCTGGTCCCAGTCGAGCATCGTGTCCAGGGCGCCCCCGGAGTCGTACGAGCCGCGCAGCCAGCCCGTGGAGACGAACAGCGTGGCCGCGAAGCCGTGCTTGGCGAGCACGGGCAGCGCATGCCGGTGCACGCCCTCGTAACCGTCGTCGAAGGTGACGAGGACGGGACGCTTCGGCAGCGGGCTCCCGGAACGCCAACTGTTCGCCAGCTGGGCGGTGTTGACCGGAGTGAACCCGCGATCGTCCAGCAGAGCCATCTGCTCGGCGAAGGCCTCCGGCGCGACGGACAGGGCACGCGTCGCCTCGTTGGGCGAGGTGGAGACGGCGTGGTACATGAGGATGGGCACAGGGGTGTTCATACGGAACCACCTCCGGCCGCGCGATCGCGCCCGGCGCAGGGCGTCGCCGCGCCCCGCGCCGTCATCACCAAGCGTGCCCTGCTCATGCTGCCGCCCCCTCGCGCCCGGGACCTTCCTCTATCTCGACCACCGAGAAAGTGGCGCCACCCCTGCGTGCCCGAACGCTGCCGAGAACGTACCCGCCCGCCGCCGTCACCACTCCGGTGACGATGGCGGCCGCCCGGCCCGCACCGCCGGGGCGGGCGAGGAGGGCGTCGCGCAGGCCGCGGGCCACTCCGGCGGGCAGCACGCGCGTGGTGTAGCGGCGCTCGGACTCCAGGCCCTTGTCGGCGCCGACGCTTCGGGCGACCAGGGCCTTCGAGAGGCCTTCCGCGTACGTACGGGTGCGGAAGTAGGCGAAGTGCTCGCGGACTTCGGGCACCCGGTGGTGGATCACCGCGCGGTCGTCGATCAGCAGGATCGCGTCCGGCTGGGCGCGGGTGAGGCGGATGCACAGCTCCGTCTCCTCACAGCCCAGCGGCCGCTTGTCGCCGTCGCGCCCGATACCGGTCGCGAAGCCGCCCGCCACGTCGAAGGCGGTGCGGCGGAACGAGGCGTTGCCGCCCAGCACGTTCCGCACCTGTACGCGCCCCGGCGGCAGCCCCTTGTAGGTACAGCCGACGACCCAGTCGAACTCCTCCGGGAACCAGGCCGGGCGCCGGCCCGACGCCCAGATCGGAAAGGTCCGCCCGCCGACGGCCATCACCCGCGGATCCGTGTACGCCTCGGCGAAGTGATGCAGCCAGTCGCGCTCGGCGACCGCGTCGTCGTCGAGGAACGCGATGACCTCACCGCGGGAGGCCGCGATGCCGGTGTTGCGGCCCGCGGACAGGCCGCGAGGGCCCGCGTTGGCGAGCACCCGCACGTGACGCGTCTCCTTGTACTCCTTCGAAAGCCGGTCCAGGAGCGCCTGGTTGTGGTCCACGACCAGCAGCGTCTCCAGGGCGGGCCGGGACTGCGCCCGCACCGAGGAGACCGCCGCGAGGATGTCCTCCCAGCGGTCCTCGGTGTAGACGCAGATCACCACCGAGATGTCGACCGTGCTCAAGACACCTCTCCTCGCGTGCTGTCCAGCGCGACCGCGTGATGTGAACGGCGGCGCAGCGAACGGCGGTTGGAGCGCTCCTTCAGGATCACCTTGAGCACGCGCAGTCCGTCCCGGACGGCCCGCAGATTGCTCGCGCCGTGAATGCGCAGATACTCGTGGCTCGGTATCTCCTGCACCTTCAGTCCGGCCTTGACCACCCGGATGTTCATCAGGGTCTCCACCTCGAAGCCGGTGCAGTCGAGGTCGATCTTGTCGAGGCAGTGCCGCCAGAACGCGTTGTAGCCGTAGCAGAGGTCGGTGTAGCGGGCGCCGAACTTGCGGTTGACGGCCGTGCACAGCGCCCAGTTGCCCAGCTTGCGGATGGGCGTCATGTCGTCCGTGCCGCCGCCGTTGGCGAACCGCGAACCCTTCGCGAAGTCCGCCCCGGACACCAGCGCGGAGACATACGACACGATCTCGTTGCCGTCGGCCGAGCCGTCCGCGTCGACCATCACGATGATGTCGCCGGTGCAGGCCGCGAAGCCGGTGATCAGGGCATCTCCCTTCCCCTTTCCGGTCTGCTTCACCACCCTGACGTCCGGCCACAGTTCGCGGGCCACTTCTACCGTGTTGTCGGTGGAATTGCCGTCGACGAGAACCACTTCGTGGATCCACGCCGGCAGTGTCTTGAAAACGTAGGGGAGATTTTCCGCCTCGTTCATGGCGGGAATCACCACACTCACCGGAGGCGTGATCGCCAGGTGAGAAGATATGGGCCGGTACTGACCGGCCGTGGACGGTTCCTGTCCCGAAACTGCCGGGTGCAGAAAAGAACTCATGAGTCTGATCCCTCTCGTCCGGTGGACCGCCCGCCCCTGGGGCAGTCCGGCTATGTGTCCGGTTCGAAAGGGGGGTTCTCACTTACGGCATGCCGGAATGTATCTCCGTACACGCCGGGTGAGCTGGCAAAGCTGGCCGGCTGGATAAGCCGGTCGCGCGGCACGCGCCCCGGAGCCACTGGTGAACAGAGCCACTTGCGGAAACCGGGCACGGCACCCCCCTACCGCGCCCCGCAGCGGAAACCATCGCGGTCCTTGAGCCCTCCCCTAGAGCCGCTTGATGATGGACCGATGCGGGATGAAGAAATATGACGTTGTTGACGATTGTGACGCTGTGGCAAGACCTGGAACGAGACCTCACATTTTCTTAGGTTTGGTCGCTACCCGACTCCTCGAACGGATCTCTCCCATCCGCTTGAGGAGTTTGTCGGCCGGCTCGAACAACTCCGGCCGCGCCAGCACCGCATTCCGCAGCGCCCGGACCGGAGCGCGTCGCGCCCGGTGCCCGAGCGCCACCGGATGGCGGCGCGTCACCAACCCTTCGGACACGAAGATTTCGCGTGTCTTCAGGGAGTCCTTGTATTCCTTCTGCCCCCGGCCCAGATCCAGATAGGCGATACCGTCGGCGGCTGCCGCCTCGGCCATCCGCAGATGCAGGACAAGCCCGGGGGAGTATTTGGAGAATGCCGGATCGTACGCCGGGAACCAGCACGCCAGTACGCGCTCGGAACGCAGCCCGAAGTGCGCGGCGATCGGCTTGTCGTCCACGTAGAGCACCGACAGGATCCCGGCGAACGACTCGGAGCGGCTGTGGAACAGCTGCCACACCAGCCGGGTGATCCACTCGTGCGCGAAGCGGTCGCTGCGTCCGGTCCTGCGGTACTGCGCCGACTTCCACGCCATCAGCGTGCGCAGCGCCTTGGGATCGCGCTCGTCGTGCACATAGCGCACCTCGCCGTGATCCCTGCCGAGCTTGCGCTCCTTGGCGAGCGTCGACTTGGTGAACTTCGGTGACCGGGTGCGCAGTTGGCTCAGATACGCCTCGTAGCCCTGGTCGACGTCCATGACCGGGGACGGGAAGCCGCCGGTGGCCGCCGGCGCGAACGGCGTCTGGCCCGCCGCCAGATGATCGAACTCCCACACCACGAGCCCGCACGCCCGCAGCAGGTCCCGCGCGTCCCAGCTGAATCCGGGCCGGTGCACCACGCCCTGACAGTCCGATACACCTAGACCTATCGCCCGGCCGACGCCGCTGGCGCCGCGCTGGAACGGAAAGAAGGCCGCGGGCTCCCCGCCCTCCCGCACGACAGCTATTCGCACGCCGCGCCGGCAACGCCCCACCGCGAGCGCGAACTCCGGTGACAGGAACGGGTTCGCCAGCTCGGGCGAGCCGTTGAGATGGGCCTTCGACTGGAAAGCCGACCACGCCACCCGATCGGCGGCCGTCAGTTCGCCGGGGCGGTACACGCTGATGTCCACGTCAGGAAGCCTGTCTCTTCACCGTACGGCCGCGCAGGCGCCGTACCAGGACCAGCAGGAGCATGAGGGAGCTGAGCGCGGCAACGACCGCGATTCCACCCTCGACCGACCACCGGTGCACCGCCAGCATGGCCTGGGCGACCAGGATGTTGACCGCTACCGCTGCGGACAAAGACGCCACGATGCGGCCGAACGGTTCCAGTCCGCGCAAACTGGCCGCAACTGCGGTTCCCGGCGCGGCGAGCAGGAAGAACAGCGTGAACGGCGCACGCAGCGGTGAGTCCGCGTCAATGAGCGCCAGCGCCGCACCGACCCCGGCGATCGCCGCGGCGGCCCCCGCGAGCAGTGGCAACAGGTCCCTCCCCGGACCCTGTCGCGACGACCCGTCTCTGCCTGCGGCAGCTGCTTCTGATGAAGATGAACCTGATGAAGATGACTTGATGCGCATGGTCTGCATTGGCGTCTTTGCCCCCCGAAGCGCCGGATGCCGGGCTTCAATGTCGCTCAGCGGGCAGTCGGACGTCAAGATGCGGAAGCGCCAAGTACGAGTTCCCCGGAGGACGGAATCCTCCGGGGAACTGGCGATCATCTGGGGTGAGTTGGGGCTACGGGACGAGCTTCAGCAGCTTGTTGGGGGAGCCGCTGCCGGGGCTGGTGACCGCGTTCGAGGTCGCGCCGGCCACCAGGGCCGAGGCCACCGACGCGGGCGAGGCCGACGTGTGGTTCGCCAGGTAGACCGCCGCGGCGCCCGCGACATGAGGGGTCGCCATGGACGTACCGGAGATGGTGTTGGTGGCGGTGTCGCTGGTGTGCCATCCCGCGGTGATCGAGACGCCTGGGGCGAAGATGTCCAGCACGGAGCCGAAGTTGGAGAAGCTGGCCCTGGCGTCCGTGTTGCTGGTGGCGCCGACGGTGATCGCCGAGGCGACGCGGGCGGGGGAGTACGAGGAGGCGTTGGCACTGGAGTTGCCGGCCGCGACCGCGTAGGTCACACCGCTCGCGATGGAGTTCGCGACGGCCGTGTCCAGCGCGGTGGAGGCGCCGCCGCCGAGCGACATGTTGGCGACCGACGGGCCGCTGGCGTTCTCGGTGACCCACTCGATGCCGGCGACGACACCCGCGGTGGTGCCGGAACCGGCGTTGTTGAGCACGCGTACCCCCACGATGTCCGCCTTCTTGGCGACGCCGTAGGTGGAGCCCGCGATGGTCGTGGCCACATGTGTGCCGTGACCGTTGCCGTCCTGTGCGGTGGTGTCGCCGTCCACGGCGTCGTAACCGTCCGCGGCCCGCCCGCTCAGCTCGCCGTGCGTGATCCGTACGCCGGTGTCGATGACGTACACGGTCACCCCGCTGCCCGCCGAGTCCGGGTAGGTGTACGTGGTCGACAGCGGCAGCGCGGACTGGTCGATGCGGTCCAGGCCCCAAGGGGCGTTGGACTGCGTGGTGTCGGCGAGCTGCACCCGCTGGTTCTGCTCGACCGAGGCCACGGAGGGATCGGCCGCGAGTCTCTTGGCCTCGGTCGCCGTGAGCGACGCCGTGTAGCCGTTGAGCGCGGTGTCGAAGGTCTTCTTCACCGTGCCGCCGTACTCGTTGATCAGTTCCTTGCCCTGGGTGGAAGCGGCCTTGAAGTCCGCGCTCTTCTTCAGCGTGACGATGTAGCTGCCCTTGATCGCGGTGGGGGAGTCCGCCGCGAGCACCCGGCCCTGGGCCGGGGCGGCCTGGGCGGGCAGCGCGGTGACCGCTGCCAGCAGGGCGGCGGTGGCGACGGTCGTGGTCGCGGCGACCCGGATCTTGTTGCTGCGCAGTCGTGCCATTACGAGGGAGTCCTCCTCTAGGCGGCGCGCGCCGGGGTGGGGGCGCACGTCTGTGGGGGGTGCGCGCGTGATCGCGCGCACAACCAGGAGCGTTGCGTTCCGCTACCGGCTGAGACACCAGCGTGATCCGAACTTCCGTACAGCTCAAGGGAGTTGAGGCTTTGTCATGTGTACGTCACGTGAAGGAAATGAGGCGCGGGGTGATGTGCGGTGTGACTCCCAGTAAGTCCGGGAAAGTATTGGCATGGACACTTCCCGTCAACTGTGTGCGGTGGTACGCAAGTTATGGCAGAGATCCTGCTAAAGGGAGGTTCCATGCGACGTTCCCGACTTATGGCATACACGACCTCATTACTCCTCGCCGTCGCTTTCGCCCTCACCGGGGCCACGGCGGCGCAGGCATCGGAACAGTCCGCGGCGACCGGCTATGTGGCCCTCGGCGACTCCTACTCCTCCGGAGTCGGCGCGGGCAGCTATATCGGCTCCAGCGGCAACTGCAAGCGCAGCACGAAGGCGTACCCGCACCTCTGGGCCGCCGCCAACTCACCCTCGTCGTTCCACTTCACGGCCTGCTCGGGCGCTCGTACGGGTGATGTCGTGGCCAACCAGCTGGGCCCGCTCGGCTCCGGCACCGGACTCGTCTCCATCACCATCGGCGGCAACGACGCCGGGTTCGCCGATGTCATGACGACCTGTGTGCTGCAGTCCGAGAGCGCCTGCGTCGCCCGCATCAACACGGCGAAGGCGTACGTCGACTCGACGCTGCCCGGCAGACTCGACTCCGTCTACTCGGCGATCAGCGCGAAGGCTCCGGCGGCCCATGTGGTCGTCCTGGGCTACCCCCGCTTCTACAAACTCAGCGGCAGCTGCGTGGCCGGCATGACCGAAGGCGAACGGTCCGCCATCAACAACGCCGCCGACTATCTGAACAGCGCCATCGCCAAGCGTGCCGCCGACCACGGCTTCACCTTCGGCGACGTCGTGCCCACCTTCACCGGGCACGAGATCTGCTCCGGCAGCTCCTGGCTGCACAGCGTCAACTGGCTGAACATCGGGGAGTCGTACCACCCGAAGGCGGCCGGACAGTCCGGCGGTTATCTGCCCGTGCTCAAGAGCGTGGCCTGACCGCCAAGTTGTGAGACGCGCCTACGGCGTAGGGGAGGCCCCGCCCGTTGTCGGGGTCTCCGTCTCACACGTCACCGAGAACGCCACCGAGTCGGACGTCGCATGTACGGGGCTACGGACCTCGACGCTCATCTCGTTCTCGTAGGTGCCGTCGGCGTTGTGCTTCGTCTCCACATGGTTGACCTGCTGGGACGTGTCACCGCCGGAGAACGACAGCGACTTCCAGCCCGGATCCGAGGGCTCCCCGCTCTGTGTCACCCAGCGGTAGTCGACCTCCGCCGGGGCGCGGCCCACCGTGATCGTCGCCGTGAACGTGGGCGCCTCCGCTCCCGGCGGCGGACAGGCGCCGCTGTACTGCGTGTTGGAGCCCGACAACGACACCTCGACGGACTGGGGAGGCGGGGAGCTCGTCTGGCCGCCGTCCGTCGAGCCGCCGTTCGTGCCACCGTCCGTGCCCGAAGTCTCGCCGGTGGTCGTACCGCCGTCGTCGCCGCCTCCGCTCGTACCGCCGTTGTCCTCGCCGCCGGTCGTGGAGCCGCCGTTGCCGGTGCCGCCCGTGGTGCCACCGGTGGTGCTGCTCTCGTCGCTCCCTCCGTTGTCATTGAGCAGGGCGTACGTCAGTCCCGCGAAGGCGAGCGCGAGGGCGACCAGGCCCGCGATCAGGACGACCGTGGCGCGCCGGGGATGGGCGGGCTCGGCGGGCTGTGCGGTGGTGGTCGTGGCGGCGGGGGTCGGGGGCGCGGTGGGAGCGGCCGGCTGGGGGTGTGGTGCGGGCCGGGTCGGCTGGGGGAGGGCCGCGACGGTCGGCGCGTAGGCGGCGGCTGTCGTACGAGGCGTGCCGCCTGCCGCGATCAGGCGCAGGTCTTCCTCGGCGGCCTCGCCCGAGAGTCGTTCGGCCGGTTCCTTGCGCAACAGGCCCTCGATGACCGGGGTCAGCGGGCCCGCACGGCGCGGCGGCGGCAGCTCCTCGTCGACGACCGCGCGCAGGGTGCTGAGCGGGGTGTCCTGGCGGAACGGCGAGTTTCCCTCGACCGCCGCGTACAGCATCACGCCCAGCGACCACAGGTCGGACTCGGGACCCGGCGTGCGCCCCAGCGCACGCTCCGGCGCCAGGAACTCCGGCGAGCCGATCACCTCGCCCGTCATGGTGAGTGCGGAGCTGCCCTCGACCATGGCGATGCCGAAGTCGGTGAGGATGATGCGGTCGTCGTTCGACATCAGTACGTTGCCGGGCTTCACGTCGCGGTGCAGTACCCCGGCCTCGTGCGCGGCGCGCAGTGCGGCCAGCACCTCGGCACCGATGTGCGCGGTGCGCTGCGGCGACAGCGGGCCCTCGGCGTCCAGGAGGTCGTAGAGAGAGATGCCGCGGACCAGCTCCATCACGATCCAGGGGCGGCCCTCTTCCATGGCCACGTCGTACACCGTCACCACGTTCCGGTGCGCCACCCGGGCCGCGGCCCAGGCCTCGCGCTCCAGGCGCGCGTACATCCGCTCCACCTCGGGAGCGGGCAGCCCGGCCGGGGCGCGTACCTCCTTGACGGCGACCTCGCGGTGCAGCACTTCGTCACGGGCGCGCCAGACGGTCCCCATGCCGCCCTCGCCCAGCGGGGACAACAGGCGGTAACGCCCCGCGATCACCCGTTCACTGCGTGCCTCTTCCGACACGGACGTCCCCCATTCGCAACCGCACCATTCTGAACAAAAGTAGCTCAACCGAGCGCGGTTGCCGCCCCTTGGAGTACCAATCCAGCCCCAAGGGCCACGACGACGAACGCGGAGCCGAGGGCGACGTTCCTGCGCACCAGCGCGGCGACCGGGCCGCCGGTCCAGCGGGGTCCGTTCTCCAGCAGACGGCTGACCCCGCTGCCCAGCTTGACCACGGCGACCCCGGCCGCCGTCAGCGTCAGGGCGAGCCCGACGCCGTACGCGAGAACGAGCAGGAACCCGAACCAGGCCTTGCCGAGCGCGGCGGCGCCCACCAGGACGACGACGGCAGAGGGGCTCGGCACCAGCCCGCCGGCGAAGCCGAGCAGGATCGTGCCGCGCACGGTGGGCGCGATCTCGTGCGTGTGGGTGAAGCCGCCGTGGGTGTGCGTGTGGGTGTGGCCGGAGTGGGAGTGCTTGCGCTTGTGGTCGTGGCCGTGCGCCTGTGCGTGATCGTGCTGGTCGGTGTGTGCGTGGTGGTGGCCGGGCGGGTGGGGTTCGGTGCGGGCGGGGGCTTCCAGGAGCGCTGAGGCTTGGCCGGGCGCGGAGGTGCGGGCTCCGCCGTCCGCCGCGTGGGCGAGGACGAGAGGGCGCTCGTGCTGTTCGGCGTGCTCGTGGGTGTCCCCGTGGTGATGGGTGTCGCCATGCGGGTGTTCGTGGTTTTCGTGATCGTGTGTGTGGCCGTGCGCATGCCCGTGATCGTGATCGTGTGTGTGGCCGTCTTCGTGCCCATGGCTGTGGTCATGGCCCGGAGCGTGCTCGTGCCGGTGGGCCCGGGCGCGCCAGGCCTTGCGTACGAGCGTCAGGCCCGCCGCCATCACCAGGGCGCCGCTCGTGATGCCCAGCCACGTCACCACAGAAGGCGCCGCAGCCGAGCCGGCCGTGACCAGCAGGCCGAGCGCGACCACGCCCAGGGTGTGGGTGACCGTCACCGACGCGGCCAGGGGGAGGACGTCGCGCATGCTGGCCCGGCCGCCGCGGGCCGCGGCCGTCGCGGCCATCAGCGTCTTGCCGTGACCGGGCGCGAGCGCGTGCATGGCGCCCAGGACCACCGCGATGACGAGGGCCAGCGCCGCGAAGCCCGTACTCAGGTCGTGCCGGGCCACCAGATCGTCCAGGGCGCGGGTGAACCGGTCGGCGCCGCGCGGAAGTATGGAGGAGGCGGGGGCGTCGGCGTTCTCCTCGGCGAGGGCGGGACCGCCGGGGCGGACCGTCATCGACGCGGTCGCCGTGTCCTCCGGGGACTGCAGCAACTCCTCGGGGTAGCTGCTCAGTTCGCGCGACACGGACTTCGTGGGAACGTCCGAGGAGGCGAGGGTCATCCGGTCGCCTCGCGCGGTGACCTCGCGCCAGCCGGGCCCGTTGTCGACGGAGGCGCGAAAGCCGAGGGAGAACTCACCCTTCGGCAGCGGCGCTGTCCAACGGCACTCCACTCGGAGCGTCTCGAGCCCGGCCTGCCCTGGCCGCACCTGTACGCGGCTCTCGCCGGCCTTCAGCGCGACCTCGCGCCCGTCCACGGTCACCCGGCTCTTCCCGGCCGCCGTCGCGCACCGCTCCCGGGCCCAACTCGCCTTGCCCGCCTCCTTGATCTGAGGCTTGGCCTGGGTCGCCGGGATCTCCGCCAGGTCCTCCACATGGTCGATCCGCAGCTTCTCGGGACCGATGACGAGCCCGTCGTACCGATTGACGGTGAAGTTGCCGAGCGGGTGCGCGGCCGCGGTCCCCGCGGGGACAAGCAGCAGAGCGAGGGTGCCCATGAGAACGGCCACGCAGGCGGCGAACCGGCGACGGGTCGGGGAGTTCTTCCGGCTCTTCAGGCCTGCGGAAGCTGTGCTCACTTGGCACCGCCCAGTTCGTTCAGGGCCGTACGGGCCGCTTTGGCGCCCACCGGGGAGAAGCCCGGGTTGAGTTCGAGTGCCGCCGACAGGTTGTCGCGGGCTTCCTTCTTGTTGCCGTTGGCGTGTTCGATCATGCCGCGGTGGTAGAGGAAGGTGGCGTCGCGGTAGCCGGTGGCCGTGGCGCGGCGGGCGTAGGGGAGGGCTTCCTCGTCGCGGCCGTTGACGTGCAGGGCCCAGGCGAGGGCGTCCGCGGTGTGCACGGTCTCGCGGCGGTCCCACTCGGCCCGCGCGGCGCGCAGGGCGGACTCGCGGTCGCCGTGGTCGGCCGCCGCGAGGGCCGTGTCGAGGTCGGCGTTGACGCCGTTCGCGCGGGCCAGCGCGGTCCACGCGTCGACCAGGGCGTACTGGTCGCGGGCCTTCGCCTTGTCGCCCTCGGCGCCCCGGGCCTCGTACAACTCGCCCAGCGCGACCAGCGGGCCGGGCAGCGGAAAGCCGGCCACGACCTCCTCCATGCCGCGGATCGCCGCCGCCTGGTCGCCGTTCGCGGCCTGGGCGCGGGCGCGGCCCTCCAGGGCCGGGAGGTAGGTGCGGTCTGCTCGCAGTGCCCGTGCGTAGTGCGTCAGGGCGGTCTCGTACTCGCCCTCGCGCCAGGCGAGTTGACCGAGCGAGGTCGCCACGTACGCCACGTCTCCGGGCGCCGTGGCACTGCTGAGCGCCTGCTCCAGGACGCGCCGCGCGGTGGGTACGTCGCCGCGCAGCTCGCGTACGTAGGCGTACCGGGTGAAGACGGGGATGCCGGGGCGCCGGGCGTCGGCTTGGTCAGAGGCCTTCAACGCCTCGTCGTAGCGGCCGAGTTCGACCAGCGCGTCGATCCGCGAGGACAACGCCCGCTCGTTGTACGGGTTCTCCTCCAGCGCGTTCTCCGCGTACCGCAGCGCCCCGGGGAAGTCGTGCCGCGCGGCGGCCAGCGCCGACCGGCCGGCGAGCGCCGGGTCGTTGTCGGGCTTCAGCTTCAGCGACCGGTCCAGCGCACGCTGTGCCTGCGGATAACGCGACGGGTCGCCGTTGGTGCGCGCCTGCTCGACGTACGCGACACCGAGCGTGGCCCACCCGCTGAAGTCCTTGGGCTGCGCCTTCAGGTGCCCCTGGAGCGCGGAAATGCTTTCGTTGAGATTCCCCCCGGCCAGCAACTCGGGCGCGGTCCCGGGCACGGAGGCCACGGCCTTCACCCCACCGTCATCCCGGGACCCGATCACGACGGCCCCCGCGGTCATCGCAACGGCGAGGGCCACAGTGCAAGCGGCCAGCCGCACCACCCGAGCCCGCCGCGACTCCGGCGCCGCCTCGGGGCGGCCCGGTGCGGAGTCCGGCGTGGGCTCCGTGGATTGGGGCGTGTCCTCGCCCTCGGTGGGCGCGGCGGCGTCCGTACGAGCCGTCTGCTGCTCGGCCTCGACGGCGCCGTCCTCGTTCTCGCGCGGGGACATGCCCTCTCCTCGATCTTCCGAAGGTGCGGTGGTACGGAGTTGAAGGCGCGGCCCGCGCCGTGGGGGAACGGTGGTTACGGGCCGCGTCAGTTTGTGGGGGACGTGTTAAGTCCGGTGCGGTAAGCGCCCCTTTAGGGGCGCGGGGAACTGCGCGACCAGCCACAACGGACCCGCAGTTCCAAACCGCCTAACCAGCGGATGCTTAGTAGTAGCCGCGGATCCGGCGTCGGCTGCGCCACCACATCAGGCCGGTGCCGATCAGCAGGAAGCCAGCCGCACCAGACACCGCCGACACGGCGATCAGCGTGGTGTCGTCCATGCCGCCGATGTTGCTGCCACTCGTACCCGTGGGCGTCAGCGCGTCACCGAGCTGGTTGCGCACATCGCCCTTGGTGGCATCCGTGCCCTTGGCCAGCGGACCGCGCGAACCCTCGGTCGGCAGAGCGACGAACGGGAAGGACTTCTCGAATTCCTTGTCGTTCTTGTTGACCGCGTCACCCAAGTCGTTCTTGGCGCCGAGCAGTTCACCCTCGACGACCTGAAGCGAGGCGTCGATCACGTCGTCCGTGAGCCGGCGCCCGTTCGGGAAGCCCGCGTTGTCGCCGTCCAGCACACCGAGCCGCTTCGGCTTCGCCGCCGGCTTGATCGACGTGTTGAGCCGCAGCATCTCCGAAGCCCGTACGTGCGGCGGCTGGTTGAGGTCGGGTACGCCCTTCAGGAAGACGTCCACGAGGTCGTTCCTGGGCTCGTCCGGCGCGGGGATCTTGTAGATCGCCTCGATGAGCTTCGGCAGCTCCGGTTCCGTCACGTTCTTCAGGAACTGGGCGTCGTCCCACGGCGCGGACGCGTTGAACGTGTCCTTGTCCTTGATCGGGTTGACGACCTCGTTCACCAGCGGGTTCCCGAGCCGCGAGACCTGCCTGAACTTCCCGTCCGCGCCCTTGCGGTTCGTCGTCGCCCAGATCCCGACGACCGGCTGCTTGGCCGACTCCTGGATGAACTCGTTCGGCAGCTGCAGGGCGATGGAGTTGACGTTGTATTCCTTGAGAGTGTCGTTGCCGACCTCCGACAGGTTCCCGCCGTACAGCAGGTCGAAGACCCGCAGGTCCGCGAAGAACGGGTCGTCCGCCTGACCTGCGAAGGTCTTGGCGTCGTACGACCCCAGCTCCTTGACCGCCTGGTCACGCAGCTTGGCGTAGTCCGGCATCGACGCCTTGCCGACGTTCGACGGCGCGACCGGCACATCGTCCGCGACGTACGTCCGCTTCACGGCCTTCTGGTCCTTCAGCTGCAGCAGCTGAAGGTCGTAGGTCTGCGTGATGTTCAGGTCGGGGTCGTCCAGGCTCTCGACCGGCCCCGTGTTGTACAGGAAGCTCTTGTCGTTCTTGACGTGCGTGTCGAACGTGTAGCGGAAGAGCAGATCGCCCTGCGCGTCGCCGTCCTTGTCGATGTGGATGTCGTACTGGGCGTCCTCGGCGAACGTGTAGAAGTTCGGTCCGCCCGCCGGCTCCTCGAAGGGGATCACGTTCGCGACGATCGTCGTGGTGTCGGGGGCGTCCGGGCTCACGAACGCGTACAGGTCCGTGTTGTCGAACTGCGGCGTCCCCGAGATCAGCGGGGCCTCCCGGTGGCTGGAGGCGCTCGCCTCCTGAGGCGCGAGCGCGGTCACGCCTGCGGCTGCTAGCGATCCGGTAGCCAGCGCACCACAGACGAGGGTCGCGAGGCCCCTGCGTCCCACGATCCTGCGGGTGTTAGGTGTCATGCCGTCCGTCCTCTTACAAGCTGCGTTCCGGCGGTGATGGCGAGGGACGACGGACGGGCCCTGTCCGTTCGGCCTTGCGCTCTTGCCGCGTGTTTTCTTGCCTGACACACGCCATTCGGCGCCGTCGGGCGGGCGGATTGGTTTGAGTTTCACTCGAGTTTTTCGACGAGTTGATCTGCGGACCCATCCGAACGGGCGTCGGCGCCGAATGCTTGACTGTCGGCACAGGCCGACACGCGGCCGGGAGAGGGGGTTACGGGTGCAGGCGGACGAACTTCTGGTGCTCGTGGCCAAAGGCGACCAGAAGGCTTTCGAGGATCTGTACGGACTGGTGTCCGGACCGGTCTTCGGTCTGGTGCGCCGCGTGGTGAGGGACCCGGCCCAGTCGGAGGAGGTCGCCCAAGAAGTGCTGCTCGAACTCTGGCGCTCCGCCGCCCGCTACGACCCCGGCCGAGGCAGTGCGCTGTCCTGGGTCCTGACCCTCGCGCACCGCCGCGCCGTCGACCGGGTGCGCAGCGCCCGCGCGGCCGGCGAACGCGAGATGCGCGAGGCCCAGCGCGCCAACGGGCCCGCCTTCGACCAGGTCGCCGAGGAGGTCGAGGCAGGCCTCGAACGCGAATGGGTACGCCGCTGCCTGGACACGCTCACCACACTGCAACGCCAGTCCGTCACCCTCGCCTACTACGACGGCTACACGTACCGTGAAGTGGCCGAGCGCCTCTCATTACCGCTCGGCACGGTCAAGACGCGCATGCGCGACGGACTCACACGGTTGCGCGAATGCCTGGGAGGTGCCGTATGACCGTCCTCTTCAGGCGCGGCGAACTACATTCGCTGGCCGCCCCGTACGCCCTCGACGCCCTGGATCCCCGCGAACAGCAGCGTTTCGAGAAGCACTTGAAGCGCTGCGACAGCTGCGCCGCCGAGGTGCGCCTGCTGCGCGAGGACGCGGTCCGCCTCGCGTGGAACACGGCCGCCCCGCCGCCGGCCGCGATGCGCGACCGGGTCCTCATGGCCGTACGGACGACACCCCAGGAGGCCGCTCCGGGGCAGACCGCCCAGGGTCCGCAGCCGCATCAGCGGGCCAGACAGCAGCCGCTGCCCGGGATGCGTGCCGTACGGCCGCGTCCCTCGCGGCTGCACGGCCTGCTGTCCCCGCTCGCCGCCACCACGGCCGCTGCGGCGCTCGTCGTCGCGGCGCTGTTCGGCGTCCAGGCGTCCCGCACCCAGGACCAGCTCGACCAGGAGCGGACCCAGGCACGTGAGATCGCCAACATTCTCGCGGCCCCTGATGCCGCCGCGAGTGCCGGACGCATCTCAGGCGGACAGAGCATCAATGTCGTCGCGTCCGCCTCGGCGCGCGCCGCCGTGGTCACCCCAGCGGGCCTCGGCAACCCGACGAACGGAAGGGTTCACCAACTGTGGCTCATGCGACCAGAGGTCCAACCGCGCTCCCTGGGCCTGTTCGAGGGCGACACGCCCTTGCTCGCCACGGATTTGAATCCCGACGCGACCTCACTCGCTGTCACCGTCGAGCCACAGGGCGGCTCTCCACAGCCCACATCTGCACCAGTTGTCCAACTCGCCCTGAAATCAGTCGGATTCGGAGAGTAATCGTCAGAGTAATCGTCAACGGCCTTACGGGGAAGGTGAATCCTGCGCCCGGGATACACGAGTGTCATGAGGGAGCGATAGGGTTAACCTGCCCGGGCCGGGTGCCCTCGTATGGGTGGGGAGTGACATGGAACAGATAACAGTGCGTGGCAGGGCGCGAGTCCCTGCGATCACCTGCGGGAGCAGCGCGACGAGTTCGCGCCTCGACCGTCATCTCTCGGTGCTGGGTGGCCCCGCCATCCCGCAGGGAGAGACGACCGAGGCGACCTCGCTGATGCGTGAGCTGACCGCACGCGACCACACGCAGGAGCGCAACAGCAGGCGCGCACGAGTGCGGCGGGTCTCGCTCTTCGCCCCCCTGCGCCGACTGCGCCGTTCCCTGTTCGGCGGCCGCTGACCAGCGCCCCCGGTCACTGACCGGCAGCCGAACCCGGACACCTTCGCACCCGCTTCCCACCCGCGGTGCGAAGGTTTCACACGTTCACAGGAGTTGACGCTCAGCGTCCGCCGGTCGCGTACCGGCGGACGGCGAGCGGCAGGAACACCGCGATCAGTGCCGCGCACCAGGCCAGCGATCCCGCCACCGGATGCGCCACGGGCCAGGCGGCACCCTCCGGCACCGGCGCATTGCCGAACAGATCCCGCACCGCCGTCGTCACCGCGCTGATCGGGTTCCACTCGGCCATCGTGCGCAGCCAGCCCGGCAGATTGTCCGTCGGAATGTACGCATTCGACAGCAGCGGCAGGATGAAGGTCGCCCCACCCAACTGCCCCGCCGCCTCCTCGCTCTGGGACAAGAGCCCGAGCAGAATCCCGATCCACGCCATGGCGAACCGGAACAGCAGCAGCAACGCGACGGCCGCCACGGCCTCCAGCGCCGACCCCTCAACGCGCCAGCCCACCGCGAGCCCGACCAGCAACAGGGGCACCATGCCCGCGGCGGTCAGCACCAGATCGGACGCCGCCTGACCCAGCGGCACCGCGGCCCGGCTCATCGGCAGCGTACGGAAACGGTCCATCACGCCCCGGTGCGAGTCCTGGGCCGCCTGGAACATCCCCGTCATGATCCCGTTCGCCGCGGTCGCCACCAGCAGCCCCGGCACCAGGAACGAGCGGTACTCGGCGCCCGGCATGGCGAGCGCGCTGCCGAAGACATAGCCGAAGAACAACAGCATCGTGATCGGCATCGTCTGAGTGAGGATCAGCAGCCCGGGATTGTGCCGGACCCGCTGAAGCTGCCGGCCGAGCATGGCCGTGGTGTCGTACGCGAGGGCACTCATGCCACGAAGTCCTTACGGTCGGTCGGGCGGTCGGTCAGACGCAGGAACACGTCGTCGAGGCTCGGCGGACGCAGACTCGCGTCGAGCAACGGCACGGCCGCGGCGTCCAGTTCGCGTACGAGACGGGGAAGCGTGAGCGTCGGATCGGTGGTGACGGCGCCGACGGCGTGCCGCTCACGATCGAAGTGCGGTTCGGCGCCGGTGAGTTGATCGAGTACGACCGCCGCCGCGGCCATCGCGTCCGCGTGCGCGACGACGACTTCCGCGTACGAGCCGATGAGCGCCTTGAGCGCGGCGGGTGAACCGGTGTGGGCGACCCTGCCCTCGTCCACCAGGGCGATGTCGTCGGCCAGTTGATCGGCTTCCTCCAGATACTGCGTGGTCAGCAGCACCGTCGTACCGTCCGCGGCGAGGTCGCGTACCGCCTGCCAGATCTGGTTGCGGCTGGCCGGGTCGAGTCCGGTCGTCGGCTCGTCCAGAAACAGCACCTCGGGCCGCGTGATGAGGCTCGCGGCCAGGTCGAGGCGGCGCCGCATGCCGCCGGAGTACGTGGACGTGGGGCGGTCCGCGGCTTCGGCGAGCTCGAAGCGGTCGAGGAGTTCGTCGGCGCGGGCCTGCGCCTTCGGGACGCGGCGCAGCTTCGCGAAGAGCCGCAGGTTCTCCCGCCCCGTGAGGTCGCCGTCGACCGAGGCGTACTGGCCCGTCACGCCGATGGCGCGGCGGACCGCGTCCGGCTCCCGTACGAGGTCGTGGCCCGCGATCCGCGCGGACCCCGCGTCGGGCCGTAGCAGCGTCGTCAGGACCCGTACGGCCGTGGTCTTGCCTGCGCCGTTCGGCCCGAGCATCCCGCAGACCGTGCCGCCGGCGACGGCGAGGTCCAGCCCACGCAGGGCGTGGACCTCCCCGAAGCCCTTCTCGAGCCCTTCACTAAGTACAGCGTACGTAGAAGTCATGGCTCGACCATAGCGCACTACGTACGGTGTACGTAACTAGGATGGTCACGAGGTGATCGACAGATGGCAGCACGAGGGGCCGAACCCGAGGTGATCTGGGCCCGACCCGAGCGCACGGGACGCGGTCCGCGGCCCGCGTACAGCCGCGCCGACATCGCGGCCGCCGCGGTGCGGATCGCGGACGAACGAGGACTCGACGCCGTCTCGATGCGCCATGTGGCGGCCGAACTGGGCTGCGGCACGATGTCGCTCTACAACTACGTGCCGCGCAAGGAGGACCTGTACGAGCTGATGGTCGACGCCGTCGCCGCCGAGCACGAGCTGTGGGAGCCGTCGGGCGACTGGCGCGCCGACATGCTCCGGGTCGCCCGGCAGGCCCGCGCGCTCATGCTCCGCCACACGTGGCTGCCGGCGCTGATGTCCCCGGTGTACGGGTTCAGCCCGAACGCCCTGCGCTATCTCGAGCACTGCCTGGTCTGCCTGGACCCCTTCGAGGGGACGTACGGCACGAAGTTCGAGTTGATCGCGATGATCAACGGCGTGGTGACGACGTACGTGACGACCGAGCTCGCCACCGCCGAGCGGACGCGCTCACTGCCGTGGTCGGAGGTCCAGGAGAACGCGGTGCGCGGCCGCTACCTCGGGGGGCAGGTGGCGAGCGGGGCGTATCCGCGGCTGGCGGCGGCGTTTGCGGAGGACTCCGGGCCCATTGACATGGAGGCGGTGTTCGAACGGGCGTTGGGGCGGGTGCTGGACGGATTTGCGCGCTAGCACGACTACCGTCGGCGTGTGTCCGGACGCTGCGGCGCCTCGCCCAGGACGGTGGAGAACAGCGCGTCGCGGAGCGCCACCTCACGCGGGTCGTCCCACAAGTGGAAGCCGCACCGGTTCATGGCGTAGGCGAATCCGACACCGGTGTCCGGGTCGGCGAAGGCGAACGATCCGCCCAGCCCCATCGTGCCGAACGCCGTGCCCGCGGAGGAGCCGAAGCGGAATCGGGGAAAGGGCTTCATGTAACCGAGGGAGTACTGGGTGTCGACGCGCAGCACCTGGTCCCGCGGCCCTTCGGAAGGAGGCCGGGCGGCTCGGGTGAGGGCCTCCACGGTGGCCGGGTCCAGGCCGAGGGCCTTGCCTCCGGTCGCGGCATCGCCGTACAGCTTGGCGATCGCACGCACCTCGCCGATGCCGTTGACGGCGGGTATCTCCAGGGCGCGCACGTCCGGGCGGTTGAAGGCCTCGACCTTGCCCAGCTCCCGGGGATTGCTGAACGCCCGGGCGGAGAGGCTGCGCGGGTTGCTGAACGCCAGCACGAACGGCAACGGCATCTCGCCCATGTGCAGGAGCATCTCGACACCGGCGAAGCCGTGGATGTGCGCGATCAGCTCCGGATCCACCGTCGAGGGCAAGCCGATGTGGAACTTGGCGTCGAGCGGGGCGGCGATCTCCTCGGCGAAATAACGGCCCAGGCTGCGGCCTCGGGGGTCCACCCGGCGGATCAGTTCGCTCTCGTAGTAGCCCAGCGACTGGCCGTGGTAGCCGTGTCGCGTCCCCGGTGTCCACGCCGGGCGCTGCTCGGCCAGTGCCGCGGACAACACGTGCGGATCCGCCAGGTCCGCCAGCTTCAGCGGCCGGTCGATGACTGGCAACCCGCCTTGGTGCGACAGCAGTTGGCGCACGGTGACGTCACTCTTGCCGGCCTCGGCGAACTCGGGCCAGTAGGCGGCAACCCGTTCGTCGTAGCTCAGCAGTCCGCGGGCGTGGGCGACTGCGACCGCCAGTGACGCGATCCCCTTGGTGGTGGAGAACACCGGCACCAGCGTGTCCTCGTGCCACGGCTCTCGTGTCAGGCCATTGCGGTAACCACCCCAGAGGTCAACGACCTTGACCCCGTCCCGGTAGACGGCACACGCGGCACCAACCTCTTTGCCATCGGCGAAGTTGCGCCGGAACGCGTCCGCGACGGCACCGTAACCCTCCTCCACGGCGCCGCGGACAAGGGCCATCGGTACATCGATCTTTAACACCATGCGACGACGATAGAGCGTGCTCCCGACGGGCTGACATCGAGGCCGACGGCCCCGTGCCGACCGCACCCACGTCACGGCCTCGCACCGATCAGCAATCGCCGACCGAGTGTCAGATCAGCGCGAACTGGCCCTCCGGGCCTTCCTCGTGGTGGTCGAGTACGGAGGCGGGCTTTCGGGCCGCGTCCGGTACCGGGAGTACGCCCGCCTTGCGTAGCTCGCTCGCCGTGACGGGTGCGTCCATGGCCAACTCGGCCTGCTGAGGACGGAGTTCCGCCAGTAGGGCCAACACCGTGATCAGCTCCAGCAGTTCGGATGTCCACGTCTGGGGCCACGTGGTGGGGCGGATCGCTTCCAATGTGCCGGGCTCCGGGGGAGTGGTCCGGGCCGTGAACCACTGGTCCAGGACCCGTACTCCGCCCACCTCGAAGTCCCAGGCAGCGGGCGGTACGGGGGAGATGCGGCCCTCGTCGAGGTGGAGGGTCTCCTCGTCGCGGTCGTAGTGGAGTTCGAGGATGGGGGTCCCCCCGCTCGAGCGAAGCCGAGAGTGGGGGAGGGCGGGGAGCGGGGCGCGGACGTACGGGCGGCGGCCGCCGGGGAGTTTGGGACGGTCGCCGTCGCGGCGCATCAGCCAGAGCATGCGGTGGCCCAACTCGGTGCCGTACGCCCAGAGTTCGGGGTTGGCGGTGAGCGGGACGGTGCAACCGTCCGGGCCCGGGCGCGCCACCGCCACCGTCCAGGCGAGGACGTCGAGCGGGGCGGGGGTGTGGCCCAGGCGTTTGGCCAGGTGGTCTACGAGGCCGGGGGCGAGGTTCGGTTCGAGGCCGCCGGGGCGGCGGTAGAGGGGGTGGATGCGGCCGGGGCGGGCTGCGGGGGCGTTCTTCGTCTGGCGCGGCTGCGGCGGGAGTACGGGGAGCACCGGCGCGACGAGCAGTGCGGGGCTGTCCGGCGCGGGCGGCTGCTCGACGGCGAACACCTGCTGGTCGTCCGCCACTCGCCACAGTTCTGGGCGGGCCGCGTCGATCAACCTGTGGTCCGGGATCAGCCACTGCTCGTCGAAGGGGCCCAGCAGCACGCGTACGGGCTCCGCGCTGGGGCCCGATGCGCGGACCAGTCGGCCCGTTCCGCTGGACTGGCCCGGCAGTTGGGCCACTGCCGAGTGCAGGTTTCGTGCGCGCGTGACGCCGAACAGGGCCTCCCTGTGGGGGCCTTCGGCCTTCACGAACGTGTCCCAGCGGGCTTTCAGGGACGCCGCGTCGGGGGCCGTCGGCCACGCCCGGCCCAGCCGCGGCGGTGCGACGGACCACGGCATGAGGTCCGCGAGCAGCGGGGCGTCGTGCGTCACGCTGGGCATGGTACGACGACACTCCGTTGCTTGTCGGGGGCGCCTGCCCCGGGGGCGGGTTCGGTGCATGGGCGACGGCGGGTCCGTCGTGGCGGTTCTTTTCCCCAGCCCCGCCCCTTCCCGAAACTGGGGGCTGCGCCCCCAGGCCCCCCTGCCTCCGGCGGGGTGGGGCGCCTCCGGCGGGTGGGTGGGTGCCTACCGGGGTGGGGGTGACAGTCGTGTCGCGGGTGCGGGTGCGTTGTGGCTGGTCGCGCAGTTCCCCGCGCCCCTGAAGGGGCGCCCCTGGAGCCGTCCGCTATCAGGCTCACCAGCCATCACCCTCACCAGCCACCACGCACCCGCCCCCTACTACTCGCAGCTTCTCGCCGGCGGGAGGGGACGTGGGCCGGTGCGTCGTATGCCCGTCGCTTAGCTTCGGTCTGGGCACTGCTGCGCCCTGTGGAAGCAAGGGGTCGTATGCCCTGTTGGCGACGGGCTGACGCACCGGCCCGCGGCCCCGCACCCACCAACCACCCAAGGGGCGCGGGGAACTGCGCGACCAGCCACGCTCAACCCGCAGCCGCCCAACCGCCGGAGGCACCCCGCACGGCTGCGCGACCAGCCACGCTCAACCCGCAGCCGCCCAACCGCCGGAGGCACCCCGCACGGCTGCGCGACCAGCCACACTCAACCCGCAGCCGCCCAACCGCCGGAGGCACCCCGCACGGCTGCGCGACCAGCCACACTCAACCCGCAGCCGCCCAACCGCCGGAGGCACCCCGCACGGCTGCGCGACCAGCCACGCTCAACCCGCAGCCGCCCAACCGCCGGAGGCACCCCGCACGGCTGCGCGACCAGCCACAACGAACCGTCAGTCGACAACGAACCCAACCGCACAACCAGCGGAGCGCCTACGCCTCAAGCGTCACCGTGAACGAAAACCGATCCCCCCGGTAATGGATCACCGCCACATCCAGCACCCGACCGTCGTCACCACACGCAACCCCCGTGTACCGCAGAATCGGGCTGAGCAACGGCACCTCAAGCAGCCGTGACGTCTCCGGATCGGCCAGCCGAGCCTCCACCGTGTCGGTGATGCGGCTGATCCGCATGCCGACCACGTCCCGCAGTACCTTCGTCATCGGCCAGCGGATGAGATCGTCCAGATCGATACGCTCAGCCAGCTCCGGCCGGACATAGTTCCGCGCGTGATTCGTGGGCTCGCCCGTCTTCTCGTCACTCCGCAGCCGGTGATACGTCGCCACCTCGGCCAACTCGGGGAAGTATTCCGCGAGTTCGGCCGACATCGGCGCCACGCCGTGATCGAGCAGCTCCGTCGTCATACCCGACTGCTGCGCCACGATCGCGTCCACCGAGCCCAGCAACCGCACCGGCGCCCCCCGTTGCGCGCTCGGCTCGATGAACGTGCCGCGTCGGCGATGGCGGGTGATCAGGCCCTCGTCCTCCAGTTCCTTGAGCGCCTGGCGCATGGTCAGGACGCTCACCCCGTAGTGTCCCGCCAGCTGTTCCTCGGTGGGCAGGCGCAGCGGGTCCTCCGGTGACCGGCCGAGTATCGAGGCGCGCAGGGACTGCGACACCTGATACCAGAGCGGCAGCTTGCGGTTCAGGACGATCGAGTCCGGGGCGAATGAGGTCACGAAGGTATCCGTACCGGTCAACCGGCGTTCAGTGCAACGGGCCGAAGTGACGCTCGAGGCCCTGCCATACATCGTCGTACGCCCGTTGCAGGTGTTCCGCCCGTGCCGCCTGCGCCGTGAGCGTCACCGGCCAGCGCGTTTCGAACATGAAGGCCAGGCCGTCGTCGACCTTCTGCGGACGCAGCTCCGCGGCGCTCGCCCGGTCGAAGGTCTCCCGGTCGGGCCCGTGCGCCGACATCATGTTGTGCAGCGAACCCCCGCCTGGAACAAAGCCTTCCGCCTTCGCGTCGTACGCACCCTCGATGAGCCCCATGTACTCGCTCATCACATTCCGGTGGAAGTACGGCGGCCGGAACGTGTCCTCACCCACCAGCCAACGCGGCGCGAAGACGACGAAGTCGACGCCCGCGAGCCCCGGAGTGTCCGTCGGCGAGGTCAGCACCGTGAAGATCGACGGGTCCGGGTGGTCGTACGAGATCGTGCCGAGCACATTGAATCGGCGCAGGTCGTAGACGTACGGCAGATGGCTGCCGTGCCAGGCGACGACGTCCAGCGGAGAGTGGTCGTACGTCGCGGTCCACAGGTTCCCGCAGAACTTGTTCACCACCTCCACCGGGCCCTCGACGTCCTCACACGCGGCGACCGGCGCCTGGAAGTCGCGCGCGGCGGCAAGCCCGTTGGCGCCGATCGGCCCGAGTTCGGGGAGCTGGAAGGGCGCCCCGTAGTTCTCGCACACGTAGCCACGTACAGACTCATCGAGCAGCTCCACACGGAACCGCACGCCGCGAGGAATCAGCGCGACATGCCCTGGCTCCGCGTGCAGCAGCCCGAACTCGGTGCGCAGCAGCAGCCCGCCGTGCTCCGGCACGATCAGCAGCTCGCCGTCGGCGTCGCTGAACACCCGCTCCATCGAGGAGTTGGCGTGATACAGGTGCACGGCCATACCGGTGCGCTGCGTGGCGTCGCCGTTGCCGCCGAGGGTCCATAGGCCCCGTACGAAATCCGTGCCCGGCTCGGGCTCCGGGAGGGGGTTCCAGCGCAGCCGGTTCGGGTCGGGCGCCGTCTCGGTGAAGGGTGCCGTGCGGAGGGTGCCGTTGTCGGTACGGGCGAAGGCCGGGTGGGCGGCGGAGGGGCGGATCCGGTAGAGCCATGAGCGGCGGTTCTGCGCCCTCGGCTCCGTGAACGCCGAACCGCTCAGCTGCTCCGCGTACAGCCCGAGCGGTGCGCGCTGCGGCGAGTTGCGGCCGATCGGCAGCGCGCCCGGCACCGCCTCCGAACTGTGCTCATTGCCGAAGCCCGAGAGGTACGTCAATGCCTCGGCGGTCTTCCGCGCATCCCCGTTCATGGTCGCTCCCTCGCGCCTGATCCCTGAACCCTGAACCCAGATCTGATTCCTATGTAACACCGTAGGATTCAGGAATTCCGTCCGCAAGACATGCGGCGAGGGATGCAAGGACGTGGCCGGGAAGCGATCGGCATGATCGCGCCAATACCGCTGTAGTACCCAAGAACCCGACTTGAGGGGGATTCGCCTGTCAGACCGGTGCCTTAGTGTCACCGACATGTCGTGGACGCGCGGATTCCTCGCCGCGTTCGCCGTCTGTGCCCTCCTCGGTGCCCTGCTCGCCGGAATCACGGGCTGCGATTCGGGCGGCGGCGCGGGCGAGGGCAACGGGGCAAGGCCGTCGCCGGTGGGCAAGGTGCTGGAAGACACGGACGAAGAGGGGCGGAACTACCGTGAGGTGGACAAGAAGCGCGCACCCGAGGTCGGGATAGAAGTGCTGCCCGACGCCCGGGACGGCTGGAATGTCCGCCTGACCCTCGAGGACTTCCGCTTCACACCGGCCGGCGGGAAGGAGGCGGCCGTTCAAGGGCGCGGCTACGCCCTCCTGCGAGTGGACGGCCGCCCCGTCGCCGAGCTCCGCGACCCCACCCACCATCTGCCCGGCAGCTCCGTCACCCGCGGCACGCACAAGATCACCGTGCGCCTCCATGCCGACGACGACACCGTGTGGGCCGTCGACGGTGAACCCATCGAGAGAACCGCGGACATCACCGTCTCCGATCCCGAGCCGTCTCCCACGACGACCCCCGAGCCACCGACCACCGCTACTTCTCCCACTACGTCTCCCGCGCCGACTCCGCAGGTGAGCGAGCGGGAGCGCGACCGGCGTACAGGGGGGCGCGGTTCCCCGAACCACGCCGGAAAGGCATGATGTTGCCCGTGCCTCAAGCGACCTCGCTGCGCCGCGCGCCCGTCCAGCGCCGGAGCGCGGAACGACTGACCCGGATCCTCGACGCCTGCGCCGATCTCCTCGACGAGGTCGGCTACGACGCCCTGAGTACCCGGGCCGTCGCCGTGCGCGCCGGTGTCCCCATCGGCTCTGTCTACCGCTTCTTCGGCAATAAGCGCGCCATGGCCGACGCGCTGGCCCAGCGCAACCTCGACCGCTACGCCGAACGTGTTACCCAGCGCCTCGAAGCGGCGGAGGGGGAGGGCGGCTGGCGGACGGCCATGGATGCCGTGCTCGACGAGTACCTCGTCATGAAGCGCACCGCGCCCGGCTTCGCCCTCGTCGACTTCGGCAACCAGATCCCCGTAGGCACCCGGGACGCCGAACCCAACACCCGCGTCGCCGACCGCCTGACCGACATGCTCTCCGCCTATCTCGGCCGTGACCCGGACGGCGACCTCCGCCGTACCTTCCTGGTCGCCGTCGAGGCCGCCGACACCCTCGTCCAACTCGCCTTCCGCATCAGCCCGTCGGGCGACGAGCGGATCATCGAGGAGACGCGGGAGCTGCTGCGGTCGTACCTGGCGCGAGTGCTCGACTAAGCGTGACCATCAAGCGTGACCCTCGGAAGGCCTCCCCGCCGGGCATACCGCTCGGTATGCTCGGTGGCAGTCCGCGTGCCGACGTCGCCACCCACCCGGAGGGCCCGTGTCCACCACCACCGACTCCCGCACCGCCCTGCGCATCTGCCCCCTGTGCGAAGCCACCTGCGGGCTGACGCTCACCATCGAGGGCACCCGGGTGACCGGCGCCCGTGGCGACCGCGCCGATGTGTTCAGCCAGGGATTCATCTGCCCGAAGGGCGCCTCCTTCGGAGCCGTGGACTCAGACCCCGACAGGTTGCGTACGCCACTGGTGCGCAAGGACGGTGAGCTGCGCGAGGCCACCTGGGAGGAGGCGTTCGACGCGGTGGCGGCCGGGCTGCGTCCGGTCGTCGAGACGTACGGACCGCATGCCGTCGGCGTCGTCCTCGGCAACCCGAACGTCCACACCATGGCCGGCGCCCTCTATCCGCCCGTACTGCTCGGCGCCCTCGGCACCCGCAGCCTCTTCACGGCCTCCACGATCGACCAGATGCCCAAGCACGTGTCCAGCGGGCTGCTCTTCGGTGACGCGACCGCGATCCCCGTACCCGACCTCGACCGCACCGACCACCTGCTGCTGATCGGCGCCAACCCCCTGGAATCCAACGGCAGTCTGTGTACGGCACCCGACTTCCCCGGCAAGCTCAAGGCCCTCAAGGCGCGCGGCGGCACCCTCACCGTCATCGACCCGCGCCGCACCCGTACCGCCAAGCTCGCCGACCGGCACGTCGCCATCCGTCCCGGCACCGACGCCCTGCTGCTCGCGGCCATGACCTTCGTCCTCTTCGAGGAGAAGCTCACCGACCTCGGCGAGCTCACCGAGCTGGTGCAGGGACTCGACGAACTCCGCGATGCCGTACGGGACTTCACGCCCGAAGCCGTCGCCGAGGCGTGCGATGTGGATGCCGGTACGATCCGGGCGCTCGCCCGCGAACTCGCCGCCGCGCCCACCGCCGCCGTCTACGGCCGCATCGGCAGCTGCACCGTCCCGCACGGCACCCTGGCCAGCTGGCTCGTCGACGTGCTGAACATCCTCACCGGCAACCTCGACCGGCCCGGCGGCGCCCTCTTCCCACACGAGGCCACCGCCAAGACGCCCCGCCCCGCCGGACCCGGCCGCGGCTTCGCCCTCGGACGCTGGCACAGCAGGGTCAGCCGCCACCCGGAAGCCAAGGGCGAACTGCCCATCGCTGCGCTCGCCGAGGAGATCGACACCGCGACGGCCGAGGGCCAGCCCGTACGCGCCGTCATCGCCATCGCCGCCAACCCGGTCCTGTCCACACCCGACGGCGACCGTCTCGACAAGGCGCTCGACTCGCTCGACTTCATGGTCAGCGTCGACCCGTACCTGAACGAGACCTCCCGCCACGCCCACGTCGTCCTGCCGCCGCCCCCGCCTTCGCAGAGCCCGCACCACGACTTCGCCTTCAACCACTTCGCCGTACGCAATCAGGTCCGCTACACCCGCGCCGCCGTCCCCCTCGAACCCGGCCGCATGGCCGAGACCGAGATCCTCGCCCGGCTCGTCCTCGCCGCGACCGGCATGCACGGCACCGACCCCTCCGCCGTGGACGCCATGGTCATCGACCAGACCCTCGGCAAGGCCGTCAAGGACCCGCACTCCCCGGTGCACGGCCGTGACCCCCGCGAACTCGCCGCCCTGCTCACCGGCGACAGCGGCCCCGAGCGACGGCTCGACATGATGCTGCGCCTCGGCCCGTACGGCGACGGATTCGGCGTACGACGGGAAGGGCTGACCCTGGACAAGCTGCTGGACCAGCCGCACGGCATCGACCTCGGACCGCTCCAGCCGCGCCTTCCGCAGCCCCTCAAGACCCGCAGCGGACGCGTCGAACTGCTGCCGCAGCCCATCGCCGACGACCTGCCACGCCTCAGGGACGCCCTGCGTCAACGCCCGGACGGCCTGGTCCTCGTCGGCCGCCGTCATCTGCGCTCCAACAACAGCTGGATGCACAACATCCCCGCCCTGACCGGCGGCACCAACCGCTGCACCCTGCACCTCCACCCCGACGACGCCGCACGCCTCGGGATCGCGGACGGGGACTCCGTACGGATCAAGGGCGCCGGGGGAGAGCTGACGGCTGAGGCCGAGGTCACCGACGGCATCCGGCGCGGGGTCGTGAGCCTCCCGCACGGCTGGGGTCACGACCGGCCGGGCACTCGTATGAGCCACGCCGCCACCGACCCCGGAGTCAACGTCAACCAGCTTCTCGACGGCTCGCTGCTCGACCCGCTGTCGGGCAATGCGGTCCTCAATGGCATATCCGTAGAGGTCTCGCCAACAGGGACAACGCCCTGACCAGGCTTTTTGCGCTTATTGCTCGCACGTCAACGTCTTGTTAACGCTTGTGTCGCCGCCCTAACGTCGCCCCAACCGCCGGCCCTGGTGGCTGTTCAAGGGCGAACGTTAGGTATCCACATGCTCACCTTCCTTGGCTTCGCCATGATCGCGACCTTCCTGGTCCTGATCATGATGAAGAAGATGTCGCCGATCGCGGCGCTCGTACTGATCCCGGCACTCTTCTGTGTGTTCGTCGGAAAGGGTGCCCATCTCGGCGACTACGTCATCGAAGGAGTGGGCCAACTCGCGCCCACCGCCGCGATGCTGATGTTCGCCATCGTCTACTTCGGCGTCATGATCGACGTCGGGCTCTTCGATCCGATCGTTCGGGGCATCCTGAAGTTCTGCAAGGCCGACCCCCTCCGCATCGTCGTCGGTACGGCCCTGCTCGCCGCGATCGTCTCGCTCGACGGCGACGGCTCGACCACCTTCATGATCACGGTCTCGGCGATGTACCCGCTCTACAAGCGCCTCAAGATGAGCCTGGTCGTGATGACCGGCGTCGCCGCCACCGCCAACGGCGTCATGAACACCCTCCCCTGGGGCGGCCCCACCGCCCGCGCCGCCACCGCGCTCAAGCTCGACGCCGGCGACATCTTCGTCCCGATGATCCCGGCCCTCGCCGTCGGCCTGCTCTTCGTCATCTTCCTCTCGTACGTACTCGGCCTCCGCGAGCGCAAGCGGCTCGGGGTGCTGAGCCTCGAAGAGGTCCTGGAGTCGGACAAGGTCGTCCTGGAGAAGGAGGACGAGAAGCAGCCGGAGACCGAGACGGTGCTGGTGGGCGCGGGTGCCGGTGGCTCCGGGGACGGCAAGGGCCGCACGGGCAAGACCACCGGCGGCGCGGGCTCCGGGACGGATGCCGTGGCCGCGGACGATGACGAGGACGACGTACGGCTCCAGGGTCTGGACCCCAACCGGCCGACGCTGCGCCCCAAGCTGTACTGGTTCAACGCGCTGCTCACGGTCGCCCTCCTCACCGCGATGATCATGGAGTGGCTGCCGATCCCGGTCCTGTTCATCCTGGGTGCCGCGCTCGCCCTGACCGTCAACTTCCCGCACATGCCCGACCAGAAGGCCCGCCTCGGCGCCCACGCCGAGAACGTCCTCAACGTCTCCGGCATGGTCTTCGCCGCCGCCGTCTTCACGGGCGTCCTCCAGGGCACCGGCATGGTCGACTCCATGGCGAAGTGGCTCGTCGACGGCATCCCCGAGGGCATGGGCCCGCACATGGCGATCGTCACCGGCTTCCTGAGCCTGCCGCTCACGTACTTCATGTCGAACGACGGCTTCTACTTCGGCGTCCTGCCGGTGCTCGCCGAAGCCGGCGCCGCACACGGCGTCTCGCCGCTGGAGATCGCCCGCGCCTCGCTCGTCGGCCAGCCGCTGCACATGTCCAGCCCGCTGGTGCCCGCCGTATACGTCCTCGTGGGGATGGCGAAGGTGGAGTTCGGCGACCACACCAAGTTCGTGGTCAAGTGGGCTGCGCTGACTTCCCTCGTGGTACTCGGTGCGGGGATCCTGTTCGGAATCATCTGATCCCCTTCTTCCGACCCCTTGGAGGACCCCGTGAGGCCCGGTGGGAACCGCGGCTGGCTGCTACGCCTCGTCATCGCCTTCAGCTTCGCGCAGGGGGCGGTGTCGATGGCCCGGCCCGCCGTCTCCTACCGGGCCCTCGCGCTGGGCGCGGACGAGGCCGCCGTCGGTGTGATCGCGGGCGTGTACGCGCTGCTGCCGCTGTTCGTCGCCGTACCGCTGGGCCGCAGGACCGACCAGGGCCGGTGCGCGCCCCTGCTGCCCCTCGGCGTCGTACTGATCGCCGGCGGCTGCGCCCTCAGCGGTGTCGCCAACTCCCTGCTCGCGATGGCGGCGTGGAGCGGAGTGATGGGCCTCGGTCACCTCTGCTTCGTGATCGGCGCCCAGTCGATCGTGGCCCGCCAGTCCGCCCCACACGAACAGGACCGCAACTTCGGCCACTTCACCATCGGCGCCTCCCTCGGCCAACTGGTCGGACCGATCGCCGCGGGCGCCCTGATCGGCGGCCCCGATATGGCGGGCACCAGCGCGCTGGCCCTGATCGTCGCCGGCGCGGGAGCCGCCGTCGCGTTCACCTCGCTGTGGCGCATCGAGCACCGTACGCCCGCCAAGTCCCGTACGGCCCAAGGGAAACGGGTCCCCGTCCACCGCATCCTGCGCCGCCGGGGCGTACCGGCGGGCATCTTCATCAGCCTCGCCGTCCTGTCGGCCACGGACATCCTCACCGCCTACCTGCCGGTGGTCGGCGAGCACCGCGGCATCCCGCCGTCCGTCATCGGCCTGCTGCTCAGCCTGCGCGCGGCGGCGACGATCGCCTGCCGACTGGTGATGGGGCCGATGCTGCGCCTGCTCGGCAGGGCCGCCCTGCTCTCCTCGACCTGCCTGCTGGCAGCCGCCCTGTGCGCGGGCATCGCCGTGCCGGTCCCGGTCTGGGCGCTGGCCGTGATCCTCGCGGCACTCGGCTTCTGCCTGGGCGTCGGCCAGCCCCTCTCCATGACCACGGTCGTCCAGGCCGCCCCACCCGACGCCCGCTCCACCGCCCTCGCCCTGCGCCTGACCGGCAACCGCCTGGGCCAGGTCGCGGCACCGGCCGCGGCGGGTCTGGTGGCGGGCGTCGCAGGGGTTGCGGCCCCGTTCGTGATGCTCGGCGCGCTGCTGGTGATCGCGTCGGGACTGGGGCTGCGACAGGGACGTATCGCCGACAAGGACGCGGACGAAGACGAGGACGAACCGGGGGAGCGGGCGGAGCGTACGTCCTCGTCGCCACCGCAACGCGAGAGCCGCTGAGCCCGACTGCTCGGCGGGCGAACGGGCGGGTGCCCGGAAGCCAGCTGTGTCAGCAGCTGCCCTCGGGCTCACACGCCCGCTCTCGCTGCCCGGCGGACTTGCGCTGCTTGGTCCCGGCGGGGCGACGCTCCACCATGAGCCGCGAACCGCTCTGCTTCTCGCCGAACACATCGTCCGGGTTGGAGAGCACGCAGTTCTCCAGGGACAGACAGCCGCAGCCGATGCAGTCCGTGAGATGGTCGCGCAGCCGGCTCAACTGCTTGATGCGCTCGTCGAGTTCGGAGCGCCAGGCCTCCGAGAGATGAGCCCAGTCCTCCCGCGTCGGCGTGCGTCCCTCGGGGAGCTCGGCGAGGGCGTCGCGGATCGTGGCCAGCGGGATGCCGACGCGCTGCGAGGCCCGTACGAAGGCGACGCGGCGCAGCGTGTCACGGGAGTAGCGGCGCTGGTTGCCCGCGGTGCGGCGGCTGCTGATGAGGCCCTTGGACTCGTAGAAGTGCAGGGCGGACACGGCGGCGCCGCTGCGGGCCGACAGCTGTCCCACCGTGAGTTCGTGGATCTTCTCTGGAATCTTGGGCATCACTCGAAGCCTACCCAGTTGTCAGGGCCCGGCTTCCCGCGCTCCGGGTCCGTTGACAGAGGCTCCGTACCCGACGATGCTAAGCAGTCGCTTAGGCATGCAGGACCGAGCACGCGGGAGGCCAGGACACATGGCAGAGCCGAAGATCTTCACGTCCGCCGACGAGCTGAAGGCGGCGGTGGGCGAGCAGTTGGGGTACAGCGACTGGCTGGAGGTCGACCAGAAGCGGATCGACCTGTTCGCGGACGCGACCGGCGACCACCAGTGGATCCACGTGGACCCGGAGAAGGCCGCCGCCGGGCCGTTCGGTACGACCATCGCGCACGGCTATCTGACGCTGTCGCTGCTGCCCTCGCTCGTTCCGCAGATCCTGCGCGTCGAGGGCGCGAAGATGGGCGTCAACTACGGCACCAACAAGGTGCGCTTCCCGTCCCCCGTACCGGTGGGCTCGCGCCTGCGCGCCACGGCGGTGCTCAAGGAGGTCGCGGAGGCCGGCGGCGGAGTCCAGGTCACGGCCGCGGTGACCGTGGAACGCGAGGGCGGCGACAAGCCGGTATGCGTGGCGGAGTCGGTGTCGCGCTACTACTTCTAGACACGTCAGCGCGTACGTCCCAGACACTTCAGGGCGTACGAAGCTGCCGACGGCCGGAGACTCCTGGCAGCGGGAGCTACTTGCTCGCCCCCACCATCCGCAGCACGAGGTCGGCGTATAGCGCGCCGACCTCGTCCGGCGTCCGAGAGCCGTCCACGTTGAACCAGCGGGCGACATCGACGCACAGCGAGAGCACGGCGAGCGTGGTGCCGCGCACGTCGGGCACATCGAACTCGCCGCTCGCGACGCCGTCCTCGATGATCCCGCGCACCTCGGCGTCGACCTGGCGGCGCAATGCGATGATCTCGGCACGGGCGGCCGGACCGAGCGAGTCCAGTTCGTACTGCACGACCCGCGCGGTGGTGCGCCCCCCGGCGTGCCAGCGCACGAACGAGCTCACCGCGTCCGCGAGCCGCTCCGTCGCACTGCCCTCACCCCGGGCAGCCGTCCGCAGAACGTCGAGAGCCCTCTCGTGCCCGATCCTGCTGATCCGGTGGAGCAGCTCTTCCTTGGTCTTGAAGTGGATGTAGAGCGCGGCCGGACTCATACCGGCCCGGCCCGCGATGTCCCGCGTCGTCGTCGCGTGGTACCCGCGCTCGGCGAAGGCCTCCACCGCGGCGACGAGCAGCCGCCGCGCCGCGTCCGGGGTGACCTCGGCCCAGGGCGGCATCTCGCCGCCGGCCGTTTCCTCCGCCGTACTCATCGCTGTTCGCCCCTTCTCGGCTGTCAGTTCTCCACTGACCGGACTGTCCACTGGCAGGACGAACCACGATACCTCGCCACCTGAGCGAGCGCTTAGCCCGCGTGCTGCCCGCGCAGCGCACGGACCGGGCGACCGGAGGTCACAGCTTCTCGAAGGGGTCGTGCTCCGCGAGCAGCTTCTCCAGGCGGGCCTGGTCGACCCGGCTGACGATCTGCCCGGCCTCCTGCCGGTCCCGGATCACCTTGGCCAGCGTGAAGGCCGAGGTGACGAGGTAGAGAACGGCGATCGCCAGGAAGCCGCGCACCCATGCGTCGGCGTCGAGGCGGAGAATGCCGACGGCCGTCGCGGCCATGGCGACGGCGAACGAAGCGACCGCCTGGCCGTAGAAGGCCGCGGTGTTCTGCTGCTTGACAGGTGTCTCACTCATGCGGACAAGAATCGGCGGATGTGGCCGCGGCCACATCCGCCGGGATACTCAGCCGATCCCAGCCGGATACTCAGACGGCCCTGCCTGGGACCCGTGCCTGAGGCCCCTGCCTGAGACCCGTGCGTGAGGCCCGTGCGTGAGGCCCGTGCGTGAGCTGCGTGAAAACCATACGTGCACGACCGTTGACCTACATACCGTCCGGTCAGTACGTTCCCCCGAACGTCCCCGCACCCACCGGAGTGTGCACAAAATGGACACTGCACCTTCCGCGCTCCCCGGCGCGACCACCAGCCCCGACACCAGACACCGCCGCAAGGTGGCGACCGCCGCCGCCCTCGCCTCCGCCGTCGAGTGGTACGACTACTTCGTCTTCGGTATCGCCGCGGCCCTCGTCCTCGGAGACCTGTACTTCCCCGCAGGCAGCCCCTCCGCAGGAGTCCTCGCCTCGTTCGCGACCTTCGCCGTGGGCTTCCTCGCCCGTCCGCTCGGCGGAGTCATCGCGGGCCACCTCGGCGACAAACGAGGCCGCAAGCCCATGCTGGTCCTGGCCCTGACCCTGATGGGCGTGGCCACCACCGGCATCGGCCTCCTCCCCACCTACGCGACGATCGGCATCGCCGCCCCCATCCTCCTCGTCGTCCTGCGCATCATGCAGGGCATCGCGGTCGGCGCGCAGTGGGGCGGCGCGATGCTGCTGGCCACGGAGTACGCCCCCGAGGGCAAGCGCGGCGTCTACGGCAGCGTCGTCCAACTCGGCGTCCCCATCGGCGTGGTGACCGCCAACTCCGTCTTCCTGCTCGCCGGCGCCTTCACCAGCGAGTCCGCGTTCGCGTCCTGGGGCTGGCGGGTGCCGTTCCTGATCGGGCTGCTCGTCCTCGGGCTCGCCTGGTACATCCACACCCGCGTCGAGGAGACCCCCGAGTTCCGCCAGGCCGAACAAGCCCTGGCCGAGAAGGAGAAGGGCGAGAAGAGCTCCCCGCTGCGCACGATCCTGCGCGGCCACCTCGGCACGGTGTTCCTCGCGGGCGGCTCGTTCACCGTGAACACCGCCACGTTCTACATCCTCATCACCGGCGTCCTCGACTACACCACCCGCGAACTCGACATGGAACGCGGCGCCGTCCTCACCGTCTCGCTCTGCGTCAGCCTCAGCCAGCTCGTCCTGATCCCCGCCTCGGCCGCGCTCTCCGACCGCGTAGGCCGCATCCGGATCTACGGGTTCGGCGCGGCCGGGATCGCCCTGTGGGCCGTACCGATGTTCCTGCTGATCGACACGGGCTCACTGCTGTGGCTGGCCGTCGGCACCTTCGTCGCCAGTTGCTTCCTCAGCATCATGTACGGGCCCCAAGCCGCCCTGTTCGCCGAGCTGTTCACCCCCGAGATGCGCTACACGGGTGCCTCGCTCGGCTACCAGATCGCGGCCGTGTTCGGCGGCGGACTCGCGCCCTTCGTGATGGTGCTCCTGCTGGAGGCCACGGACACCTCGATGTCGGTGTCCGCGTACATCATCGGACTCGCCGTGATCGCGCTCGTGTCCATCAAGGTCCTTGCGGACAGGGCACGTTCGGCCGCTGCCTCGGATTCGGCCGGGTCAGAGGGCTGAGTCCGGGGCCCGCTCGGGTCGTGGCTCCGGAACCGCTCCCGGAGCCGCGATCCGAGCGGCCCGTGGCCGGGACCGCGACACGGCGACGCCCGCCAGACACACCAGCCCGCCGACGAGGGTGATCCAGCCCGGCACCTCGTCGAGCGCCAACCAGGACATCAGCACCACCAGGGCGGGCACAGCGTAGGTCGTCGCGCCCATCTTCCCGGCCGTCGTACGGGCCAGCGCGAAGGCCCAGGTCGTGAACGCGAGCGCGGTCGGGAAGACGCCCAGATACAGCATGTTGAGCGTCGCGGACAGCGGGGCGTCACCGGCCTCGGACACCAGCTGACCGGCGAACGGCAGACAGGCCACCGCGCCGATCACACAGCCGTACGTCGTCACCTGGAGCACCGAACCGTGCCGCAGAGCCGGCTTCTGCGCGACGACCCCACCCGCGTACGCCACCGCCGCGAGCAGACAGAGCAGCACACCGAGTACGGATGCGCCGCCCTCGCCGGACATCGACAGACCGACAACCGCCGCGCCCACGAACGACACCGCCATCCCCGCCAGCAGCCGCGGCGGCAGCCCCTCCTTGAGCAACCACCCCGCGAGCAGGGCCATGACCAGCGGACCGACGTTCACCACCAGGGCGGCGGTACCCGCATCGACCTTCTGCTCACCCCAGTTGAGCACCACCATGTACAGCCCGAACCAGAGCAGCCCGGACACCACGATCCCCGGCCAGGCGGCCCGCGGCGGCAACCCCTCGCCGCGTACAAGACAGATGATCCCGAGCACCAGCGCCCCGGCCGCCAGCCGCCCGAGCGCCAACGCACCCGGCGAGTACGCGGCTCCCGCACTACGGATCGACACGAACGCGGACGCCCACAACACAACGGTCACCGCCGCCGCTCCGGCGGCCAGCAGGTCCATACGACGGGCGGACAGGGGAGGCTTCATCACGCTCCTGAGGCTAGGTGGGTGGAGGGGGAATGGCTCGCGGATTTCCGACGGGCGCCAGGGCCGCCGTGCGAGTCAGCGGAGGTCAGCGGAGCGTCTCCGGCTCGATTCCCAGCAGCTCCGCGAAGGCGCGCTCGCCCTTGTCCGTGACCTTCACGGCTCGAGCCGAGCCGATGCGTACGCACCAGCCCGCGTCCAGTGCGTGCCGGCACAGGGCGGCGCCCACGAGGCCGGCGAGGTGCGGTCGGCGTTCGGTCCAGTCGAGGCAGGCCCGGGCGAGGGGCCGCCGACTGGTGCGTACGAGGGGAATGCCCTGCTCGTCGAACCAGGCGAGCCCGCCGTCCGTGAGCGCGAACCCGGCGTCCTGGCGCAGCAGTTGGAGCCCGGTCAGGGCGTCGGTGACGGCGATGCCGAGACGCCCGGCGAGGTGGTCGTAACAGGTGCGCCCGCGGGCCATCGCGGAACCGGCGCCGGACTCCCGCAGACTGCGCGGCCGCTCCGTGCCCGGCGCGAGGTGCGCGGTGAGTTCCTCCACGAGCTGGGCGACCCGTGCGTCGGCCAGTCGTACGTAACGGTGCCGCCCCTGCCGTTCCTCGGCGAGCAGTCCGCCCGCGACCAGCTTGCCGAGGTGTTCGCTCAGCGTGGAGGGGGCGACCCCGGCGTGCCGCGCGAGCTCACCCGCGGTCCACGCGCGCCCGTCGATCAGGGCCAGCAGACACGCGGCGCGCGTCTCGTCGGCGATCAGTCCGGCGAGCCGTGCCAGCCCCGGTGCCTGCGGTTCCCTCGTGGTCATGCCTCTCAGCATCGGGCACGGACACTTCGGCGCCCACCGAAGTGTCGCTCAATCGCTAAGCAGTCCTCCGCACCTGCTCGTACTGTCGCGTCAGCCCGTCCAGGAGCGCCGTGAGCCCCGTTTCGAAGGCCCGCTCGTCGATCTTCTCCTGCTGCTCGGCGAGGAGGTGGGCCTGTCCGAGGTGGGGGTAGTCGGCGGGGTCGTACGCGCTCTCGTCGTCCACGAAGCCGCCGGCGAAGGAGCCGAGGGCGGAGCCCATGATGAAGTACCGCATCAGCGCGCCGATGGACGTGGCCTGCGCCGGCGGCCAGCCCGCTTCGACCATCGCGCCGAACACCGCGTCCGCCAGGCGGAGCCCGGCCGGGCGGCGGCCGGGGCCGCGCGCGAGCACCGGGACGATGTTCGGGTGGTCGCGCAGGGCCTCCCGGTAGGAGACGGCCCAGTCGTGCAGCGCGGTTCGCCAGTCCCGGCCGTCCTCGAACATCGACAGGTCGACTTGCGCGCTCACCGAGTCGGCGACCGCCTCCAGAATCTGGTCTTTCGTACGGAAGTGGTTGTAGAGCGAGGGCCCGCTCACTCCCAGTTCGGCTGCGAGTCGACGCGTGGAGACGGCGGCCAGCCCCTCGGCGTCCACGAGCGCCCGCGCTGCCGCGACGATGCGGTCGGTACTGAGCAGGGGCTTACGCGGGCGGGCCATGGCGGACATGGTAGGGCCGAGGCCCCAGGCCCACTGAACGAAGAGGAGAGCGCCCATGAGCGTCGCCATCTGTTCCCTGATGTGGCAAGCCGCCCACTCGGGGCCCCAGAGGATCACATACGACCGGGACGGCTACCACTTAGTGCGCTTCCCGTACGTGACCGGCGAGGAGCAGTACGACCCCTGGAACATGCACGACCCGGCGCACGGCGGAGACTCCGCATCGAAGTTCCCCGACGCGCGCTCCGCGCTGATCTGGCCCAGCCACGACGGCTGGGGCGTGCTGTCCGCGATGGTGTTCTGGCAGCCGGACGCCCGCGCGCACGAGTACCGGGCGCGCTTCGTCCGCGACCCGCTGAACGCCACCACGGGTTACAACTCCACGGCCACCACCGACATCCAGGCGACCCGCGGCGGCCAGTACCGCACCTATGTCTGGCAGATGTTCGTCCACCCGGGAACGCCGCTCGGCCTGAAGATCTCGGCGCGCGGAACCGGTGACACGAAGATCGCCGTGCCGATATTCCACGCCCAGTTCAAGCTCGCCATTCACACGGACGTCGTGCAGCCGTAGGCACCACTTGTCTCGGCTTCAGTTGCACGGGCCTCACGTGCACGGGGGTGCGGTTCCACGGTGGCGCACCCCCGTCGTGCTCACACCGAAACCAACAACCGCCCCCGCCTGGACTCCGCCAGGGCCTCAGGCGTCAGAACGGGACGCGGAACCACTATTCCGCAGTCCGTGCAGACCGGGCCCGAGGACGGCTCATGGGCCAGGTCGTACTTCCAGATGAGGCGGTCGCCCGAGCACACCGGGCAGACCGAGCCGGGCTCGCGCTCCAGGGCCGCGATGAGTCGGCGGAGTACTTCCGCCAGAGGTTCATGGGGGTGGACCCGGGGGTCGTCGCACCATGCGACGCCGCAACCGCCCCATGTCAGCCGGTGCCAGTCGTCGACACTGCCCGGCCTGCGCAGCCCGTCGTGCTTCTCCTTCCTGCGGCGCTCGGCGAACGCGTCCTCGTAGGCGAGCCACACCGAGCGCGCCTCCTCGAGTTCGTCGAGCGCGGCCACCAGCCGGGCCGGATCGGGTGAGCGGTCCTCGGGACCGAACCCGGCCCGGGAGCACAAATGGTCCCAGGTGGCCCGATGTCCGTAAGGGGCAAACCTTTCAAGGCACTTGCGCAGTGAATAACGCCGCAGTGCCAGATCGCACCTCGGATCGCGCACCTGTCTCGCCAGACTCCGGAAACCGGCCATCGTCCTGCACCTCCGTCACACCTGCACCTGAACTTCGGTCACTTCGGCGTCGTCGTACGAACGTTGCCGAATAGACGTATCGGCAGCCGATTCGGCTCCATCCGATTTCCGATGACCGCCATCAACCCTGCGAGGAACGGCATTTCAGCCGCATACCGCGCTCCTTTCAGCCAATGTCGCGTCAGTCGTCCCCGCTGCGATGCAAAAAGGTGACTCCTGCTCATCTTCAACTTCTGGGCTACCGGCGGTAACCTCCAACAGCTCATCAACGTCGGGAGGAGCACTAATGCGACGGCGCACCCCACGCACCACCCCCCACGGCCTGAGAACTCCCCGCAGAATCGCGGGGTTCCTGAAGGCCGCATCAGTGTTCGTTCTCACTGCCGGCCTGCTTGCACCGCTCCAACAGTCGGCAGCCGCCGACCCGGAGCCGAAGGTGGAGGCGACCGACTACTGCAAGGGGCAGTGCGCGGACATCCTGCCGCCGGGTGCCAACGGCAGTGCCACGCTCGCCGAGGTCCTCGGCAATCAGTTGTTCGGTACGGTGCCGCCGCACGCGGACGATCAACTCGGCCCGTACGACGCGCTGTCGTCCGGGTACCCGTCACTGACCAACGACACCCTCAAGAATTTTTACGCCGACGCTTCCTTCGGAGTTCCCTCCGACCAGGTCGCCTCCGTCACCAAGCCCCGTGACGACGTGACGATCACGCGCGACAAGAAGTACGGCATCCCCCACATCAAGGGCAGCACGCGTTACGGCACCGAGTTCGGCGCGGGATACGCGGCCGGCCAGGACCGTATGTGGCTCATTGACCTCTTCCGGCACATCGGGCGGGGCGAGTTGACCCCGTTCGCGGGCGGCGCGGAGTCCAACCAGGGTCTGGAGCAGCAGTTCTGGCCGGAGGCCCCCTACACGGAGGCCGACTTCCAGAAGCAGGTCGACTGGCTGCTCAACAACTCCGGTGAGCGCGGCAAGCAGGCCATGGAGGACGCGAAGGCCTATGTCGACGGCCTCAACGCCTACCGGGTGGCAGCGAAGAACGGCCGCTACTTCCCCGGCGAGTACGTCCTCACCGGCAAGATCGACTCGATCACCAACGTGGGCGAGATCGAGCCCTTCAAGGTGACCGACATGATCGCGCTCGCCTCCGTCGTGGGCGCCCTCTTCGGCACCGGCGGCGGCGGAGAGGTCGAGTCCGCGATCTCCCTCCTCGAGGCCCAGCAGAAGTACGGCATGGAGGAAGGCTCCAAGGTCTGGGAGTCGTTCCGCGGACGCAACGACCCCGAGACCGTACTGACCCTCCACGACGGCAGCAGCTTCCCGTACGGGAAGAAGCCCGAGGACCCGAAGGGCGTCGCCCTGCCCGATCGGGGTTCTGTCGAGAAGGAGCAGCTGATCTACGACCGCACGGGCGCCGCCCGGTCGGACGCCAAGGCGACCACCTCTTCGGTGAAGACGCCGAACAAGCTGAAGCCCCTGAAGGGAGTCTTCAACGACGGAGTGCTCCCTGAGGACCTCTTCAGCGGCGGCGCGACCAAGAAGGGCATGTCCAACGCCCTGATGGTCTCCGGGAAACACACCGCCAGCGGAAACCCGATCGCCGTCTTCGGTCCGCAGACCGGCTATTTCGCACCCCAGTTGCTGATGATGCAGGAACTCCAGGGCCCCGGCATCAGCGCACGCGGCGTCTCGTTCGCGGGCGTCGGCATGTACGTGCAGCTCGGTCGCGGCCAGGACTACTCCTGGTCGGCCACCTCGTCCCACCAGGACATCACCGACTCGTACGCGCTTGAACTGTGCGAGCCGGGAGGCGGCACCCCCACCAAGCAGTCCACGTCGTACCTCTACCGCGGCGTGTGCACGCCCATGGAGAAGATGGAGAAGACCAACGCCTGGAAGCCGTCGGTCGCCGACTCCACGGCAGCCGGCTCCTACCGGATGCAGGTCTTCAGAACGAACTACGGCATCGTCACGCACCGCGCGACGATCGACGGCAAGCCCTACGCGTACACCACTCTGCGCTCCACGTACCGTCACGAGGCCGACTCGATCATCGGCTTCCAGATGATGAACGACCCCTCGTACGTGAAGGACGCGAAGTCCTTCCAGAAGGCGGCACAGAACGTCTCGTACGCCTTCAACTGGTTCTACGCGGACTCCCGTGACACCGCCTACTACATGAGCGGCAGTCACCCGGTGCGCGCGAAGGACGTCGACGGGTCCTTCCCGGTGAAGGCCGAGAAGGGGTACGAGTGGCGGGACTTCGACCCGGAGCACAACACCGCCGCACTCGCGCCGCCCGCCGAGCATCCGCAGTCGCTCAACCAGGACTACTACATCTCCTGGAACAACAAGCAGGTCAAGGACTTCAGCGCCGCCAACATGAGCATGGGCGCGGTCCATCGTGGCGATCTCCTCGACGACCGGGTGAAGAAGCTCGTCGACAAGGGGGGTGTCACCAGGGCGTCCCTGACCAAGGCGATGGCTGAGGCCGCGGTCGTCGATCTGCGCGGCGAGCAGGTGCTGCCGGAACTCCTCAAGGTTCTGCGCAGCAAGCCGATCAGTGATCCGGCGCAGGCCAAGGCGGTCGACCAGCTGGAGGCCTGGCTGAAGGCGGGTGCTCAGCGCAACCAGACGTCCGCGAACTCCAAGAAGTACGCGCACTCGGACGCGATCCGGGTCATGGACGCCTGGTGGTCGCAGCTCGTCGAGGCCCAGTTCAAGCCGGGGCTCGGGCAGGGGCTGTATGACGCGCTGACCACGGAGCTCACGGTCGACGAGTCACCGTCCGCGGGCCACGGCCCGACCGGTTCGCACGCGGGCTCGGCCTTCCAGTACGGCTGGTGGGGCTACGTCGACAAGGACCTCCGTACGGTCCTGGGTGACCCGGTGGAGGGCAAGCTGGGCCGCACGTACTGCGGCGACGGCGACCTCGACAAGTGCCGGACCACTCTGCTGACGAGCCTTGGCCAGGCCGCGGCCAAGCCCGCCAAGGAGGTCTACCCGGGCGACGACAGCTGCTCGGCCGGCGACCAGTGGTGCTCGGACGCCATCGTCCAGCGGGCGGTCGGTGGCATCAAGCACCGGCCGATCCAGTGGCAGAACCGGCCCACGTATCAGCAGGTCGTGGAGTTCCCGGCGCATCGGTAGGCGTCGGGAACGGGTCCCTGCGGGGGCGTAGCGGTTCTCGCCGGCGGCGGGGGCGGGGTTTCCTCGCCCCCGCCGCCGCCCGTTGGTGCCCTGTGGTGCTCAGCGGTACAGCAAGTACTTCCGGCGCTGGCGCCGGAACGCCGTCAGTTCGTCCTGCCAGGCCGCCACGATCTCGTCGGTGCCTGCACCCGCGTCGATCATCGTGCGTACGCGCGTGGAGCCGGTGAGCTTGTCGATCCAGTTGTCGGGCCGCCAACTGAAGCCGTCCCAGACCTTCTTGGCGGTGACGAGGAGCGCGATTCCGGTGCGTACGGGGTCGTAGGCGTCCCGGTCGTGGACATGGATCTGTACGCCGCCGACCGTCTTGCCCTGGAACTTGGAGAACGTGGGAGCGAAGTAGGCCTCTCTGAAGTGCACACCGGGCAGCCCGAGTTGATTGGCTTCCAGGGCCCATCGCCGGTCGATGCCCTCCGCGCCGAGCAGTTCGAAGGGGCGGGTCGTACCGCGTCCCTCCGAGAGGTTCGTGCCCTCGAAGAGACAGGTCCCGGAGTACACCAGGGCGGTGTCGGGTGTCGGCATGTTCGGGCTCGGCGGCACCCAGGGCAGCCCGGAGCTGTCGTAGAACTCCGAGCGCTTCCATCCGCTCATCAGGACCGTATCGAGCGGCACCGGGTCGGTCAGGAACTCGCCGTTGAACAGCCGGGCCAGCTCCGCGACCGTCATGCCGTGCGCCTGCGAGATCGGCTCTCGACCGATGAAGGTCGCGAACTCCTTGTGCAGCACGGGTCCTTGGGCCGTCCGGCCGGTCACCGGGTTCGGGCGGTCGAGCACCACGAAACGCTTGCCCGCGAGGGCCGCCGCCTCCATGCAGTCGTACAGCGTCCAGATGTACGTGTAGAAGCGGGCGCCCACGTCCTGGATGTCGAAGAGGATCGTGTCGACACCGGAGGCCGTGAAGATGTCGGCCAGCGGCTGGCCGCTCTTCAAGTACGTGTCGTAGACGGGCAGTCCGGTCGCCGGGTCGTCGTACCGGCCTTCCGAGCCGCCAGCCTGAGCCGTGCCGCGAAAGCCGTGCTCGGGGCCGAAGACGGCGGTCAGGTTCACCCGGTCGTCGGCGTGCATGACGTCGACGATGTGGCGGGCGTCTCGGGTGATGCCTGTGGGGTTCGTGACGATGCCGGTTCGCTGGCCGCTGAGCTGGGCGTAGGAGTTGGCGGCGAGGGTCTCGAAACCTGTCCGTAGGTGCCTGGGGCGCTTGGCGGAGGAGGACCGCTCGGTGGAGGAGGCCTGGGCCTGGGAGGCCGGGGTGAGTGACGCTGCTGCCGTTGTCGCTGCGAGGAGAGCTCGTCTGGATAGGCGCATGGGGGGACGGTATTGCTCCCGCAGGCTGTGGGGGAAGCTGCCGGTTGTCTGGGCTTGTCGCTCCCCCACTCTCGGCTTCGCTCGAGCGGGGGGACCCCCATCGCGGCGGAGCCGCTGATGTCACAGCCTCGGGCCCCTGGGTTCGTTGGGGCGCCGCGGGCCGGTGCGTTGTGGCTGACGGCTCAGTACAGGGCGTGTGTTCCCTTCCCCAGCACATACCGACCGGTTAGTCTGGCTTCCTTCAGTGGAGCCGATTCTCGTCGCGTCGTGGTGAGGGAGACCGAGGGTGGAAGCCTTTCAGGATGCCGGAGTGGTCGTCACCGGGGCGGGCGGTGGGATCGGGGCCGCGTTGGCTCGGCGGTTCGCCGCTGAAGGGGCTCGGGTTGTCGTCAATGACCTGGACGGTGTGAAGGCCCGGGCCGTTGCCGAGGAGATCGGTGGCATCGCGGTGCCCGGAGATGCCTCCGCGATCGTGGCCGAGGCTCGTGACGTACTCGGTGGCACGGTGGACGTCTACTGCGCCAACGCCGGGCTCCCGTCCGCGGGTACGGAAGCCGCCGATGAGAAGGTCTGGGCGGCGGCCTGGGATGTGAACGTGATGGCGCACGTGCGTGCGGCGCATGAGTTGATCCCCGGGTGGCTGGAGCGGGGCAGCGGCCGGTTCATCTCGACTGTCTCGGCTGCCGGGCTGCTCACAATGGTCGGCGCCGCGCCCTACAGCGTCACCAAGCACGGGGCCTACGCCTTCGCCGAGTGGCTGTCGCTCACGTACCGGCATCGCGGCATCAAGGTGCACGCGATCTGCCCCCAGGGCGTACGGACCGACATGCTGGCCGCCACGGGCAGCGCGGGCGATCTTGTGCTCCAGCCGACCGCCATCGAGCCGGAAGCGGTTGCGGACGCGCTCGTCGCGGGCATCGAGGAGGACCGTTTCCTGATCCTGCCGCACCCCGAGGTTGCCGGGTACTACCAGGCACGGGCCGCGGACCCGGACCGGTGGCTGACGAGTATGAACCACATTCAGCAGAAATGGGAGGCCGACGGAGGGTGACGACTCACCTGTACGCGGTCAAGTCGGACCCCGGCGCACCGGCTCCGTTGCGAGGAGAGAGACTGTCCACGTACAAGACCCGTGCCAGGTCGTGAACCTGCCCTGCTTGCCGAAACCGGGCAGTGAGAAGATCCTCCGGCGGGAGCTGCTTACGCACAACGTCAGTGCGGGCAGCGCGGAAAACGGTTGTGACCCTCGAAAGGCAGGTGGCGGCGGTGCCCAAGACGATGGAAGGGGACGGTACGCCCGTTCCGAGGCGGCTGCTGGCGGCCGCCACCAGACTCTTCGCCGAGCAGGGGTACGACCGCACCTCGGTGCAGGAGATCGTCGAGGCGGCGGGCGTCACCAAAGGCGCGCTGTACCACTACTTCGGCTCCAAGGACGATCTGCTGCACGAGGTGTACGCGCGCGTGCTGCGCCTGCAGCAGGAGCGGCTGGACGCCTTCGCGGGCGCCGAGGCACCCGTCGAGGAGCGGCTGCGGGGGGCCGCTGCCGACGTGGTCGTCACCACGATCGAGAACCTCGACGACGCGGCGATCTTCTGGCGCTCCATGCACCACCTCAGCCCCGAGAAGAACAAGCAGGTACGCGCCGAGCGCCGCAGCTACCACGAACGTTTCCGCGCCCTGATCGAAGAGGGCCAGGAATCGGGCGTCTTCTCCAAGGCGACGCCCGCCGACCTGGTCGTGGACTACCACTTCGGCTCCGTCCACCACCTGCCGACGTGGTACCGCCCCGACGGCCCGCTGAGCCCGCAGCAGGTCGCCGACCATCTCGCCGACCTGCTGCTACGGGCCCTGCGCCCCTAGAGGTACTGCTTGATCTCGCGGCGTGCCAGCGAGCGCTGGTGCACCTCGTCCGGACCGTCCGCGAGCTGCAGTGTGCGGGCGCTCGCCCAGAGTTCGGCCAGCGGGAAGTCCTGGCTGACGCCGCCCGCGCCGTGCAGCTGCACGGCCTTGTCGAGGATGTCGACGACCGTCCGCGGAGTCGCGATCTTGATCGCCTGGATCTCGGTGTGCGCACCGCGATTCCCGACGGTGTCCATCATCCAGGCCGTCTTCAGGACCAGCAGCCGCAGCTGCTCGACGGCCACGCGCGCGTCCGCGATCCAGTTCTGTACGACGCCCTGCTGAGCGAGCGGCTTGCCGAAGGCGGTGCGCGAGACGGCTCGGCGGCACATCAGCTCGATGGCCCGTTCCGCCATGCCGATCAGCCGCATGCAGTGGTGGATACGACCCGGACCCAGCCGCGCCTGCGCGATGGCGAAGCCGCCGCCCTCCTCGCCGATCAGATTGCTCACGGGAACTCGCACCCGGTCGAAGACGACCTCCGCGTGCCCGCCGTGGGAGTGGTCCTCGTAGCCGTACACCTGCATCGCACGGCGGACTTCGACGCCCGGGGTGTCGCGGGGCACCAGCACCATGGACTGCTGACGGCGGATGTCGTCCCCGTCCGGGTCCGTCTTGCCCATCACGATGAAGATCTTGCATTCCGGGTTCATCGCCCCGGAGATGTACCACTTGCGGCCGCTGATGACGTACTCTCCCCCACTCTCGGCTCCGCTCGAGCGGGAGGTACCCCCCTCGTCGCGCTCGATGTGCGTGGTGATGTTCGTGGCGTCCGAGGAGGCCACCTCCGGTTCGGTCATCGCGAACGCCGAGCGGATCTCACCGGCCAGCAGCGGCTGTAGCCACTGCTTCTTCTGCTGCTCGTCGCCGAACTGCGCGAGCACCTCCATATTGCCCGTGTCGGGCGCCGCGCAGTTCGTCGCCGTAGGCGCCAACTGCGGGGAACGGCCGGTGATTTCGGCGAGCGGCGCGTACTGGAGATTCGTCAGCCCGGCCCCGTACTCGGTGTCCGGCAGGAACAGATTCCACAGCCCCTGCCGCCGCGCCTCGGCCTTCAACTCCTCTACGACAGCGGGGGTGTCCCACGGCGAGGCGAGCTTGGCCCGCTGTTCATGAGCGACTGTCTCGGCCGGATAGACGTACTCGTCCATGAAGGCGAGCAGCTTGGCCCGCAGCTCCTCGGTGCGCGCGTCGAAAGCGAAGTCCATGGCTGATCAGCCTTCCTGAAGGGTGGTCAGACCGTGCTCGATGAACACGGGCACCAGCTCGCCGATGCGGTCGAAGCCCGCGCCGACCGTCTGGCCGAGCGTGTAGCGGTAGTGGATGCCTTCGAGGATCACGGCGAGCTTGAACCAGGCGAACGCTGTGTACCAGGAGACGGCGGTCACGTCGCGCCCCGAGCGCGCGGCGTACCGTTCGATCAGTTCGGCCGGCTCCGGATGCCCGGCGGCCTCGGCGGTCGTGGACACCGGAGAGTCGGGCGCGCCGAGCGGTTGGCTGTACATCACCAGCAGCCCGAGGTCCGTGAGCGGATCACCGAGCGTGGACATCTCCCAGTCGAGGATGGCGTTGATCCGGTCGCCTTCCCCGATCAGTACGTTGTCCAGGCGATAGTCGCCGTGCACGACGGTGGCCGTGGGGGAGTCCGGCAACTCGCGCCCGAGCGCGGCATGCAGCTCGTCTATACCGGCCAGCTCCCGATTGCGGGAGGCGTCCAACTGCTTTCCCCAGCGCCGCAGTTGCCGGTCCAGGAAGCCCTCGGGACGGCCGAAGTCCTCCAGCCCCACCTCGGCGGGCTCCACGGCATGCAGTTCGACGAGCGTGTCGACCAGGCTCAGCACCGCGTCGCGGGTGCGCTCAGGGCCGAGCGAGGCGAGCTGTTCGGCCGTCCGGTACGGGGTGCCCTCCACGAAGTCCATGACGTAGAACGGCGCGCCCAGTACCTCCGTGTCCTCGCACAGCAGCACCGGACGCGGCACAGGCACGGCCGTCGGGTGCAGCGCGCTGATCACCCGGTGCTCGCGCTTCATGTCATGCGCGGTGGCCAGCACATGGCCCAGGGGAGGCCGCCGTACGACCCACTGCGCGCTGCCGTCCGTCACGGCGTACGTGAGGTTCGACCGTCCGCCTTCGATCAGCCGGCCCGTCAGCGGGCCGTGCACCAGACCGGGCCGCTCGGCGTCGAGCAGGCCGCGCAGTCGGTCGAGATCGAGACCTGGCGGGTGGTCTTGGCTCATCGTGTTCCTCCGTACGCCGGTGTATGGGGTTCTCTCATGATGCCGACCGGTCGGTATGTCGTCCAGTGCGGCGGCGAAACGTGATCGGTCTTTTCGCGGGTCTCGATCGCGCGGGGTCTGCTGTTCGCTACCCGGCCTGCGCAAATGTACGCGAGCGGGTCCGCGCCCCGGGTCTTCACAGCACCAGCACCGCCGCGCACCCGGCCAGGGCCACGGTGCACAGGGCGGCGGCACTCGCGTGCCTCGGGCTGAGCGCAGCGGGGCCGCTCCGCTCGGTCGTCGTCAGGGTGCTGATGCGGTGATGGGCGACGGTGAGGAAGCCCAGCCAGAGTGCTGCGCACAGGGCGCAGGTGAGGACCCCTGCGGCCGTCGGGCCGCTGTGCAGGGCGCTTCTGGCGGCCAGTACGGCGACGACGGTGCCGGCGAGGGTCGTACGGCGCCATGCGAGCCGCGTACGTTCCGGTTGCAGGCCGGGGTCGCGGGTGGCCTGAGGGCCGTGGTCGGGTGTGGTCATGTCGCTGTCAGCCTTCCCAGCCGAAGAGCACGATCACGACCATCGCGATGGCGACGATCGCGATCACGATGCTCAACAGGGCGGGGAAGCGGGACACGGGCAGGTCCTCGCCCCTGCGCATCGCTCGCTCGCAGCGTACCCAGTGGTTCACTGCGCGCAGCGAGCACAGGACGCCTGCGGCGAGGAGGCCGAGGGCCAGGCCTACGCGCCAGCCCCACCGGAGGTCTGGCAGGAACTGATCCACCGCGAAGCCGCCGCCGATCAGGGCGAGGGCTGTGCGCAGCCAGGCCAGGAACGTGCGCTCGTTCGCGAGCGAGAACCGGTAGTCCGGCGTGCCGCCGTCCTCCCGGATTCGCGCCGGGGCGAACCACAGGCGGACGTTCCGCGCAAATTCGATCACATCAGGACCCTATATGGGCGGGGGGTGGCTGCTGGGTGGGTGGGTTCGGTGCATGGGCGACTGCGGGTCCGTCGTGGCGGTTCCTTTCCCCAGCCCCGCCCCTTCCCGAAACTGGGGGCGCGCCCCCCAGGCCCCGCTGCCTCCGGCGGGGTGGGTGGGGTGCCTACCGGGGTGGTGGGTGACAGTCGTGTCGCGGCTGCGGGTGCGTTGTGGCTGGTCGCGCAGTTCCCCGCGCCCCTGGAGGGGCGCTCCCGGAACCGTCCGCGACAAAGCTCACCAGTCGCCATGCTCGCCAGCCACAGCGAAACCGGCAGCTTTCCGCCGGTGGGAGGGGACGTGGGCCGGTGCGTCCTATGCCCGTCGCCTAGCTTCGGTCTGGGCACACCAGAACCCTGTGTCAGCAAGGGGCCGTATGCCCTGTTGGCGACGGGCTGACGCACCGGACCGCGGCCCCGCACCCACCACCCACCTCAGGGGCGCGGGGCTGTGTCAATTTGCGGCTCCGCCGCGTGGGCGCGACCAGCCACAACGGACCGTCAGTCGACAACGAACCCAACCGCTGGAGGCAACCCGCACCAAAAAACGAACCCAACCGCCCAACCGCCGGAGGCAACAGGTTGACGCAGTCACGTCGCGTGGCCAAGGATCTGACCGACCAGTAACAAGCCGAGGAGGGCCTGCTCATGGCGTACGACGCAGATGTGATCGTGATCGGGGCGGGCCTCGCAGGGTTGGCGGCGACCGCGGAGCTCGTCGATGCCGGTCGCAAGGTGATCCTTCTCGACCAGGAGCCGGAGCAGTCCATCGGCGGCCAGGCGCACTGGTCGTTCGGCGGACTGTTCTTCGTGAACTCGCCCGAGCAGCGCCGTATGCGGATCAAGGACAGCCATGCCCTGGCCCTCCAGGACTGGATGGGCACCGCGGCGTTCGACCGCGAAGAGGACCACTGGCCACGAAAGTGGGCCGAGGCGTACGTCGACTTCGCGGCCGGCGAGAAGCGGCCCTGGCTGCACGCCCAGGGCGTACGGTTCTTCCCGGTAGTCGGCTGGGCCGAACGCGGCGGCTACGACGCGAACGGCCACGGCAACTCCGTACCGCGCTTCCACATCACGTGGGGAACCGGGCCGGGTCTCGTCGAGCCCTTCGAGCGCAGAGTGAGAGCCGGCGTCGCGCGCGGGCTCGTACAGCTCAAGTTCCGCCACCGCGTCACCGGCCTCTCCCGCAGCGCGGGCACGGTCGACACGGTCACCGGCGAGATCCTGGAGCCCTCGAACATCGAGCGGGGCCAGGAGAGCAGCCGCACCGTCACCGGCGCCTTCGAACTGCGCGCGCAGGCGGTGATCGTCACCTCCGGCGGCATCGGCGGCAACCACGACCTCGTACGGGCCAACTGGCCCCAGCGGCTTGGCAGTCCGCCGGAGCGGATGATCTCCGGCGTGCCCGCGCACGTCGACGGCAAGATGCTCGCCATCGCGGAGGACGCGGGCGCGCGCCTCATCAACCGCGACCGCATGTGGCACTACACCGAGGGCATCCAGAACTGGAACCCCATCTGGGACAACCACGGCATCCGCATCCTGCCCGGACCGTCGTCGCTGTGGCTGAATGCGCGCGGCAAGCGGCTGCCCGTGCCACTCTTCCCGGGCTTCGACACGCTCGGCACGCTGGAGCACATCATGAAGACCGGGTACGACTACACGTGGTTCGTGCTCAACCAGCGGATCATCGGCAAGGAGTTCGCGCTCTCGGGTTCGGAGCAGAACCCTGATCTGACCGGGAAGTCCGTCAGGGACGTCTTCGTACGGGCGCGGGCGGACGTGCCCGGTCCGGTGAAGGCGTTCATGGACAACGGAGTCGACTTCGTCGTCGAGAAGGACCTCAGCGCACTCGTCCGCGGCATGAACGCGCTCACGAAGGAGCCGCTCCTCGACGAGGCCGTGCTGCGCCGCGAGATCACCGCGCGCGACCGGGAGATCGCGAACCCGTTCACCAAGGACCTCCAGGTCACGGCGATGCGCGGGGCACGCAAGTTCCTCGGGGACAAGCTGATTCGTACGGCTTCACCGCACCGCATCCTCGATCCCAAGGCCGGCCCGCTGATCGCCGTACGGCTCAACATCCTCACCCGCAAGACGCTCGGCGGCCTGGAGACGGACCTCTCCTCGCGCGTGCTGACCGAGGGCGGGGATCCGCTGCCCGGCGTGTACGCGGCGGGGGAGGCGGCCGGATTCGGCGGCGGGGGAGTGCACGGATACCGCTCCCTGGAGGGGACGTTCCTCGGCGGCTGTCTGTTCTCGGGCCGGACGGCGGGCCGTGCGGCGGCGAAGGCGGTGAGCTGAGGGGCGAGTTGAGGGGAAAAGGTGAGGGCTGGGGCTCAACTCCCGGCCCTCGTTGCCCACTTCCAGTGGTGTACAGACACAAATAAGCCATTTGTAAGGCTTGACGTGGGCCTTGGGTGGAGGTTGGCTGTGCGTGATCAGTCGCTGATGTGACCGCCGTGTGAGGAAGTCCAGCGGTGTCCCCACCCCCACCCCTCGGCCGCGGCCGCAAGCGCGCGGCCCATGCCTTCGACAGTGCTCTCGGAGACACCGAACTCATCACAGCCCGCGCCGCGTTGGCGCAGGGCCGCTGGACCGCCGTACGCGCGCTGCTGGTGGCGACCGGCGACGACTGGGACCGCCGCGGGCATCGCGTCACCGTGCTGGCGCAGGAATCCAGTACGCAGGCCTGGGCCCGCGACTGGCTGCTCGCCGAACCCGAGTCCGCCGACGCCGCCGTGCTGCTCGCCGTCGCCTCCGTGCAACGCGCCCTGAACCGCAAGGAGAAGCCGGACAAGGCGCGCAAGGCCTGCCACAGCGCGGTCGCGCTCGCGCCCGCCGACCCCACGCCCTGGCTCGGACTGCTGATGCTGGAGCGCACCCTGGGCAGCGACGAGGACGTGGTCCGGATCTTCGACGAGGTACGCCATCGCCACCCCGACCACCACCACGCCCACCACCTGATGACCGCCCGGCTCGCCGAGCGCAGGCCGGGAGCGGGCCAGGATCCGCTGCACGAGGTGTACGACTTCGCCGGCTGGTCCGCCGAACAGGCGCCCGCCGACTCGCCGTTGGCCATCCTGCCGGTCGTCGCGCACGCCGAGCGCTATCGCGTGCTGGCCGCCGCCGGCTGGGAACCCACCGATCCCGCGGCCTCCGGGCACTGGGTCGGCCGCCGGGCCCGCCAGGTGATGAAGGCCGCCTTCGACTGGTGGCTGGAATGGGAGCGCGACGACCATCCGCGCAGCCATGTCGACCTCAACTTCCTTGCCCACGCCAAGTTCTGCGAGGGCCGGGGCGCCGAGGCCGCCGCCCTGTTCCACCGGATCGGACCGCACGCGACCCCGGCCCCGTGGTCGTACCCCGACCGAGATCCGTACACCGCCTTCCGTGCAGCACGCGACAGCGTGCTCGGCACGGCGTGAAGAACAGTCAAATCCGAACTTGATATTGGAAAGGACAATCCCGCGATGACGACGGGCAGTTCGAACCCCTCGAGCACTACGAGTGAGAGCAGACCGGCAGCCGAAGGCAGCGGCATCAGCACCTTCAAGGGGCAGGAGCGCGCACTGCGCGCCGACCGGCTCGGCACGGCGGGCCTGCTGCTGTCCGTGCTCGCGGCCACCGCCCCGCTCATGGTGGTAGCGGGTGTCATGCCCACGGCATTCGCGGTGATGGGCATCGTCGGCCAGCCGCTGCTCTTCGTCATCCTCGGCGTGGTGCTCGTCCTCTTCAGCGTCGGTTACGCGGAGATGAGCCGCCACGTCCACAACGCCGGCGCCTTCTACGCGTACGTCGCCCGCGGCCTCGGCGGCACCGCAGGTTCGGGTGCGGCGGCGGTCGCGCTCGTCGCGTACAACGCCCTCCAGGTGGGCATCTACGGCATCTTCGGCTTCGAGGTGTCCGGACTGTTCGCCACGTACCTCGAACTCGAAATCGCCTGGTGGATACCGTCGTTGGTGGCCGCGATCGTCGTCGGTCTGCTCGGCTGGCTGAAGATCGACGTGAACGCGCGCGTGCTCGGCATCCTGCTGATCATCGAGGTGGCGCTCGTCGTCATCTTCGACTTCGCGGCCGTCGCCGACCCCGCCGGGGAGGGTCTGTCGCTGCACGCCTTCAACCCCGACACGCTCACCGGGGCAGGTCTCGGCACCGCGCTGTGCTTCTGCGTCGCCGCCTTCCTCGGCTTCGAACAGGCCCCCGTGTACGCCGAGGAGACCAGCCGTCCGCACATCCTGGTCCCGCGCGTGATGTTCCTCGCGGTCGGCTTCGTCGCCGTGTTCTTCGCGATCAGCTCCTGGGCGCTGACCGTCGCCGCCGGACCCAAGGCGATCGTGGGCACGGCACAGGAACAGAGTGCCGGACTGCTGTTCTTCCTCACCGAGTCGCGGCTCGGCGGGACCTTCACGGACGTACTCCATGTCCTGTTCGTGACCGGCATGTTCGCGGCGATGCTCAGCTTCCACAACGTCGTCGCGCGGTACGCCTTCGCCATGGGCCGCGAGGGCCTGCTGCCCGCCGCGTTCGGCCGCACGTCGGGCACGAGCGGCGCCCCCGGCACGGGCTCGCTCCTGCAGACCGTCGTCGCCGTGCTGGTCGTGGCCGGCTTCGCGGTGGCCGACGACAAGCCGACCGGTGACCCGACCGCTCCCGTACTGCAGCTGTTCACCTGGTTCGGCAACATCGGAGCGCTCGGCGTCATCCTGCTCATGGCGGCGGCCTCGCTCTCGGTCATCGTGTTCTTCGTCCGCCGCGGCGCCGCCGGCGCACAGGTCTGGCGGCTGGCCGCCTCCGCGATCGCGGGCGTCTCGCTCCTGGTCATCGCCTTCTACACCGTCACGGACTTCGACATACTCGTGGGCGCGGGCCCCGGTTCCTTGGCGACCTGGGTGCTGCCGGGCATCATCCTGCTGGCCGCCGTCCTCGGCCTCCTCCAGGGCCTGCTGCTGCGCTCCCGCAACCCGGAGGCGCACGCCCGCATCGGGCTTGGCAACGAGGCGTTCCAGCTGGACAAGGCGGCGGAGTCCAGCACGAATTAGGGGCTACGGGCTACGGGCTACGGGCTGGTGGCTACGAACTAGTGGTTACGGATTACTGACGGGCACTCCTGGTCCCTGGCTTTCCCGGGGCCGGGAGTGCTCGAATCGTTTCGTGAACCCGGAACAACCGTCGGAACAGCCGACAGCATCGGAACCGGAGCCCGGCGGCACCCCCATAGGGCGGCGGCTTCTGCTCGGCACGCTCGGGCTCGGCGCCCTCGGTGTGGCCGCCGCGCCCACGCTCCAGCGGGGCCTCGAGTCGTTCCTCGGCGGCGCCGCCGACAAGGACCCCACCGGACTGACCGGCCTCCTGCCCAACGGAGGCGGCTTCCGCTACTACTCGGTCACCTCGTCCGTCCCGAAGAAGGGCGAGGACGACTACCGCCTCACCATCGACGGCCTGGTCGACCGCCCCGCCACGTACACGCTCGCCGAGCTGCGCGCCCTGCCGCAGACCCGGATGGTCCGCGACGTCCAGTGCGTCACGGGCTGGCGGGTGCCGGACACGCCTTTCGAAGGCGTACGGCTCTCGCAGTTGCTGGATGCGGCCGGGGTGCGGTCCTCGGCCGGAGCGGTGCGCTTCACGTGCTTCGACGGTGCGTACTCGGAGAGCCTGACGCTGTCCCAGGCCCGCCGCGACGACGTTCTCGTCGCCCTCCGTATGCAGGACAAGGACCTGTCCCACTCCCACGGCGGCCCCGTCCGCCTCTACGTAGCCCCCATGTACTTCTACAAGTCCGCGAAGTGGCTCTCCGGCATCACCCTCACGTCGGACGTCCGTCCCGGCTACTGGGAGAAGCGCGGCTACGACGTGGACGCGTGGGTGGGGCGCTCGAACGGACGTGATGATGAGGCCACGTGAGACTCCGTCGGTGGCGGGGGGTTCGGGGCGGGCCCTTGGTCCGGCGGGGGCGGGTGATTTGGCGCCGTCGGCTGGTTCGGCGCGGGCGGGTGGTTCGGCGGGGTCCGACGAGGCCGTCGGTTCCGCCGCCTCCGCCGCCTCCTCGGGCTCTGCCGCCTCTGGGCGGGTGCGGCGGTTCAGCCGTGGTGAGCGGTGGGTGCACCGGGTGACGGCTGTGTTGATGGGTGTGTGTGTGGTGACCGCCGCCTGCCTGTACGTGCCTCAGCTGGCGGAACTGGTCGGGCGGCGTGCGCTGGTGGTTGTGGTGCACGAGTGGTCGGGGCTGTTGCTGCCGGTTCCGGTGTTGGTGGGGCTCGTCTCGCGGGCGTTCCGCGCGGACCTGCGGCTGCTGAACCGGTTCGGGCCGCACGACCGGCTGTGGCTGCGGTCGGCTTTGCGGCGTGACGCCCGGCCCGAGTCGCGTCCGGCTGGGAAGTTCAACGCCGGTCAGAAGACGTATGCGGCGTGGATTGCCGGGGCGACGCTGGTGATGCTGGGCACCGGGCTGATGATGTGGTTCACGCATCTCACGCCACTGGTGTGGCGAACCAGCGCGACGTTCGTCCACGACTGGCTGGCCCTGACGATCGGCATCGTCCTGGCCGGGCACATCGGCATGGCACTGGCGGATCCGGAGGCGCGGAGGGGGATGCGGACGGGGTCGGTGAGCAGGGAGTGGGCTAAGCGGGAGCATTCGCATTGGCGTCTGTAGGGGGTTCGTTGTCGGCCCGGCGCCGTTGTGGCTGGTTGCGCAGCCGTGCGGGGTGCCTCCGGCGGTTGGGCGGCTGACGGTGCGTTGTGGTTGCTCGCGCAGTTCCCCGCGGGGTGCCTCCGGCGGTTGGGTGCGTTTTCGGCTGCGGGTTGAGTGTGGCTGGTCGCGCAGTTCCCCGCGCCCCTTGGGTGGTTGGTGGGTGCGGGGCCGCGGGCCGGTGCGTCAGCCCGTCGCCAACGGGGCGTACGGCCCCTTGCTGGTACAGGGTGCTGGTGTGCCCAGACCGGAGCTAAGCGACGGGCATAGGACGCACCGGCCCACGTCCCCTCCCACCGGAGGGAAGCTGCGGGTAGTCGGGGGTCCGGGCTTTTCCGCGCGGGCTGGTACGAGGGCGCGAGCCCCTTCCGGGACGCGGGCCCCTTCCGGGACGCGGGCCCCTTCCGGAGTGCGGGCTTTTCGGTTCGCTGGGTCCTCCGGGTGCGGGCCTCTTCCGGGGCGGGGGCTTTTCGGTTCGCTTGCTCGTCGGGGTGCGGGCAGTCGCAGGTTTTTTTAGGGGCGCGGGGAACTGCGCGACCAGCCACAACGCACCCGCAGCCGCGACACAACATGTCACCCCTACCCCGGTAGGCACCCCACCCACTCCACGCACCCATCCACCCGCCGGAGGTGCCCCAGCCCCCGAATCCACCCACCCGCGGTAAGCGCCCACCCACCCCGCCGGAGGCAGGGGGCCTGGGGGCGGAGCCCCCAGTTTCGGGAAGGGGCGGGGCTGGGGAAAGGAACCTGTGCCCGCCCGAGGAGTCGACCCCGCTAAAGGACCAGCGACAGCAGCAGCACCACGCCCCCGGCGACCACCGAGATGATGGTCTCCATCACCGACCACGTCTTGATCGTCTGGCCGACATCAAGGCCGAAGTACTCCTTCACCAGCCAGAACCCGGCATCGTTCACATGGCTGAAGAACAACGACCCCGCCCCAATAGCCAGCACCAGCAAAGACGCATGCGCCGTAGACATATCGGCCGCAAGCGGCGCCACAAGCCCGGCCGCCGAGATCGTGGCAACGGTCGCGGAACCCGTCGCAAGCCGAATCGCCACCGCGATCAACCACGCGAGAAGCAGCGCGGGTATCGACCAGTCCTCGGAGATGTCCAGGATCATCTGACCCACCCCGGAGTCGATCAGCGTCTGCTTGAAACCGCCACCCGCCCCGACGATGAGCAGAATGCCCGCGATCGGCCCGAGAGACTTCTCGACCGTCGTAGAGATCCGGTCCTTGGCGAACCCGGCCGCCCGCCCAAGCGTGAAGATGCCGACGATCACAGCCGCGAGCAACGCGATCAGCGGCGACCCGACCACGTCGAAAACGCGCTGCACCGTGTTCTCGGGATCGTCGATGACGATGTCCACCAACGCCTTGGCCAGCATCAGCACAACCGGCAACAGCACGGTGGCGATGGTGACGCCGAACCCGGGACGCTTCTCCAGGTCGTCGGAGGTGCGCTGGGGGATCATCTTCTCGGGGGCGGGCACGTCCACCCAGCGGGCCGCGTACTTCGAGAACATCGGACCCGCGATGATCACGGTCGGTATCGCGACGAGCAGACCGAGGGCGAGGGTGACACCGAGGTCCGCCTTGACGGTGTCGATCGCGACCAGCGGACCGGGGTGCGGCGGGATCAGACCGTGCATCACGGACAGACCCGCGAGGGCCGGGACACCGATCCGCATCAGCGAGTAGTTGCCGCGCTTGGCGACCATCAGAACGACCGGAATCAGCAGCACGATGCCGACCTCGAAGAACAGCGGCAGCCCGATCACCGAGGCGATCAGCACCATCGCCCAAGGCATCGAACGCCCACCGGCCTTCGCCAGGATCGTGTCGACGATCTGGTCCGCGCCGCCGGAGTCCGCGAGCAGCTTGCCCAAGATGGCACCGAGGGCGATCAGGACACCCACACCGGCGACCGTCGAGCCGAGGCCGGCGCTGAAGCTCTCGATGGCCTTGTCGAGCGGCGCCCCGGCGATGGCGCCCAGTGCCAGCGTCCCGATGGTCAGCGCGAGAAAGGCGTGCAGCTTGAACTTGGTGATGAGCAGGACGATGACGGCTATGCCCGCCAGGACGGCTATGCCGAGCTGCGCGTGACCCGCCGAGGTGATCGGCTCGACGGGCTCCGCTGCCAGCATCTCGACACTGAGACTGGTCACGGTGTTCTTCCTTGAGTGGCTTGGGGGGAGGGGGAGTTACTGCTCAGGGGGGGCTCGGGGCCTTACTGGGCGAGGAGTTACCGGTCGAGGCCGTGCAGTGCGGTCACGGCCCGCTCGGCGATCTCCTCCGGGCTGCCGGAGACGTCCACGGCGACACCCGCCTCGTCAGCCTCGAGCGGCTGGAGGGTGGCGAACTGGGAGTCCAGCAGCGCCGTCGGCATGAAGTGCCCCTGACGGTGCGCCATTCGGTCCTCGATGAGCCTGCGGTCACCCTTGAGATGGACGAAGACGACGCCGGGCGCGGAGGCCCGCAAACGGTCGCGGTAACTCCGCTTCAGTGCCGAGCAGCTGACCACCCCGCCGAGCCCGGCCCGCTCGTGCGCCCATCGGCCGATGGCGTCCAGCCAGGGCCGGCGGTCCTCGTCGGTGAGCGGCGTACCGGCCGACATCTTGGCGATGTTGGCCTCGGGGTGGAACTCGTCGCCCTCGGCGTACGGCACGCCGAGCCGGTCGGCGACAAGCGGCCCGACGGTGGTCTTGCCGGTGCCTGCGACGCCCATGACCACGACGACATGGGGGAACCGCGGTTGATTCATCGTGTTCTCGCTGTCTTCTTCTTCGTCACCGGATGGGCTGACATCGAGCAGTCGACATCGACGGGTGCCGCATCCGTGCACGACACTGAAACTCATTAGTCATACGAATTCAAGGGTCCGTGCCATAAAGGTCTGACTTTTTCTCGCGTAGACCGCCTCGTAGGCTGAACCCCATGACCACACCGGGCCGGGGGCTGCACGGCCATGTACTGGAGAGCCTCGGTCCCGCCATCACCGCGGGTGAGTACCCGCCGGGCAGCGTCCTGCGCACCGACGAACTGGCACAGCGCTTCGATGTGTCGCGGTCGGTGATGCGGGAGGCCGTACGGGTCCTGGAGTCGATGCACCTGGTCGAGTCACGACGCCGGGTGGGCGTGACCGTGCTCCCCACCTCCGAGTGGAACGTCTACGATCCGCAGGTCATCCGGTGGCGTCTCGCGGGCGCCGACCGTCCGCGCCAGCTGCGCTCGCTCACCGTGCTGCGTTCCGCCGTCGAACCGGTTGCCGCGGGCCTGGCCGCCCAGCACGCCACGGCCGAAGAGTGCGCTGAACTCACCGAGTGCGCCCTGGGGATGGTGGCCAGCTCACGCGGCCATCAGCTCGAGAAGTACCTCTTCCACGACGTCGCTTTCCACCGGGTCATCCTCAACGCGTCCCGCAACGAGATGTTCGCCCGCCTCGGCGACGTCGTCGCGGAGGTCCTGGCGGGCCGCACCCGCCACCAGGTCATGTTCTGGGATCCCGACCCGGCCGCCGTCACCCTGCACGTCAAGGTCGCGGAGGCGGTACGGGAGCGGGACGCGGCCCGTGCGGAGGAACTGACCCGGGAGATCGCGGTGGGCGCTCTTCAGGAACTGGACATACTGGCGCCCTGAGCCGAGGTGCGCCCGCAGCTCGATGTCCGCTGCCGGTTACTCGATGAACTCCCCGTCGACGTACACCCACGCTCCGTCGACGCGCTCGAACCGGCTTCGCTCGTGCAGTGCGCCTCCGGCGTACGAGGCGCGGAAGGTGACGGTTCCTTTGCTGTGGAACGCCGTCCCCTCGCCGGTGCCGAGGATTTCCAGCCCGGTCCAGCGGATCCCCGGCTCGAACTCCACGCGGGGCGGTCGGGTTCGCGGATGCCACGTCCGTAGCAGGTATGCCTCGTCGTGCCGCACGAACGCGCAGTAACGCGAGCGCATCAGCGCTTCGGCGGTCGCGGCCGCCTGCGCGCCCGAGTGCAGGCGCCCGCAACACTCCGCGTACGCCGCGCCGAGGCCGCAGGGACACGCACCGGCATCCGCCGCACGACCACGTGCCCGCTGCCGAGAACCACGTCGATACATGGCCCCATTGTGCCGCGGCCGCCACCTGAACGAGGGGTTCCTTTCCCCAGCCCCGCCCCTTCCCGAAACTGGGGGCTCCGCCCCAGGCCCCCTGCCTCCGGCGGGGTGGGTGGGGCGCCTACGGCGGGTGGGTGGAGTGCTCGCCCGCCGGTGGGTGGGGTGCCTACCGGGGTGGTGGGTGACATGTTGTGTCGCGGCTGCGGGTGCGTTGTGGCTGGTCGCGCAGTTCCCCGCGCCCCGAGCAAGCCCGCGCCCCGAGCAAGCCCGCGCCCCGAGCAAGCCCGCGGCCCGGAAGGGCCCGCGCCCGGTACCAGCCTGCGACCCGGAAGGGTCCGCGCCCCGAACCAGCCCGCGGCCCGAATGGGCCCGCGCCCGGTACCAGCCCGCGCCTCGGAAGGGGCCCGCGCCCCGTACCCGGCCGCGCGGAAAAGCCGGGACCCCCGACTACCGGCAGCTTTCCGCCGGCGGGAGGGGACGTGGGCCGGTGCGTCGTATGCCCGTCGCTTAGCTTCGGTCTGGGCATACCTGCGCCCTGTGGAAGCAAGGGGTCGTATGCCCTGTTGGCGACGGGCTGACGCACCGGCCCGCGGCCCCGCACCCACCAACCACCCAAGGGGCGCGGGGAACTGCGCGAGCAACCACCACGCACCCGCACCCGCCCAACCGCCGGAGGCACCCCGCGCGGCCGCGCGACCAGCCACGACGGCGCCGCAGCCGAAAACGAACCCAACCGCCCAACCGCCGGAGGCACCCGGCGCGGCCGCGCGACCAGCCACGACGGCGCCGCAGCCGAAAACGAACCCAACCGCCCAACCGCCCAACCGCCGGAGGCAAACGCTCACGCAGTGGGCGGATACGGCGGGCGAGCCGGAATCACCGCGCCGGAGGCGGATGGCAGCGGCGGCAGTGCCGTCTCGTGCAGCCACGCCGTGAACAGGTCGTCCAGCGAATCGGACGCATACCGCGCGACGTGCCGCGTGAACGACTCCGTCGTCACCGCGCCACCCCGATGCAGCGCAGCCCATGCGCGCAGCATCCGGAAGAAGGACTCGTCGCGCAGCGCGCAGCGCACAGCGTGCAAAACCAGCCCGCCCCGCTCGTAGAGCCGATCGTCGAACATCAACTTGCGCCCCGGGTCCGCGAGTTGGAGATCCTGCGGCAACCCGGCGAGTTTCCGGTGCGCCAAAGCGGCCAGCGCCTGCGCACTGCGCCCACCCGACCGCTCCGACCACAGCCACTCCGCGTACTTCGCGAACCCTTCGTTCAGCCAGATGTGCCGCCAGTCGGCGATGCTCACACTGTTGCCGAACCACTGGTGCGCCAGCTCGTGCGCGACGAGGCGTTCCGAACCCCGCGCCCCGTCCACGTGGTTGGCGCCGAACAGGGACAAGCCCTGTGCCTCCACGGGGACGTCCAGCTCCTCCTCGGTGACGACGACCGCGTACTCACCGAACGGATACGGGCCGAAGACCTCCTCGAACAGCTCCATCATCGCGGGCTGCCGCGCGAAGTCCCGGGAGAACGGGGTGAGCAGGTGCGCAGGGATGTGCCCGGCCTGTGGCACACCGCCGAGACCGGGGTCGCCGAGCAGCACCGTCTGGTACTTGCCGATGGACAGCCCGACCAGGTAGCTGGAGGTGGGCGCCGACTGCTCGTAGACCCAGGTGGTCGTCGAAGCCTTCGTCGTCCGGGTCAGCAGCCGGCCGCCCGCCACCACCGAGTACGCGGACGGCGTGGTGATCGACAGCTGGTACGAGGCCTTGTCGGCGGGCCGGTCGTTGCACGGGTACCAGGACGGCGCCCCGACCGGCTGGCTGGCCACCAGCGCCCCGTCCTCCAGTTCCTCCCAGCCGAGCCCGCCCCAGGGGCTGCGTACCGGCTTGGGATTGCCCGACCAGTGCACCTCCACCGTGAAGGCGGCCCCGGCCCGGATCGGCTTCGCCGGGCGGATGCGGAGCCGGCCGCCCCGGTGCGTGTAGTGCGGCGCCCGACCGTCGACCCGTACCCGGCCCACCTTGAAGTCGGCGAGGTTCAGCAGGAACTCGGCGAGCGGCCCCCGGCCCGCTATGGCGTTGAGCCGGGCGGTGCCGGACAGCCGGTTGGGGCCGGGACGGTAGTCCAGGGCGAGTTCGTACCGGTGCACCCGGTAGCGGGCATCCCCGTTCGCCGGGAAGTACGGGTCCGCTCCCACTGTCCGCTGAACCACTGCTGTGTCCGCTCCCTGCCCTGTGCTCGTACGACGTGCCGGTGCCCCCGCCCCCGGCGCCGTACGGGCCGCGCCTAGGAACGCCATGCTTCGATCGGGTTGCCCAGCCAACGGGTGTCGTCGGGAACGGATTCCGCCGCCATGACGAGGGATGCGGGTCCCAGTGTGCTGCGCGCCCCGACGGTGCTGCCGGGCAGAACGATTCCGCCCGGGCCCAGGGTGGCGCCCTCACGGAGGACCACAGTATCCGTCCGCAAGATCCGGTCGTGGAAGAGGTGGGTCTGCAGGACGCAGCCGCGGTTCACGGTGGCGCCGTCCCCGAGCGTGACCAGGTCCGTCTCGGGCAGCCAGTAGCTCTCGACCCAGACGCCCTTGCCGATCCGGGCGCCGAGCCCGCGCAGCCACAGCGACATCAGCGGCGTACCGGCCACGGAACCGGCCAGCCACGGCACGGCCACCACCTCGACGAAGGTGTCCGCCAGCTCATTGCGCCACACGAAGCCGCTCCACAGCGGGTGCTCACCGGTCCGGTGCCGGCCCACCAGCAGCCACTTCGCCACGATGGACACCAGGCCGGCGACCGCACCCACGCCGAGCAGCACCACGCCGCCGAGCAGCCACGCCCACGCCCCCAGCACGCTCAGCGCCGCCACCGTCACCACGGCCAGCGCGGCCGAACAGAACACCGGGACGATCCGGCACAGTTCCACGAGCGCGCGAGCCCACAGCAGCCGCGCGGGCGGGTCGTACGTACGGCTCTGATCGCCGTCGCTCGTCGCACGCGGCAGCTTCACCGGCGGCAGGCCCAGATACGAGCTGCCCTTCTTGGCCTTCTTCGGCGTCGCGGACAGTACGCCGACCAAGCCGCCGTCCGGCACCGAGCGGCCCGGCGCGGTCATCCCGGAGTTGCCGAGGAAGGCCCGGCGGCCGATCTCCGCCCGCCCGATCCGCATCCAGCCGCCCCCGAGCTCGTACGGAGCGGTCAATGTGTCGTCCGCGAGGAAGGCGCCCTCGCCGACCGTCGTGAGGCTGGGCAGCGCCAGGACGGTGGACACCTCGGCGCCGCGCCCGATCTTCATCCCGAGCAGCCGCAGCCACACCGGCGTGACCAGCCCGGCGTACAGCGGGAACAGCGTCTCGCGCGAGCGGTCCATCAGCTGCGTGACCGTCCAGGCCTTCCAGCCGATCCGGCTGTGCGTGGGATGCGTGCCCGGACGCAGGCCCAGGCTGAGCAGTCGTACGGAGATCAGCAGGAGCAGCGCGTACGCGAAACCGAAGGTCAGCGTCGCCGGAACCAGCGCGAGCGCGGCGCCCCGCAGTGCCCCGCCGAGCCCGGCGTCCGGCGAGACGAAGAGGCTCGCCACGAGGAGGGCGGCGAGGCCCGCGACCAGCGGCAGCGCGTTCAGGGCGAGACCGGTCGCGCCGTACATCACGCGCCAGTACGTCCCCTTCTGCGGACGCTCCTTGGGCCAGTCCCGCTTCGCCTTGCCGAGCTTGACGGCGGGCGCGCCCGCCCAGCGCTGACCGGTGGGGATGTGCCCCGAGACGGCGGAGCCGGGGGCCACCTCGGCCCGCTTGCCGACGCGGGCGCCAGGGAAGAGCATGCCGCGGGTGCCGACCACCGCGCCGGCGCCCACCTTGACGGTGCCGATCTCCAGGCGGTCGCCGTCCAGCCAGTGCCCGGACAGGTCCACCTCGGACTCGACGGCGGCACCGCGGCCGAGCTTGAGCATGCCGGTCACCGGCGGAAGCGAGTGCAGATCGACGTCGGGGCCGATCTTGGCGCCGAGCGCCCGCGCGTACCGCTCCAGCCAGGACCCGGTCAGCGAGGTCGCACCGCTGAACTCGGCGAGCCGCTCCGCCGTCCACAGCCGCAGATGCACGCTCCCGCCGCGGGGATACCGGCCGGGCTTGACGCCCCGTAGGAGCAGCCGGGCACCACCCGCCGCGATCGCGAGCCGCCCCGGCGGACTGAAGAGCAGCGCCGCCCCGGCAGCGACGGCCCACCAGGAAGTCTGAGGAGCCCAGGGGTACGGGCCGAACCAGTGCAGTACGTTGCCGAGCGCGGTCAGCGCCACGGTCCAGCGCAGCCCGAGGAGCGTGAACAGCGGGACCAGCAGAAGCAGTTGAGCCACCTTGGCCCGCAGCGGTACGGGTTGTACGGAGCGGGACGCCCCGTCGTCCTGCGCGGACTTCTCCAAGTGCCGGGCCAGCTTGCGCAGCACGGGGTGCTGATAGAGGTCGACCACGGCGGCGCTGGGGTAGCGGGTGCGCAGCTTGGTGGTGAGCTGGGCGGCGGCCAGGCTGCTGCCGCCGATCGCGAAGAAGTCGTCCCGCGCGCTGCCCACCGGGATGCCGAGCACCTCGCTCCACTGCTCTGCGAGCCAGGCCTCGGTGCCGTACAGCTGCTCGGTGGGGCCACCGGTCTCCAGGCCTTCGAGCGGCCACGGCAGCGCGTTCCGGTCGACCTTGCCGGACGTACGCGTCGGCAGCTCGTCGACGGGCGCGATCAACGGGACCAGGGCGGCGGGCAGTTCGGCACGCAGCTTCTCGACGGCCGCCGCGTGGTCCCAGCCTTCCTGCGTCACCACATAGCCGACGAGCAGCTGGTTGCCGCTGCGCGCGCTGCGCACGGCGGCAGCAGCACCCTGGACACCCGGGAGGGCCTGCAGCGCGGCGTCCACCTCGCCCAGCTCGATCCGCCGCCCGCCGAGCTTGATCTGCTCGTCGGCCCGCCCGAGGAAGACCAGCCCCTCCGGCTCGGCCTTGACCAGGTCACCACTGCGGTACGCCCGCTTCCAGCCCAAGGACTCCAGCGGGGCGTACTTCTCGGCGTCCTTCTCCGGGTCGAGGTAGCGGGCCAGGCCCACCCCGCCGATCACCAGCTCACCGCTGCCGCCCATCGGCACCGGCTCCCCGGCCTCGTCGACGACGGCCAGCTCCCAGCCGTTCAGCGGCAGCCCGATCCGGATCGGCTCCTCACCGGTCATCAGCGAGGCGCAGGCGACGACGGTGGCCTCGGTCGGCCCGTACGTGTTCCAGACCTCGCGTCCCTCGGTCACGAGCCGCTGGACCAGCTCGGGCGGGCAGGCCTCGCCGCCGAAGATCAGCAGCCGTACGTCGTTGAGGGCCTCCGGCTCCCACAGGGCGGCCAGCGTCGGCACCGTGGACACCACGGTGATCTCCTGCTCCACCAGCCAGGGCCCGAGATCGGCGCCGCTGCGCACCTGGGAACGCGGCACCGGCACCAGACAGGCCCCGTACCGCCAGGCCAGCCACATCTCCTCGCAGGAGGCGTCGAAGGCGACGGACAGCCCTGCCATGACCCGGTCGCCGGGCCCGATCGGCTCCTCGGTGAGGAACAGCCGGGCCTCGGCGTCCACGAAGGCGGCGGCGCTGCGGTGACTGACGGCGACGCCCTTGGGCTTGCCGGTCGAGCCGGAGGTGAAGATGATCCAGGCGTCGTGCTCGATACCGGGCCGCGCGGCGGGCGTCTCGCTCTTCTCGCCGACGGTCAGCTCGTGCCCCGCCCCGACGACCGCCCGCACTCCGGCCTCGCCGAACACCAACTCGGCCCGCTCGTCGGGGTCTTCGGCGTCCACGGGAACGTAGGCGGCGCCGGCGGCCAGTACGGCGAGGATGGCCACGTACAAGTCATTGGTCCCTGAGGGGACACGTACGCCGACCCGGTCGCCGAGGCCGACCCCGGCCGTGCTCAGCCGTCGCCGCAGGTTCTCCACCTCGACGGCCAGCGCCCGGTACGTGAGCGGGCGGGTGCCGTCGTCCAGGGCGAGCTCGTCCGGATAGGAGCGGACGGAGGCCTCGAAGATGTCGACAAGGCTGCGGGGAGAGGCCGCGGGGCCCGCGGAGAAACGTGCCGTATCGCCGAACTGTTCGCGGATCTCTGCGTCGAGCACACCGAGAGCACTGCTCTCGTGTATGGCTGCCATCGCGACCTCGCCTCTCGTTCCCGGAAACCTCCGGGGCGCTGGCGGGTCCGCAGGTCTGCCTGGGGTTGTCCGGCTCCAGCTTCGTAACAAGCCGGAAATCTTAGTACGACTCTGGACTCACCGCCCACGAGAGGCCACGCCGGAGGTCCGTTCGGGCTGTCCATCGAAGGCTCCCATGCGTCGTGACCTCGTGATCTGCCCCTCGGGAGAGAGATCGCCCACACATCGGCCGAGGCCACACATCAGAAGATCATTAAGCGCATCAATATGGGTACATTGCTTTTAAATTGGGCGTATCCAGCTAATTTTCCCCTCGTTGGGGAGTGCATGGCGACGATGAGCCCGCAGGGCACGGTGACGGCATGAGCGGTTACTGGCCCAAGCCCGAGGACGGGTTGGACAGCACTGGATACCACCCGGGCTCTTTCGGAGCGGACGTGCTCGACCCCACGCTCCCCGAAGGCCTGCACACCGAGTGGGACTTCGACCAGGACCTGACCCGTCTGCTCCAGACCGGCACTCCCGACACGCCGGTCTCCGCGGCGCCCCACGTCCCGCGCAAGCGCGGTGCCCGCCGGCGGCCCAGCAGGCTGGTGCGGTGCGCCCGTTGGTTCCAGAGGCCGTGGCTGAAGGTGCTGAGCCTCACCATCGCGGCACTGACCGCGGTGATCGTGGCCATGGTGAGCGTGCTCGGCGCGCTGGTCGCCTACGACCCCCTGCGCCGGGTGGCGTCCCCGGGGGCCCATGGGCTGGGCGCATGGTGGCCGCTGCTGGTCTACGGACCTTGGCTGGTGGCCTCGTTGTCCATCCTGCGAGCCGCGCTGCACCGCCGCCGCGCCGCGCACTCCTGGGCCGTGGTGCTGCTGTTCTCCGCCGTCGCGATGTGCCTGTGCGTCGCCCACGCGCCCAAGACGCCGGTCTCGATGGCCGTGGCGGCCCTTCCACCGGTCACCGCCCTGCTCTCCTTCCAGCAGCTCGTCCGCCAGCTCACGCTCACCACCCCCGCCAAGCCGGCCCTGCCCCGCCAGCGCCGCGCCGGGCGGCACGCCACCGACTGACTCGGCTCAGGGGTGCGCGCGCACGCATTGATGCGCTGAACGCATGGACCGATCTCGGTTTGATGCTGGACACCGAACGCCGGTGCTTCAACTCTGGTGTCCCAGGCCTCAGTTGGGTCCCACCGACCGAGAAGAGAACCCATGAGACGGATCACCAGACGTACGGTGCTCGCCGTCACCGCAGGTGCCGTCGCGGCTCCGGCCGTGAGCACAGCGACCCCCGCGGCCGCCGACACCCCGACAGCCACACCTGAGCGAGGAGCGGCCTCCGGGCTCAATCCAGTCCTGCGTACGGACCTCGTCACGAGCGTGACGCCCAGGAACAACTGGCTGGTGACAGCCGTCGCCGTCCAGTACGCACATCGCATCGACTTACGCGGCGCGGTGATCCCGCCCTCGGCCTTCCAGGTGAAGGCCACAGTGGGCGGGCAGACAGCGGCTCGCACGGTGACCCGGGTCTACTCCAACGCCACCTCCGAAGTGGACGGCCGCTCTCGCCCCGGACGGCCGGGGGACCGCCTGATCATCGAACTGGACCCGAGCGACTCCAACGCGCGGGCCGCCGGCACCGATCCCCTTCCGCTCGACCGCGCGTACTCCGTCAGGCAGGTGGAGGACGTACGCACCCCGGGAGGTGAACCGGTCCTCAAGGCCGGCCCGTTCGCGAGCCGCAACGACGACGTCATCACTCCCGTGGTCGACGACTTCACCGCCGGATCCTTCACCGACTCCGCGGGTTTTGAACTGGACTTCCGGCTGTACCAGCCCGAGGGATTCGTACGGAACCCTCGGACGCGCAAGCGGTACCCGCTCGTCGTCACCCTGCACGGCGGTGGCGAAGTCGCGGACAACAACATGACCCAGCTCACCTCCAACCGCATCGCGGTCACGTTCGCGAAACCGGAACGCCAGCGACGTGACCCCGCGTTCGTCCTCTCTCCGCAGATCCCCCTGCCCCGTCCCATGGACGGACCCGACGGCACGGACTGGACCGACGCCAAGGTCCAGGCCGCGCTGAGCGAACTCATCGACACCTTCGTGAGCGAGCACTCCCGCAACGTGGACACGGCCCGGCTCTATCTCGTCGGCCTGTCCTCGGGCGGGCGCGGTATCTACAGCCTGCTGGCGAAGCGACCGGAGGTGTTCGCGGCAGCCCTGCCCACGGCCGGCTGGGGCGAGACGGCCGCCATGGAAAGCATCACGCACATCCCGATGTGGGCCGACCACTCCATCGACGACCCGGTAGTCCCTTACCGGGAGGGCCGGTTCGGCAAGCCCGGCACCTGGACGCTGATGAACGCGCTGGAGAGCGCCGGTGCTCGGGTCACCCGTGGGGAATGGGCCAACGATCTGCCGAAGGCACAGTTCGAGGCCAATTCCCGGGCGCTCCTGCGGGAGGCCCGGGCCACGCGCAGTCACGTCCTGTTCACGAGCTACCCGCCCGGAACGACACCGGTGAACCCGCACCTCTCATGGGCCCAGACGTACGAGAACGACGTGGTCATCGACTGGCTCTTCGAACAGTCCCGGTAGCGCACTTCGCTATCCGGTTGCCGCGCTCTCACCGCTATCCGGAGGTCAAGCAATGCGTCCATCCAGCTGTTCAACCGACACGAACGCGCCATTACGGTCCCGACCCCGCGCCGTGACGGCACTGATCGCTCTGGCGACCACCCTCGGCTTGGCGCTGACTCTGCTGACAGCCGCCGCCCAGCCGGCCGCGGCCGACCGGCTGTCCCAGGGCAAGCCCGCGATCAACGCGATCCCGGACCCGACGACCGCTTCCCTCGAAGCCGCCAACGGGCCGCTGGCCACCGCCAATTACACCGTTCCCAACCCACGCGGGTACGGCTCCGGCACGGTCACGTACCCGACGGCCAGGGGCTCGTACCCGAGCGTCGTACTGATGCCGGGCTATCAGGGCACACAGCAGAACCTGCGGTGGCTCGCACCCCGACTCGCCTCCTGGGGCTTCGTCGTCATCAACGTCGGCACCAGCACACTCACCGACGATCCCGCATCGCGCGGCCGGCAGATCAGCGCCGCCGGAACCCAGTTGCTCGCGCTCGGCAACGCCCCCGGAAACCCGCTATCGGGGAAGGTCAACGGCACGCTCGGCGCGACCGGTCACTCGATGGGCGGCGGTGGCGTGATGGCGGCCCTCCGGGACGACGCGCGCTTCCGGGCGGGCGTGCCCACGGCCCCGTACTACCCGAACCAGAACTTCTCCGCGGTCACCGATCCCACGTTCTTCCTGACCTGTCAAAGCGACCCTGTCGCCCACGGCAACAGCTTCGCGGTGCCCTGGTACAACTCCATGTCCCGGGCCGAGAAGCTGTACATCGAGGTTCCGGGCGACCATCTGTGTCCGATGACGGGCTACGGCAACAAGGCCAAGCAGGGTAAGTGGATCGTGTCGTTCTTCAGCCTCTGGCTGCGTGCCGACACCCGCTTCGGCCAGTTCCTGTGCGGTCCCGCCCGCGAAGCCGACAAGAACAACACCTCCCTGGTCACGCGCTGGATGGACACCTGCCAGTTCTGACCGGTCCGCTCGGAGCGCTGCGCGGCACGTCCACGCAGCGCTCCGAGTCTGCCCGTCGTCTCCCGAGCGTCAGGCGAGGCCGAACCGCTCGGCGTGCACCTGTTGTTGGGGGACCTTCAGCCTGCGCAGGGAGCTGAGCACGGTCGAGGTCATCGCGGGCGGGCCACAGACGTAGACGTCGCGTTCGGCCAGGTCGGGAACCAGGGCGAGGAGGTTGTCGGGCTCGAACGGCGGGCTCGTCTCGCCCGTGCGGCCGGTGAGCAGGTGCAGTCGCCCGCCGCGGGCCGCGACCAGAGTTCGTACCTCGTCGATCAGTACGGCGTCGTCCTCGCTGCGCACCCGGTAGAGCACGACGATGTCACCGGCCGGTTCCTCCTCCAGCAGGGCTCGGACCGGCGTGATGCCCACTCCTCCGGCGATCAGGAGTGCGCCGGGCCGCGTTCGGTGCAGCGCGGTGAACGCTCCGTACGGCCCTTCGACGAATGCGCGGCTCCCGACCGGGACGTTCCGCAGGCCTGCGCTGGCGTTGCCGACCGCCTTGGCGGTCAGGCGCAAGCTGCGGCCGTCGGGTGCCGCCGACAGCGAGAACGGATTGGCCAGCCACCAGTGGTTGTGCCCGGGGAACCGCCAGATGCAGAACTGGCCAGCCCGGGCCGGCAGCTTGTCGAGGTTACGGCCGGTGACGCGCACCGACACCACGTTGTCGGACTCCCGCACCACCTCCGCGACCTCGAAGCGGTGATAGGCGTTGCGCCACAGCGGCATCACGATCCGGCCCGTGACCAGGGCACCGAACGCGAACAGCCACAGCGCCCACCAGTAGGTCGTCGCGAACGCGGAGGTCTTGAAGGTGGTGGGCTCCTGCAACTGGTGGACGAACGCCAGCCCCAACGCCACGTACAGCAGCAGGTGCACGCCGTGCCAGGTCTCGTACCGCAGTCGCCGTCTCACCTGTCGGGCGGAGACCGCGGCGACCACGACGACGATCGCCGCGGCCAGCATCCCGAACAGGGAGGCCGGCACTCCGGCCAGCGCGAAGAACGTCTTCGTCATCGACGCGTCATCGAGCGTCGCGTAGCCCAGCACCACCAGGAAGGCGTGCGTGAGGAGGGTCCACATCAGGGTGAAGCCGACCCACCGGTGCCACACCGTCAACCGGTCCATGCCGATACGACGGTCGAGCCAGGGCAGCCGGGCCACCAACAGCAGCTGGCACAGCAGCAGCAGGGCGGCGTGCATGCCGAAGAACTTGGCGACCGTGAGCACCCCGTTCTTGCCGGTCCCGGCCGTGAAGAACAAGGCCTCGACGATCACCAAGTTGACGATGACAAACGTCCACAGCGCATATCGCGCCGCTACGACCGGAGGTATGGTGCCCGTCCGCACCTGCGTATTCGTCGCCTCCACCGCTTCCTCTTTTCATGTTCATGTGACGCGCCCGGCGGCTGTCCCGGCCGTCGCCGGTACGCTGAGTGATTAAAGCGTTAACCACAACCCGTCACGGGCTGTTGGGGAACAACGGGCGCTGTTGGGGAAACATGAGAAGCTCGCGTGTCTGGCAACGCCCCACGCTCGGCGCCGTGGCCGCACGGGCCGGGGTCTCCACCGCCACGGTGTCGAACGCGCTCAACGGCACCGGCCGGCTCTCCGAAGCGACCAGGCAGCGCGTGCTCACGGCGGCGCGCGAACTCGGTTACGCCCCGGCGGGCACCGCCCGTGCCCTGGCCCGCGGCGGCACCGGAGTGCTCGGTCTGACCATGACGACGTACGGCGACCTTCCCGTCCCGTACACCGTGATCCCGTACTACGCACAGCTGGCGCTGAGCGCCATCGGCGCTGCGCAGGAGCGCGGTTACCTGCTCATGGTGATGCCGAGTTCGTTGTCACCGTGGATGTGGCTCAACACGCCGTTGGACGGCGTCATCCATGTCGGTCCGCGCGCCGACGACCCGGTGTGTTCCCTCCTGCGGGAGCGTGGCATCCCCATGGTCTGCGACGGCCGGCCGCCCCAGCCGCGCTGGGGCGACGCATGGGTCGAAACCGACTACGACGCGGGCCTGCGCCTCCTGCTCGACCACCTCACCGAGGCCGGCGCCCGGCGGATCGGGCTCTCCCTGCCCCTGCACGACGACGAGTACCCGCACCTGATCGAGCGTGCCTATGCGTCCTGGTGCGCCGAACGCGCCCTGCCCGCCCTCGTCGAGGAGTACGCCTCCGTACCCGACTACTTCACGGCGGAACGGGATGCGGTCGGCCGGCTGCTCGACCGCGATCCGCGACCGGACGCCGTCATCGGCATCTACTCCGACTCCGGTCACAACATCCTCGCCGCCGCCCGGCACCACGGGCTTCGAGTACCGAGGGATCTGCTGGTGGCGTGCATCAGCGAGGATCCGGATTACGGGACGACGACCCCGCCCGTCACCACGCTCAGCCTGCGTCCGGACCAGGTGAGCGACGAAGCGGTCGACCTGCTGATCGCTCTCATCAACGCCGGCACCTGTGTGGACCGGCATCGGCTCGTACAGCCGGTCCTGGTCCCTCGCCGGTCCACACGAGGCTTGCTCATCCCGCCGCCGTTCAGTCCTTCCGGCCGGGCTACTGCTCGTCGGCAGCCACGTCCCAGTGCTCAATGATCTTTCCGTCGACCACTCGGAAGATGTCCGCTACGACGTAGTCGGAGCTGAACACCCACACCAGGTCCCCGTCGGCGAGGGTGTTGCCGAACCGGGTCCCGCCGCCCTCGGTGGAGGCGCTGCTGGGCGAGGCGTCGCCCTGCGTGCCCTGCTGCAGGAACTGCTTCAGCGGAGCCGTTCCGTTCGCGATCGCCGGGTTGTGCTGGTAGTACCGCGGATCCCAACTCTTGTCGATCACGTTCGCGTCACCGTCGGAGAGCTTGCGGTACGCGTCGACCGCGAACTTCCGGTTCTTCTCCTCCTGTTCCTCGGACAGGTTCGGTGCACCCTTCGGGTACCGGTACACGTCGCTGAACAAGGAGTTCCCGTTGGCCGTCTTCGCCGGGACGGTCTGCGTGATGCCCCAGTGCTCGACCAGCTTGCCGTTGCCGACCCGGTACAGGTCGACCTTGGCCTCGCCGGTCGCCTCGTTCGCCGGGGTGGCGGACGCGTGCCAGTGCACGGCCACCAAGTCACGGTCCGTGGCCACGCGCTTGACGGTTGCCACCGCACCGGGGATCTTCGCCTTGAGGTCCTTGAACTGCTTGAGCTGCCCGTCGGCTCCGCCGGGCACGGACTTGTCGTGCTGCACGTAGTCGGTGCCGACGAGCTCCTTCACCACGTCGGTCTTGTTCTCGTTGAACGCCTCCGAGTACAGGCGCAGAACAAGCTTCTTGTTCCGCTCCTCGGAGGCCTCGGAGGCCGGCGACGAGCCGGCCGCGGAGGAACTGGCCGACGGGGCGGCCTGGTTGGTGCTGGACGCGCCACCGCAGGCGGTCGCGAAACAGGCCACGGCGGCAAGCAAGGGCAGAGTCTTCCGGTATCTCACTCGAGTCTCCTACGTAAGGGGGTAAAGGGGATTGAGGTCCGGGCCTACTTGGGGGAGCTCCACCAAGCGGTGCCGGCAGCGCGGACGGTGTTGGTACCGCAATGGATCTCGCCGCCGCCGACGTGGTGGGTGCGCCAGTCGTCCAGGTAGCGCACCCGGGTGCCGACCTTGGCGTACGCCTTGGTCACCGCCTCGGCGATGATGTCCTTGCCGGTCACGACCGGGCCCCACTGCTTGGGGGCGAGGTACTTGTGGGGGGCGAGTACGACCCCGTTGACGGCTCCGGGGTAGTAGGCGCCGAGCCTGGGCGCCCCGTCCTGTCCGGGGAAGCCGAAGCGCTCGAACATCGCCGGGATCTTCACGATCTCGGCGTCGGTGACGCCGGTCTCGCGCTTCAGCAGTGCCAGGTTCTCCTTGATCTTCCGGGCGGCGTAGGCGTTGTCCTTGAGCAGCTTCTTGTCGGACAGGGCTTGGTCGATCGTGGGGATGCGGCCATCGGCGTAGGAGCGCGGAATGGAGAACACCTTGGTGTGGCCGTGCCCGTCGCGCTGTGCCTTGCGCAGCAGGGCGAGCGTGCCCTCCGGGTCGGCGATGCCGATCTTCCAGCCGCGCGGGGTGTCTGCGGGCAGGAACTGCACGAACTCGTCCACGTGACCGATGCCGAGCCAGCCGGTGTCGAGCACCAGCGGATCCTGGGCCTGCTGGGCCTTGAGGAACGCCGTGTGCGCGGGCAGCCGGGAGCCGTGCCGGCCGGTGATGATCCGGCCCGCCGGGTAGGACGTGCCGTCGTGGGCGTACGGCGGGATGGTCTCCAGGTTGCCCGTGGAGTTGATCTGGTCGTACTTCCCCTTGTTGACCTGCACGACGCCGACACCGGGGCCGCGCAGCTCGAAGACCTGCTTGCCGGCCGGGCGGTCCATCTGCGCCGACCGCATCATCACCCGCAGGACGCGCGGCTTGCCGCCCGGGCCGGGCATGCTGACGTAGCCGGGCTCGATGAAGTCCTGCGCCCAGATGTCCGAGCCGTCCTTGAACTTGTACGTCGGCTTGGTGATACCGGCCTTGCGCGCCTCCTTGGCGAACTCTCGCGCGAACTTCCGCTGGTTGGGGTCGTTGCGGTTTCCGTCCACGACCAGCGCCTGCTCGGCGCGCTGCAGGTGGTGCTGGGTCAGGAGGGGGGCGGCGCGCAGCATGACCTCGTCGGTGGAGGTGCGGTCGCCGTCGGTGACGGTGAACCGGACGGTGGTCCGGCCGTCCCAGTCCTCCCGGATCACGTCCCGCCCGTCCAGGCCGAGTTGGAGTCCGGCGCGCAGTTCGGCGGCGGTGACGCGGGTGCCGGCGGTGACGTAGGTCCAGGTGTCGCCGCGCTTGAGGAACAGCCGGACCTTGGACTTGCCCGCGCCGACCAGCTGGAGGCCACCGGCGGCGGTGTCCGAGACGTTGTCGACCGGGACCGTGCGCAGCGGCGCCAGGTACTCGGGGGCCCGTACGACATTGCCCTGGGCGTCGTTGCAGGCCTCGAGCCGGGCATTGGACAGCCAGCGGCCGTCCGGCGTCCTCGTCTTGCAACGCCGCTGCTTGTCACCGATGTTCGGCAGGAAGATCGCGCCCCGCCCGCTGCTCCACGTCGTCTTGCCCGCGACATCGGAACTACCGGAGACATCGACCGCACCGTCGCGGTTCACATCGGCACGAAGGTCCGTCCGTATCCCCCCGGTGTCGGCGGCCCCGGCCGCCGTCACGGTGCCGGAGACGGTCGCCACGGCGATCGCCAGCGCTGTCACGGCCCTGGGCCTCACTTTGCTCATGCACCTACTCCTCGTTAGTCCTGACCAGCACCTCCATCCCAGCGCGGCGAGTTGAGGCATTCACTCCGCCGACCGGTGAGACAACCCCCGCCGACAGGGCGGGTTCCGGTCATCCGAAAGGTGCAGTCGCGCCACCGGACGGTTCAGCGGGAACGGCCCCTGACAGGCCGTCCGGATACGCCTGCCGCGGAACTCCGTAGGCCCGGTGAGAACTCCGTAGGCCCAGTGAGAAATCGAAGGCAACCTTTTCGGTCTCTGCGGCCACTGAGGAGTGCACCACCGGCTCGATCCATGGAACGGACAGGCATGAACACAGCGAGACAGGCCGCGCGTCAGCGCAGGCAACGACGCAGGCTTGCGCTGGGAACCACCTTGGTGGCGGTGACCGCCGCGGCCGTTCTCGCCTACCTGGCCATGGGGTGGTCGCTCCCCGACCGCGAGGCGGAGGCAGGGCATGCCGCGGCCACACCCAGAGCCACCGCCCAGGAGAGAGCCACCACCACGACGGGCACCCCGAGCGCGTCGGCGAAGCCGACCGCGACCGGCAGCCCGACGCCGACGGCCGCTGCGAAGACCCGTCCAGCACGCCCTTCGGCCAAAGCCACCCCGAAACGGCCCCCGCGAGCGGCGCCCAACACGCCATCGTTGGCAGGGCGGATTCGGCCCAACACCCCCTACACCGGGGTCGCCACCGCCTACGAGGCCGCCGACGGAAACGGCGCCTGCCTGTTCGGCCCGAGTCCCGACCTCATGATCGCGGCCATGAACGCCACGGACTACGAGACGTCCAGGGCCTGCGGCGCGCACGTGCTGGTCCGTGCGGCCAACGGCAAGTCGATCACGGTACGGATCACCAACGTATGCCCCCTGCCCTGCGCACCCGGGCAACTCGACCTCAGCCAGCAGGCCTTCGCCAAACTCGACGATCTCAAGGTCGGCCGGATACCGATCACCTGGGAGCTGCTGAGTCCCAGCACGTCCGAGACGATCTCCATCAGGTACAAGACCGGGTCGAGCCCTTACTGGTGCGGCATCCAGGCGATCGGCCACCGCAACCCGGTCGCGCGCCTGGAGGTCCGGGCCGGCGACGGCTGGCGGCAGTTGCCCCGTACCGGATACAACTATTTCCTCTCCGAGAACGGCAGCGGCTGCGGCGGCTCGATCAGAGTCACGGACATCTACGGAGAACGGTTGACCATCACCGGGATCGCGATACGGCCGGACGTCGTGCAACGGACCGGGGTTCAGTTCGCCCAGCACTGACCCCGACTACGTTCCTGCCGCGGCCTATTACGGGACAGGCCGGGCTAGGCCCTGTCTCCCCGATCTTCGCGGGCGCACGACGCCTGGCACGGCTCCCCCACGCTCGGCTTCGCTCGCGCGGGCGGTGCCCCCACCGCCGCACGGCCGCATCACCCAAGTACGTCCAGTACGAGGGCGATGCGGCCGCACGCCGATGCTCCCCTACTGCCTGAAGGGCGTGGGAGGTGCCCCCAGCACCAGACGCCGCGCGCTGATCCGCGAAGATCGGGGAGACAGGACCTAGTAGATTGTCGCGGCTTAATTTCGCTGTATGGTTGGGTAGAGGTGGCGTAGTTTCACGCGTGCGTCGTCGGTGGTGAACTGCCAGTCGACTTGGCGCTGGTTGCTGTTGGTCTGTTGCTGCCAGGCAGCAAGTTCGGCGTTGAGTACGGCGAGGTCGTCGAGGCGGCGGTCCAGGCACTGGCGGGTGAGCGCGGAGAGCTCGATCTCGGCGATGTTGAGCCAGGACCCGTGTTTGGGGGTGTGGTGGATCTCCAGGCGCTGGGTCAGCGCGAAGGCCTTTGCCGGGTCGAACGCCTCGTAGAGCGAGGCGGTGGTGTGGGTGTTGAGGTTGTCCATCACCAGCACGACCGTGGCGGCGTCGGGGTAGTCCACGGTCAGCAGGTGCTCGACCTGGTGCGCCCAGTCGACCCTGGTCCGGCGGGGCTGCGCGTCCACGCGTCGCCATCCGCGCAGCGGCTCGACCCAGCAGAAGATCGAGCAGGTCCCCGAGCGGACGTACTCGTTGTCCTCGCGGCGGTCACGGCCCGGCCGCGCGGGAAGCGGATCACGGACGTGGCCGAGCAACTGGTACGGCTTCTCGTCCATGCACACCACCGGGCGCGTCGGGTCGAAGGGCCGGTGGTAGACCGCCAGGACATCCTCCATCGCCGCGGCGAAGGCCGCATTCGCAGCGGGCGGGATGGTCCAGCACTTCTTCACGTGAGGGCGCAGTTCCGTTTTTTTAAGACCCGCCCGATCGTGGAGTGGTCCAGATCCGGGATGTCCTCGGCCAGCGCGACGTGCTTCTCCAGCAGGCGCAGCGACCAGCGGGCGTGTCCTTTGGGCGGCTTCGAGCAGGCCAGCGCAATCAGCCTTGCCTCGACCTCGCCGGTCACCGGGGAGGGCACCGGCGGCAGTGCGCGTTCCTTCCGGCCGACCGTGGCCCACACATCGCCGCCGGTCTCCGCGTACCGCTTCGAGATCAGGCGGACCGAATCGCACGAGACCCCGACCCGCTCCGCGATCACCGCCCGCGGAGCGACCTCGCCGGCCGAGGTGTCCAACGCGAGCAGCACCCGCGCCCGCCTGATCATCGACGCGCTGCGGACCCCCGTCGTCGTCACACGCTCCAACGCCCGACGGTCTTCGGCACTCAAGACAACCGGATACTTCTTCTGCGAGGACACGGCACCCCTGCCCGGCCGAACGGAAGCATCAAGCGAAGCCTGCCCGACCCCAACTCCACCAACCAGAACGACACTTAGTCGCGACAGTCTACTAGAGGGGCGTCGACGCCGACGGCACGAAGGGGGCACCGTGTCCCGGCACGATCAGGGCCGGGCCGAGTGCCAGGACCTTCTCCCTGGCCGCCCGCAGTTGATCGCGGTCCGGCGCGAAGGGGTCGTCGGCCGGTCCCTCGGCGGTCCACCACAGATGGGTCAGGACCACCAGGCCCTCGTCCGTCGTCGCGAGGGTGCTGACGTCCTCGGCGGTGTGGCCGGGGGTCGTCATGAGTGTGATCGACGGGGAGATGCGGTATCCGTCGGCGTTCCGGTCCTCCCAGACGTCGTCCTGGTAGATGGCCATGTGGTCGTGGAAGCGGGCCTCGGGAAACAGGGCGGCGTTCAGCGTGTGGTCCGGGTGGTGGTGGCTGAAGATCACGTCGGTGACGCCCTCGGGGGCGAGTCCGTGGGGCGCCAGCGGGTCCAGGATGAGCCGACGGTCCGCGACCATGCCGGGGTCGACGATCACGACGGTCTCGCCGTCGACGAGCAGGGAGACGGTGCCGGCCACCCGCGTGTCGGCGTAGCCGGTGGTCAGGACGTGGAACGAGGCGGTCATGACGGTTCCTCGGGTCGTGAGCTTGTGTGGCGGTACGAGCCGGGTCACCGGGGAAGGAGCACCCGGAAGCCGGTGATCAGGGCGCCGAGACCGATGTCGAAGGCGAGTTCGGCGCGGCGGTGGTCGGTGGGGGTGTCGTCGAGTACGGCGGTGAGGTGCGGGGCGGTTTCGCGGGTCACGTCGGAGACCATCACCGGCGGGGCCACGAGGTCGAGGGCGGAGCCGAGGACGAAGCTCTCCAGCGCGTTGATCAGGGGCATGACCTGGCTCGCGGTGAAGCCGGCGGTCAGCAGGAGTTCGGCGACCTTCTCGTACATCGCGTGCATGAAGGGTTCGGCGAGCGGGGCGGTGGCGAGCAGGGGTACCGCCCCGGGGTGCGCGGCGAAGGCCTTGCGGTAGGAGCGGGCCCATTCCTCCAGGGCCTGCTCCCAGGGCTGTGACGCGTCCCAGTCGTCGGGGCTGGTCTCAAGGGCCAGCTCTTCCCGCATGAGCGAGATGATCTCGCCCCGGCCGGACACATGGTGGTAGAGCGCGGACGGGGCGACGCCGAGCTCCCTGGCCAGGGCGGGAATGGTGAGGGACCCCTGGTCGTCGGCGATTCTCAGCGCTGCGGCGCCGATGCGTCGGCGGTCCAGCAGAGGGGTGCGCGGCCTGGGCACGAAGGCTCCTCTTCGTATGTGTCACCGATGCGCAGGCGGCACGGTCGCCTGCCCGATGTCACCGGAAGTTTACCGAACAACTTTCAGTAAAACTCTTCCCGGCGGTTCGAGTGAGCCCTACATTACCGAAACCGAATCAGTTTCGGTTTTCGCCGTACGACGGGAGGGCGTCGCCACCATGCAGGCCGACATCGTGTTCACCGAAGGGACCGTCAGGACCGGGGACGCCGAAAGCCCGGTGGTCGACGCACTCGCCGTCACGGGCGGCAGGATCATCGCGCTCGGGCCGGAGGCGCTCGCCGCCCGGGGCAGGGACACCGAAGTGGTCGATCTACGGGGAGGCGCGCTGCTGCCCGCGTTCGGCGACGGACACGTGCACCCGGTGATGGGTGGTCTGGGCCTGCTCGGAGTACCCGTCCGCGAGTGCACCTCCATGGAGGCGATCGTCGAGGCCGTACGGCACTGGGCAGGCGCGCATCCCGAGGCCGAGTGGATCACCGGCGACGGCTTCGACGCCTGGCTCGCCCCCGGCGGCAGGTTCGACGCCCGCCTGCTGGACGCGGCAGTCCCCGACCGGCCCGTGGTGCTGCGCACGATGGACCACCACACGGCGTGGGTGAACACCGAGGCGCTGCGCCGGGCCGGGTTCAACGCCGCCACGCCCGACCCGGACGGCGGGGAGATCGTGCGCCGGGAAGGCTCCACCGAACCCCTGGGCACCCTGCGGGAGTTCCCCGCCATGCTGCCCGTACTCGACCTCGTACCCCAGCCGTCCCACGAAGTGCAGGTGGAGGCCCTGCGCGAGACCGCCGCCCGGTTCGCCGCCTCCGGAGTGACCTGGATGCAGGACGCCTGGGTCGAACCCCACCACGCCGACGTCTGGCTCACCGCGGCGACCAGTGGCCCGGGGCTTCCCGTCCGTGCCGACCTCGGCTACTTCCTGGGGCCCGAGCACTGGCGCGAGAACATCCTCCGGATCGCTGCCGAGCGTGAACGTGTGGAGGGTGCAGCCCCCGGGCTGCTCACCGCGCACACCGTGAAGTTCTTCGCGGACGGGGTCATCGAATCCGGCACGGCGGCTCTCCTCGAGCCGTACAGCGACTGCCCGCACTCCCATGGCATCGCCAACTGGACCCCGGCGGAACTGGCGAAAGCCGTCACCGCGGTCGACGCCCTCGGCTTCCAGCCGCACATCCACGCGCTCGGCGACGGCGCCGTCCGGGTCGCTCTGGACGCGATCGAGGCCGCGACCCGCACCAACGGCCCCCGCGACCGCCGCCCGGTCATCGCCCACGCCCAGATGATCGACCCCGCCGACCTGCCCCGCTTCGCCGAACTCGGGGTGATCGCCAATCTCCAGCCGCTGTGGGCCCAGCCCGACCGGCTGATGACCGAGCTCATCCTGCCGAAGATCGGCCCGGAACGCGGCTCGCGGCAATACCAGATCGCCGCCCTGCTCGCCTCCGGCGCCCGCATCGCCTTCGGCAGCGACTGGCCGGTCACCGATCACGAACCACTGCGGGGCATCGCCACCGCCGTGACCCGCCAGACGCCCGAGGGAATCCCCGACGGCGGCTGGCTTCCCCAGGAGCGGATCGACACCGCGACCGCCCTGGCCGCCTACTCCGCCGGATGCGCCTACCAGGCGTTCGAGGAGAACAAGTGGGGCGTCCTGCGCCCCGGTATGTGGGCCGACCTGGTGCATCTCGCCGCCGACCCGGTCGAGACCGCGCCACGCGAGCTGGCGGACCTGCCCGTCCTGGGCACCTGGCTCGCCGGCCGGCGCACGTACGGCTCCCACGTCCCCACGCCGGTTCCAGCCGCAGGACGGTAGCCGAAAGGCGCCGTCACGGCTGGGGCCGCGCACCAGGTCAGTAACCCACCCGTCGACCCTCACGCATCACGCGGAGACCTCCATGACCGAGCCCCACACCTCCACCGCTCCCCAACAGCCTCCGACAACCCCCGGGCCGGAGCCGACCGGCCACCTGCAGCGGGCCACGCTCGGCGTCACCGACATCGTCTTCTTCGTCATGGCGGCCGCCGCCCCGCTCACCGTGATGGCCGGCATCGCCCCGCTCGCCATCCTCTTCGGCGGCATCGGCGCCCCGGTCGCCTACCTGGCGGTCGGCGTCGTTCTGTGCCTGTTCGCGATCGGTTTCACCGCCATGACGCCCCACATCCGCAACGCGGGCGCCTTCTACTCGTACATCGCCCGGGGCCTGGGCCGCCCCGCCGGACTGGGCGCCGCGCTGCTGGCGGTGTTCTCCTACAACGCCCTGCAGATCGGCACCTACGGCGCCTTCGGCTTCTTCGCCGCCGGCACCGCGAACGACCTCCTGGGCATCGACCTGCCCTGGCCGGTCTACGCCTTCGCCGGGATCGCCGCGGTCTGGTTCCTCGGCTTCCGGTCGATCCGCGTGGGCGCCAAGGTCCTCGCCACCCTGCTGATCGCGGAGACCGCCATCCTGGTGCTGCTGGCCGGCGCGATCCTCGTGCAGGGCGGTGCGGACGGGCTGAGCCTGGCCTCCTTCGCCCCCTCCAACGTCTTCACCTCGGAGATGAGCGCACCGCTCGGCCTCGCCATCGCCGCCTTCGTCGGCTTCGAGTCCACCGTCCTCTACCGCGAGGAGGCCCGCGACCCCGACCGCACCGTGCCCCGCGCCACCTACCTGGCCGTCGGCTTCCTCGGCCTCTTCTACACGCTCATCGTCTGGGTCATCGTCCAGGCCTTCGGCGACGACAAAGCCGTCGGGACCGCGGCACAGAACCCGGCCGAGATGTTCTTCACCGCCATGACCCGCTACGTGGGCGACTGGGCCACCGACCTCCAGCGCGTCCTGATCGTCAGCAGCCTCCTGGCCGCCCTGCTCGCCTTCCACAACGCCATCACCCGCTACGGGTACGCACTTTCCGTCGAGGGCGCCGCGCCCGCCCCCCTGGGCCGCATCCACCCCAAGCACGGCTCGCCCTGGGTCTCCGGCATCGCGCAGACCGTACTGGCGGTCGTCGTCACCGGCGTCTTCGCCGCGATCGGTGTGCACCCGTACAACGAGTTCCTGCTGTGGGTGAACACCCCCGGAGTGGTCGGCATCCTCGCGCTGCAGACGCTCGCCGCCTGCGCCGTGGTCGCCTTCTTCCGCCGCAACCCCGGCGCCGGTGGGGCAGGACGCCTGCGCACGGTCGCCGCGCCCGCGACCGCCGCACTCCTCCTGGCCGTGATCACCGGACTGGTCTGCACCCGCCTCAGTCTCTTCACCGGCGCCCCGGCCTCCGTCAACTGGACGCTCGTCGCGCTCACTCCGGTCGTCTTCGCGATCGGCGCGATCCTCGCCACGCGGATCCGCCGCAAGCGCCCGGAGGTCTACGCAAAGATCGCCACCACCGACGTCGACTCCGTGTGACCGACGGGGCCGCAGCCGCCCGCTGACGTCTCGCCGCCACGCAGGGCCAGCACACGCAAACGAGGACCGCGACCATAAGGTTGAGGTCCTCGTTTGCGTATCGCTCTGGCGAGTGTCCGAGGGGGGACTTGAACCCCCACGCCCGATAAAGGGCACTAGCACCTCAAGCTAGCGCGTCTGCCATTCCGCCACCCGGACAAGGTGTAGGTCGTGCGGGGATGGCCCCGCGGCGACAGAAGAAACATTACCAGGCTTCCGAAGGCTCCCGATCACAGGCCCACGGTGTGTGAACCCCGTGTGACAGCCCGGATCCGGCCTTGGGGCGGGCGGGACGGAGAGGGAGGATGAAGGGGAGAGGCAGCAGTGACCCCGGGAGGCAGCAGCGTGAGTGAGTCGGATACGGCCAGGAGCATCACCGGTGAGGACGAGGTCGTCGACCTCTGCCGCGAGCTGATCCAGATCGACACCAGCAATTACGGCGACCACTCGGGCCCGGGTGAGCGCAGGGCCGCCGAGTACGTCGCCGAGAAGCTCGCCGAGGTGGGGCTCGAACCGCAGATCTTCGAGTCGCACAAGGGCCGCGCCTCCACGGTCGTACGGATCGAGGGCGAGGACCGGTCGCGGCCCGGACTGCTCATCCACGGCCACACCGACGTCGTACCCGCCAACGCCTCGGACTGGACCCACCATCCGTTCTCCGGCGAGATCGCGGACGGCTGTGTGTGGGGCCGGGGCGCCGTCGACATGAAGGACATGGACGCGATGACCCTCGCGGTCGTACGCGAACGGATGCGCAGCGGACGCAAGCCGCCCCGTGACCTCGTGCTGGCCTTCTTGGCCGACGAGGAGGCCGGCGGCAAGTTCGGCGCGAAGCACCTCGTCACCAAGCACCCGGACCTCTTCGAGGGGGTGACCGAGGGGATCGGCGAGGTCGGCGGGTTCTCCTTCACCGTCAACGAGAAGCTGCGGCTGTATCTCGTCGAGACCGCCCAGAAGGGCATGCACTGGATGAAGCTGACCGTGGACGGCACCGCCGGACACGGTTCGATGATCCACCGGGACAACGCCATCACCGAACTCTCCGAAGCCGTCGGGCGGCTCGGCCGGCACAAGTTCCCGGTGCGCGTGACGAAGACGCTCCGGCACTTCCTCGACGAGCTGGGCGACGCCCTCGGCACCGAGCTCGACCCGGAGAACATGGACGAGACGCTCGCCAAGCTCGGCGGCATCGCCAAGCTCATCGGCGCCTCGCTGCAGAACACCGCCAACCCGACCCAGCTGGGCGCCGGTTACAAGGTGAACGTGATTCCGGGCCAGGCCACCGCACACGTCGACGCCCGCTATCTGCCGGGCTACGAGGAGGAGTTCCTCGCCGACCTGGACCGGATCCTCGGCCCGAACGTGAAGCGCGAGGACGTACACGCCGACAAGGCGCTGGAGACCACTTTCGACGGGGCCATCGTCGACGCCATGCAGACCGCGCTGTCCGCCGAGGACCCGATCGCGCGCGCCGTGCCGTACATGCTCTCGGCGGGTACCGACGCCAAGTCCTTCGACGACCTCGGCATCCGCTGCTTCGGCTTCGCCCCGCTGAAGCTGCCGCCGGAGCTGGACTTCGCGGGCATGTTCCACGGTGTCGACGAGCGGGTGCCGGTCGATGCCCTGAAGTTCGGCGTGCGGGTACTCGACCGATTCATCGAGGCGTCCTGACCGATTCACCAAGGGGCCCTGAACGAGGCGTCTCCAACTAGGCGTGTTCTTCGGTACGTCCGTAATTACAACGCTGAAACGACACTCCAATAATCGCCAGCGCGTGCGGAGTTGACTGAGAAGGGTGAATGCGCTCATAGGCTCGTAGCCCTATTACTCCCTCCTCGTTACAGGTGGTGCGACCCGTGACCAGGGTCGCATTGCCAACTAGGAGGAATAATGATCAAGAAGGTCGTCGCCGCTGCGGCTGCCACCGGTGGCCTCGTTCTCGCTGGTGCGGGAGTTGCGGCTGCCGACTCGGGCGCCCAGGGTGCCGCCGTGCACTCGCCCGGCGTGCTTTCGGGGAACGTCGTTCAGGCGCCGGTCAACGTGCAGTCGAACGTGTGCGGCAACACGATCTCTGTGGTCGGACTGCTGAACCCGGCGTTCGGCAACACCTGCATCAACGCGTGACGTTTCGCTTCACCCCATAGGGGCCTCAACCCCATAAGGGTCTGAGTCCGCGGCCCCGGAGTGCGCGTCACGCGCTCCGGGGCCGCCGACTTTCCGCATTCCGCGTACGTGCACTGGGCGCGTGCGCATTCCTGAAGCAACAAGGCAGGGAAAAGCTATGCGACAGGTCACCCGCAAGGGCCTGATGACCGTGGCGGCAGCCACCGGCGTCCTGGCCGTCACCGGCGGCTACGCACACGCCGACTCGGACGGCTCCGCCTCCGACTCCTCGGGTGTGCTCTCGGGGAACTCCGTCGAGGCCCCGATCGATGTGCAGGCGAACGTCTGCGGCAACACCGTGAACATCGTCGGGCTGCTCAACCCGGCGGTCGGCAACAGCTGCGCCAACGAGGGCGGCAATTCCGGCAACTCCGGCAACAACTCCTCCGGCGGCGGCTCGCAGGCCGGCGGACACACCAGCGACTCCTCCGGCATCGGCTCCGGCAACCATGTCCAGGCCCCGGTGGACGTGCCCGTCAACGTCTGCGGCAACGGTGTCAACGTCGCCGGTATCGGCAACGATTCTGCGGGCAACGACTGCGCCAACTCCGGTGGCGGTCACGAGACGTCGCCTCCTGGCCACGGAGAGCAGACGCCTCCCGGCAACCCGGAGCAGCCGGGCACTCCGCAGCAGCCGCCGTCCGCGGACACGGAGCAGGTGGGCGCCGAGAAGCCGAACAGCCCGGACACCCAGGCCGTCGCGCAGCCCAAGGGCTCCGCGCAGCTCGCGGCGACCGGCAGCGAGCTGCCGATCGGCCTCGCGCTGCCGGTGGGCGCGGGCGCGCTGCTGATGGGCGCCGTGCTCTACCGCAAGGCACGGGCCGCAGCGTAACCAGGCCTGGAAAACCCGGGTAACAAAGCCCGGAAGGCACCGGCCACCTGCTGAAACGGAGCGGGCCCCGCGACCGCGGGGCCCGCTCCGTTTCAGCCACTTCTTGTCACCACGTGGCACGCACCTGGCGGATGATCCGCCGGCGCAACCGCACCCTGCGGCTGCCGTCGGGGTGCAGGCTGAGGCGGTCCAACTCCCAGTGTCCGTACTCCGCATGGTCGGTCAGCAGACGCGTCGTTTCCTTGCGGGAGACCCCGCGCGGCACGTAGACGTCGACAAATTCGTATTCCGGCATCGCATCTATTGTGCGGGCAGAGGCCCGGTACGGATAGCGTCTGCACTATGTCTGATGCTGCGCAGCCCACCGCTGCCGAGGTACGCGCCGCCGCCGAGGCGGTCAAGGCTGCGCTCGACCGTCACCTTGCGGCGGTCGAGCGCCGGTCGGGGGAGGACGACCCGGCCGTCTACGAGGCGTTCAACGAGCTGGCTTCGGCCGCCGAGGAGTACGACGAGCTCCTCTACGAGCGCTATGACGAGGTCACGCCCTTCGAGATCCCCGGTACGGAAGACGCACTGCCGCCGTACACCGGGCCCGAGGAGCCGAACGCGCTGAGCGTGCTGATCCGCCGTGACTACGCCGTCGTGGAGCCGCAGCGGCTGCTGGCGCAGGCCCAGCGGGTGGAGGCCGTGGAGGAGTCGGGGGCGGCGGCCGCGGGCTTCGACGCGGCGGCCGGCACCGTGCACGGTGCGCTGGGTGTGCTGTTCGGAGAGTTCGAGCCGGACGAGATCGCTTCGCGGCACAAGGAGTTCGGTCTGGAGGAGGGCGACTCCACGCTGTGGGTCACCGCCGCGGACGAACCGGCCGAGCCCGGCGAATGGCTGGACGCCCCCTTCGAGGGGGCCGATCCCCAGCGGATCGTCTGCCGCTTCGACGTCAGCGCGGTCTTCGACGAGGACCTCGACGACGGCCCTGACGACCCCGACGACCTCGACGACAGCAGCGCGAACGGCCGCGGCCCGGCTCTCCGCGGAGGGTTGGACGACGACGACCTGGAGCCGCTGGACGCGGATCGCTGAGAGGGTTCGCCGAGGGTTTGTAGGGGTGGCGGTCACGGGCTTTGGCCTGTGGCCGCCATCCGTGTTTGGTGGGCGAGGTGCGGGTTGGGAGGGGAGCCCTGGCGCGGCTCGGCTGCTAGGGAAGGAGTTCCGACGGCCGTGCGGACCGTGGGCGCCCGGCCGGGCCCAGCTCCCCGCCCGGTCGGCCCGGGGCGGTGGGTCCCGGCCGGTATCGCGTGCGGTGTCGGCGGCATGGGCGGTCGGGGTCGACCTCGGCAAGGGCAACAACCCCGGGTGAAGCGGCTTGCGCTCGCCCAGGCGCACGACATCACCGCTTCGGTGGAGCACGCGTGCGCGGGTCATGCGGAGACTGCCGATGCCGCTGAGCGCACTGCGGACGGTGAAGCGGTCGCGCTCGCCCGGGCGCAGGACATCACCGCTTCGGTGACGCGCGCGTGTGCGCGGCTCATGCGGAGACCGCCGACGCCGCCGAGCGGACAGCAGACGGTGATGCGCGTGTGCGCGGCTCATGCGGAGACCGCCGACGCCACCCAGCTCACCGCGAACGGTGATGCGCGCGTGCGCGGGTCAGGCCCACTGTGAGCGCCGCGGCCACCACCCCTGCGGGGTCAGCCTGCCGTCGGGACCTGGGCTTTGAGCAGGGTGGGCAGGCGGGTTGTGCGGGGCTTGGCCGGGGTTTCCGCCACCGCGCGGGGGAGGGCCTGTTCGACGCCGTGGACCACGGAGAGGTGGCGTTCGGCGCGGCCGAAGGCCGTGTAGATCCAGGGTCTGGTCAGGGTCTGGGCGGCGTCGCCTGGTAGGACCACGACCGCGGCGGGCCAGCGGCGACCGACCGCCTGGTGCGCGGTGAGCGCCCAGCCGTGGCGTACGGACTGCTCGACCCGCTCCTTCGGTACGACCACGGGGGTGCCGGCGCACTCCAGGTGCAGCCCCTCGGCGTCGGCCTTCACCACGTGACCGAGCGCCGTACGGCCCGGTGCGGGCGTGTAGGCGATCCGGTCGCCGGGGTCGAAGCCGCCGAAGCGGCCCGGGCCCGGGTTGAGCCGCTCCTTCAGCGCGGCGTTCAGCACCCGGGTGCCCGCTGCGCCACCATGACCCGGCGTGATCACCTGCGTCTGCTCCGCCGGGATCCCGAACGCCCGCGGCACGGAGTCCGCGACCAGCTGCACGGTGCGGTGCACCGCCTCGCCGGCATCGCGCACCGGGACGATCACGACCTCCTTGCCGGGGGCCTCCACCTGGTTCAACTCGCCCACGCCGATGCCCGAGACCAGCTCACCGATCGGACCGGGGTCCGGTGTTCGCGAGGCGACCTGCGGGCACACCCGGGCCGCGAGTAGATCGGCGAAGACCCGCCCGGGCCCCACCGACCACAGGACACCGGGGTCACCGCTCAGCACAAGGCGCGCCCCATCGGGCAGCGACTCGGCCAGCATCGCCGCGCTCTCCACGTCCAGTTGGGGCGCGTCGAGGACGACCAGCAGGTCGGTCATTAGCAGCCCGTCCGCGTCCCGGCCCGGTCCCTCGGTCCCGGACAGCAGGCCCGCGACGGTGGCCACGGTTTCCTGGGGTTTGGCTGACGGCTCCCACTGCTCGGCTCGCGCGAGCAGGGTCGCGAACCGCTGCCGTCCGTCCACGCTGTGCGTGGCCGCGCACACCCGCAGCCCCATCGCCCGGGCCGCGGCGACCAGGGCCGCGGGTTCCGCGCGAGACGCCTCGCCGCCGGTGTGGAGCACGAGGCCGTGGCCCGCGACGGCGCGGATCAGTTCGGCGGCGGAACCGGTCGCGGCCGCCTCCCAGTCGTCGGCCGAACCGTCCTCCTTGGGCAGCGAGTTGACCACGCGTGCGAGCCCGTCTGCGAGGCTCTCCTCGGCGAGGGCGTACCGCTCCAGGCCGACGAGGACGCGTACCGGCCGCTCCTGCTCACCCTCCTCGGCCTCGCCACCGGACTCCGTGGGCGCGCTGGGCGCCACAGGGGCGCCAGGCTCGTCCACTGCGTCCTGGAACACCAGCGCGTCCCCCTCCGCGATGGCGCTCTGCACCGCGGCGTCCGGATCCGGCACGGCCCGCTGCGCCAGCGCCCTGCTGAGCGCTGGGGCTTCCAGGGCGGTGTGCCCGACGAGGGCCGCCTGTTCCAGGAGCCATACGGTCACCGCCCGGCCCCGTCGCTCGTCACCGGGCCCGCACTCCGCCCCGAGCAGCGCCCGCGCGAACCCGTCCGCTTGCTCCGGCCGAACCCCCGCCACACGCAACAACTGCCAGGGATCCTCGCGCAGTTGACCGTCCGCTCCCTCCCCGAGGGCCGCGGCAACCTGTGGCGCGAGCGCTTCGGGCGCGCCACCCTCGAGCAGTACGGCCCGCACGGCATCGACGACCTCGACCGGCACCGGTGCGGAGGCGGCCGAGGTCACGGGAGCCGACCGCCGCACCGGCTCGGGCGCGCCCCTACGCGGCGCCGACTCCGCCTCACTGAAAACACTGCCTCCAGGCTTCTCCCCACTCTCCACCGCCCGCACAGCCGCAAGCAGATCGGCCGCTGTCCCGCTCAGCTTCTTGCCGCTCTCGACGGCCTTCTTCTCGGCCTTCCGCCGCTCGATCCGCTCCCGCAACTCCCGCTGCGCGGCCAACTCGGCCTCGGCTTCGGACAGTTCACTGGCCGCGGCGGCTTCCCCCTCAGCACCCGTGGCCCCCTCCTCGGAGCCCTCACTGCGGGCCGCGACGCCCTGACTGTCGGCCGCCGCGCCGCTTTCAGCGGCCTGGCTGCCGACAGCCGCGCCATCCTCGCCGACCGCGCTTCCGCCGGCAGCGCTACCTTCAGCATCCCCCCGATCGGCTGCGGCGCCGCCTTCAGCGGCCGCGCTTTCGGCTGCGGCGCGGTCTTCAACGTCGCCACGGTCGGCCGCGGCTACGTCGACCTCGCCGCCCGCTTTGGCGGCGGCAGCGCTGCCCTCAGCGTCGCCTCGGTCGCCCGCGGCGTCGCCCTGACCGCCCGCGCTTGCGGCGCCAGCACGGCTGTCGACGTCGCTGCGCTCGGCCGCGGCGCGGCCATCAGCATCTCCACGATCGGCCGCGCCGCCACCCTCACGACCCGCTTTGGCGGCGGCAGCGCTGCCCTCAGCGTCGCCTCGGTCGCCCGCGGCGTCGCCCTGACCGCCCGCGCTTGCGGCGCCAGCACGGCTGTCGACGTCGCTGCGCTCGGCCGCGGCGCGGCCATCAGCATCTCCACGATCGGCCGCGCCGCCACCCTCACGACCCGCTTTGGCGGCGGCAGCGCTGCCCTCAGCCTCGCCTCGGTCGCCCGCGGCGTCCCCGTCGTCGCTCGCGCTTCCGGCGCCAGCGCGGTCCTTGATGTCCCCGCCCTCAGCCGCCGCTTCGCCCTCCCCGGCGGCGCTTTCGGCGGCAACGCGGCCCTCGGGGCCCCCGCGCCCGGCCGCAGCTTCCCCTTCCCCGGCCGGGCTTTCCGGCGCAGCACTACCCTCGACGTCCCCGTGGCCGCCCCCGGCCCCAGCCGGAGCGACAGCACCGACCATCGCCCCCTCGCCCGACGCACCCTTCTCCACCCCGGACCGCCCGGCCCGAGCGCCCGACTCGACCCCCGGGCCGACGCCCAGCGCCCCCGGCTCGGCTTCCTGCGCGGCAGCGGCCTGCGCGGCAGCGGGCTGCGTGGCAGCGGGATCCGTGGTCACAGCGTGCTCCAGTTGTGGTCGGGGTAGCGGTGTACCGGCGCTGACACGTCGTCGAGCGCTCGGCAGATCTCGTCAGGAAGACTAAGGGCCTCCACTGACAACGCGGCCGTGAGCTGCAGTGCGTTACGCGCGCCGATGATGGGAGCGGCGACGCCGGGCCGGTCGCGGACCCATGCGAGGGCCACCTGGAGCGGTGTCACCGCGAGCCCGTCCGCGGCGGTCGTCACCGCGTCCACGATGCTGCTCGCCGCCTCGTCCAGATACGGCGCGACGAACGGGGCCAGATGCTCCGAAGCGCCCCGGGACTCCGCGGGCGTCCCGGACCGGTACTTGCCCGTCAGTACGCCCCTGCCCAGCGGTGAGGACGGGAGCAGCCCGATGCCCAGGTCCAGGGCGGCGGGCAGCACCTCGCGTTCGACGCCGCGTTGCAGCAGGGAGTACTCCATCTGCGTACTGGACAGCCGGGTCCGTATCCCTGGCGCCGCGAGCTGCCAGGTCGCCGCCTTGGCGAGCTGCCAGCCACAGAAATTGGACACCCCGGCATAGCGGGCCCGCCCGCTGCTGACCGCGAGGTCGAGCGCCTGGAGGGTCTCCTCCAGCGGCGTCCCGGAGTCGAAGGCGTGGACCTGCCAGAGGTCCACATAGTCCGTGCCGAGCCGCGCCAGAGAGGCGTCGAGCGCGGAGAGCAGATGCCCGCGCGAACCGTCGAAGCGCCGGTCCGGGTCCGGCACGCTCCCCGCCTTCGTCGAGATCACCAGATCCCGGCGCGGCACCAGCCCCTCCATGAGCTGCCCGAGCAGATACTCGGCCTCCCCGTCGCCGTACACATCCGCCGTGTCGACGAGAGTGCCGCCCGCCTCCCAGAACGCCTTCAGCAGGTCCGCGGCGTCATGCTCGTCGGTGTCCCGGCCCCAGGTGAGGGTGCCGAGCCCGATCCGGGACACACGCAGGCCGGTACGGCCGAGATGCCTCTGCTCCATGTCGGCTGAGATTACTGGCCCGAAGTCAGTGCGTGGGGACCCTGTGGACAACCAGGATCATCCGAGCGCGAAGCCGTCCCCCGACCCGTCTGCGGACCCGTTCCCCGACCCGCCTCCACCGGTGCTCCCTGCCGCCGACCCCGAGGGCGCGCTAGGGTGCCGACCAAGGGACGTTACTGATCAGTAAGGGGATCGGCCATGCAGCTCGGGATCAACCTCGGCTACTGGGGCGCCGGAATGGACGCGGACAATCTCGCCGTAGCCCAGGAGGCAGACCGCCTCGGCTACGCGGTCTGCTGGGCCGCCGAGGCGTACGGCTCGGACGCGGCCACCGTGCTCACCTGGGTCGCCGCCAAGACCGAGCGCATCGACGTCGGCTCGGCCATCTTCCAGATCCCGGCCCGTCAGCCCGCGATGACCGCGATGACCGCCGCGACGCTCGACTCGCTCTCCGGGGGCCGCTTCCGCCTCGGCCTCGGCGTCTCCGGACCGCAGGTCTCCGAGGGCTGGTACGGAGTCAAGTTCGACAAGCCGCTGGCCCGCACCCGCGAGTACGTCGAGATCATCCGCAAGGCGATGACCCGCGAGCGTCTGTCGTACGCGGGCGAGCACTGGACGCTGCCGCTGCCGGACGGCCCGGGCAAGCCCATCAAGCTGACCGTGCACCCGCAGCGCGAGCACATCCCGCTCTACATCGCGGCGATCGGCCCCAAGAACCTGGAGCAGACCGGCGAGATCGCCGACGGCGCCCTGTTGATCTTCCCCTCCGCCGAACACCTGGAGGAGACCGCGCTGCGGCACCTGCGCGCGGGCCGCGAGAAGGCGGGCCTGACGATGGACGGCTTCGACGTCTGCCCGACGCTGCCGATCGCCCTCGGCGACGACAAGGACGTCACGACGCTCGCCGACACCTTCCGCCCGTACACCGCGCTGTACGTCGGCGGCATGGGCAGCCGCAAACAGAACTTCTACAACCAGCTTGCCCAGCGCATGGGTTACGAGAAGGAAGCCGCCGAGATCCAGGACAAGTACCTGTCCGGCGACAAGCAGGGCGCCGCGTCCGCCGTACCGCACGACCTGATCGACAAGACGACCCTGCTGGGCTCGGTCGACCGGATCGCGGACCGGATGAAGTCCTACGCCGAAGCCGGGGTCACCACCTTGACCCTCGCTCCCGCGGGCTTCACCCTCGACGAGCGCCTCGCCTCGCTGCGCGCCGGCACGGAAGCTCTCGAACGCGCCGGGCTGTGACACCGGCCGGAGTGTGACATCGCCGGACTGTGACTCCGGATCGGTCAGGGGAGTTTTCGCGGCCGTGGTGGGGGCTCGGGGGTCTTCCCCGCCACGGCCGTCACGGGGAACAACGCGCCGACGGCCTCTGTGGTTACGCGTCGCAGAGGCCTCAGGCGTCCATCGTTCGGCGGATTTGTCCGACACAGGTGTTGCCGCACCCCTGACAGCCCATTTGACTCGTTCTTTGCGGAGTTCTGGGAGTTCTGCAGAGAAGGGGCATTGATGCTTTCGGCCAAGAGTCTGTTCCAGGAGATCGTCGACAACGACGAGTCGTTCCAGCTCTTCTGTTCCATCGCCGCGAGCGGGGAGTCACAGGGGGGCTGGGAGAACGCGCGCATCGCGGCTCTCGTACCGGAGAGCGAGCGCGCGCTCGCACCCAAGATCACCCGCCATGGCGCCGACGAGGACAAGCACGGGCGCATCTTCAACGCCCTCATGAAGAAGCGCGGCCTCGAACCCGTCGAGGTCCCGCCCGCCACCGACTACACCATGCTCCTGGAGAACCACGGCATCGGCCTCGCCCACGAGAAGCTCAAGGGCGACCAGGCGCTCACCGTCGAAGACATCGTCACCTACCTCGCGCACAGCAGGGTCACCGAACAGCGCGCCTCCGAGGAGATGGAGCTCCTCCGCAAGCACTTCGCCGACCATCCCGACCTCGGCCGGGCCGTCAAGATGATCTCCAACGACGAGGACAACCACCTCGCGTACTGCCACGAAGAACTGCTGCGCTTCGCGGCGGCGGGCCACGGCCGCATGATCCAGCGCACCCTGCGCGAGTGCGCGCTCGCCGAGATCCGCATCTACCGGGACGTCAGCCTCGCCGTGATGGCCAACATGGGGCGCATCCTCGGCTGGTCGAAGGCCAAGTCCGGTGTCCTCGCCCTGGGCATCCGCGCCGTCTACTTGTACGAGCGGCTCGGCGGCTGGCGTCGCCTGGTGTCCCTGAAGATGCCGGAACGCCGCGACGCCCTGGGCGGACCCGCTTCGACGGCACCCGAGTTCGCGTAACGGCGTCCTCCACGCGCGCGTGCCGCTCGTAAACAAGACGAGCACGGGCACGCGTGCGTGGAGCCCGACAAGCGACCCCGCGGAACTCCCGTACATCCCCGAACCCGTGGCACATCCCGGCGGCGGCTTACGCTGGGGCGCATGCCCACGTTGATCCTTGTCCGGCACGGACGTTCCACCGCCAACACCGCGGGTCTGCTCGCCGGCTGGACGCCCGGCGTCGCCCTCGACGAGCGCGGCGCCGAACAGGCCGCCGCGCTGCCCGGACGGCTCGCCGGGCTGCCGATATCCGAGGTCGTCACCAGTCCCCTGCAGCGCTGCCAGGAGACCCTGCGACCGCTCCTCGAGGCCCGGCCCGAACTGTCCGTGCACACCGACGAGCGCATCGGGGAGTGCCACTACGGCGACTGGTCGGGCCGCAAGCTCGCCGAGCTGATGGACGAGCCGCTGATGCAGGTCGTACAGACGCATCCGTCCGCCGCGGCGTTCCCCGGCGGCGAGTCGATGCGGGCGATGCAGACCCGGGCCGCCGAAGCCGTACGCGAGTGGAACGCGCGCGTGGAGCGCGATCACGGCGCCGACGCCGTGTACCTCATGTGCTCCCACGGCGACATCATCAAGTCCCTCGTCGCGGACGCACTGGGGCTTCATCTGGACCTCTTCCAGCGGATCTCCGTAGAACCCTGTTCCATCACCGCGATCAGCTACACACGACTGCGGCCGTTTCTCGTACGCCTCGGGGACACCGGTGATTTCGCCTCCCTCGCGCCGCGCGAGGAGCCTCCGGGCGGTGACGCCACGGTGGGTGGCAGTGCGGGCGCACCGTGATCGTCAGCCGCAGTAGGGTGAAGCGGTCGAAGCAGCGCAGCAGTTGCCGGCAGCACACGCAGTCGATGACAGAAGCACTCGATCCAATGGAGACAGGACGTGTCCCGTCAGGTGTTCCTCTACGACCCACCGGACCGTTTCGTGGCCGGTACGGTCGGGCTGCCCGGGCGCCGTACCTTCTTCCTGCAGGCCATCGCCGGGCCCCGGGTGACCAGCGTGGCTCTGGAGAAGACGCAGGTGGCGGCGCTCGCCGAGCGGATGGACGAGCTTCTCGACGAGGTCGTACGACGTACGGGAGGCAGTGCGGCCGTCCCGGCGGTGGCCCCGACGGAGGTCTCGGACACCGAACCTCTTGAGACTCCCGTGGAGGAGGAGTTCCGGGTCGGCACCATGGCGCTGGCCTGGGACGGTGACGAGCAGCGCATGATCGTCGAGGCGCAGGCGCTCGTCGAGCTGGACGCCGACTCCGAGGAGGACCTCGCCGCCGCCGAGGAGCGGCTCCTTCAGGACGAGGAGAACGGCCCGCCGATGCTCCGGGTCCGCCTCACCGGCGCACAGGCCAGGGCCTTCGCCAAGCGCGCCCTCGACGTCGTCAACGCGGGACGGCCGCCCTGCCCGCTGTGCAGCCTCCCGCTCGATCCGGAAGGACACGTATGTCCGCGCCAGAACGGATACCGCCGCGAGGCGTGAGCACGGCCGAGCTGCTCGCCGAGGGCGAGCTGACGGTGCGCGGCCAGGTGCGTGAGGCCTCCAACGCGGTCCTCCTGTGCGATGTGACGTACGAGGACCGCACCGAGCCCTGCGTCTACAAGCCGGTCGCCGGCGAGCGCCCGCTGTGGGATTTCCCCGACGGCACCCTCGCCCAGCGGGAGGTCGCCGCCTACGAGGTGTCCGAGGCGACCGGCTGGGGGCTCGTGCCCGCCACCGTGCTGCGCGACGGCCCGTACGGCGAGGGCATGTGCCAGCAGCGGATCGAGCCGGTGCCCGGTGCCGAACTGCTCGCGCTGGTCGACGGTGAGGAACCCGGCGAGGGCTGGAAGGCCATCGGGTTCGCCGAGGTCGGCCAGGGGCGTACGGCGCTGCTCGTGCACGCCGACGACGAGCGGCTGCGCAGGCTCGCCGTACTCGACGCAGTGATCAACAACGCCGATCGCAAGGGCGGGCATCTGCTGCCCACCGGTGAGGGACGGCTGTACGGCATCGACCACGGAGTGACCTTCAACACCGAGAACAAGCTGCGCACGCTGCTGTGGGGCTGGGCGGGGGAGAAGCTCACCCCTGAGGCCGTCGATGTCCTCACAGGGCTCAAGGAGGCCCTCGACGGGGCGCTGGGGCTGCGGCTTGCCGAGCTCATCACACCGGTCGAACTGGACGCCACGCGCGCGCGTGTCACCGATCTGCTCACCACGGGCCGGCACCCGGAGCCCTCGGGGGAGTGGCCCGCGATCCCGTGGCCGCCCGTGTAGTACGGCCGGGCACGGCGACGCACACTGCAGCCGCGTACGCAAGAAGGCCCTCCCGGCCACCGGGCCCGATGCGGTTCGTATACCGAAGACGCGTCCGGTTAGGCTCGAGACATGTATGCCTGGCCCGCTTCTGAGGTCCCCGCCCTGCCTGGACAGGGCCGCGACCTCCGGATCCACGACACCGCGACCGGGGGTCTGATCACCCTCGATCCTGGCCCCGTCGCCCGTATCTACGTCTGCGGCATCACTCCGTACGACGCGACCCACATCGGTCACGCGGCGACCTACAACGCGTTCGACCTCGTTCAGCGCGTGTGGCTCGACACCAAGCGGCAGGTTCACTACGTCCAGAACGTGACGGACATCGACGATCCGCTTCTCGAGCGTGCCGCTCGGGACGACGTCGACTGGGCGGCGCTCGCAGAGAAGGAGACCGCCCTCTTCCGCGAGGACATGACAGCCCTGCGGATGCTGCCCCCGAAGCAGTACATCGGCGCCGTCGAGGCGATACCCGGGATCGTCCCGCTCGTCGAGCGGCTGCGCGACGCCGGAGCCGCGTACGAACTCGAGGGCGACGTCTACTTCTCCGTGGAGACGGACCCGCACTTCGGGAAGGTGTCCGGGCTGGACGCCGCCGCTATGCGGCTGCTGTCCGCCGAGCGCGGCGGCGACCCGGAGAGGGTGGGCAAGAAGAACCCGCTCGACCCGATGCTGTGGATGGCCGCCCGGGAGGGCGAGCCCAGCTGGGACGGCGGATCGCTCGGCCGGGGCCGGCCCGGCTGGCACATCGAATGCGTCGCGATCGCCCTCGACCACCTGGGCATGGGCTTCGAAATCCAGGGCGGCGGCTCCGATCTCGCCTTCCCGCACCACGAGATGGGCGCCTCCCACGCGCAGGCGCTGACCGGGGAGTTCCCGTTCGCGCAGGCGTATGTGCACGCGGGCATGGTCGCGCTCGACGGCGAGAAGATGTCGAAGTCCAAGGGCAACCTGGTCTTCGTGTCGAAGCTGCGGCGCGACGGAGTCGACCCGGCGGCCATCCGGCTGGCCCTGCTCTCGCACCACTACCGGGCCGACTGGGAGTGGACCGACCAGGTCCTTCAGAACGCCCTCGCGCGTCTTGACCGCTGGCGGGCGGCAGTGTCGCGGCCCGACGGACCGCCCGCCGACGCACTCGTCGAGGAGATCCGCGAGGCCCTCGCGAACGACCTGGACGCGCCGGCCGCGCTCACCGCCGTCGACCGCTGGGCCGCCCTGCAGAAGGAACAGGGCGGCAGCGACGAGGGCGCCCCCGGTGTCGTATCGCGTGCTGTGGACGCGCTCCTAGGGGTGGCCCTGTAAAGAGGGCTTTTTGGAAGCAACCAAGGGCGGTGCGTCGCGTACGCACCGCCCTTGTGGTTCCGTTCCTACGGTTCAGTCCTCCGACGAGTCCTCAGCTGAGCCCTCGTCATCGGCCCCCGGGCGCTGCGGTTTCGGCGGCCGGGGACGGCCGCTCGGGTTGTCCCGGAGGAAGGGGGCGGGGTCGCCGCTCTCCGTGGCGTGACCGCCGGCTTGGCCCGCCGCCGGGCCGCCGCCGTCCCGGCGCCGCAGATAGCGCTCGAACTCGCGGGCGATCGCGTCGCCCGATGCCTCGGGAAGCTCGGCGGTGTCCCGGGCCTCCTCCAGCGACTGAACGTACTCGGCGACCTCGCTGTCCTCCGCGGCCAGCTGGTCCACGCCCAACTGCCAGGCCCGTGCGTCCTCGGGCAGCTCGCCCAGCGGGATGCGCATGTCGATGAGGTCCTCCAGGCGGTTGAGGAGGGCCAGCGTCGCTTTCGGGTTCGGCGGCTGCGAGACGTAGTGCGGCACGGCCGCCCACAAGGAGACCGCCGGTACGCCCGCGTGCGTGCACGCCTCCTGGAGGATGCCGACGATGCCCGTCGGGCCCTCGTACTTGGTCTCCTCCAGGTCCATGGTGCGGGCCAGGTCCGCGTCGGACGTGACGCCGCTGACCGGGACGGGACGCGTGTGCGGGGTGTCGCCGAGCAGGGCGCCCATGATCACCACCAGCTCCACGCCCAGCTCATGGGCGAAGCCCAGGATCTCGTTGCAGAACGAGCGCCAGCGCATGGACGGTTCGATGCCGCGGACCAGGACCAGGTCACGCGGCTTCTCGCCGCCGACCCGGACCACGGAGAGCCGGGTCGTCGGCCAGGTGATCTTGCGTACGCCGCCGTCCAGCCACACCGTGGGCCGGTTGACCTGGAAGTCGTAGTAGTCCTCGGCGTCGAGCGCCGCGAAGACCTCGCCCTTCCACTCCCTGTCGAGATGCGCGACCGCGGTGGAGGCGGCGTCGCCGGCGTCGTTCCAGCCTTCGAACGCGGCCACCATGACCGGGTCGACCAGCTCGGGAACCCCCTCGAGCTCGATCACCCAGCGCCTCCTTCCGACGTGCCCTCACGTACGCCCCAACCTTACGGCGTGCGAGCAGGGCGCCCGCAGCCCCCTTGCATGGGGGAGTGACGCATCACTGCCCCGTTCGCCACCCCGGAACACCCCACAGTCATCCGAGCTGTGATCGCCCGTCCTCACAGGGTGCTGCGCAGCCACTGCTCCACGCTCGCGATATGCACCGTCGCCCAGGAGCGGGCCGCCTCCGCGTCGCGGTCGCGTAGGGCCGCCAGGATCGCGCGGTGTTCGTGCAGGGTGCGGCTGACCGCGTCCTCCTGGGTCAGCCCGCGCCAGATGCGGGCCCGGGTGGTGGGCCCGGAGAGACCGTCGAGGAGTGAGCAGAGCACGGAGTTGCCGGAGCTCTGCACGATGCCGCGGTGGAACTCCAGGTCGCAGGCGACGAGTTCCTCCACCGAGGGCTGGTCGCCCAGCGCGTCGAGCTGGGCCGTGAGCGCGTCGATCTGCTGCTCGCTGATGCGCAGGGCGGCCATCGACGTAGCGGCCGGCTCCAGGATGCGGCGCACGGCCAGGAACTCCAGGACCGTGTCGTCGCGGTGGAAGTCGACGACGAAGCTCAGCGCCTCCAGGAGGAGTTGCGGGTCCAGGCTGGTGACGTACGTGCCGTCGCCTTGCCGTACGTCCAGGATGCGGATCAGGGAGAGCGCCCGTACGGCCTCCCGCAGAGAGTTGCGGGACAGGCCCAGATCGGCGGCGAGTTCGCTCTCCTTGGGGAGCCGGTCGCCGGGGCGCAGCGCGCCGGAGACGATCATTCCCTTGATCTTCTCGATCGCCTCATCGGTGACTGCCATGGCGGGGCCTCCCTGTCGATCAGATATGTCGCTCAGACATCCGATGTCTCATTATGGGGCTTCGACGGCCCTGGTGAGCCCCGTGCGGGACGATCATCCGCGACATGTACGACACGGGGGAGGGGCGGCTCCGTCGAACGGAAGCCGCCCCTCGGAGGGGAGCGCGTGCCCCTTACTTCTTGTCGAGCTACTTCTTGTCGAGAAGGTCCTGCACCTTGCCGCGGACCTCGTCCGTCGCGAGCCCGCGGATCGTCAGCGTCGTACGGCGGCGCAGTACGTCGTCCGCCGTCTCGGCCCACTCGTTGTCGCGGGCGTAGACGACCTGCGCCCAGATCTCCGGGGCGTCCGGGTGGACCCGCTCGGCGAGCTCAGCGTTGTCGTTCGCGAGGCGGGCGATGTCGAAGGCCAGCGAACCGTAGTGGGTGGCCAGGTGCCTGGCGGTGTCCGGTGCCATGCTCGGCCCCGGCGCCGGGTGGTCGACGAGCAGGCGGTGCGCGACCGCGCGCGGATTGGCGACGCCCGGCAGCGGCAGCTTCTTCGGCAGCTCGGAGACCGGCTCGAAGTCCTCGCCGAGCGGACGGCCCGGCAGCGACTCCAGCTTCTTCATGACCGTACGGCCGATGTGCCGGAAGGTCGTCCACTTGCCGCCGGCGACGGACAGCATGCCGCCCGCGCCCTCGGTGACGACCGTCTCCCGCCTGGCCTTCGAGGTGTCGCCCGGCCCGCCGGGCAGCACGCGCAGACCCGCGAAGGAGTACGTGATCAGGTCACGGGACAGCTGCTGGTCACGTATAGAGAACGCGGCCTCGTCCAGGATCTGCGCGATGTCCTTCTCATTGACCGCGACGTCCGCGGGGTCGCCCTCGTACGCCTCGTCGGTCGTGCCGAGCAGCAGCATGTCCTCCCAGGGGAGGGCGAAGGTGATGCGGTACTTGTCGATGGGGGTGGCCAGCGCGGCCTTCCACGGGGCGGTCCGCTTGAGGACGAGGTGAGCGCCCTTCGACAGACGTATGGAAGGCGCCGCGTTGGCGTTCTCCATCCGGCGCAGGTGGTCGACCCACGGCCCGGTCGCGTTGAGCACCAGGCGCGCCGACACCCCGAACTCGCTGCCGTCGAGGCGGTCGCGGAGCTCGGCGCCGCTCACCCGGCCCCTGGTGAAGCGCAGCCCGGTGACCTCGGCGTGGTTGAGGACGACGGCGCCCGACTCGACGGCAGCGCGGACCGTCATCAGCGCCATCCGGGAGTCGTTCATCTGGTCGTCGCCGTACACGGCCACGGCCTTGAGATTGTCGGTACGCAGTTCGGGCACGTCCTGCGCTGCCTTCGCCGGGCTCAGGAGGTGCCCCACGCCGTCACCGAAGGCGGACAGCGCCGAGTACGCGAACACACCGGCACCCAGCTTCGCCGCGCCGTGCGGCCCGCCCTTGTACACGGGGAGGTAGAAGGTGAGCGGGTTCGCCAGGTGGGGGGCCACCTGGCGGGAGACCGCACGGCGCTCGAAGTGGTTCTCCGCGACCAGCTTCACCGCGCCGGTCTGCAGATAGCGCAGACCGCCGTGGAGCAGCTTGGAGGAGGCGGAGGAGGTGGCACCGGCGAAGTCGCCGGCGTCGACCAGCGCCACCCGCAGCCCGGACTGCGCGGCATGCCAGGCGGTGGAGATGCCCAGGATGCCGCCGCCGATGACGAGAAGGTCGTACGTCGCCTTGGAGAGCCGCTCCCGGGTCTCGGCGCGGCTCGGGTGAAAGCCGGAGGCCGGGCGCGTACCGAGGGCAGGTACGGACTGCAGGGTGGACTGACTGGTCATGCGGATTCTTACTCCTTGTCAGAGCTTCCCGGAGCGCTGGTCAGCTCGCTGCAGCGCGGGTCAGCTCTCGTCCTCGAGCCAGCCCATGGTCCGCTCCACGGCCTTGAGCCAGCTCTTGTACTCACGGTCGCGCTTCTCCGCGGCCATGTTGGGGGTCCACTCGGCGGCCCGGCGCCAGTTGGCGCGCAGGTCGTCGGTGTTGGTCCAGAAGCCGACGGCGAGACCGGCGGCGTAGGCGGCGCCGAGGCAGGTGGTCTCGGCGACCATCGGGCGCACCACGGGGGCGTCCAGGAAGTCCGAGAGGGTCTGCATCAGCAGGTTGTTGGAGGTCATGCCGCCGTCGACCTTGAGGGCGGCGAGTTCGACGCCGGAGTCCTTGGTCATGGCGTCGCTGATCTCACGGGTCTGCCAGGCGGTGGCCTCGAGAACGGCACGCGCGATGTGCGCCTTGGTGACATACCGGGTCAGGCCGGCGATCACACCGCGGGCGTCGGGGCGCCAGTACGGGGCGAACAGGCCGGAGAACGCCGGGACGAAGTAGGCGCCACCGTTGTCCTCCACGGACGAGGCCAGCGTCTCGATCTCGGCGGCCGTGCTGATCAGGCCCATCTGGTCGCGCATCCACTGCACCAGCGCGCCGGTGACGGCGATGGAGCCCTCAAGTGCGTAGACCGGCGCCTGGTCGCCGATCCGGTAGCCGACCGTGGTCAGCAGGCCCGAGTACGAGTTGATGATCTTGTCACCGGTGTTCATCAGCATGAAGGTGCCGGTGCCGTACGTCGACTTGGCCTCGCCCTCGGCGAAGCAGGTCTGGCCGAACAGGGCCGCCTGCTGGTCGCCGAGCGCCGAGGCGACCGGGATGCCGCCGAGCAGGTCGCCCAGCTTGCCGCCGGTGATCTCGCCGTACACCTCGGCGGAGGAGCGGATCTCGGGCAGCATCTGCATCGGCACGCCGATGGATTCGCAGATCTTGTCGTCCCACTGCATCGTGTGCAGGTTCATGAGGAGGGTGCGGGAGGCGTTGGTGACGTCGGTGACGTGGTGGCCGCCGTCGACACCGCCGGTCAGGTTCCAGATGACCCAGGAGTCCATGGTGCCGAAGAGGATGTCGCCGGCCTCGGCGCGCTCCCGCAGGCCCTCGACGTTGTCGAGCAGCCAGCGGGCCTTCGGACCGGCGAAGTACGACGCGAGCGGCAGACCGGTCTCGCGGCGGAAGCGGTCCTGGCCGACGTTGCGGCCGAGTTCCCGGCAGAGGGCGTCGGTACGGGTGTCCTGCCAGACGATGGCGTTGTGGACGGGCTCACCGGTGTTCTTGTCCCAGAGCAGCGTGGTTTCGCGCTGGTTGGTGATGCCGATGGCCTTGATGTCGTCGCGGGTGATGCCGGCCTTCTCGATGGCACCGGCCACGACCTCCTGGACGTTGGTCCAGATCTCGGCGGCGTTGTGCTCGACCCAGCCCGGCTTGGGGAAGATCTGCTCGTGCTCCTTCTGGTCGACGGAGACGATCCGGCCGTCGCGGTCGAAGACGATGCAGCGGCTGGAGGTGGTGCCCTGGTCGATGGCGGCGATGAAGGGACCTGCGGTGTGGGCGTCGGTCACGGTGTGCTCCTGAAATTCCGTGGTCAAAGAGGCGGTCTAAGAAGCTGGCTCACTGGGCTGGTTTACGGGTCGCTTGCGGCTACAAGTGAACGTACGGCGCTGACGGGCCGTGCCGCTTAAGCAAAAGCGACGTTGTAGATACCTGCGGCGACAGCTCCGCCGATCAGCGGACCGACGACCGGGACCCAGGCGTAGCCCCAGTCGGAACCGCCCTTGTTGGGCAGCGGCAGCAGGGCGTGGACGATACGCGGGCCGAGGTCACGCGCCGGGTTGATGGCGTACCCGGTCGGACCGCCCAGCGAGAGGCCGATGCTGACGACCACGAGCGCGGTGATCAGCGCGCCCAGGGTGCCGAGGCCCTTGCCGCTGTCGTTCAGGCCCTGGGTGAGGACCGCGAGCACCAGCACGACCGTGCCGATGATCTCCGTGGCGAGGTTCTGCGCGGCCATCCGGATCTCGGGGCCGGTGGAGAAGATGCCGAGCACCGGGCCGGCCGCCGCCTCCCGCGCCTCGACGGACTTGACGTCCTGCGCGCCCGGTCCGCCGACGATCTCGCGGTCGGTGAGGTGGGCGTGGAACTGTCCGTAGTACGCGACCCAGACCAGCGCCGCGCCGATCATGGCACCGAGGAGCTGTCCCGCCCAGTAGGTGGGCACGTCGCCCCACTCGCCGTCCTTGATGGCGATGCCGAGCGTGACGGCGGGGTTCAGGTGGGCACCGGAGAGGGGTATCGAGGTGTAGACGGCGGTGAGTACCGCGAAGCCCCACCCGAAGGCGATGGCGAGCCATCCGGCGTTACGCGCCTTGGAGGCCTTCAGTGTGACGGCGGCGCAGACTCCGCCGCCGAGGAGGATGAGTATGGCGGTACCGATGGTCTCGCCGATGAAGATGTCGGAGCTGGACACCCGCGACTCCTTTGTCCTTCGTCCAGGGGAATGCCGAACCCCGGGTCCCTCCGGTGGTCCGTGCTCTCAAGGATGAGAGCGATGCCGGCCCTTGGCGTTGCCACACTCTAGCGCGTATTGCCGGTAGGTGTTCGACAATGCCGACCGATGGACGCGAGTCTTGCCCCAGGCTCCGCGGCACGTCAAGAGCTGTGTTGCCGAATCTCTCGCCGACCTCATGATCGTTACTGATCGACAAAGGGCCGGGGCATCGACGAATGCACCGTCGATGCCCCGGCCCTCTGTCCTGCCGGTCTCCTGGGTCCTGCTTGCTCTTCTACGGTCCTGCTGGTCCTCTGCGGACGCTCAGAACCGTCCGGCACTTCTCCGGGTGCTCAGAACCGCCCGGCCCCCAGGTCCCGCGACACGGCGCGGGCGCAGTCCCGTACCGCCGCGATCAGTTCGGGACGCACGTCCCCGTTCGGGCAGACCCGCTCCACGGCCCCGGTGACGCCCACCGCGCCGACCGGCATCCGCCGCCGGTCGTGGATGGGCGCGGCGACGGACGCGATGCCCTCCCAGGTCTCCTCCACGTCGGCGGCGAACCCACGCGCGCGCGTGAGGTCCAGTACCTCCTCCAGGGCGTCCAACTCGCATACGGTGCGCGCCGTGAACTCCTTGCGCTCGGCCTCCACGACCTCGGTGTGCGCCACCGGGTCGTACGCCGACAGCACCTTGCCCAGCGCCGTGGAGTGCAGTGGCTGCATGGCACCGACCTCCAGGACCTGACGGCTGTCGTCGGGCCGGAAGACGTGGTGCACGATCAGCACGCCGTGCTGGTGCAGGACCCCGAGATAGACGCTCTCGCCGCTGGAGCGGGCCAGATCGTCGGTCCAGACGAGGGCACGCGCGCGCAGCTCGTGGACGTCCAGATACGTGGTGCCGAGCCGCAGCAGCTCCGCGCCCAGCTGATAGCGCCCGGAGGCGGCGTCCTGCTCGACGAAGCCCTCCTGCTGGAGCGTGCGCAGTATGCCGTGGGCGGTGCCCTTGGCGAGACCGAGCGAGGAGGCGATGTCCGACAGGCCGAGCCGTCGCTCACCGCCCGCGAGGAGCCGCAGCATCGCGGCCGCCCGTTCGAGCGACTGGATGTTCCGTGCCATCGCAGTCCTGCCTCCGTCCCCTTCGACCGTCGACATACGGCTCTGCTGCCGCTGTTCGACAATGCTGAACACTATCGGTCGTTGTCGACCTCCCGCCATTGGGTGGCCGTCAGTTGTCGTCACCGCGTCCCGGACGGAACCTCACCTGGGCCGCATCCGCAACGCACGTCCGTCCCGTGGACTCCCCTGACCGTCCGAACCGCTCCCGGCTACCCTGGCTGGGTGCGTCCTCCGCCGGGAGCCGCATAGCCGACAGCCGTCGCACAACAGGGAGCCCTTTCATGGCCTCGTCGCCAACCCCCTCCGCCGACAGCCGGACCCGCATCGACGCCCTTCGCGAGGCGCTCGCCACCCGTGTGGTGGTGGCCGACGGCGCCATGGGCACGATGCTGCAGGCTCAGGACCCGACGCTCGAGGATTTCGAGAACCTCGAGGGCTGTAACGAGATCCTCAACCTCACCCGCCCCGACATCGTCCGCACCGTCCACGAGGCGTACTACGCCGTGGGCGTCGACTGCGTCGAGACCAACACCTTCGGCGCCAACCACGCGGCGCTCGGCGAGTACGACATCGCCGAGCGCGTCCACGAGCTGTCCGAGGCCGGCGCGCGCATCGCCCGCGAGGTCGCCGACGAGTTCACCCAGAAGACCGGACAGCAGCGCTGGGTACTGGGCTCCATGGGCCCGGGTACGAAGCTTCCGACGCTGGGTCACGCCCCGTACACGCTGCTGCGCGATGCCTACCAGCAGAACGCCGAGGGCATGATCGCCGGCGGCGCCGACGCACTGCTCGTCGAAACCACCCAGGACCTGCTGCAGACCAAGGCATCGGTACTGGGCGCCCGCCGGGCCCTTGAGTCCCTCGGCGTCGATCTCCCGCTGATCGTCTCGGTGACCGTCGAGACCACCGGCACCATGCTGCTCGGCTCCGAAATCGGCGCGGCGCTGACCGCGCTGGAGCCGCTCGGCATCGACATGATCGGCCTGAACTGCGCCACCGGCCCCGCCGAGATGAGCGAGCACCTGCGCTATCTCGCCCGCCACTCCCGCGTCCCGCTGTCCTGCATGCCGAACGCAGGCCTGCCGGTCCTCGGCAAGAACGGCGCCCACTACCCGCTCACGGCGCCGGAACTGGCCGACGCCCAGGAGACCTTCGTACGCGAATACGGCCTCTCCCTGGTCGGCGGCTGCTGCGGTACGACCCCCGAGCATCTGCGCCAAGTCGTTGAGCGCGTACGGGACTTGACGCCCGCCGAGCGTCAGCCGCGCCCCGAGCCCGGCGCCGCCTCCCTCTACCAAACGGTCCCGTTCCGCCAGGACACCGCCTACATGGCGATCGGCGAGCGCACCAACGCCAACGGCAGCAAGAAGTTCCGCGAGGCCATGCTGGAGGGCCGCTGGGACGACTGTGTGGAGATGGCCCGCGAGCAGATCCGCGAGGGCGCCCACATGCTGGACCTCTGCGTGGACTACGTGGGCCGGGACGGCGTCGCCGACATGGAGGAGCTGGCCGGCCGCTTCGCCACCGCCTCCACGCTGCCGATCGTGCTGGACTCCACCGAGGTCGATGTCATCAAGGCCGGCCTGGAGAAGCTGGGCGGCCGGGCGGTCATCAACTCCGTCAACTACGAGGACGGCGACGGCCCGGAGTCCCGGTTCGCGAAGGTCACCAAGCTTGCCCAGGAGCACGGCGCCGCGCTGATCGCGCTGACCATCGACGAGGAGGGCCAGGCCCGTACTCCGGAGCACAAGGTCGCGATCGCCGAGCGGCTGATCGACGACCTGACCGGCAACTGGGGCATCCACGAGTCGGACATCCTCATCGACACCCTGACCTTCACCATCTGCACCGGCCAGGAGGAGTCCCGTAAGGACGGCATCGCCACCATCGAGGCGATCCGCGAACTCAAGCGCCGCCACCCGGATGTGCAGACCACGCTGGGCCTGTCGAACATCTCCTTCGGCCTCAACCCGGCCGCCCGCATGCTGCTCAACTCCGTCTTCCTGGACGAGTGCGTCAAGGCGGGACTGGACTCGGCGATCGTGCACGCGTCGAAGATCCTGCCGATCGCCCGGTTCAGCGAGGAGGAGGTCCAGACGGCCCTCGACCTCATCTACGACCGGCGCGCCGAGGGTTACGACCCGCTGCAGAAGCTGATGGCGCTGTTCGAGGGCGCCACCTCCAAGTCGTTGAAGGCGGGCCGCGCCGAAGAGCTGGCCGCGCTGCCGCTGGACGAGCGCCTCAAGCGCCGCATCATCGACGGCGAGAAGAACGGCCTCGAACAGGACCTGGCCGACGCACTCCAGGAGCGCCCTGCCCTGGATATCGTCAACGAGACGCTCCTTGACGGCATGAAGGTGGTCGGCGAGCTGTTCGGCTCCGGCCAGATGCAGCTGCCGTTCGTGCTCCAGTCCGCCGAGGTCATGAAGACCGCGGTCGCCTACCTCGAGCCGCACATGGAGAAGGTCGAGGGCGACGAGGCCGGCAAGGGCACCATCGTGCTCGCCACCGTGCGCGGCGACGTGCACGACATCGGCAAGAACCTCGTGGACATCATCCTGTCCAACAACGGCTACAACGTCGTCAACCTCGGCATCAAGCAGCCCGTCTCCGCGATCCTGGAGGCCGCCGAAGAGCACAAGGCCGACGTCATCGGCATGTCCGGCCTGCTGGTCAAGTCCACGGTGATCATGAAGGAGAACCTGGAGGAGCTCAACCAGCGCAAGATGGCCGCCGACTACCCGGTCATCCTCGGCGGGGCCGCACTGACCCGGGCGTACGTCGAGCAGGACCTGCACGAGATCTACGAGGGCGAAGTCCGCTACGCCCGCGACGCGTTCGAGGGCCTGCGGCTGATGGACGCGCTGATCGCGGTCAAGCGCGGGGTGCCCGGCGCGACGCTCCCGGAGCTCAGGCAGCGCCGGGTGCGGGCAGCCACGGTGGAGGTCGAGGAGCGCCCCGAGGAGGGCGCCGTCCGCTCCGACGTGGCCATCGACAACCCCATCCCCGAGCCGCCGTTCTGGGGCACCCGCGTCATCAAGGGCATCCAGCTCAAGGAGTACGCGTCCTGGCTGGACGAGGGCGCGCTGTTCAAGGGCCAGTGGGGCCTGAAGCAGGCGCGTACGGGCGACGGGCCCACGTACGAGGAGCTGGTGGAGACCGAGGGCCGGCCCCGGCTGCGCGGCTGGCTGGATCAGTTGCAGCGGGACAACCTGCTCGAAGCGGCCGTGGTCTACGGCTACTTCCCGTGTGTGTCCAAGGACGACGACCTGATCCTGCTGGACGAGGCGGGCAACGAGCGCACCCGCTTCACCTTCCCGCGGCAGCGCCGTGGCCGCCGGCTGTGCCTGGCCGACTTCTTCCGCCCTGAGGAGTCCGGCGAGACGGACGTGGTCGGCCTCCAGGTCGTCACCGTCGGTTCCCGGATCGGCGGGGAGACGGCGAAGCTGTTCGAGGCGAACGCCTACCGCGACTACCTCGAACTGCACGGCCTGTCCGTGCAGTTGGCGGAGGCGCTGGCGGAGTACTGGCACGCGCGCGTGCGGTCCGAACTCGGCTTCGCCGGGGAGGACCCGGCCGAGATCGAGGACATGTTCGCCCTGAAGTACCGTGGCGCCCGCTTCTCCCTCGGCTACGGCGCCTGCCCGGACCTGGAGGACCGCGCCAAGATCGCCGAACTGCTGGAGCCGGAGCGGATCGGCGTCCAGCTGTCCGAGGAGTTCCAGCTCCACCCGGAACAGTCCACGGACGCGATCGTCATCCACCACCCCGAGGCGAAGTACTTCAACGCGCGCTGACGCGGGCTCGCGAGGGCGCAGGGAGTGCGAGGGCACGCTGAGATGGCCCCACGGCGGGCCTACAGTGTGCCCTCGCACGCATCGGTTAAACGCAGCGTTTCCGCCGTCAGAGTCGTACACTGGTCGGTCCAACGCAGGCCGGTTCCTTACCAGGAGCCGGCCTTCTCGTCCCTCTCGGAGGTGTGCCCGTATGACCAGTACGGTCCCCGCACTCGGTACCCGTACGGCCGAAGGCTCCGCCTTGCAGGCCGTGCTCCTCGACATGGACGGAACCCTGGTGGACACCGAGGGCTTCTGGTGGGACGCCGAGGTCGAGGTGTTCGCACGCCTGGGCCACAAGCTCGACGACTCCTGGCGTCATGTCGTGGTCGGCGGTCCCATGACCCGCAGCGCGGGTTTCCTCATCGAGGCCACCGGAGCCGACATCACCCTCGCCGAGCTCACGGTGCTGCTCAACGACGGGTTCGAGGACCGTATCGCCCGCGCCCTGCCACTGATGCCGGGCGCAGCGAGGCTGCTCGCCGAGCTGGCCGCGCACGAGATCCCCACGGCTCTGGTCTCCGCCTCGCACCGCCGCATCATCGACCGCGTACTGACCTCGCTCGGCCCGGGAAACTTCGGGCTGACCGTCGCGGGGGACGAGGTCGAGCGCACCAAGCCGCACCCCGACCCGTATCTGCTCGCGGCCGTGGGCCTCGGCGCGGACCCGGCAAGGTGCGTGGTCATCGAGGACACCGCGACGGGCATCGCGTCCGCGGAAGCCGCGGGCTGCCATGTGGTGGCGGTACCCTCCGTGGCACCGATCACCCCGGCCGCCCGGCGCACCGTCGTGCCCTCGCTGGAAGAGGTCGACCTGACCTTCCTGCGCGGCCTGCTGACGGTCTGAGGACGGTTCGCGGACTGCTGGGCGTCTGCTTGCGGTTGGGAATGTGACGAGCGCTCACCATCCGTGAAAAGTTGAATCCGAGATAAAGTCAGAAACAACTAGGTGTGCGGGCCACCCGAGTAATTCATTCTTCGCCGAATGGCCGAATTGCTACGCCATGCAACCCTGTCCACCTTGTGATCTTCACCACCCACTAGCCGGGTCGACATAAGGCCCGCGATATGCCGTAAGCCCCTTACTGGCGGTACGAGACGTGTCTTTGTGTCCCGTTTGATGGAGCCGTGCGCGAATCCTTCCGGTGTCGGGTTTTCGGTGCGTCCGCGCCCGGTTTCGCAGCGTGATGGGGAGTCAACTCCGGCCATGGCGAGAGGTCCTGCTGGTGCGGACTAATCTCGAGTCGAGAACCTCGCCGTAACACCCGTGACCCTGCTTGCAACACCCCGGCCTGCCGGTTCACGGATCGAAAGCTCTGGAGAACTTCGAGCATGAACCGAAAGACCTTGGTGCTGCCGGCCGTGATCGGCCTGCTCGCCCCGGTCCTCGCCGCCTGCGGCGGGTCCGACATCGGGGCCGGCGGCGGCGACGCGATCGTCGTGGGCACCACCGACCGGTTCGCCGCCTCGAAGCAGGCGCCCGCGCCACTGGACCCGGCATACGCGTACGACGTCGGCACCTGGAACGTGCTGCGGCAGACCATCCAGACGCTGATGACCCTGCCCGACGGCGGCGGCGACCCCCAGCCCGAGGCCGCCCAGCGCTGCGGCTTCACCGACACCGGCAACGAGCGATACGCGTGCACCCTGCGCGAGGGCCTCAAGTTCGCCGACGGCGACCCCGTGACCGCGGACGATGTGAAGTTCTCCATCGAGCGCGCGCTGCGCATCCAGGCCGACAGCGGAGTCTTCGCACTGCTCTCGAGCATCGACACCGTCGAGACCAAGGGCGACCGCGAGGTGATCTTCCACCTCAAGACCGCCGACGCCACCTTCCCGTTCAAGCTGTCCACGCCGATCGCGGGCATTGTCGACCCCGACGACTACGACAAGAACAAGCTGCGCGACGGCTTCGCGGTGGACGGCTCCGGCCCGTACACCCTCGAGGCCGAGGTCAAGAACGACGAGCTCGTCAACGCCGTCTTCACCAAGAACCCCAACTACCAGGGCCAAGTGAAGGTGAAGAACGACAAGGTCGAACTGCGCTCCTTCGACACTCCCGACGCCATGGGCACCGCGCTGAAGAAGGGCAATATCAGCGTGATGACCCGCACCATGTCGCCCTCGCTGATCAGGAAGCTCCAGAACGCCAAGTCCACGGACATCGACCTGATCGAGCAGCCCGGCCTGGAGATCCGCTACCTGGGCTTCAACACCAACGACCCGACGGTGAAGTCCAAGGTCGTCCGTCAGGCGATGGCCCAGGTCATCGACCGCGGTGAACTCGTCTCCGATGTGTACGGCTCCGGCGCCGACCCGCTGTACTCCCTGGTGCCGGCCACCGTCACGGGCCACGCCAACTCGTTCTTCAACAAGTACGGCCAGCCCGACCCCGCCAAGGCCAAGGCCCTCCTGTCCGAGGCGAACGTCACCACGCCGGTGAAGCTGACCCTGCACTACACCGTCGACCACTACGGGCCCGCCACCAAAGACGAGTTCGAGATGCTGAAGAAGCAACTGAACGACAGCGGACTGTTCGAGGTCGACATCAAGGGCGAGAAGTGGGCGACGTTCCGCGCCAACGAGCAGAAGGGCAAGTACGAGGTCTACGGCATGGGCTGGTTCCCCGACTTCCCCGACGCCGACAACTACCTCGCGCCGTTCCTCGACAAGAACAACACCATCAACTCGCCCTACGCGAACCCCGAGATCCGTAACACCCTGATCCCGGAGTCCCGCCGGCAGGCCGACCGGCTCACCGCGTCGCGGAGCATCGAGGAGATCCAGAACATCGTCGCCGAGGACGTCCCCGTGCTGCCGCTGTGGCAGGGCAAGCAGTACATCGCCGCACGGGACGACATCACCGGCGCCGAACGGGCCCTCAACTCCACCGCCACGCTTCAGCTTTGGGAGCTGGGCCACGGCGTCAGCGGCTGACCCCACCACGGCGTCAGCGAATTTCTTCGACCAACGCGTTTGACCAACGCGTTCGACCAACGACAAGGCACACGTTCGTGAACATGCGCACCAAATGGCCCGTTCTGTCCATAGCGACGGCGCTGGCCGGCACTCTGCTGGCCGGCTGCGGCTCCCAGGGGGGCGAATCCGGAGGCACCGGCTCGTCCATCGCCATCGGGATGACCGACGACGTCCTGGCCACCGACCCCGCCTCCGGCTACGACCCGGGTTCCTGGCTGTTGTTCAACAACGTCTTCCAGTCCCTGCTGAGCTTCCCCAAGGGCAGCACGGAACCGGAGCCGGAGGCCGCGAAGTCTTGCTCCTTCACGGACGGGGACACCAGGGTCTACGAGTGCACCCTGCGCGACGGTTTGAAGTTCAGCAACGGTGACGAACTCACCTCCGCGGACGTCAAGTTCTCCTTCGACCGCATGATGAAGATCAATGACGCCGAAGGCCCGGCGATCATGTTCCCCATGCTCGACAAGGTCGAAACCCCGGACGAAAAGACGGTCGTCTTCCAGTTGAAGGTCCCCGACGCCACCTTCCCCAGCAAGATCGCCTCCGGCGCCGGCTCGATCGTGAACCACCGGGAGTACGACGCGGACGGCCTGCGCGAGGACGGCAAGGCCGTCGGCTCGGGCCCGTACAAGCTCGACTCCTTCAGCGAGGACGAGGCCGTCTTCTCGGTCAACGAGAACTACGAAGGCAACGCCGACGTACGGAACTCCGGCGTGACCCTCAAGTTCTTCCACGGCGACCGCAAGGGCCTGCGCAAGGCCCTCACCGACACCAAGGTCGACGTCGCCTACCGCGGACTCGCCGCCCAGGACGTCGCGGACATCGAGAACGACACGTCCACCGGCCAGGGCATCGACGTCATTGAGGGCTCCAGCGCCGAGGTGCAGCACCTGGTCTTCAACACCCAGGACCCGGTCGCGGGCAAGCTGAGCGTCCGCAAGGCGATCGCCCACCTCCTCGACCGCGAGGCTCTCGTCGAGGAGGTCTACGAGTCCACGGCGACACCGCTGTACTCGATCATCCCGGCCGGTATCACCGGCCACAACACGGCCTTCTTCGACACCTACGGCGCCCGCCCCTCGCGCACCAAGGCCGAGGACGTACTGCGCGCCGACGGCATCACCGAGAAGGTGAAGCTCACCCTCTGGTCCACGCCCACCCGCTACGGCCCGGCCACGGACCAGGAGTTCAAGGCGATCGCCAAGCAACTCAACGACAGCGGACTGTTCGACGCGAGCGTGAAGTCCGTCGCCTACGACCAGTACGAGAAGGACATCGAGGCCGGCAAGTACGGCGTGTATGTGAAGGGCTGGGTGCCGGACTACCCCGACCCGGACAACTTCACGGCCCCCTTCTTCGGCGACGGCAACGTCCTCGGCAACGGCTACACGAACTCCAAGATCACCGGGCAGCTCATCCCCGAGACCGCCGCCCTGAGCGAGCGCGCCTCGACCGAGCAGCAGTACGGGCAGCTCCAGGACATCGTCGCCGAGGAGGTCCCGGTCCTCCCGATCTGGCAGGCCAAGCAGTACGCGGTCGTCCGCGACAACGTGTACGGCCTGGAGTACTGCCTCGACGCTTCGACCGTGTTCCGGTTCTGGGAGATCAGCAAGGACTGACGGTCCGGACCGACGGCTCTGCGTATACGGCGATGGCCGCACCCTCTTCTCGAAAGGGTGCGGCCATCGCCGTATCGCTCTGTAGGGGTGCGCGATCGGCGCGCGGTCGGTCACTGCGCGCCAGGGCGCACCAGTCCGCTCTCGTACGCGTACACCGCCGCCTGCACGCGGTCCCGCAGCCCCAGCTTGGTCAGGACGTGGCCCACGTGCGTCTTGACCGTGGTCTCGCTGACGAAGAGGTCCGCGGCGATCTCCGCGTTCGACAAACCGCGGGCCACCAGCTTCAGCACCTCGACCTCGCGATCGGTCAGCGTGTGCAGGGTGTCCGGCACCGGCTCGTCGCCCGAGGGCAGATGCCCCGCGTACTTGTCGAGCAGCCGGCGCGTGATGCTCGGCGCGAGCATCGCCTCGCCCGCGGCGACCACGCGGATCGCCTGCACCAGCTCGTTGGCCGGGGCGTCCTTGAGCAGGAAGCCGCTGGCCCCCGCGCGCAGCGCCTCCACCACGTACTCGTCGAGGTCGAAGGTGGTCAGCACCAGGACCTTCGCGGGTCCGTCCCGGCCGGGGCCGGTGATCTGCCGGGTCGCCTCGACACCGTCCATCCGCGGCATACGGATGTCCATCAGAACCACATCGGGCTGCAGGGCACGTACCTGGTCGAGTGCCTGGAGGCCGTCCCCGGCCTCGCCGACGACCGCGATGTCCTGCTCCGCCTCCAGGATCATCCGGAAGCCGGTTCGCAGCAGCGGCTGGTCGTCGACCAGTAGGACACGGATGGCCACGTAAGTCTCCTTCGCTAGTCCGGCCCCATTCTGCCCTGTTGCCCTCTGCCGGACTCCGGCGCCCTGACCGGCAAGGTCTGCGCCTCCCGGGGGACGGCCCCCGGGCCCCCGGGAGAGTGCGGGTCGGCCGCCCTCGTCGGCGGCGACTGTGTCTCGTGGGGGACGCTCCCTGGATCTCGGGCTGCGTCCGGGCTGGCCGCTGTCGCCGGTAGCGGCTGTGTCTCCTGGGTGGCGACGCCTGGCTCCCCGGCCGGGTCTGGCTCTGCTGCCTTCTTCGGCGGCGACGGTGTCTGCTGGGTGGCGACGCCTGGGTCTCGGGCCGAGTGCGGGTCGGCCGCCCTCGTCGGCGGCGACTGTGTCTCGTGGGGGACGCTCCCTGGATCTCGGGCTGCGTCCGGGCTGGCCGCTGTCGCCGGTAGCGGCTGTGTCTCCTGGGTGGCGACGCCTGGCTCCCCGGCCGGGTCCGGCTCGGCCGCCTTCTTCGGCAGCGACTGGGCCTGCTGGGCGGCGACGCCTGGATCGCCGACAGGGTCCGGCTCGGCCGCCCTCGCCGGTAGCGGCTGTGTCCGCTGCGCTGCGGCCCCCGCCCCTCCGGCCGAGGCCCGATCTGCTGCCCTCACCGGCAAGGGATACGGCGGGGGAGTGCCGCCGAATTCCGGGCATACCGCCTGGTGGTCGCACCAGCCGCAGAGCTTCGTGGGGCGCGGGCGCCAGTCGCCGGTCTCGGTGGCGTGGCGGATCGCGTCCCACAGTGCGTGCAGCTTGCTCTCGACCCGCTCCAGGTCGGCGACCACCGGGTCGTACGTCAGCACGTCACCGCTGCCGAGATAGACGAGCTGGAGGCGGCGCGGGACGACCTTCTTCAGGCGCCAGACCACCAGGGCGTAGAACTTCATCTGGAACAGCGCGCCCTCGGCGTATTCCGGTCTCGGCGCCTTGCCCGTCTTGTAGTCGACGATCCGCACCTCGCCCGTCGGCGCGACGTCGACCCGGTCGATGATGCCCCGCAGCTTGAGACCCGACTCGAGCCGCGCCTCCACGAACAGCTCGCGCTCGGCGGGCTCGAGACGCGTCGGATCCTCCAGCGTGAACCAGCGCTCCACGAGCTGCTCGGCCTCGGCGAGCCAGCGCGCCAGCCTCTCGCCCGCCGCCTGCTCGTCGGCGTCGGCGAACAACTCGGCCAGCTCCGGCTTCGCCGTACGCAACCGGTCCCACTGACCGGGGATCAGCGACTTCGCACGCGGCACCGTACGCTCGGTGGCCGGGGCGTCGAAGAGCCGCTCCAGGACCGAGTGCACCAGCGTGCCGCGCGTGGCCGCCTCGCTCGGCTTCTCGGGCAACTTGTCGATCACCCGGAACCGGTACAGCAGCGGACACTGCATGAAGTCACCGGCACGCGAGGGTGACAACGAGGCCGGGGGCACCGCCACGGCGGCCTTGGACGAGGTGCCGGAGCCCGTGCCGGTGCCCGGTTGCGCGACGCCGTCGTCGGTACTGGTTTCCATGACGACAGACCTTACGGCCCGCCACTGACAACGCCACACACAGTGACCTGCCAGGTGTGCACAACGGCCGGGAAACAGTGGGGGTGCCGGGGCGAAACGCACCGCAACGGCCGCATACCATCGACGGCAGAACCTCTCGCCTGCATGATCGTGAGCGGGAGACGCGTCGAACGAGGGGACAGCGTGGACGAGAGCGGCGGGAGCGGGCAGCCGCGATCCGGTACGGACGAAGCGACCGAGCACGCCCCGGTGCCGGACGCCACCTCCGCACACCCGCGCTCCGACAGAGAGCCGACCGGCGACGACAGCCGCCCGGCCCCCACCGATCCCACCGACACCACAGCCCCCAATGGCCCGACGGACACCGTGGCTTGGGAGAAGCAGCCCCCGTCCACCGGCCACTCCGACAGGACAGGGGACGCCGAGAGTCCCGCGGCCGCGGACGCCCCGGCCGGACAGCCGGACGGCCCGACGGCGCCGTCTGTGGCCCGCCGAGGCGAGGGCACGGACGGTCCCGGCCCCGACGGCAGCGGCTCCGGCGCGCAACCCCCTGCCGGAGACGGCGGCCCCGGACCCCGTCCCCCACAGCGCGCCAAGGGACCCGGCGGCGGGCTGCTCATGGGCCGCCCGTTCGGCGTGCCCGTCTACGTCGCACCCAGCTGGTTCCTCGTCGCGGCACTCATCACCTGGGTCTTCGGCGGCCAACTCGAGCGCGTACTGCCCGAACTCGGCGGCGCCCGCTACCTCGTGTCCCTCTTCTTCGCGGTCGCCTTCTACGCCTCCGTACTCGTCCACGAACTGGCCCACACGGTTGCCGCCCTGCGCTTCAAACTGCCGGTGCGCCGCATCCAGCTGCAGTTCTTCGGCGGCGTCTCCGAAATCGAGAAGGAATCCGAGACGCCCGGCCGCGAGTTCATCCTCGCCTTCGTCGGCCCCCTGCTCTCCCTCGTCCTCGCCGGCCTCTTCTACCTCGCCCTGTGGACCGTCGAACCGGGCACCGTCCCCGGCGTACTGCTGGCCGGCCTGATGATCTCCAACCTGATCGTCGCCGCCTTCAACCTGCTCCCCGGCCTGCCCCTCGACGGCGGCCGTATGCTCCGCGCCGTCGTCTGGAAGATCACCGGCAAGCCGATGACCGGCACCATCGCCGCCGCCTGGGTCGGCCGCGCCCTCGCCCTCTCCGTACTCATCGGACTGCCCCTGCTCACCCAGTCCGGCGCACTCGGCGGCGAAGCCCAGGACATCGGCGGCATGGACACCGTCATGGACGCCCTGCTCGCCGCGATCCTCGCCGCGATCATCTGGACCGGCGCCGGAAACAGCCTCCGCATGGCCCGCCTCAGGGAACACCTCCCGGAGCTGCGCGCCCGCGCCCTCACCCGCCGCGCCGTCCCCGTACAGACCGACACCCCGCTCTCCGAAGCCCTGCGCCGCGCCAACGACGCCGGCGCCCGCGCCCTGGTCGTGGTCGACGCCCACGGCGAACCCCTCTCCATCGTCCGCGAGGCCGCCATCGTCGGCGTACCGGAACACCGCCGCCCCTGGGTCGCGGTGAGCGGCCTCGCCCAGGAACTCACCGACGGAATGCGGGTCTCCGCCGAACTCGCGGGCGAGGAACTCCTCGACGTGCTGCGGGCCACCCCCGCCACCGAGTACCTGGTGGTGGAGGAGTCCGGCGAGATCTACGGCGTCCTGTCCGCGGCCGACGTCGAGCGCGCTTTCGTCAAGGCCATGGCCCGGCCCAGCTGAACTCAGCACGCGCGCGCGTGGTCTGCGGCCCGTGCCCAGGCCGGTAGGCTGGTCACATGTCCGAACCGACCGGTGCCGCCCGCCGACGCGGGCCCTTCAAGGTCGGGGACCAGGTCCAGCTCACTGACCCCAAGGGACGCCACTACACGTTCACGCTCGAAGCCGGGAAGAACTTCCACACCCACAAAGGGTCCTTCCCGCACGACGAGCTGATCGGCGCCCCCGAGGGCAGCGTTGTCCGCACCACGGGGAACGTCGCCTACCTAGCGCTGCGCCCCCTGCTCCCCGACTACGTCCTGTCCATGCCCCGCGGCGCAGCCGTGGTCTACCCCAAGGACGCGGGGCAGATCCTGTCCTTCGCCGACATCTTCCCCGGCGCCCGCGTCGTGGAAGCCGGCGTCGGCTCCGGCTCGCTCAGCAGCTTCCTGCTGCGCGCCATCGGCGACCACGGCATGCTGCACAGCTACGAGCGCCGCGCCGACTTCGCCGAGATAGCCCAAGCCAACGTGGAGCGCTACTTCGGCGGCCCCCACCCCGCCTGGCAGCTCACCGTCGGCGACCTCCAGGACAACCTCTCGGACACCGACGTCGACCGTGTGATCCTCGACATGCTCGCCCCCTGGGAGTGCCTGGAGGCCGTCTCCAAGGCGCTCGTCCCCGGCGGCATCCTGTGCAGTTACGTCGCGACCACCACCCAGCTCGCCCGGACCGTCGAGTCCATCCGCGAAATCGGCTGCTTCAACGAGCCGACCGCCTGGGAGTCGATGATCCGCAACTGGCACATCGAGGGCCTGGCCGTCCGCCCCGACCACCGCATGATCGGGCACACCGGCTTCCTGCTCACCGCCCGCCGTCTCGCCGACGGCGTCGAACCCCCCATGCGCCGCCGCCGCCCCGCCAAGGGCGCATACGGCGAGGACTACGCCGGCCCGAACGCCGACGGAGGCACCGGCCGCTGAGGCGGCCCCGTGCCGCATACAACGCGCAACCGCCGTGGTGGAGTTCCCGAGACCTCTCGGGAACTCCACCACGGCGCTTCTCTGTTGACACCACGACAGAACTACCGACCCCGCCGTTCCCGCTGACTGTGACGTATGGCACCATGCTGGCCACCCCACCGGCACAGCCCTCACAGGAGACACATCTCTCGTGCAGCAATCCGCCGTCCCGGAACTGGCACACACCCACGCCGGCCCGATCCACTGGCTGGCGACAGCAACCGCCCTCGCCGGAGTCGTCGCGGCCTCCGCCTTCCTGCAGCCCGACGCGGCCACCGCCGCCCAGACCGGACGCGGCGCACAGACCGCCCCCGCCGCCACCGCGCCCCCCGATCCCAACCGCGTCGACTACCCCGTGGAGTGCGGCCCCACCAAAGTCGTCGTGCAGAAGAAGGCCTCCGGAGACCTCGACGGCGACGGCCGCCCCGAAACGGTCGCAGTGGTCCACTGCGACGCCATCGCGGGCGCCCCGCCAAGCGGCGTGTACGTACTCACCCAGGCCGCCGACGCCACCGAACCCCGCATCGTCGCCACCCTCGTCGACCCGAAAGAGCGCCTCACCGTCACGGACTTCGCCGTGCGCGACGCCGCCGTCACCGCCACTCTGCTCGGCTACTCCTCGCCCGACGTCCCCCGTTGCTGCCCCGACGTGGACGAACGCGCCAAGTGGCAGTGGAAAAACGGCACATTCGTCCGTTCCGTCCCCGCCGGCGCCCAGAGCGTGTGACCAAGAAGACATACGGAACGGCCCGGCCCGCAAAGTGACTTGACGTGACCGTCGAACTACTCCGCGTCCGGGCCGTACACCTCGGCCTTGTCCGAAACCCGACGCACATGGATGCACTCGCCCGGACACTCCTTCGCGGAGTCGGCGACATCACGCAGAAGCGTCAGAGGTACGGGCGTTGTGGCCCCCGGGGCCTGCAACAACTCATCGCCGGAGCCCTTCACATAGGCCAGACCGTCGATGTCCAGCTCAAAAACCTCGGGTGCATACTGGGCGCAGATGCCGTCGCCGGTGCAGAGGTCCTGATCGATCCACACCTCCAGGTCCTCGCCGCCGACGCCGGCCTCTTGCTGAACGCTCATGACTCCTGCCGATCCTGTGCCGAGCGAACCGGAATAAAACGCAAGTCGGCCCAGCTCTGACGGGTGTTGAACACTTAGACCCTACCTGCGCCCGCTTTCCCTTCCCGTTCAGTGGGTATTTCCCTGGCGTGAGGGAGAGCGCAAGGGTGAAGATCGGACACACCCCGACCGTCTTTGTGATCTAGGGGTTTCAATCGACACCCACCCAGGTAGGGTCTGGAAGCGTCCAGCTCCCCTTGGAGGAGGTGAGGACCGTGGCAGCCCACGACGACGACATGAACCGCGGCATCCGCCCGGGACGAGGGTCCGAGGACCCCGCCGGGCAGATTGCCTATCTTGAGCAGGAGATCGCCGTCCTGCGACGCAAGCTCGCCGACTCTCCGCGACACACGAGAATTCTCGAAGAGCGGATCGTCGAGCTGCAGACCAACCTGGCCGGCGTGTCCGCGCAGAACGAGCGGCTCGCCAACACACTCCGAGAGGCCCGCGACCAGATCGTGGCCCTCAAGGAAGAAGTCGACCGGCTCGCACAGCCGCCGGCCGGCTTCGGCGTCTTCCTCACGGCGAACGAGGACGGCACGGCCGACATCTTCACCGGCGGCCGCAAACTGCGGGTGAACGTCAGCCCCAGCGTCGAACTCGAAGAGCTCAGGCGCGGCCAGGAAGTGATGCTCAACGAAGCGCTCAACGTGGTCGAAGCCATGGAGTACGAGCGAGTCGGGGACATCGTCACCCTCAAGGAAATCCTCGAGGACGGCGAACGCGCCCTCGTACTCGGGCACACCGACGAGGAACGGGTGGTACGGCTCGCCGAGCCGCTGCTGGACGTCACCATCCGCCCCGGCGACGCCCTCCTGCTCGAACCCCGATCCGGATACGTCTACGAAGTCGTACCCAAGAGCGAGGTCGAAGAACTCGTCCTCGAAGAGGTCCCCGACATCGGCTACGAACAGATCGGCGGTCTGGGCGGCCAGATCGAAATGATCCGCGACGCAGTCGAGCTCCCGTACCTCTACCCCGACCTCTTCAAGGAGCACGAACTGCGGCCGCCCAAGGGCGTCCTGCTGTACGGGCCTCCCGGATGCGGCAAGACACTCATCGCCAAGGCCGTCGCCAACTCACTGGCCAAAAAGGTCGCCGAGGTGACCGGACAGGCCACGGGCAAGAGCTTCTTCCTCAACATCAAGGGCCCCGAGCTCCTCAACAAGTACGTCGGAGAGACCGAGCGGCAGATCCGCCTCGTCTTCCAGCGCGCCCGTGAGAAGGCCAGCGAGGGCACACCCGTCATCGTCTTCTTCGACGAGATGGAATCCCTCTTCCGTACCCGTGGATCAGGCGTCAGCTCGGACGTGGAGAACACCATCGTCCCGCAGCTGCTCGCCGAGATCGACGGCGTGGAAGGCTTGCAGAACGTGGTCGTGATCGGCGCCTCCAACCGCGAGGACATGATCGACCCCGCCATCCTGCGCCCCGGCCGCCTCGACGTGAAGATCAAAATCGAACGTCCGGACGCCGAAGCGGCCAAGGACATCTTCCAGAAGTACCTCACCGAACGCCTCCCCCTCCACCCCGAGGACATCGGCGAGCACGGCGGCGACAAGGGCGCCACGGTCCAAGGCATGATCCAGACCGCGGTCGAGCAGATGTACGCCGAATCCGAGGAAAACCGCTTCCTCGAGGTCACCTACGCCAACGGCGACAAGGAAGTCCTCTACTTCAAGGACTTCAACTCCGGCGCCATGATCGAAAACATCGTCGGCCGCGCCAAGAAGATGGCCATCAAGGACTTCCTCGAACACAACCAGAAGGGCCTCAGGGTCTCCCACCTGCTCCAGGCCTGCGTAGACGAGTTCAAGGAGAACGAAGACCTGCCCAACACCACCAACCCCGACGACTGGGCCCGCATCTCCGGCAAGAAGGGCGAACGGATCGTCTACATCCGCACCCTCATCACCGGAAAGCAGGGCGCAGACACCGGACGCTCCATCGACACGGTGGCGAACACCGGTCAGTACCTGTAAAAGACAGGGCGGCTGCGGGTGCCCTCAACGGGTACCCGCAGTCGACTGTTTTCCAGGGCATCACCGGAGCGGAGCAATGACGCAAATGATCTCCCCACCAGCGCAAAGGCGTTCTAGGCTCTTCCATACCGCCGAGTCGCGCAGTGCGGGGACGGGCACCGCACACGCACCGGAGAACCAGCGGTACTTGAGCTGCGCCCCCGACCGAGGGCGCCGCCGGGCAAGGAGGGCCGCATGACCGTACGGCGAGTAATGGGCATCGAGACGGAGTACGGAATCTCCGTCCCCGGCCACCCCAACGCCAATGCCATGCTCACCTCGTCCCAGATCGTCAACGCCTACGCGGCGGCGATGCACCGGGCCCGCCGCGCCCGGTGGGACTTCGAGGAGGAGAATCCGCTGCGGGACGCCCGAGGCTTCGACCTCGCCCGCGAGGCCGCCGACGCCAGCCAGCTCACCGACGAAGACATCGGCCTCGCCAATGTCATCCTCACCAACGGAGCACGGCTGTACGTAGACCACGCACACCCCGAGTACAGCGCACCAGAAGTCACCAACCCCCGGGACGCCGTCCTCTGGGACAAAGCCGGCGAACGCATCATGGCCGAAGCCGCCGAACGCGCCGCCCAGCTCCCCGGCGCCCAACCCATCCACCTCTACAAAAACAACACCGACAACAAAGGCGCCTCCTACGGCACCCACGAGAACTACCTGATGAAGCGGGAAACCCCCTTCTCAGACATCGTGCGCCACCTCACACCCTTCTTCGTCTCACGCCAGGTCATCACCGGCGCAGGCCGCGTAGGCATCGGCCAGGACGGCCACGAACACGGCTTCCAGCTCAGCCAACGCGCCGACTACTTCGAAGTCGAAGTAGGCCTCGAGACGACTCTCAAGCGCCCCATCATCAACACGCGTGACGAACCGCACGCCGACGCCGAGAAGTACCGGCGCCTGCACGTGATCATCGGAGACGCGAACCTCTCCGAGATCTCCACGTACCTGAAACTGGGCACCACGGCCCTGGTCCTCTCCATGATCGAGGACGGCTTCATCGCCGTCGACCTCGCCGTCGACCAGCCCGTACGCACCCTCCACCAGGTCTCACACGACCCCTCACTGCAACGCCTCGTCACCCTCCGCAGTGGCCGCACACTCACCGCAGTCCAACTCCAGATGGAGTACTACGAACTCGCACGCAAATACGTCGAGGAACGGTACGGCGCCGACGCCGACGAACAGACCAAGGACGTACTCACCCGATGGGAAGACGTCCTAGGCCGCCTCGAAAGCGACCCCATGAGCCTCGCCGGCGAACTCGACTGGGTCGCCAAACGCGAACTCATGGAGGGCTACCGACGCCGCGACAACCTCGAATGGGACGCCGCACGACTCCACCTCGTCGACCTCCAGTACGCCGACGTACGCCCCGAAAAGGGCCTCTACAACCGACTGGCGGCCCGCGGCAAGATGAAGCGCCTCCTCGACGACACAGACGTCGAACGCGCCCGCACCAAGCCGCCCGAGGACACCCGCGCCTACTTCCGCGGACGCTGCCTCGAGCAGTACGCCGACGACGTCGCAGCCGCCTCCTGGGACTCCGTGATCTTCGACCTCCCCGGCCGCGACTCCCTCCAACGCGTACCAACCCTCGAACCACTTCGCGGAACGCGTAATCACGTCAAGGAACTCCTCGACCGCTGCCGAACAGCAGAAGACCTGGTCAAGGTCCTCTCCGGCGGCTGAAACAACCGGGCCGGCCCTACCAGCAGCAGGTCACAGGCAGGGTGGAAAACAGCGGCGCCAGGGAATCATGAAGGTGGTGCCCGGACGTTGTAGCAACTGCGGGGCCGATGTCGGACCCTGCTTGTAGGGTCTGATCAAGAACGTCGAACCGAGCGGGGTGAGGGTTATGGCGACCAAGGACACCGGCGGCGGACAGCAGAAGGCAACGCGGTCCACCGAAGAGGTCGAAGAGACTACGCAGGACGCGCAGGCTTCAGAGGACCTCAAGGAACGCCAGGAGAAGCTGAGCGACGACGTGGACTCCGTCCTGGACGAAATCGATGACGTACTCGAGGAGAACGCAGAGGATTTCGTGAGGTCATTCGTGCAAAAAGGCGGCCAGTGAGGGGTCCGCGGGGCAGATTTTCCTTCGAATCGAAGGTGAGTGTGGGTCGAGCGTAGTGATCGAGGAAACGGGGGCGAGGCGCTGCTCGCGGTGTATGGAGTCGAAGCCGCGGGCCGCCTTCGCGAAGAACAAGTCCATGCCCGATGGCCTCCAGGCGTACTGCCGGGAGTGCTCTGCTGAGTACTACCGGCAGCGCCAGGAAGCCAAGGGGAAGACGGTGCGCGTTAGGGTGCCGTTCCCGCGAGGGCACAAGCGTTGTCCGGACTGTGGCGAAGCCAAGCCCCACACACAGTGGGAGCGGAACAAGGCTTCTTCGGATGGCTGGGCGAGCTACTGCCGTCCGTGTCGTGCGGAACGGAATCGCATCAGCTATTTCCAGCGTAAGTACGGCCTAACGCCAGCGGAGTTGGACGCCATGATCGCGGAACAGCACGGGATCTGCTGTATATGTCTCGCTGCTCCTGCCGAGCATGTTGATCACTGCCACGAGACGGGTAGGGTCCGAGGCGTACTGTGCTTCAGCTGCAATGCCGCACTGGGGCAGTTCAAGGATCGGCCCGACGTGATAAGGCGGGCTGCGACATACGTGGAAGGAAACGCGTGGAAGCCAACACTCGTAGCACCGGGCGTCTACCGGCTGCCTTCCTGACGCCTGGGTCGTCGTCCTTCATGGACTTCTTGTCCGATCACCAGCCGGACATCCTGCCTGGCAACCGGCAGCTGCCCCCCACTCAGGGCGTGATCGAGGCGCCGCACGGCACCACCATCGTGGCCACGACCTTCCCCGGCGGCGTCGTGCTCGCCGGTGACCGGCGGGCCACCATGGGTAACGTCATCGCGCAGCGGGACATCGAGAAGGTGTTCCCGGCTGATGAGTACTCGGCGGTGGGTATCGCCGGTACGGCCGGTCTTGCCGTCGAGATGGTGAAGCTCTTCCAGTTGGAGCTGGAGCACTTCGAGAAGGTCGAGGGCGCGCAGCTGTCGCTCGAGGGCAAGGCGAACCGGCTGTCGACGATGATCCGGTCGAATCTCGGCATGGCCATGCAGGGTCTGGCTGTGGTGCCGATCTTCGCGGGGTTTGACGTGGACCGCGGGAAGGGGCGGATCTTCTCGTACGACGTGACGGGTGGCCGTTCCGAGGAGCACGGGTTCGCGGCTACGGGTTCGGGTTCGATCTTCGCGCGCGGTGCCATGAAGAAGCTGTACAGCGAGGATCTGAGCGAGGAGCAGGCGACGACGCTCGTTGTGCAGGCCTTGTATGACGCGGCCGACGACGACTCGGCGACCGGTGGCCCTGATGTCGCTCGCCGGATTTATCCGCTGGTCACCGTGATCACTGAGGACGGGTTCCGCCGTCTGACCGACGAGGAGTCCTCCGAGATCGCCCGCTTGATCCTGGAGCGGCGCCTGGAGCAGCCTGACGGCCCGCGTGCCGCGTTGCTCTGACTGCTGCGGCCTGTGAAAGGCCTTGGCCCCTCTTTTCAGGTGATCCAGTGACTTCCACAGAAAGGGACGGATAGCCGGTGTCGACGCCGTTCTATGTCTCACCCCAGCAGCAGATGGCCGACCGGGCGGAGTATGCCCGTAAGGGTATCGCTCGTGGTCGCAGTCTGGTTGTGCTGCAGTTTGCCGACGGCATTGTCTTCGTCGGCGAGAACCCGTCCCGTGCGCTGCACAAGTTCAGCGAGATCTATGACCGGATCGGCTTCGCGGCCGCCGGCAAGTACAACGAGTACGAGAATCTCCGCATCGGTGGTGTCCGTTACGCCGACCTGCGGGGTTATACCTACGACCGTGACGATGTGACGGCGCGCGGTCTTGCCAATGTGTATGCGCAGACGCTCGGCACGATCTTCTCCAGTGCGGCGGAGAAGCCGTATGAGGTGGAGTTGGTGGTCGCGGAGGTCGGGGTGACGCCCGAGGGCGACCAGCTCTATCGGCTGCCGCACGATGGGTCGATCGTGGACGAGCACGGCTCGGTCGCGGTGGGTGGCAATGCCGAGCAGATCAGTAGTTATCTCGATCAGCGTCACCGGGACGGTATGACGTTGGCCGAGGCGTTGAAGCTGGCTGTTCAGGCGCTGTCGCGTGACACCAATGGCAGCGAGCGGGAGATTCCGGCGGAGCGGCTGGAGGTGGCGGTTCTGGACCGGACGCGTCCGCAGAAGCGCAAGTTCAAGCGCATTGTGGGCCGTCAGCTGGTCCGTCTGCTGGAGGAGGGCAGTTCGGGCGGGGCTGCGGCCGCCGAGTCCGCTGGTTCTGACGATGCCGATGGGTCGGACGCGTCTGAGGAGAAGTAAGCCCGCCAGTCATCACGTGAAGCGCCCCGGCCCCGCCTTGTAGCGGGGCCGGGGCGCTTCGGCGTTCAGGATGGGCGTGGGGGCGCTGTGGAGCCTCGTACGACGAGTTCGACGGGGATGTTGCCTTCCGGTGGTGTTTCGCCTTCCAGGACTGCGAGGAGCGCCGTCATGCCGCGTTCGCCGAAGAGTTCGGCGTCGAGCTGGACGGTGGTGAGTTCGGGTTCGATCGCCGTGGCGAGGGCCAGGTCGTCGAAGCCGGTCACGGAGAGGTCGTCGGGGATGCGCAGGCCGAGGCGGCGGGCGGCTTTGTAGGCGCCGACGGCGAGTTTGTCGTCGTCGCAGACGATGGCGGTGGGTCGGGGGCCGGGGCCGTTCAGGGCGTTTTCGGCGGCGGTGAGTGCGCCTTCGATGGTGATGGGGGCCTTTGCCGTGCGTACTTCGGTGTCGGCTGCCTGTGTCACGCGGGCGGCGAGTTCGCGGGCGCGTACGTGGAAGGTCCAGGAGTCGATGTCGGCGGCCAGGTGCAGGAAGCGGCGGTGGCCGAGTGTCAGCAGGTGGTCGGCGATTTGGCGCATGCCGTCGGTGATGTCGAGGTTGACGGTGGCGGCGCCGAGGCTGCCGGCGGGGTCGCTGTCGAGCATGACGAGGGGGAGGTCGTCGCCGAGGATTTCGGTGAGGGCTTCGGAGGCCATGGAGGAGGCGATGACGCCGTCCAGGGCGGCTCGTGCGGAGGCGAAGGGGTCGGGTGCTGGGCCGATGCCTTCGGGTGAGGGGTAGAGGACGACGCCGAAGCCGTGTTTCGCGGCGATGCGGGCGGCTCCTTCGTAGACGGCGGCGAAGAACTCGTTGGTGAGTGCGGGTACGACCAGGAGGGCTGTGCGTGCCTGGCCGAGTCGTAGGTTGCGGGCGGCGAGGTTGGGCCGGTAGCCGAGGTCCTGTGCTGCCTGGCGTACGCGGGCGGCTGTTGCCTCGGAGACTCGGCCGCGCCATTTGTCGCCGAGTACGAGGGAGACGGCGGCCTGGGAGACTCCGGCGGTCCGGGCGACGTCGCGGCTCGTGGGGCGCGTGCTTCCTCGTGCCACCGTCGACCTGCTCTTTCTGCTGGACTCGTGAACTGGCCACATGATACGTATGACGGACGAGGTTATACGTACAACGTCAGCTGCTACCGGCTACGAGAAGGGCGTGACATGGCCGCGCGCTACCTGGAGATCCTCAGAACGAGGCATGCCGCCCGGCTGCTGGCCGGTACCCTTGTGGGGCGGCTGCCGAACGCGGTGGCCCCGATCGCCGTCCTGCTGTTCGTCCGCGACGAGGGCGGCAGCTACAGCCTCGCCGGTGCGCTGGCCGCGGCGTACGGGGTGTCGAATGCCGTGGGGCAGCCGGTGCTCGGGCGTCTTGTGGACCTCTACGGGCAGCCCCGTGTGCAGCTGCCCGCCGCGCTCGTCTCCGCCCTGGGTATGGCGGTGTTCGCCTTCACGGGCATCGAGGCGCTGGCGCTCGCGTACGTCCTGATGGTCGTCGCAGGCTTCTTCACGCCGCCTCTGGAGGGCGGCCTGCGGGCGCTGTGGCCCTCGGTCCTGCGTCGGGAGGACCAGGTGCACACGGCGTACGCGATGGATGCCGTGGCGCAGGAAGTGATGTTCACCGTGGGGCCGTTGCTGGTCACGCTGTGTGTGTCGCTGTGGTCGGCGCAGGCCGCGCTGCTTGTGCTGAATGTCATAGGGGTGCTGGGGGCGCTCTCCGTGGTGGTGTCGCGGCCTGCGCGCGCGTGGCGTTCGGCGCCGCGTGAGGCGCACTGGCTCGGCGCCTTGCGGTCGGCCGGGCTGCTGGCTCTGCTCGGCGCGTTGCTCTTCGTGGGGATCGCGCTGGGGTCGATCAACGTCGCGGCGATGTCGTACGCGGATGACAACGGCGGGGATGTGACGTACGGCTGGCTGATGGCGGCCATCGGGCTCGGCGCGCTTGTCGGGGGCACTGTGTACGGGGCGCGGCAGTGGAGCGGTGCGCCGGGGCGGCGGCTGCAGGTGCTTGTGGCGCTTCTGGCGGTGTTCTACCTGCCTCTGCTGCTGACACCGGGTCCGGTCGCCATGGCGGCGCTGATCGGGCTCTCCGGGTTGTTTCTCGCGCCGAGCATCGCCTGCTCGTTCGTCCTGGTGGACCGGCATGCGCCGAGGGGCACCGTCACCGAGGCGTTCTCCTGGCTTGTGACGACGTTCACGGTGGGGATGTCGGTCGGGACGGGTGTCGCGGGGCCGGTCGTCGAGTGGGGCGGGGCGGTGTGGGGTTTCGCACTGCCGGGTGCCGCGGGGGCCGTGGCGCTGGCTGTTCTGCTGGCCACGGGGCGGGTCCTCGCAGCTGCGGGCAGCGTCACGGTGGTTGAAGTCGCATCGGAAAATGATCGAAACGGTGCAGCCGAACCTCGTTTCAGCACAGGGCATCAGGCGTAATGTTCAGTCATGGACCGCCGCATTTTCGGGCTGGAGAACGAGTACGGCGTCACGTGTACGTTCAGGGGACAGCGCCGCCTGTCTCCCGACGAGGTGGCGCGGTACCTCTTCCGCCGTGTCGTGTCATGGGGCCGCAGCAGCAATGTCTTTCTGCGAAACGGCGCCCGCCTGTATCTCGACGTGGGGTCACATCCGGAATACGCCACACCGGAATGTGACAACGTGACAGAACTGGTCACCCACGACAAGGCCGGCGAGCGCATTCTGGAAGGACTCCTGGTAGACGCCGAACGACGCCTGCACGAGGAAGGAATCGCGGGCGACGTCTACCTCTTCAAGAACAACACCGACTCGGCGGGCAACTCCTACGGCTGCCACGAGAACTATCTGGTGGCCCGCCACGGGGAGTTCTCCCGGCTCGCGGACATCCTCATCCCGTTCCTCGTCACCAGGCAGCTTCTCTGCGGTGCCGGCAAGGTGCTGCAGACCCCGCGTGGCGCGGTGTACTGCGTCAGCCAGCGGGCCGAGCACATCTGGGAGGGCGTCTCCTCGGCGACGACGCGTTCCCGGCCGATCATCAACACGCGTGACGAACCCCACGCGGACGCCGAGCGCTACCGTCGCCTGCATGTCATCGTGGGCGACTCGAACATGTCCGAGACGACCATGCTGCTGAAGGTCGGCGCCACCGATCTCGTACTGCGCATGATCGAGGCGGGCACGGTGATGCGCGATCTGACCCTGGAGAACCCGATCCGGGCGATCCGCGAGGTCAGCCATGACATCACGGGCCGCCGCAAGGTGCGCCTGGCCAGCGGCCGCGAGGCCTCCGCTCTGGAAGTGCAGCGCGAGTACTACGAGAAGGCCGTGGACTTCTGCGAGCGGCGCGGCATCCGCACCGGCACCGTCGAGCAGGTCCTGGAGCTGTGGGGCCGCACGCTGGACTCGATCGAGTCCGAGGACCTCGACCGGATCGGTACCGAGATCGACTGGGTGATGAAGTACAAGCTCATCGAGCGGTACCGCGCCAAGCACAACATGACGATGTCGCATCCGCGGGTCGCGCAGATAGACCTCGCCTATCACGACATCCACCGTCGGCGGGGGCTGTACTACCTGCTGGAGAAGAAGGGGCAGGCCGCCAGGATCTGCAATGACCTGAGGATCTTCGAGGGCAAGTCGGTGCCGCCGCAGACCACCCGGGCGCGGCTGCGCGGCGACTTCATCCGGCGGGCGCAGGAGCAGCGGCGGGACTTCACCGTCGACTGGGTCCACCTCAAGCTGAACGACCAGGCGCAGCGCACGGTGTTGTGCAAGGACCCGTTCCGTTCCGTCGACGATCGGGTGGAGAAGCTCATCGCCGGAATGTGAGCCGTCCAGGCCGGTCACTTCCAGTCGCTTTTGCGGAACGCAACACAGGGCGCCGTACGTTCTTCGTACGGCGCCCTGCTCAAGTCGTAGAGTTGCGCGCACGCCCACCGCAAGATCGACCGATACGAGGCCCCCACCGTGCGCCGACGCTCACTCCTCATTGCCGCTCCCGCCGGACTGCTCACGCTTGCCGGCTGCGGTGGCGACGACACGGCCGACAAGGACAAGGCCAGTAAAAGTGCGTCCCCCTCGGCGTCCCCTTCGGCCAGTGCGCCACCACCGCCGAAGCTCGTCGACGGGCCGCTGCCGGCCATCACCGCCGGTGCGAAGCTCGACGAGAAGCCGACCGTCGCCAAGGGCAGCGGTGATCCGTCGAAGGACCTCGCGGTCAAGACGGTCGTGGCGGGCAACGGCAAGACGCTGGCCGAGGGCGACTTCGTGCAGTTGAACTACCTGGCCCAGGTCTGGACCACGGCGAAGGTCTTCGACAACTCCTTCGACCGCAAGGCGCCCATCGTCGTCCGGCTGGCCCAGGGCCAGGTCATGGACGGCTGGCGCTACGCCCTGATGGGCAAGAAGACCGGTAGCCGCGTTCTGATGGCCGTGCCGCCGGCCTGGGGCTTCGGTGCGCAGGGCAACGCCCAGGCGGGCGTCAAGGGCACCGACACGCTGGTCTGTGTCCTCGACGTCAAGGACACCTTCAACGCGAAGAGCTCTGCCAAGGGCTCCGAGGTCGCGCAGTCCAACATCGATCTGCCGAAGGTCGGCACCAACACCGACGGCAAGGCCCCCTCCATCGAGGTGCCGAAGAAGGACGCGCCGACGAAGCTCGTCGCGAACTACATCCTGGAGGGCGACGGCGAGGAGCTCGCGGCAAGCGACAGCGTCCTCGTGCAGTACAAGGGGGTGCTCTGGGCCGACGGCAAGGAGTTCGACTCCTCGTACAGCAGGCAGGAGCTCACCTCGTTCTCCCTGCAGCAGGTCGTCAAGGGCTGGGCGCAGGGCCTGACGGGCAAGAAGGTCGGCAGCCGCGTACTGGTCGTCGTCCCGCCGAAGCTCGGGTACGGCGACAAGCCGCCGCAGGGGAGCACCATCAAGAAGGACTCGGTGCTGGTCTTCTCGGTCGACATCCTCGCGAAGATGTGAGGCGTGCGGGGATGTAAGACTGTCGGGGTTGTCCCCAGTTGCCTTTCGCACACAGCAGGAGCCGAAACGTGAGCATCGAGAAGCCGGAGATCGACTTCCCCGAAGGCCCGCCCCCCGCGGACCTCGAGATCAAGGACATCTGGGAGGGCGAGGGACCGGTCGCGAAGGCCGGCGACTTCGTCAAGGTCCACTACGTGGGCGTGGCGTACTCCAGCGGTGAGGAGTTCGACGCCTCCTGGAACCGCGGTACGCCGCTGGAGTTCCAGCTCGGCGTCGGCCAGGTCATCTCCGGCTGGGACCAGGGCGTGCAGGGCATGAAGGTCGGCGGGCGCCGTCAGCTGACGATCCCCTCCCACCTCGCGTACGGCGATCGCGGTGCCGGTGGCGGCCGTATCGCCCCGGGCGAGACGCTGATCTTCGTCTGCGACCTGGTCGCGGTCTGAGCCTCGCAACCTGATCTTCGCGGTCTCGTCCTCGCGGTACGGTCCTTGCGGTCCGGTCTTCGCGGTGGATCTTCGCGGAGTCCGTCCGCGAGGGTCTCGCGGCCCGGTCTTCGTACGCCGTGTGATCGTGGACCGACCGGACCCGATCACCTGGGGCCCATGCCTGTCAGGCATGGGCCCTCGGCTTTTGCCACGACACTCCGGAGCGGTACGGTCATCGATCGGAAGCACCATAGGGAAGGGCGTCGATGGCCATTGCCAAGGCCGAGCGGCTGATGAACCTGGCGCTGTGTCTGCTCGGGACGCGGCGGCCGCTCAGCAAGCGCGAGTTGCGCGATTCCATCGAGGCTTATGTGGAGGCCTTCAGGCCGGGCAACGGCGCGGTCGGCTCGGAGGACTCCTTCAACCGGATGTTCGAGCGCGACAAGGACGATCTGCGCGAGCTCGGCCTGGTCATCGAGACGGTGGAGAGCCTGGACGGCGAGGTCGGCTATCTCGCCCGCCGGGACAGCAACCGCCTGCCGCCCATCACCCTCGACGCCGAGGAGGCCGCCGCCCTTGGCCTGGTCGCCAAGGTCTGGCAGCAGGCCCGCCTCGCGGGCGCGGCCAGCGGCGCCCTGCAGAAGCTGCGCGCGGCGGGACTGCCCGAGGACGTCGACCCGTACGAGGCCCATGGCGCCCTGGAGCCGCACATCCCCGTGCACGAGGCGGCCTTCGAACCGCTGATGCTCGCCTGCCGCGACCGCCGCCCCGTCGCCTTCGACTACCGCAAGGCCACCGCCGCCCACCCCGAGCCCCGCATCGTCGAGCCCTGGGCGCTGGAGTGCTGGCGCGGCCACTGGTACCTGGCCGGCTGGGACCGCGACCGGGGCGCCGAGCGCGTCTTCCGGCTGTCGCGGATCACCGGCAAGGTCCGTACCCGCAGCGGGAAGTTCACGGCCGAGGTGCCCGATGTCGTCACCGTGCGGGAGACCGTCGCGAGCTGGGCCGGAGAGACCGCCGACCGCTCCGCGCTGATACGGCTGCGCAGCGGGGCGGGCTATCCGCTGCGCGCGAAGGCCGTCTCCGTACGGGAACTGGGCGACGGCTGGGACGAGTTGGAGATTCCGTACGGGCATGGCCTGGACGCCTGGCTCGTCGAGTTCGGGCCCGATGTGGTCGTCCTGGAGCCGGCCGAGCTGCGGGCCGATGTCGTGGACCGGCTGCGCGCCGTGGCCAAGGGCTGAGGGGGCGTAGGAGAAGTGGCGGGAAAACCGGTCAGGCCCGTGAGTGCCATCGACCAGACGCGGCGGATGCTGTCCCTGGTGACGTATCTGCGGGAGCGTCCCGGTGCGCGCGTCAGTGATGTCGCGCGGGCCTTCGGGATCACCGAGGACGAGCTGATCTCCGACCTCGATGTGCTGCCGCTGTGCGGGACCAGCTTCCGCGGCGGCGATCTGCTGGACATCGACACCGACGGCGACCGGATCTGGTGGCGCAACCCCGGCGCTCTTGGCGCGGAGGCGGCCGAGCCGCTGCGGATCGCCGCCGACGAGGCGACCGCGCTGCTGGTGGCCGCCCGGGCCGTGGCGACGCTGCCCGGACTGCGGGAGAGCGACCGGCAGGCACTGCTGCGGGCCACCGCCAAAGTGGAGGCCGCGGCCGGCGAGACGGCGGGCGCCAGTGCCCGGCTTTCGGTGACGTTCGAGTCGGAGGGCGGGGTCTTCGCGGACGTCGACCGGGCGATCTCCGAGCGGCGCCGGCTGTGGATCCGCTACTACTCGCCCGGCCGTGATGAGCTCACCGAGCGCGAGATCGACCCGATCCGCCTGGTCAGCGTCGGCCACACGTACGTGGAGGCGTGGTGCCGCCGCTCCGAGGCGCGGCGCACCTTCCGGCTCGACCGGGTCGCTGAGATCCGCATCCTGGACGAGCCGTCCGCACCGCCCGAGATCGAACTGCGGGACCTCTCCGAGGGGCTGGTGCAGCCCGCCGCCGAGGACCCCGAGGTGGTCGTCGAGGTCGGCCCGGGCGGGCGCTGGGTCGCCGAGTACTACCCGCACGACAGCGCCGATGAACTCCCCGACGGCGGGCTCCGTATCACCCTGCGTGCCGCCGATCCCGCCACGCTGCGCCGCCTCGCGCTGCGGCTCGGGCGGGACGGCCGGATCGTCTCGCCGCGGGAGCTCGCGGACAGCGCCCGGCAGGCGGCACGCGAGGCGCTCGCGGCGTACGACGAGGCGAGTGCGGGGGAGGGCGTCCCCGAGACGCCGCACGGAGTTCAGGACGGGCTGTACGGCAGGCAGGAGCAAGGGCTGTGAGCAGGTCGGCGATGTCTGGTACGCAAGGAATGTCTGTGACGTCCGCGTTCTCGGGCATGACGAGAGTGGATCCCGTGGTGTTCAAGGCCGCCTGCCCCGACTGCCGCGCCCACTTCGAACTCTCCGCCAACGCGCTGCGCTTGGCGATCGGCGCCACACCGAAGACGACCTTCTACTCCTTCACCTGCCCGGAGTGCGAGGCGGCGGTCCGCAAGCCGGCCGGTGAGCGGATCGTGGAACTCCTCACCGGCGGGGGAGTGCGGACCCTGCGGCTGCACTCCACCGTCTAGGCTCGGCGCATGTTCTGGCCGATGCTCGCGATCGCTGTGGGTTTCCTGGGAATCGCCGTACTGAGCGTGCTCGCCGTGCGGGTGTTCCTGGAGGCCGAGCGCCTGGGCAGGCAGGTCAGCGACTCGGCGCAGCGGATCGGTCGCGCGGCGGAGGATCTGGAGCGGGCGTCGGCGGGCGTGGCCCGCTCTGTTGACGGGCTGTGAGTTCGGACCGCAGACCCTGTGAGTTGCGGGCCCTTTGAGACTTCGGACCTCTTCGTCTTGTCGACTTCTCGCCCAAGGCAGGTACGCTCGAGAGCGCGGCCCAGAGACGAGGCGCTGGCCGAACGTGGAGTATGCACAGGCATTGCCTGACGTTTACTCCTGCGGGTTACGATCGTCCACAGCCGATGGTCGGATGATGTCCGACCAGCCGGACATAAGGACTTCCTGTCGCCTCGGTGAAGAAGGTAAAAGCTATGGGTAGGCTCGGCCCCACCGAGATCATTCTCATCCTCGTCGTCATCATCCTGTTGTTCGGCGCGAAGAAGCTTCCGGACATGGCTCGCTCGCTGGGCAAGTCCGCCCGCATCCTCAAGAGCGAGGCCAAGGCGATGAAGACGGAGGGCCAGGACAACACCACCGCCGCTTCCGCCCCGCCGAACGAGGAAGCCCCGGCTCAGCGCACCATCCAGGCCGCTCCCGGTGATGTGACCAGCTCCCGCCCGGTCACCGAGCCGACGGACACGACCAAGCGCTGATGCAGGGCCGGTGACCTCCGGCCCACTGCTCGAGATGGGAACGTGGGTTGCTGAAGTCTGCCCGCAAGAAGGAAGAGAAGGATCCCGAGGGGCGGATGCCCCTCGTGGAACACCTTCGCGAGCTCCGCAACCGGCTCACGAAGGCAGTTATCGCGATCGTCTTGGTGATGATCGGTGCTGCTTTTTACAGCGAACAGTTGATGCAGTTCCTCGCTGACCCCGTACCTGCGTGCGACGACTTCGCCGACAGCGACGGGGGAAACTGCGCGGTCGTCTCGTTCAACAGCCTCACGTCGCCGTTCACCACGACGATCAAGGTGAGCCTGATGGTCGGCCTGATCGTGTCGAGTCCGATCTGGCTGTACCAGCTGTGGGCGTTCGTCGCCCCCGGCCTGCACAAGCACGAGAAAAGGTATACGTACGCCTTCGTCGCGGCGGCGGTCCCGTTGTTCGTCGGCGGCGCCTACCTCGCGTACGTCATCCTGCCGATCAGCGTGAGGGTGCTGTTGCTCCTCACCCCGGGGGGCGCGGCCAACATCCTTACCCTCGACGACGTGCTCGACTTCACCATCCGTATGGTGCTGATCTTCGGGCTCGCGTTCGAGCTGCCTCTGCTGCTCATCATGCTCAACCTGGTGGGCGTCGTCTCCGGGCGGCGCATGGCGGGATGGTGGCGTGGTGTGGTCATGGGGGTCTTCGTCTTCGGCGCCGTCGCCACGCCTACGACCGACCCGGTGGGCATGATCGCCCTCTCCGGACCGATCGTCGTGCTGTACTTCGTGGCGGTGGGCTTCTCGCTGCTCAACGACAAGCGACGCGCCCGCAAGGAGGCGCTCGGTCCCGACGACGACGAGGCCTCCGAACTCGATCTCACCCCTGAGGACGTCGGCGAGATCGAATCCGTCTCGACCACCCGCGCACTGCCGGCGCAGGCCCAGACGGACACCGACCGCCAGCGCGAGCCCGACCGGGTCAACGGCTACGACGACGTGACCTGACAGACACACACCAGGACCGGCCTCGCGCCCCTGAACTGGGTGGATTCCCCGTGCGCGGGGCCGGATCCGGATATTGATCGTCCTGTTGTCAGTGGCTGACGGTACGCTCGAAAGCACGATGACAGAGGATCTCTCACCGGCCGAGCGGTACGAGGCAGCGCGGCGGCGCGCTGTTGAGCAGGCCACCGCGCTCGCGTCCTTCCGCGAGATGTACGACTTCGGCCTCGACCCCTTCCAGATCGAGGCCTGCCAGGCACTCGAGGCGGGCAAGGGTGTGCTGGTTGCCGCGCCCACCGGTTCGGGCAAGACGATCGTGGGCGAGTTCGCCGTCCATCTCGCCCTTCAGCAGGGCAAGAAGTGCTTCTACACGACGCCCATCAAGGCGCTGTCGAACCAGAAGTACACCGATCTGGCGCGGCGTTACGGCGCCGAGAAGGTCGGCCTGCTCACCGGCGACAACAGCGTCAACGCCGACGCCCCGGTGGTCGTGATGACCACCGAGGTGCTGCGCAACATGCTCTACGCGGGCTCACAGACCCTCCTCGGCCTCGGCTATGTCGTCATGGACGAGGTGCACTACCTCTCCGACCGCTTCCGCGGCGCCGTCTGGGAGGAAGTGATCATCCACCTCCCCGAGTCGGTGACGCTGGTGTCGCTCTCGGCGACGGTGTCGAACGCCGAGGAGTTCGGCGACTGGCTCGACACCGTCCGCGGCCACACCGAAGTGATCGTCTCCGAGCACCGGCCCGTCCCGCTGTTCCAGCACGTGCTCGCCGGACGCCGCATCTACGACCTCTTCGAGGAGGGCGAGGGCTACAAGAAGGCCGTCAACCCCGACCTCACACGCCTGGCCCGCATGGAGGCGACCCGGCCCTCGTACCAGGACCGCAGACGGGGCCGCAATATGCGCGAGGCCGACCGCGAGCGCGAGCGGCGGCAGAGATCGCGCGTATGGACACCGGGCCGCCCCGAAGTCATCGAACGGCTCGACTCCGAGGGGCTGCTGCCCGCCATCACGTTCATCTTCAGCCGAGCCGCCTGCGAAGCCGCCGTCCAGCAGTGCCTGTACGCGGGCCTGAGGCTGAACGACGACGAGGCGCGCCACAAGGTCCGCGCCCTCGTCGAGGGACGTACGTCCTCGATACCGGCCGAGGACCTGCACGTCCTGGGCTACTACGAGTGGCTGGAAGGCCTGGAGCGCGGCATCGCGGCCCACCACGCGGGCATGCTGCCGACGTTCAAGGAGGTCGTCGAGGAGCTGTTCGTACGCGGCCTGGTCAAGGCCGTGTTCGCCACCGAGACTCTCGCCCTCGGCATCAACATGCCCGCCCGTTCCGTGGTGTTGGAGAAGCTCGTCAAGTGGAACGGCGAGCAGCACGCCGACATCACCCCCGGCGAGTACACCCAGCTGACCGGCCGCGCGGGCCGCCGTGGCATCGATGTCGAGGGCCACGCCGTCGTGCTGTGGCAGCGCGGCATGAGCCCGGAGCACCTCGCTGGCCTCGCGGGCACCCGCACGTATCCGCTGCGCTCCAGCTTCAAGCCGTCGTACAACATGGCGGTGAACCTCGTAGAGCAGTTCGGCCGGCACCGCTCGCGCGAACTCCTTGAGACGTCGTTCGCACAGTTCCAGGCAGACAAGTCGGTCGTCGGGATTTCCCGCCAGGTGCAGCGCAACGAAGAGGGGCTTGAGGGCTACAAGGCCTCTATGACCTGCCACTTGGGCGACTTCGAGGAGTACGCGCGACTGCGTCGCGAACTCAAGGACCGCGAGACGGAGCTGGCCAAGCAGGGCGCGGCGCAGCGGCGAGCGGAAGCGGCCGTGGCGCTGGAGAAGCTCAAGCCCGGCGATGTGATCCACGTGCCGACCGGCAAGTTCGCGGGGCTCGCTCTGGTGCTGGACCCCGGCCTGCCCGCCGGGCGGTCCAACGGCCACCGCGGCTTCGAGCACCACGACGGCCCGCGGCCCCTCGTCCTGACCGCCGAGCGGCAGGTCAAGCGCCTCGCCTCGATCGACTTCCCGGTGCCCGTCGAGGCGCTGGAGCGGATGCGCATCCCGAAGTCGTTCAACCCGCGCTCGCCGCAGTCGCGCCGCGATCTCGCCTCCGCCCTGCGCACGAAGGCCGGGCACATCGTTCCCGACCGGCATCGCAAGCGGCGCTCCGAGGCCGTGGACGACCGGGAGATCGCCCGGCTGCGCACCGCGCTGAAAGCACACCCCTGCCATGGGTGCAACGACCGTGAGGACCATGCCCGTTGGGCTGAGCGCTACCACCGGCTGCTGCGCGACACCTCGCAGCTGGAGCGGCGCATCGAGGGTCGGACGAACACCATCGCCCGTACCTTCGACCGCATCGTCGCCCTCCTGACCGAGCTCGACTATCTGCGCGGCGACGAGGTCACCGAGCACGGAAAGCGGCTCGCCAGGCTCTACGGAGAGCTGGACCTGCTCGCCAGCGAATGCCTGCGCGCCGGTGTCTGGGAGGGCCTCGCCCCGGCCGAACTGGCCGCATGCGTATCGGCGTTGGTGTACGAGGCCAGGGTCGGCGACGACGCGTTGGCACCGAAGCTGCCGTCCGGCAAGGCCAAGGCCGCGCTCGGTGAGATGGTCCGCATCTGGGGTCGCCTGGACGCCCTGGAGGAGGAGTTCCGGATCAGCCAGACCGAGGGCGTCGGTCAGCGCGAGCCGGACCTGGGCTTCGCCTGGGCGGCGTACGAATGGGCCTCGGGCAAGGGGCTCGACGAGGTGCTCCGCGAGGCCGAGATGCCCGCCGGTGACTTTGTGCGCTGGTGCAAGCAGGTCATCGACGTACTCGGCCAGATATCGGCGGCGGCGCCCGTGTCCGGCACCAAGGGATCCACCGTGGCGAAGAACGCGCGGAAGGCTGTGGACGGGCTGCTGCGGGGGGTCGTCGCCTACTCGTCGGTGGGGTGAGCGACGGCGATCATCCCGCCGAGGACGGCGGGCTTCGGGGCGCCCGGATCGTACGTTTCCAACTGGGCGCCCGGCGTGAGTAGTTGACGGGCGGAATCTGCCTCCGCGAGCTGGGCTTCACCCCTTCTGATGAGGGGTTTTCGTGTGCCCGTACACCGTTACGCATCGTGTTCGAATAGCGGCGGAGCGTATAAATGGGGCCGAGCGTACTCCTCTCGCGCGGGCGATTTCAGGTGCTTGCCGAATATGACTTGGCGATGATCCGGTCGGACTAAGCTCGCCCGCGGCGCACCGAGTTGCGGTGTATTCGTGCGCTTGTTCCCCAATGTTCTGAAGATCCAGAGAACTCCCCCCGATCCCCAGCCGATTTGTCTTAGAGGGCATACATGGTGAGTGTTCAATCGCCTCCCGTTGGCCGTGAACTTCCTTACGCCCGAGTGCTGTTGCTCCCGGCCATACTGATGGCCGCGGCATCCGGAGCCGCCGTCGCCGTCGTCACGGAACCGGCCCGGGTCGCCGTCGGCTGGTGCGGAGGCATCGCGACACTCCTGGTGATCGCGACGGTCGCCGAAGCGGTCCGCCGCGGCCGGGTCGTACGAGCGGTCCGCGCCGAACTCGCGCGCCGAACGGCCTACTTGGAACAGCGCATCGCCGCCCAGGACGACGAGATCTTCCACCTCGGCAAGGAGCTGCTTCCCGCCGCGCTGTACCGGCTGCGCTGTGGAGATTCCCCCGAAGTGGCGATTCGTAAAACCGCCGAGGAGGATCCGCGCGTCCGGGAACTCCCCGAATCCCAGCGCGAGTTGCTGCGCGCCTTGCTGCGCATCGTGGACCACGAGGAAGCGATGCGGGACTCCTCGCAGCGCGCCTTCGTCAATATCGCCCGGCGCGTCCAGGCGATCGTCCACCAGCAGAACAAGGAACTGCGCGAGATGGAGGAGGACCACGGGCGCAACCCCGAGGTCTTCGACGACCTGCTGCGCATCGACCACGGCACCGCGCTGATCGGCCGCCTCGCCGACTCCATCGCCGTGCTCGGCGGCTCCCGCCCGGGCCGCGTATGGCCCAAGCCCGTACCGCTGTACAGCGTGCTGCGCGGTGCCATGTCCCGGATCCTGGAGTACCGCCGCATCGAGCTGCACTCCATCGCCAAGGTCAACGTCACCGGCCCGTCGGTCGAGCCGGTCATCCACGCCGCCGCCGAACTCCTCGACAACGCCACGCGCTACTCGCCGCCGCAGACCAAGGTGCACGTCACCGCCGTCGAGGTGCAGACCGGCGTCGCCATCGAGATCGAGGACGCCGGCGTCAGCCTCAGCGAGGAAGCGCGCCGCCGGGCCGAGGGCATGCTCGAGAAGGCCCAGATCGGCATCGACCTCAACGACCTCGGTGACAGCCCGCGGCTCGGCATGGCCGTCGTGGGCCGGCTGACGCAGATGTACAAGATGCAGGTCTCGCTGCGGCAGTCCGCGTACGGCGGTGTCCGCGCCGTGATCGTCGTGCCCCGCGACATGCTCACCGAGGAGTTCGCCCCCGGCCTCGCCCACGGCATCGGCGCCTCCTCCGTACCCAAGGTGGACTTCGGCGGCGTCGAGGGACCCGAGCGCAAGCCCAAGAAGCGCCGTCCCACCACCGGCCCCCGTATCCCCGACTCGGTGGCCGCGATGGAGGACGACGTCCCCGAGGTGACCGAGTGGACGGCGAACGGTCTGCCGCAGCGTCGCAGCCGGGTCAAGATCCCGTTCAGCCAGCGGGTCGCCGAGGCGCGGGCGGCCGAGGCGGAGGCGGAGGCCGCGCGCAAGGAAGGCCGCCCGGTCATCGACTGGACTCGCTCCTCCACCCAGACGCAGCCCGAGCCGAAGAAGGACGAACCCGAACCCGGCCTGTGGGTCGAGGCGTTCATGGCCGGACTCAAGGGCGATCCCACTGACCAGGACGCCAAGGACGGCCAGGACAAGACACCAGGCGAGACGAACACTCCGGCCCCTGCCGAGGCCGAAGACGAGGGGGACCTCAAGTGATCCAGCAGCGAGCCAACTTCGACTGGATGCTCAAGGAGCTGTCCGACGGGGTGCCCGGGACCCGGCAGGTCGTGGTGCTCTCCGCCGACGGCCTGCGCATCGCCCGGTACGGCGGTGATCCCGACGCCGCCGACCGCGTCGCCGCGGCCTGCGCCGGACTGCAGAGTCTGGCCGCGGCCGTCGCCACCGAGATCCCCGACACCGACGGCCGGATGCGGATGGTGATCATCGAGATCCACGGCGGCTACTTCTACATGATGGCCGCGGGCCCCGGCGCCTATCTCGCCGTCCTCGCCGACGAGACCGTCGACGCCGGGCTCATGAGCAACCGCATGCGCGACCTCGTCGTACGGATCGGTGCCCACCTGACGAGTCCGCCCCGGCGGAACGGGACGGCCGTATGACTCCTCCGCAACGACGGCGGCGCTTCCCCAAGGAACCGCCGGAGCACAGTCCCCCGAAGATCCCTGATGCGGCGGCGGCACCGGCGCCGGTCGAGGCGCAGGGCGAGGGGAACCAGCCAGGGCGGCTGTACATCCTCACCGGCCAGGTCGAGGACGGCGACCGGGCCGCGCTGGACCTGGTGACCCTGATCGTGGCGAACGACGATGTGCCGCCGCCCACCGCCCAGCCGGAACAGGCGGCCCTGCTCCGGCTCTGCCGGACCCCCCTGTCCGTGGCCGAGCTCTCGGCCTATCTCAATCTGCCGTTCAGCGTGGTGACCGTACTGCTGACCGAGCTGCTGACGGCCGAACTGGTACACGCGCGCGCCCCGATCGTCCGCTCGGAGCTGCCCGACCGTTCCCTCCTCGAAGCGGTGATGCATGGACTTCAAAAGCTCTGACACGGTCGCGGGCCCTCGCGCCGAGGACCATCTTCCGCATACGGCGCAGGCCGCCGTGAAGATCGTGATCGTGGGTGGCTTCGGCGTCGGCAAGACGACCATGGTGGGCTCCGTCAGCGAGATCAGGCCGCTGACCACGGAGGAGACCATGACGCAGGCCGGCGTCGGAGTCGACGACAACTACGGCTCGGACACCAAGACGGCCACCACCGTGGCCATGGACTTCGGCCGCATCAGCATCACCGAACAGCTGGTGCTGTATCTGTTCGGCACCCCCGGTCAGGAACGCTTCTGGTTTCTGTGGAACGGGCTGTTCGAGGGCGCCCTCGGGGCGGTCGTTCTGATCGACACCCGGCGCCTGGAAGTCAGCTTCGACGTCATCGGCCGCCTGGAGGAACGCGGTGTGCCGTTCGTCGTCGCCGTCAACGACTTCCCGGACGCGCCCCGTTACCCCATGGAGGACCTGCGCGCCGCGCTCGACCTTCCCGAGGAGATCCCCATCGTGAAGTGCGATGCGCGCCGCAGGGCGTCCAGCCGTGACGTGCTGATGACCCTGATGCGCTTCCTCCACTCGATCGCCATGGCCTCCGCGCCCGCCTGACCACCTCACACACCCCAGTTTCGGAGCACCACCGTGACGTCTGAATCCCCCTACCGGACCGGTATGGACGACCCCGGTCAGTACGACCCCACGCCCGGCCCGCCGCCGGGCTGCCCCGCCCACGGCACGGGCCCCGGCGGACTGCGCCGCCTGTACGGCCCCGAGGCGGAGGACATGGGAGCCCTGTACGAGAAACTCCGCGCCGAACACGGCAACGTCGCCCCCGCGCTGCTCCACCAGGACGTGCCGATCTGGGTGGTGCTCGGCCACACCGAGAACCTGCATATGGTCCGCACCCCCTCGCAGTACACCCGCGACAGCCGCATCTGGAACGCCGTCCGGGACGGCTCGGCGGGCCCGGACCACCCGCTCATGCCCCTCTTCGCCTGGCAGCCCATCTGCGCCATGGCCGAGGGCGACGAGCATCTGCGGCTGCGCGGGGCGGTGGTGGGCGCCATGTCGACCATCGACCACCGCGGCATCCGCCGCTACATCAACCGCGCGACGCAGCTCCTGGTCAACCGCTTCTGCGAGGAGGGGAGCGCCGACCTGGTGAGCCAGTTCGCCGAGCACCTTCCGATGGCCGTGCTGTGCGAGATCCTCGGTATGCCCGAGGAGTACAACGACCGCATCGTGCACGCCGCCCGCGACATGATCAAGGGCACCGAGACGGCGATCGCCAGCAACGAGTACCTCATGAGCGTCCTGAACCGGCTCACGCTGCGCCGTCGTGCCCAGCCCCAGGAGGACTTCACCAGCCACCTCATCAGGCACCCGGCAGGGCTCACCGACGACGAGGTGGCCCAGCACCTGCGCCTCGTGCTGTGCGCCGCCTACGAGGCCACCGCCAACCTCATCGCCAACGTGCTGCGCATGGTGCTCACCGACCCGCGTTTCCGCGCCCAGCTCAACGGCGGCCAGATGACGGTGCCCGAGGCGGTCGAGCAGTCCCTGTGGGACGAGCCGCCGTTCAGCGCCGTCCTGGGCTACTTCGCCAAGCAGGACACCGAGTTGGGCGGTCAGCACATCCGCAAGGGCGACGGGCTGCTGCTCGGAATGGCGCCCGGCAACGTCGACCCACGCGTCCGCCCGGACCTCACGGCGAACATGCAGGGCAACCGCTCGCACCTCGCCTTCGGCGGCGGCCCCCACGAATGCCCCGGCCAGGACATCGGCCGCGCCATCGCCGACGTCGGCGTCGACGCGCTTCTGATGCGACTTCCGGACATCCAACTCGCCTGCGAAGAGCATGAGTTGCGCTGGACGGCGTCCATCTCCTCACGGCACCTGGTGGAGCTCCCGGTGACGTTCATGGCGCAGCCGCCGCAGGACGACTCGCAACTGCCCGGCGCCCGCACCGCCGAGCGGCAGCCGCGGGTGGACTGGCAGGTCACCACGCCCGCCCCGGCACCCGAACCCACGCCGGCACCGCAGCCCGAGGCTCCCCGGCCCGAACCGGTGGCTCCGGAGGCCGGACCCGAGCGCCGCCTCGGCGCCTGGCAGCGCTTCGTCCGCTGGTGGAGGGGCTACTGACGGACCAGAATCGTCACTGATCCGCCCAGTTCTCGTACGCGGACCACGCCCCCAGCGTCCGGCCGCTCACGAACGAGTGGCTGTGCCCCGTGACCGGATCGGTGAACTCCAGCACCCGCGCCAGCAGTTGGAGCGGGCGCCGGAAGTCACCGGCCGGCATCGGGCCGGTCACCACCGGGTAGAGCGGGTCACCGAGGATCGGCACACCCAGCGCGTTCATGTGCACCCGCAGCTGGTGGGTCTGCCCGGTGCGGGGCAGCAGTCGGTAGCGCGCGCGTCCGCCCCGGTGCTCGAGCAGCTCGACCAGGGTCACCGCGTTCGGTTCGCCGGGGATCTCGCGGGCGGCCAGCACCCCGCGCTCCTTCTCGATCCGGCTGCGCACGGTCCGGGACAGCGCCAAGGATTCCCGGTACGGGGCCACCGCCTCGTACTCCTTGTGTACGAGCCGGTCGCGGAACAGCGACTGATACGCGCCCCGTTCCTCGGGCCGCACCGTGAACAGCACCAACCCGGCCGTGAGCCGGTCCAGCCGGTGCGCCGCCGTGAGCGACTCGATGCCGAGTTCCCGCCGCAGCCGCGCGAGAGCCGTCTCGGCGACATGACTGCCGCGCGGTGTCGTGGCCAGGAAGTGCGGCTTGTCGGCCACGACGATGTGCTCGTCGCGATACACCACATCGACATCGAACGGCACCGGCACCTCGTCGGGCAGTTCCCGGTGGAACCACACGAACATTCCCGGCACATACGCCGCGTCCGCCGCCACCGGCTGCCCGTCCGCCCCGACGATCAGCCCCGCGTCGAGCATCCCGTCGATCACCCCGGCCCCCGCCGCGAGCCGCTCCACCAGATGCTCCCGAACGGTGCCCCAAGCCCCGTCGACGGGCAATCGCACCCGCACCGGATCCACCCCCTCACGCTGCGGCAGGGGAGCGGCCGGAATGCGGTTCCTACGTCTCACCTGGTCAAGCGTACGCAGGGGCGCAGAGGCCCATCTGACTTCCTACGAGCCCAACCCACCCACCCGGTAGGCGAACCGCTCAACCGCCGGAGGCAGGCGCAGTCTCCTGCTCGGCCTCCACCTGCGCGTTCCAGTCCTTCTTCGCCGCCTGCCAGCCGTCCTCGTTGTGGCCGAGGCGCCAGTAGCCGGAGATCGACAGGTGCTCGCGCGGGATCTGGTGCTCTACGCGCAGCAGGCGGCGCAGCTCCTTCACGAAGGCCGCCTCGCCGTGCACGAAGGCGCACACCCGGCCCTCCGGGAACTCCAGCGCCCGTACGGCCTCGACCAGGGCCTCGCCGATCGGGCGGTCGCCGCGGTGCAGCCAGACGACCTCCACGTCGGAGGCGATCTTCTGCTCCTCGTCAGGGCCCTCGACCTCGACGAAGGCGTACACCTTGGCGCCGTCGGGCATCGCCTCCAGGGAGGCGGCGATCGCGGGCAGCGCGCTCTCGTCCCCGGCCAGCAGATGCCAGTCGGCCTCGGGATCGGGTGCGTACGCCCCGCCGGGACCCAGGAATCGTACGATCTCGCCCTGCTGGACCCGTGTGGCCCACGGCCCGGCCAGGCCCTCGTCGCCGTGGATGACGAAGTCGAGCGTCAGCTCGCGCAGTTCGGGGTCCCAGGCGCGGACGGTGTACGTACGCGTCACCGGCCACTGCTCGCGCGGGAACTCCTCGCGGATCCGGGCGATGTCGAAGGGCTCCGGATAGGTCACGCCCTCCGCCCCGAACAGCAGCTTGACGTAATGATCGGTGCGGCTGCCCGCGGAGAATTCGGCGAGGCCCTCACCGCCGAGAACCACGCGCTGCATATGCGGGGTGAGCCGCTCCGTGCGGACAACCCGCGCGGTGTGGGGCTTCGGAACCCTGCGTGCCGGACGCTCTGCCATGACGGCCTCCCGAACATTACTAAGGCTTGCCTAAGTTAGCACCTTCCCCTAGTTAACACCTCTTGCTCCATAAGTCGATGACCAAGCTTGGGGTGTTGATGACCACATCTTGGGAAAGGCGAAAGGTCGGCCCGAGACTGGCGGAGTGCGGGGCGTCACGGATCACGATCCGAGCGTCACCAGCAGCCGCTGCAACGAGCCGCCCAGACCCCAGCGCATTGCCAGCTCCTCCAGGGCCGCCGGATCGCGTGGCGCGCTCGGCAGCGCCGTGTCCACCACCGGCAGCGGTACGTCGTCGGCCACCTTGATGACCTTGGGCGCGACAGCCACGTACGGCCGTGCCTCGTCGAGGCGTCTGCGCTGCGAGGGCGTGAGCTTCGCCTTCGGGTCGTCGACCGCCGCCATGATCCCGGCCAGGTCGCCGAACTCGGCCAGCAGCTTGGCGGCCGTCTTCTCGCCGATGCCCGGCACCCCGGGCAGTCCGTCGCTCGGGTCGCCGCGCAGCAGCGCCAGGTCCGCGTACCCCGGACCGTCCACCCCATACTTCTCGCGGAGCAGAGCCTCGTCCGTGAGCTGCATGTTGCCGACGCCCTTGAGTGGATACAGCACCCGCACCTGCCGCTTGTCGTCGACCAGTTGGAACAGGTCGCGGTCGCCCGTGACGATGTCGACCGGGCCGGTGGCGCGGGCCGTGAACGTGCCGATCACATCGTCCGCCTCGTACCCCTCGACGCCCACGCGGGCGATGCCCAGCGCGTCCAGGACCGCCTCGATGATCGGCACCTGGGGCGAGAGGGTGTCGGGCACCTGCTCCTCGTCCGGGCCGGCTTCGTGCTCCTCCGCGACGCGGTGCGCCTTGTAGGAGGGGATCAGGTCGACGCGCCACTGGGGCCGCCAGTCCGCGTCCATGCAAGCCACGAGATCGTCCGGGTGGCGGTCCCGTACGAGGCGGTCGATGAATTCGAGCAGCCCCCGCACCGCGTTCACCGGTGTGCCGTCCGGGGCCTTCACGGACTCCGGGACCCCGAAATAGGCGCGGAAGTACAGCGAGGCGGTGTCGAGAAGCATGATCCGGCGAGAAGTCTGCGTCTGCTGCGTCACGCCACGCATCATGCCGTACGCCACTGACAGTCACTGTTCGGAGCAGGGCGGTCGGTGAAAGGGAACGCCGCTACCCGCTAAACGTAAGCAGCCTGTGAACTGGTTCACGTTCGCGTTTGGTCCAGACAACCCAGGGCAGGTGCGAGCCGGAGCGAAGCCGGTCCCCTTTTCAACTACACCTGACAAATGGGGAGTTGAAGGGGACTGGCCATGCGGGCGGACCCCGCGTCGCTCCACGGCCCGTCGGCGGGGGAGGCGGGCCGTATTCGTTCGACCTGAGAGGTACAAGTGTCATCCAGGCTGCAGGCTGAGCACCTTTACAAGGTGTTCGGCAGACGACCCGAGAAAGCGGTGGAGCAACTCCGCGAAGGAAAGGACCGTGAGGCGCTGCGCGCCGACGGCGCCACCGCCGCGGTGGTCGACGCGTCCTTCACAGTCGAACCGGGCCAGACCTTCGTGGTCATGGGCCTGTCCGGATCGGGCAAGTCCACGCTGCTGCGCATGCTCAACGGGCTGCTGGAGCCCACCGCGGGACAGGTTCTCTTCGACGGCCAGGACCTGACCGCCCTGAGCGACCGCGAGCTGCGCGAGGTCCGCTCGAAGAAGATCAGCATGGTCTTCCAGCACTTCGCGCTCTTCCCGCACCGCAGCGTCCTCGAGAACGCCGCATACGGCCTGGAGGTGCAGGGCGTACCGCGCGCCGAGCGCGAGTCGCGCGCCACCGACGCCCTCGCCATGTGCGGTCTTGCCGGCTGGGAGAAGTCCTGGCCCGACGAGCTGTCCGGCGGTATGCAGCAGCGCGTGGGTCTGGCCCGGGCGCTGGCCACCGACGCCGACCTGCTCCTGATGGACGAGTCCTTCAGCGCACTCGACCCGCTGATCCGCCGCGATATGCAGGACCAGCTGATCGAGCTCCAGAAGAAGCTCAAGAAGACCATCGTCTTCATCACGCACGACCTCAACGAGGCCATGCGCCTGGGCGACCGTATCGCCGTGATGCGCGACGGCCGCATCGTCCAGATCGGCACCGCCGAGGACATCCTGATCCGTCCCGCAAACGATTACGTCGCCTCCTTCACCAAGGACGTCGACCGCTCCCGCGTCCTCACGGCCGACGCCGTCATGGACACGAACCTGCGGGGCGACGAGGCGGACTGCGGCTGCGAGACCGCGCGGCCCGACAGCTCCTTCGTGGACCTCTGCGCGATCAGCGCCCGCGTGCCGCACTCGGTCGCGGTGCTCGACAAGGCGCAGACACTCGTCGGGGTCGTACCGCGGCAGCGCCTGATCGGCTTCCTCGGTGACGAACAGGGCGAGCCCAGGCCCTGCGACACGCCGCGTGACAAGGTTGTCAAGGCGGTGAAGGCCGATGCCTAGGATCCCCTTCGGCGACTGGGTCAACGACACGGTCGACTGGCTGCTCGAGCACATGGCGTGGCTCTTCGACTTCTTCAAGGCGATCTTCGAAGGCACGTACGACGGAATCAACGCCGTCCTCCAGGCCCCGGAACCGCTCCTCCTCGCGGGCATCTTCGCCGTGATCGCGTTCTGGCTGCGCGGCACCTCAGCCGGTGTCCTCACCTTCCTCGGGTTCGCCTTCATCGACTCCGTCGAACTGTGGGAAGACGCGATGGTGACCCTGTCGCTGGTCCTCGTGGCGACGATCATCGCGCTCGCCGTCGCGGTACCCGTGGGCATCTGGGCGGCGCGCTCCGACCGGGTGAGCAACACGGTCCGGCCGGTGCTCGACTTCATGCAGACGCTGCCGGCGATGATCTACCTCATCCCGGCGATCCTGTTCTTCGGCACCGGCGCCCCCGCGGGCATCGTGGCCACCATGATCTTCGCCCTGGCGCCCGGCGTCCGGATGACGGAACTGGGCATCCGCCAGGTCGACAAGGAACTGGTCGAAGCCGCCGACGCGTTCGGCACCACCCCCGGCAACACCCTGCTGCGCATCCAGCTCCCGCTGGCGTTGCCCACAGTCATGGCCGGCGTCAACCAGGTCATCATGCTGGGCCTGTCCATGGCCGCCATCGCGGGCATGGTCGGCGCGGGCGGACTCGGCGGCGACGTGAACGAAGCCCTCGGCCAGCTGAACGTGGGCCTGGGCTCCGAGGCCGGCGTCGCCATCGTCATCCTGGCGATCTACCTGGATCGTATGACCAGCTCGCTCGGCACCCAGGTCTCGCCGCTCGGCCGCCGCGCCCTCGCCAGGCTGCGCGCCGCGCAGGGCCTGAAGATCTGGTCCTACCGTCCCCGGCCCGCCGTGGCCATGATCGGTGTCGTCGTACTCGCACTGGTCGCAGGCGGCATGGGCGTCTTCGGCGGTACGAACTCCGAGACCACCGCCGCCGACTCCTCGAACGTCGGCCAGGGCAAGAAGATCACCATCGGCTACATCCCGTGGGACGAGGGCGTCGCCTCCACCTTCCTCTGGAAGGAGATCCTCGAGGAACGCGGCTACCAGGTCGAGACCAAGCAGCTCGAAGCCGGCCCGATGTACACCTCCCTCGCCGCCGGCGACATCGACTTCCAGACGGACGCCTGGCTGCCGACCACCCACGAGCAGTACTGGAAGAAGTACGGCAAGAAACTCGAAGACCTGGGCTCCTGGTACGGACCGACGTCCTTGGAGCTGAGCGTGCCCTCCTACATGAAGGGCATCGACTCCCTGGAGGACCTCAAGGGCAAGGCCTCGGAGTTCGGCGGCAAGATCACCGGCATCGAGTCCAGCGCCGGAATGATGGGCCTGCTGAAGGACAAGGTCCTGGGGGAGTACGGCCTCGACAAGGAGTACAAGGTCGTCGACAGCTCCACGCCCGCCATGCTGGCCGAGCTGAAGCGCGCGTACGCCAAGCAGGAGCCCATCGTCGTCACGCTGTGGTCGCCGCACTGGGCGTACAACGACTACAAGCTGACGAAGCTCAAGGACCCGAAGGGCGCCTGGGGCAAGGGCGACGACGTGCACACGGTCTCCCGCAAGGGCTTCGCCGCGGACAACCCGGTCGTCGGCCAGTGGCTCAAGAACTTCAAGATGACCGAGAAGCAGCTCACCAGCCTCGAGGCGGAGATCAACAAGGCGGGCGAGGGCAACCAGCCGCAGGCCGTGAAGGCCTGGCTGAAGTCGAACCCCGGCGTCGTCGACAAGCTGGCCCCGGTCGAGAACTCCACGGGCGGTGACCTGGCGGAGGCGAAGCGTCCGGTGGACGTCGCCTTCTTCCCCTGGGACGAGAACGTCGCCGTCACCTACCTGTGGAAGAACGTCCTGGCCCGCCGCGGCTACACGCTGAACCTCAAGCAGATGGACGTCGGTCCGGTCTACACGGGCCTGTCCACCGGCGACATCGACGTCAACTTCGACGCGTGGCTGCCGTACGCCCAGGCGAACTACTGGGACAAGTACAAGAACAACCTGAGAGACCTGGGCACCTGGTACCAGCCGACCTCGCTGGAGCTCGCCGTGCCCTCGTACGTGAAGGACGTGAAGTCCCTGGCGGATCTCAAGGGCAAGGCCGACACCTTCGGCGGCAAGATCATCGGCATCGAGCCGGGCACCGGCGAGATGAACCTGCTCAAGAAGGACGTCCTGCCGGGCTACGGCCTGGACAAGGAGTACGAGGTCGTCGACGGCTCCACGCCCGCGATGCTGGCCGAGCTGAAGCGCGCGTACGCCAAGAAGGAGCCGATCATCGCCGTCCTTTGGTCCCCGCACTGGGCCTACAGCGAGTACGACCTCACCAAGCTGTCGGACGAGAAGAAGCTCTTCGGCGAGGGGAACACGATCCGCACGATCACCAACAAGGCGTTCCCCGGCCAGTACCCGCAGCTCACGAAGTGGATCAAGAACTTCAAGATGAGCGAGGACGAACTCGGCACCCTGGAGGCCGAGATCAAGGACCGCGGCCAGGGCAACGAGGAGGAGGCCGTCGAAGCGTGGCTCAAGGAGCACCCGGACATGGTGAGCCGGATGACTCCGTAGCGATGCGGTAGTACGGCAGCAGTCCACTGAGGGGTGGGCTTCGCCCGCGGGGACCGTGCGGTTCCGGTGCGGCGAAAGCCCGCCCCTTTGTTTACGGCCTTGTGACGGCCGCATGAAACGGTTTGCCGAACGTGCGTAGGGTGCAAACAAAACATCGGGAGACATTGGCTCGTACGTTCCTCGTATGTAGTACTCCGGACGTACGAGAGGTACGAGACGTACGAGCACCGGGCTGTCACCGAGCCGCCCGCACCGATCCACGCACCGACGACGCACAGGAGGGAGCCGAAGCGATGGACGACAACAAAGACGCCCTTCGGGTGGGCGCGGCCGTCCGGCGGCGGCGCCGGGCACTGGAGCTCACCCTCGCCGTCGTCGCCGAGCGCAGCGGACTGTCGGTGCCGTTCCTGAGCCAGGTCGAGAACGAGCGGGCCCGGCCGAGCATGCGCTCCCTGCAGCGCGTCGCCGACGCCCTCGGGACGACCTGCGTCGAACTCCTCGCCGCCGCCGACCCGGCGCGCAGCGTGGACGTCGTGCGCTCCGACGACTCGGAGTTCACCCCCCACGAGCCCCTCGTGCGCCCCCTGGTGCGCGGTCACCACCAGTTGCACGCCATGGAGTTCAGCGGCGACCACGACGCCGGGCGCGAATTCCAGCACCGCAACGACGAGTTGATGTACGTCGCGGACGGCGCCGTCGAGGTCGAGGCGGAGGGCCGCGCGTACCGGCTGGGGCGCGGCGACACGCTGTACATGACCGGTGGCGTACGGCACCGGTGGCGGGCGACCGTGCCGGACACACGTGTGCTGGTCGTGGCGGTCGCGGACCATATCGAGGCGGCGGAGGACGCGCAGCGGTGAGGGACGCACTGCGGTGAGGGTGGTGTGCCGGTGAGGGTGGTGTCTCTGGTCCCGTCCCTCACGGAGGCGGTGGCCGCCTCGGCGCCGGACTCGCCGGGCCTGTTGGTCGGGGCGACGGACTGGTGCAGCCATCCCGCCGATCTCGATGTCGTACGGATCGGGGGCACGAAGAACCCGGATGTCGAGCGGATCGTACGGCTCGCGCCCGACCTCGTGATCGCCAACGAGGAGGAGAACCGGGAGCCGGATCTGACCGCCCTGCGGGAGACGGGGCTCGAGGTCCTGGTGACCGAAGTGCGGGATGTGCCGCAGGCGTTTCGTGAGCTGGAGCGGGTGCTTGAGGCCTGTGGGGTTCGGGCGCGCCCGCGGTGGCTGGACGAGGCGGAGGCGGTGTGGGCGGACCTGCCGGTGCCGGCGCGTCGCCGCCGTGCCGTTGTGCCGATCTGGCGGCGGCCGTGGATGGTGCTCGGGCGGGACACCTTCGCGGGTGACGTACTGGCGCGGCTGGGCGTGGACAACGTGTACGCCGGTCATGCGGAGCGCTATCCGCGGGTGCCGATCGAGGAGTTGAGGTCCGCGGAGTACGTCGTGCTGCCGGACGAGCCGTACCGTTTCACGGCCGAGGACGGCCCCGAGGCGTTCGAGGGTCGGCCTTGCGCACTGGTCAGCGGGCGGCATCTCACTTGGTACGGCCCTTCGTTGGTCGAGGCACCGGGAGTACTCGGCAGAGCAATTGCCTCCACCGGTTGAGCAGCTTCCCAAAGAGCCCGCACCCCTACCGACCCGCTTGCCCACGGCCCCGACCCACCACGGACCTAAGGGGCGCGGGGCTGTGTCAATTTGCGGCTCCGCCGCGATGGGGGTCCCCCCGCTCATGGGGGTCCCCCCGCTCGAGCGAAGCCGAGAGTGGGGGAGCAGCCGAGAGTGGGGGAGCGACCAGCCACCCATAACCCGCACCAAACAACGAACCCAACCGCCGGAGGCCAGGCGCGAGCCCCAAGGGCTTGGCGCTCCCACATAGGGTGGGCTTATGAGTGTGGCTGAACAGGAGTTTCCCGGCTTCTCCGGAGGGCTGGCACGGCGGGTGCCCGAGCTCGGGGCGTTGGAGTTGCTGCTTGCCGTGGCGCGGCTGGGGAGTCTGGGGCGGGCGGCGCGGGAACTGGGGATCACGCAGCCGGCGGCCAGCAGCCGGATTCGGTCGATGGAGCGGCAGTTGGGGGTGGCTCTGGTGGACCGTTCGCCCACCGGGTCGCGGCTCACGGACGCCGGTGCGCTGGTGACGGACTGGGCGCAGCGGATCGTGGAGGCGGCGGAGGCCTTCGATGCCGGGGCGCAGGCGCTGCGGGACCGGCGTGACTCGAGGTTGCGGGTCGCCGCGAGCATGACGATCGCCGAGTATCTGCTGCCGGGATGGCTGATCGCGCTGCGCGCTCAGCGTCCGGATACGGCTGTGTCGTTGCTCGCCGGGAACTCCGCCGTCGTGGCCGAGCGGCTTCTCGCCGACGAGGCCGACCTCGGCTTCGTGGAGGGGTTGTCCGTGCCGACCGGGCTCGACTCGGCGATCATCGCCCATGACCGGCTGATCGTGGTGACGGCGCCGGGGCATCCGTGGGCGCGGCGGCGTCGGCCGCTGGCGGCTGCGGAGTTGGCGGAGACGCCGCTGATCCTTCGGGAGAAGGGGTCTGGTACGCGCCAGGTCCTGGAGTCGGCCCTCGGTGGGCTGGCCCGGCCGTTGATCGAGCTGTCGTCGACGACGGCGGTGAAGGCCTCTGCGGTCAGTGGCGCGGGGCCGGCGGTACTGAGCGAGCTGGCGCTCGGCGAGGAGTTGTCGGCTCGCCGGCTTGTCTCGATTCCTGTGGCGGATGTGCGCCTCAGTCGGGCGCTGCGGGCGGTGTGGCCGGTGGGGCATCGGCCGACGGGGCCGGCGCGGGATCTTTTGTCGTTGACAGTTGCCTCCGGCGGTTGAGCGGGTGCCTCCGGCGGTTGGGCGGTTGGGTTCGTTGTCTGCCACGACGCACCCGCAGTCGCGACACGATCCCAACCCCCCACCCCGGTAGGCGCCCCACCCACCCGCCGGAGGCGCCCCACCCAGCCGGAGGCGGGGGGCCTGGGGGGCGCAGCCCCCCACGCGGCGGAGCCGCAAATTGATACAGCCGGGAAGGGGCGGGGCTGGGGAAAGGAACACTCTCGTTCAGGTGGCCGCGCGCACAAGCCCTCGCATCACACGCACGTCGTCCCCCATCTCCGGATGCCACTGAACCCCCAGCACCCACGCCGGACCGGCAAGTTCCAGCGCCTCCACCGTCCCGTCCGACGCATGCGCAGCAGCCGTGAGACCGGAGCCGAGGTGGTCCACGGACTGATGGTGGTAGGTGGGGACGGAGGTCTCCTCAGGCACCAGCCCGGCGTACAGAGAGCCGGGAACCGGCTTCACGGTGTGGCGACCGAAGACGCCCACCACCTCGGCATGCCCCTCGATGTGCTGCACGAGCGTCCCCCCGAGGGCGACGTTCAGCAGCTGCATCCCCCGGCAGATCCCCAGCAGCGGAGTGCCGGAGGCGAGCGCGGCGTCGATCAGGGCGAGTTCCCAACTGTCCCGCTCACCGGCCGCGGGCCCGGTACGAGGCTCACGAGCGGCCCCGTACCGCGCCGGATCCACATCCGGACCCCCCGCGATCACGAGCCCGTCGAGCCGGGCGACGACCGCCGCGGCATGCGCGGGATCGTCGGGCGGCAGCATCGCGGCCAGCCCGCCCGCGTCCCGCACCAGCCGCGGATACCCGACGGGCAGCAGCGCCGCCTCCAGCTCCCACACACCCCAGCGCGCGGACTCCAGATACGTACTGACTCCGATCAGCGGCCTGCCGCCCACCATGAACCCCTTCTCGTGGTCTCCTGGATCAGTTCCGTTCCAACTCTGCCTCGGCGGCCGCCAGCGCCGCGAATTCCTCCTCCGGTGCCTTCGCCACCAGGTGCTTGCGGCTGTAGAGGCCGAAGTAGGCGACCGCCACCACATAGACCGCGAGCGCGATGACCGCCGCCGTCACGTCCACCAGGAACGTTGCCACCAGCGCGGAACACGCCAGCACCAGCGCCACCGAGGACGTCAGCACACCACCCGGCGTACGGTACGGCCGCTCAAGGCCCGGCTCGCGGCGGCGCAGCACGATGTGCGAGAGCGACATCAACGCGTACGAGATGGTGGCGCCGAAGACCGCCACGTTCAGCATGCGCGCGCCGTTGCCCGTGGCCGCGGCCAGTGCGAAGCCGATCGCGCCCGGCACCAGCAGGCCCAGGTAGGGGGCTTTACGGCTGCTCGTCAGGGACAGGAAGCGGGGCAGGTAGCCGGCCCGCGAGAGGGCGAAGAGCTGACGCGAGCCGGCGTAGATCAGGGAGAAGAACGACGCGACCAGGCCCGCGAGACCCGCGTAGTTGACGATCCGGCTCAGCGCCGTCGCCTCGCCGTCCGGCTGGAGGGCCTCGACGAGCGGGTTGCCCGCCCCCTGGATAGCGTTCGACCCGCGCGCCCCGGCGGCGGCGAAGAAGGTGAGCAGGGCCAGGAACACCAGGATGCCCATCGACCACCGGATCGCCTTCGGCAGCGTACGGGCAGGGTCCTTGGTCTCCTCGGCCGCGAGCGGTACGCCCTCGACCCCGAGGAAGAACCACATGCCGAACGGGAAGGCGGCCCAGATGCCCAGCAGGCCCAGGGGAAGCCAGGAACTGGCCCCGAAGGCACTCTCGTCCACCGGGATGTCGTCGAGGTTCGAGGCGTCGAAGTCGGGGAATGCGCCGACCGCGAACACCAGGAGCGCCAACACCGCGATCCCGGTGACGACGAAGCTGAAGCGCAGCGCCTCGCCGACGCCCCACAGGTGAATGCCGATGAAGATCACGAAGCAGGCCAGGTACACCGGCCAGCCGGAGGTGAGCCCGAACAGGCCCAGCGACTCGACGTAGTCGCCGATGAAGATGGAGATGGCGGCGGGCGCGAGGACGTACTCGATGAGGATCGCCGTGCCGGTCAGGAAGCCGCCCCAGGGGCCGAGCGCCCGGCGCGCGAAGCCGTAGCCGCCGCCCGCCGTCGGCAGGATGGAGGACAGCTCGGCGAGCGCGAAGACCATGCATGTGTACATCAGGCCCATGAGGACCATGGCGATCGCTAGGCCGCCGAAGCCGCCCTCGGCGAGTCCGAAGTTCCAGCCGGAGAAGTCGCCGGAGACGACGTACGCGACGCCCAGGCCGGTGAGCAGTAGCCAGCCGGCGCTGCCCCGGCGCAGGCTCCTGCGCTCCAGATAGTCGTCCCCCTCCGGGGCGGCGGGTGGCTTGGTGGAATCGATGGACATGGGTGGACTCCCCAAAGGGCGGTGGACGCTCGGGTGAAAGGGGCCCGAGGCACACGAGGGGCCCCCGGCGGCACAGCAAAGCGCAATGGAACGGATCCATACCTTTGCGGGCCACGGGGGCAGAAAGCAAGAGGCGTGCGTTACGCGCCCGTTAATCGCGTCTCGCGTGGCAGCCGCGGCACGTCACGCGAGGAAGCCGCGCAGCAGGGCGGCGGTTCCCTCACAGTGCTCGCGCATCATCTCCCGCGCCCCGTCGGCGTCCCCGTCGAGCACGGCCTCCACCAGGGCGGTGTGCTGCTGCTGGGAATGCTCCAGGTTCCGTACCAGGAGGGGGATGCAGTCGAGGAGGTCGTTCACTGGCGCGCGTACGGCGGCGTACTGGGCGGTGAGGGTCGGCGAACCGCACAGTTCGGCGAGCGTGAGGTGCAGCATCGTGTCCAGGCGCCGGTAGTCGGCGAGCGGCGCGTCGTGCGTGCGGGCGAGGGCCTCGCGCAGGCGCGCCGACTGGTCGGCGGACAGGCCGTGGGCCGCGCAGAGGCCGGCCGCGCCCACCTCCAGGACCTCGCGGAAGCGCAATACGTCCTCGATGTCCACACCCTCGACCCGGCGGCGCAACTCCGCCTCACCGGGCGCCTCGGTCCTGGGCCGGACGAACGTTCCGCCGTACCGTCCGCGCCGCGACTCCACCAGACCCTGGTCCTGGAGCACCTTCAGCACCTCGCGCAGCGTCACCCGGCTGATCCCGAGCCGGTCCGCCAACTCCCGTTCGGCGGGCAGCCGTTCACCACCGGGCACCAGACCGAGCCGTACCACCTGGAGGATCTGCTCCAGTGCCTCCTCGAAGCCGTTGCCCGCGCGGACCGGCCGCAGGACGGGTGCCAGCTGATCGCCCGGCCGGTCGTTCACACCGTGCGCATCCGGCTGCGTCATCTCGCCGTGCCCCCTTCCCAAGCAATGGTTCACGGCAATACCTTATGGCTCTCGGCTGACCGAAGGAGGCCTTTCCCGTGGCCCACCGCACACCACCACTCAGCGTGGAGGAGCTGCACGCTCTCGTCGCGAGCGGCGAGATCGACACTGTCGTCCTGGCCTTCCCGGACATGCAGGGGCGGCTTCAGGGCAAGCGGTTCGCCGCGCGCTTCTTCCTGGACGACGTCCTCCACCACGGTACGGAGGGCTGCAACTACCTCCTCGCGGTCGACACCGAGATGAACACGGTCGACGGCTACGAGATGTCCTCCTGGGACCGCGGCTACGGCGACTTCGCCATGCGTCCGGATCTCAGTACGTTGCGCAAGGTGCCGTGGAACGCTGGCACCGCCATGCTCATCGCCGACCTCGCCTGGAACAACGACTCGCCCGTCGTCGCCGCGCCCCGCCAGATACTCCGCCGCCAACTGGAACGCCTCGCCGAATACGGCTACACCGCGCAGGTCGGCACCGAGTTGGAGTTCATCGTCTTCAAGGACACGTACGAGCAGGCCTGGGACGCCAATTATCGGGGGCTGACCCCGGCGAACCAGTACAACATCGACTATTCGGTGCTTGGTACGGGCCGTATCGAGCCTCTACTGCGTCGTATCCGCAATGAGATGCAGGCCGCGGGGCTGATCGTCGAGTCCGCCAAGGGCGAGTGCAATCCCGGGCAGCACGAGATCGCGTTCAAGTACGACGAGGCCCTGGTCACCTGTGATCAGCACGCCATCTACAAGACCGGGGCCAAGGAGATCGCCGCTCAGGAGGGCGTCTCACTCACGTTCATGGCGAAGTACAACGAGCGCGAGGGCAACTCCTGTCACATCCACCTCTCGCTCGCCGACAAGGACGGCCGTAACGCCATGGCCGGTGACGGGCCCGGCGGCATGTCCGACGTCATGCGGCACTTCCTCGCCGGGCAGCTGGCAGCGCTGAGGGACTTCTCGCTGCTGTACGCGCCCAACATCAACTCGTACAAGAGATTCCAGCCGGGATCGTTCGCCCCGACCGCCGTCGCCTGGGGCTACGACAACCGCACCTGCTCGCTGCGGGTGGTCGGCCACGGGCGCTCGATGCGCTTCGAGAACCGGCTGCCCGGCGGCGACGTCAATCCGTACCTGGCCGTCGCGGGACTCGTCGCGGCCGGTCTGTACGGCATAGAGCAGCAGCTCGAGCTGCCGGAGGTGTGCGCGGGGAACGCCTACACCGGCGAGTACGAGCACGTCCCCACCACCCTGCACGAGGCCGCCGAGCTCTGGGAAACCAGTCCCATCGCCAAGGCCGCCTTCGGGGACGAGGTCGTCGCCCACTACCGCAATATGGCCCGCGTCGAACTCCAGGCCTTCGACGCCGCGGTGACCGACTGGGAGCTTCGCCGCTCCTTCGAACGCATGTAGAAAGGTCCGTCCGTGTCGTACGAGCATCAGCTCCAGGTCCTCAATCCGGCGACGGAGGAGGTCATCGCCACCGTTGCGGCAGCCGGCGCTGAGGACGTCGACTCCGCCGTCGTACGGGCGGCGAAGGCGCAGTCCCGGTGGGCCGCCCTCGCGCCGGGCGAGCGGGCCCGGCTGCTGCGCCGCTTTGCCGTCGTCGTCGACGAACACCTCGAGGAACTCGCCCAGTTGGAGGTGCGGGAGGCCGGACACACCATCGGCAACGCCCGCTGGGAAGCCGGCAACGTACGCGATCTGCTCGACTACGCGGCCGGGGGAGTGGAGCGGCTGACCGGGCGGCAGATCCCCGTTGCCGGCGGGTTCGACGTCACGATCCTCGAACCCCTCGGGGTGGTCGGTGTGATCGCGCCCTGGAACTTCCCGATGCCCATCGCCGCCTGGGGCACCGCTCCGGCCCTCGCGGCGGGCAACGCCGTCATCCTCAAGCCCGCCGAGACGACCCCGCTGACGGCACTGCGGCTGGCCGAACTCGGCCTGGAGGCGGGGCTGCCGGAAGGGCTGTTCCAGGTGCTGCCGGGCGAAGGGCCCGTTGCGGGCAACGCCCTCGTCGAGCACGCTGGCGTCGCGAAGATCGTATTCACCGGGTCAACGCCCGTGGGCAAACAGGTGTTGGCAAAGGGCTCGGCGCTCCTGAAGCCCGTCACCCTCGAACTCGGCGGCAAGAGCCCGAACATCGTCTTCGCCGACTCCGACATCGAAGCCGCCGCCGCGGCCACCCCCATGTCCTTCCTCGACAACTCCGGCCAGGACTGCTGCGCCCGCACCCGCATCCTCGTGCAGCGCACGGCGTACGACCGCTTCCTCGAACTCCTCGCCCCCGCCGTCGAGTCCGTCCTCGTCGGCGACCCGGCCGACGAGAAGACCGCGATGGGGCCGCTGATCTCCAAGGTCCAGCTGGAGCGCGTACGTTCGTACGTCACCGATGACCTGGAAGGCATCCGTGGCACCGCCCCCGAAAGCCCCGGCTTCTGGTTCCCGCCCACGGTCCTGACCGGAATCGAGCCGCACGCGCGCGTGGCCGTCGAGGAGGTCTTCGGACCGGTCGCCGTCGTGCTGCCCTTCGAGGACGAGGCGGACGCGATCCGGCTCGCCAACGCCACCGAGTACGGGCTGTCCGGCTCCATCTGGACCCGCGACGTCGGCAGGGCGCTGCGCGTGTCCCAGGCCGTACGGGCCGGGAACCTGTCCGTCAACTCCCATGCCAGCGTCCGCTATTGGACCCCGTTCGGCGGCTACAAGCAGTCCGGGCTCGGCCGTGAACTCGGCCCGGACGCACTCACCGCCTTCACCGAGACCAAGAACGTCTTCATCAGCACGGAAGGTCCCGCACAGTGACCGAAGAGAGCATCTGCCGCCGCCTTGTCGGCCGCACCGCCGTCATCACCGGTGCCGGCAGCGGCATCGGCCTCGCCACCGCGCGCCGCCTCGCCTCCGAGGGCGCCCATGTCGTCTGCGGCGACGTGGACGAGCAGCGTGGCAAGGGGGCCGCCGAGGAGGTGGGCGGGACCTTCGTGAAGGTCGACGTCACCGACGCCGAGCAGGTCGAGGCGCTGTTCCGGACGGCGTACGAGACGTATGGCTCGGTCGACATCGCCTTCAACAACGCGGGGATCTCGCCGCCGGACGACGACTCCATCCTGGAGACGGGACTCGAGGCGTGGAAGCGGGTCCAGGAGGTCAACCTCACCTCCGTGTACCTGTGTTGCAAGGCCGCGATCCCCTACATGCGGCGCCAGGGCAAGGGTTCCATCATCAACACGGCGTCGTTCGTGGCCCGGATGGGCGCGGCGACCTCCCAGATCTCCTACACCGCGTCCAAGGGCGGCGTCCTCGCCATGTCCCGCGAACTGGGCGTGCAGTTCGCCCGCGAGGGCATCCGCGTCAACGCCCTGTGCCCCGGGCCGGTCAACACCCCGCTCCTCCAGGAGCTGTTCGCCAAGGACCCGGAGCGGGCCGCGCGCCGTCTCGTGCACATCCCGGTCGGGCGGTTCGCGGAAGCCGAGGAGATGGCCGCGGCGGTCGCCTTCCTCGCCAGCGACGACTCCTCGTTCGTGAACGCGACCGACTTCCTCGTGGACGGCGGGATTTCGGGCGCGTACGTCACGCCCCTGTAGGGGGCCGTGCACTGAGGGTGGAGCGGCGCTTACAGTGCCCGAATGAGCATGACGCCACCGCCCGGCTGGTACCCCGACCCCTCGGCGCCGCATGTCGAGCGCTGGTGGGACGGGACCAGGTGGACCGAGCACATGCGCGCTCCCGAGACGGTGCCCCAACAGCCCTTGGCGCAGCCCGGGTTCGCCCCCACGCCCGGTGGCGCCGGCGGCGGCTCCGGCCGGGCGAAGGTCATCGCCATCGTCGCCGCGGCAGCCGTGCTGGTCGCCGCGATCGTCACCGGAGCCGTCGTCCTGAACCGGGACGACGGCTCCCCCGAGGCGAACACCACCCCGGCGCCCCAGTCCTCCGCGCCCACGAGCGACCCGCCGTCGCCCACACCCTCGGAGTCCACCTCCGAACCGTCCGCCGACGACCCCCTCACGGTCGTGGACGAGCTCAACGGCATCACCTTTCCGCTCCTCGACGGCTGGGTCAGACCCGAGTACGTCTCCGAGAAGAACGTCGTGATGGTCACGCCCGACACCTACACCTGCCCGGGCGACGACGGACAGTGCCGCCACGGCAAGGTCATCTCACGCACGGTGACCGCGAACGACGAGGAGTCCCCCGAGGCGCTCGCCAAGGGCGACATCTCGGAGGCGGCGGACCAGGCGTACGACCGCGACCAGCTCGACCGCCGTCCCTACGGCGGCATCACATCCAAGAAGCTGGTCAAGCAGGGGCCGGTCGCGGTCGCGGGCCGTACCGGGTACTTCGTGCGCTGGCGGGTCAAGACCGAGAAGGGCTCCGGGGGTTACGTCCAGTCGCTGGCGTTCCCGTCCAGCGTCGGCTCCGGGGCGCCGGTCATGGTGCGATACGTGATCGACGCCGGGGAGGACGCGCCGCCGCTCACCGACATGGACAAGATCACCAAGGGGATCCGGCCGCTGGGGGACGGGGACACGAGCGGAGGGGTGGGCAGCAGCGTGGGGCCCACGCGGTAGCCGCGTACGGCCGATTGCTGGTGCGGCTACAGGTAGGTGTGGCCTTCGCCTCGATACGTCGGGACTGTCGCCGTCACCGCGTCGCCCTCCACGAGGTGCAGTACCTCGAACCGTTCGCACAGTTCACCGGCCTTGGCGTGCCGGAACCACACCTTGTCGCCGATCAGCAGATCGTCGGCGGGGGAGCCGAGCAGCGGTGTCTGCACCTCGCCGGCTCCCTCCTGAGGGTCGTATCGCAGACCCTCGGGGAGGTACGGCTCGGGCAGCCGGTCGGCTCCCGGCGCACCCGAGGCCGGGTAGCCGCCGCCGAGGACGGTCACGACGCCCAGGCCTGGCCTGCGGACGACCGGCTGGGCGAAGAGGGCGGCCGGACGCCCGCTGAACGAGGTGTAGTTGTCGAACAGACGCGGGACGTAGAGCCCCGATCCGGCCGCGATCTCGGTGACGGAGTCCTCCGCGGCGGTGTGCTGGACGCTGCCCGTGCCGCCGCCGTTGACGAACTCGAGGTCCGGCGCCACGGCCCGTACCGCGTGCACCACCTCGGCGCGCCGCTGGGCCAGTTCCCTGCGGGCGGTGGCCTGCATCAGCCGGATGGCACGCGACCGCAGCGGCCGTCCGCGCAAGGCGTCGCCGACACCGGCGATATGCCCCTCGTACGCCATGATCCCCACCAGCCGGAAGCCGGGCCGCCGGGCGACCGTACGGGCCATCTCGGCGACCTGGGCGGGGGAGTGCAGTGGCGAACGGCGGGCGCCGACGCGTACCCGCCCGCCGAGCAGCTTCAGCGAGGTGTCCAACTCCAGGCAGACGCGCACCACTTCGCGTCCACCGTCCCGGGCGTCGTCGATCAGCTTCAGCTGTGCCGGGTCGTCGATCATGACGGTGACGGAGGCCGCGAGCTTGGGGTCGCTCGCCAGTTCCGCGTACGCCTTGCGGTCCGCGGACGGGTAGGCGAGCAGTACGTCCTCGAATCCGGAGCGGGCCAGCCACAGCGACTCGTCCAGCGTGAACGACATGATCCCGGCGAAGCCGTCCCGGGCCAGGACGCGTTCGAGAAGGGCCCGGCAGCGTACGGATTTGCTCGCGACGCGTATGGGCTTGCCGGCCGCTCTTCGTGTCAGATCCTCCGCATTGGCGTCGAACGCCTCCAGGTCCACGATGGCGACGGGGGCGTCGAGATGGGCGGTGGCCCGGTCGTAGCGGGCCCTGTCTGCGGCGCGGCCAGTCATGCCCTGAAGCCTGCCAGACGTGATTACCCCAGGGTAGGGGGACGTTCCGGGCAGATGCCGCGGGCCCGCGTACTGGTTCCCACTCGCACAGTGTCAGCCCGTAGAGTGACGCGCACGCAGGAAGGGAACGGTCCGGAGGAGTTCCTTTGGCGGGCCAGTTGCCCGAGCACGAGGAAACGGGGGGTGCATTGAGCACGGAAGCGCGTCGCATCCCCGTCCCTCCACGCCCGTCGACCCCGCCGAGCGGGACGCCGGGCGCACCGGGGGACGAGCCCGCCGAGACCGCCCCTCAGGCCGCCGAAACGACGGGCCCACTGCCGAGACGCGACCCCGACACCGCGCCGCGAAGGCCGGGCATCGCGGGGGCACTGCCGGGGAGTGGGACGGTTCGCCCACGAGGCCTCGCCGGGGACGATCGCGCAACGTCCGAGGCTGCCGACGACCGCGGCACCTTCGAGGCTGACGACCGCGGAACCCTCGAGGCTGACTACCGCCGCACCTTCGAGGCTGATGACCGCGGAACCTCCGAGGGTGACGAACGCGGAACCCCCGAGGGTGACGAACGCGGAACATTCGAGGGTGCCGACGACCGCGAGCCCCCACCGGTCGGGCCCCTCCGCTTCCCGGACCTCCGGCCCACTGAGCGTCAGCAGCGCCCGCCCGTGACCCCACCGCCTCCGCCGGCGTCGGCCCGTTTCCCGGACACGCCGCCTCCGGCGACCGGTTCCGTGCCGCGCGTCGGGGGGACGGACGTCCCGCCGGGCGCGGAGGCCCAGTGGGATCCGACCGTGCGGAACGCCGACGGCCCCTCACCCGAGGCGCGCCCGGCTTCGAGGAACGCCGACGGTTCAGTCGTCTCGCCACGTCCGACGGCTGAGCCGAGGACGACTGCGAGGGGCGACGAGGGTCCGGGCGTGCCGCGTCCGGCCACGGAGCCGCGCGGAGCGGCTGAGTGGCGTCCGGGTGCGCGGAACGTCGACGGCTTGGTGGCCGAGCCGCGCTCCGCCACGGGCTATGCCGAGGGCTCAATTGTGCCGCCGCGTCCGGTAGTTGAGCCGGAGGCGGCTGTGAGGGGCAGGGAGCGCTCGGGCGCTGCGTCGGGTGTGGCGGCTGAGCGGCGTCCGGCGTCGCGGAGCGTTGACGGCTCGGTGGTCGAGCCACGCACGACCACGAAGAACGCCGACGGTTCAGTCGTACCGCCGCGTCCCGCCGCCGAGCCACGCTCGGCCACCAGCTACGTCGACGGCTCAGTCATCCCGCCGCGTCCCGCCGCCGAGCCGCGCTCGACAGCCCGGGACGCCGGAGGCTCAGCCGTGCCGTCGACGTCCGCCGCCGAGGCGAAGGCGGCAGTCGGGCCCCAGCGGGCAGCCCCCGGCTTTCCACAGCGGCCCTTTGCGCCGCCGCGGCCGAGTGTCCCGGCTCCGCCGGGCGTTCCGCCGGGGCGGGGGCAGGTGCCTGAGGAGGGCTTCAGCGAGACCACGCGGCGGCTTCGGCCCATTCCCGCCGAACCGCCCGCCGAGCCTCCCGCGAAGCCGGAGCCGGAGCCGGCGCCGGAGCCGGCGTCCGTCGGGGTTCCCGCGGGGCGCCCTTTCGTGTCGTTCGCGCCCCCGGACACGTACGACCATGACACTGCGCGGCTGCTGCCCGTGGGGCCCCGGGTTCGGCCTCGGGTCGCGGCTGCCGCGGCCTGTGTCGTGCTCGGGCTTGGGCTCATCGGGGGTGCGGTGGCCGGGAGTTGGCTGACCGGGGACGGTGGAGGGAACGCCGGGTCGCGGGATTCGTTCGCGGCGGCCGGGGATCTCTGGCACAGCGTTCCCGTGGACGAGCTCTTTCCGCCGACCGTGGAGGGGGAGGGCGCGGGGCCGGGCGGAGCCGACCGGACTTGGACCCGTATCGCCGTCGCGCCGGACAGCGGCTGCGCGGACGCCTTCGACCCGCTGCTGCGCAAGGCCCTCGCGCCGGCGGGCTGCCTGCGGCTCCTGCGCGCTACGTACACCGACGCGACGCGCAGTCATGTCACCACCGTCGGCCTGCTGTTCACGAAGGCGGACTCCGCGGCCATGGGCGCGCTGAGCAGCCAGTTCGAGGACGAGGGGCTCGCGGAGCGGCGCGACCTGATGCCCCGCCCGTACGCCGCGAAGGGCACCGTCGCCGCCGGTTTCGGCGACGCCCAGCGCTCCTCCTGGACGGTGTCGGTCCTGACCGACGCCCCCGTGGTCGTCTACGCAGTCTCCGGCTTCGCCGACGGCCGCGCCGTCACCGAGCCGGAGCCCGCCGAGGATGCCATGAAGGCAGACGCCACCACAGCGCCCGCCCAGGCGGGCCTCGGCCACGACGCACAAGGCCTCGCCGACCGCATCGAGCGCGGCCTCCGTAAAACCGTCAACTCGGCCACGGAGAAGCCGTCATGACCCGCAAGGCCCCAGGGCGTGTTGCGAAGGTCCCTCCCCCAGCCTCCGGCCGGGAGGTGCCCCCAGCCTGGCGACGCCTGGCACGCGCCCCCATCCTCGAACCGGCTTCGCACGGCTCGGACGGGGGGACCCCCTTCGCCGCACCGGCCGAAAGCCCAAGTACGTCCGGTCCATCGACGGGGCCTTCCGGCCGGCACTCCCCCAGCCTCCGGCCGGGGGGACCCCCAGAGCACACTCCCCCACGCTCGAACCCGAGTTCGCGCGGGGGGACCCCATCGCCGCCGCCCGGCCCGCCCTCCGGGCGAACGACGGGACCTTCGCAACACGTCCTGGCAACGGTCGGCGCCCGCAGGACCGGAGTCCTCGCCACCCTCCTCGCCGCCTCGCTCGCCCTCGTCCCGCCCAGCACCGCCCACGCCGCCGACGGCATACGCGCCCAGCAGTGGCCCCTGGAAGCGATGCGGGCCAAGGAGGCCTGGCAGACGACGAAGGGCGAGGGCATTACCGTCGCCGTCCTCGACACGGGCGTCGACGCCCAGCACCCGGACCTCGCCGGCAACGTCCTCGCCGGCAAGGACATGGTCGGCTTCGGCGCCGGCCGCGGCGACCGCGCCTGGGCCCGCCACGGCACCGCGATGGCCGGCATCATCGCCGGCCACGGACACGGCCCCGGCAACGCCGACGGAGTCATGGGCATCGCCCCCGAGGCCAAGATCCTCCCGGTTCGCGTCATCCTCGAAGACGGCGACTCGGCCCGCGGCAAGGCCCGCAACACCCGCGGCAACGCCCTCGCCGAAGGCATCCGCTGGGCCGCCGACAACGGCGCCGACGTCATCAACCTCTCCCTGGGCGACGACTCCAAGTCCGCCCACCCAGAAGCCACCGAGGACGCCGCCGTCCAGTACGCCCTGAAGAAGGGCGCCGTCGTCGTCGCCTCGGCCGGCAACGGCGGCGAGAAAGGCGACCACATCTCGTACCCGGCCGCCTACCCGGGCGTCATCGCCGCCACCGCCGTCGACAAGTACGGCACCCGCGCCTCGTTCTCCACCCGCCGCTGGTACGCCACCGTCAGCGCACCCGGCGTCGACGTCGTCATCGCCGACCCGGACCGCAAGTACTACGAAGGCTGGGGCACCAGCGCCGCCTCAGCCTTCGTCTCCGGCGCCGTAGCCCTCGTCCGCGCCGCCCACCCGAACCTGGCTCCGGCCCAGATCAAGGAGCTCCTGGAGGACACGGCCCGCAACGCCCCCAGCGGCGGCCGCGACGACTCTCGCGGCTTCGGCTTCGTCGACCCCGCGGCCGCCATCAAGCAGGGCGGCAAGCTCAAGCCGGAAGGGCTGCGCTCGGCCTACGGCGAAAAGTACTTCGGCCCGGGCCCGGACGCCGCGGACGACGACTCCTCGACCGGCTGGACGGGCCCCGTCGCGGGCACCCTCGGCGGCGTACTCCTGATCGGCGCGGTCATCCTCTGGCGCGGCCGCCGCGAACCACGCCCAACGCCTACCGGCGACCCCGACTACTAAGCGCTCCGCGGGAAGAACGGTGCTGAACCCGCGGGCCGGTGGGGGCTGGTCGCTCCCCCACTCTCGGCTCCGCTCGAGCGGGGGGGTGCCTCTATGTCCTTCGTCAACCCTGCCGTGTCTGCCTTGTTCCTGAATGTGCCGGTTATGCGGGGGCTGTTTCGGGGGTGCGGGGTTCGTAGACGGTGCCGTCGCGGAGCATCGCGAACAGGACGCTGATGCGGTGGCGGGCGAGGCGGAGGAGGGCTTGGGTGTGGGTCTTCTTGCGGTCGCGTTGTTTGTCGTAGTAGGTGCGGGAGGCCGGATCGTGCAGGGCGGCGAAGGCGGACAGGAACATCGCGCGTTTGAGCTGCCGGTTGCCGCCTCTGGGGGCGTGTTCGCCGTGGATCGACGTGCCGGACGACTTCGTGGTGGGGGCAAGGCCGGCGTAGGAGGCGAGGTGGGCGGCGGTGGGGAAGCTGGTGCCGTCGCCGACGGTGACCAGCAGGACGGCGGCGGTCCTGACGCCGACGCCTGGCATCGAGGTCAGGACCGGGGAAAGAGGGTGGGCCTCCAGCAGCGCGTTGATCTGGGCTTCCAGGGCCCGGCGCTGTTCGTGGACGGCTCCGAGCGAGCGGGCCAGCGACGGGATCACGACATCGAGGGTGCCGCTCCCGGGCACCACGACGGTCTGCTCGTCCAGCGCGGTAAAGACCTCGTCGATCAGCCGCTGGGCCATGCGCGGGGCCTTGGGCCGGATCACCTCCACGAGCCTGCGGCGGCCGGCTTTCCGCAAGCTCGCCGGGGATCCGTAGCGTTCCAGCAGCCAGGTGACGGCGGGGTGGTCGAGGCGTGGGCCCAGGACGCGTTCCAGGCTGGGGTGGAACTGGGTGAGCAGGCCGCGTATCCGGTTGGAGGTGCGGGTGGCCTCGGCCGCGAGGTCCTGGTCGAAGCCGACGAGCACGGTCAGCTCGGCGGTGATCTCGTCGGTGAGTTCCAGCGAGCGCAGCGCGTGGGGCAGGGTGCGGGCGGCGTCCGCGATGACCGCGGCGTCCTTGGCGTCGGTCTTGGCCTCGCCCGGATACAGGTCGGCGATCCGGCGCATGGCCAGGCCGGGCAGGTAGGCGACCTTGCAGCCCGCGTCGCGGGCGACGGTCAGGGGCAGGGCGCCGATGGAGGCGGGCTGGTCCACGATCACCAGCACGGTGCCGAACTTCGCAGTCAGCTTGTCGAAGACGGCCCGCAGTTTCGGCTCGCTGTTCGGCAGCTGCTTGTCGAAGACCTTCTTGCCGGCCGGGGTCAGCCCGTGCCCGTGATGGGCACTTTTGCCGACGTCCAGGCCGAGGAACACGCCCACGTCTTCGGTGTCGAACATCGCGCCCTTCCAGGGAAGTTGCATGGTCTGGCCTCGGCAGCGGTGTCGTACGCGCGCATCCACGTTATGCAGACCTGCCGCCCGCGAGCTGTCCGGCATTGCGCCGGACCGGGTGGTGGTCGGGCCTCTGATCAGCGTCTCCGACGGCACCTTCCGGGCCCGGTGACACCACCCCCCAGGTCATCCCTTCGACAGGGGGGAACAGTCATGCCGGGCCCGGAGGCCAGCGGCCCTCTTGCAGGACCGCGGAAAACATAACGGGGGACCCCCCATCGCGGCGGAGCCGCATATCAAACACAGCCCCGCGCCCCTTACGGGGCGCTTTACCGCACCGAACTTCACCAAGCTCGTTCAGACGTCCGCATCCCGCAGCGACGACACCGCGGCCCTGGCCGCAGCCTCCACCAGCGAAATCCCCTTCGCCTTCGTGGAGTTGCCCTGCGACAGCGCGGCGACCAGGTACGCGTGCCCGTCCACCGTCACCCGCCCAATGCTGTTGATCACCCACAGCCCGGTCTGACTGCGCGGCAACCACCCGTTCTTCAGGGCGAATTGAGGTTCGGCTCCGACGGCCGACACCCCCCAGTCCTGACCCACCGCGACGTCTCCCATGAGCCCCCGCAGATACGCCCGCGAGGCCTCGTTCAGCACCGACTCCTCCCCGAACACCTGCTCAAGCAGGGCGAGTTGATCGGCCGCCGTGGTCTGCGTCAGCCCCCACAACGTCCCGTCCCCGCCCTCGGTGCCGCTCAGCCCGAACCGCTCGTTCGCCGCCGCCAGGCCCTTCGCCCGCCCGATCGTGTCCCACAGCTCGCTCGCCGACACATTGTCGCTGCTCTTGATCATCGCGGTCGCGTACGACTTCTCCGTCGCCGTCAGCCCTCGCCCCGCGTCCTGCGCCTGAAGCAACAGCGCCGCCAGGATGTCGACCTTGACGATGCTCGCGGTGTCGAAGGACCCGTCCCCGTACACCGCGCTCCGCCCGGACTCCGGATCCAGCACCGCCACCGACACCCGCGCGCCGTCCTCCACGGCCACGGACTCCATCGCCTCGGCGAGCAGCGCGTCCCGGTCCACGGCAGGAACCGTAGGCGCCGGGCTCGCCGTCGTCGCCACCGATTCCACTGTCGCCTCCGGGGTCCGGGATGCGTCCGCCGCCTGCGCGCCCGCGGTGGGCGACGCCGAGGACGATACGAGACCGGTGCCGCCGCGCGCCTGCGCCTTCACATGCGTGGTCCCGGAGGCCGTGACGCCGACGAGCACGGCGGAGGCCACCGCCGTGTAGAGGAGAGGCCCGCACCAGGACGGGCGGGCGCCGGGCCGACGAGCTGTCTGCGGGTCCATCCCGCGATGCTGTGGCCTTCCGCTGTGTCTCCGGTTAGCCGCACGTCAGAAGCATGTAAGGGATCCCTGAGAAAACCCTGAACCACGTGAACACCATGTTTCCGGGGCCGCGGAAAGCATGCGAGCAACACCGGCATAGAGTCGGTGCCCGTGGCGAACAAGAACATCCCCGACTCCGGCTTCTCCGACGACGACGGCTCCGCCGACCCCCGGCTGACCGCCGCGCTCGCGGCCTGGGCCGAGGACCGGTCCGCCCACGCACCGGTCCTGGAGGCGCTCAAGGGCGCCCGGCTCCTCGTACCCGTCGTGGCCGTCCTGGGGGAGACCGAGGAGGACAATCAGGAGGGGCGCGAAGCTCCCAAGAAGGGCGGTGGTGGGAGACGGGAGGGATTGCGCCGCGAGAAGACCAGCGACATGGCCGTCCCCACGCTCAAGGCCGGCACCCGGACCGCCCTGCCCGCCTTCACGTCCACCGAGTCGCTCGCCCGCTGGGACCCGACGGCCCGCCCCGTCGCCGTACCCCTGCACCGGGCCCTGCAGGCCGCCGCCCACGAGAAGGCCGACACACTCGTGCTCGACCTCGCCGGACCCGTGCCGTACGAAGTCACCGGCCCCGCCCTGCTCGCCCTCGCCGAGGGCCGCACCAGCACGGACCCGCTCACCGATCCCGCCGTGACCGATGCCGTACGTGCCGCCGTCGCCGCCGAGCCCGCCGTACTCCGCGCCCACCTCGGCCCCGGCCAGGCCGACGGCACCCTCGCCCTCGTACTGGACCCCTCCGCGCCCCCCGCCGAGACCGCCCGCTCCGTCGCCCGCCGCCTGGCGGCCGACGACACACTGAGGGCCCGCCTGGTACACGGCCTCGACCTGGCACTCCTGCCGACCGAGGCGACACCACCGGGCGAGCCCCTTTACGTACGGCCCTGAAGCCCCGTACGCCCTTGTCGTTCGTGCTTCTCTCGTACGTCCCTGGAGTCGGCCTCAGCCGAAGACCGGACCCGTGTACTTCTCGCCCGGCCCCTGGCCCGGCTCGTCCGGGACGGACGACGCTTCGCGGAACGCCAGCTGCAGCGACTTCAGGCCGTCGCGCAGCGGTGCCGCGTGGAAGGAGCTGATCTCGGTCGCGCTCGCGTCCAGCAGCCCGGCAAGGGCGTGCACCAGCTTGCGCGCCTCGTCCAGGTCCTTGTGCTTCTCGCCCTCCTCCGTCAGACCGAGCTTCACGGCGGCGGCGCTCATCAGGTTGACGGCGACCGTCACGATCACCTCGACCGCCGGGACCTCGGCGATGTCGCGGGTCATGGCGTCGAAGTCGGGGGTCTCAGGAGGGGTGTCACTCATGCCCCACACGATAGGGCCAGGTGCGCGCCTCCTTGACAGCAGGAGGTGCCGGGCACCTGGTTAGCGCGGTCCTTCGGGAGCTGCTAACCTTGTGTAACGACCGGTCGGATGCGCCCAGACATGTCCGCATGTCAGCGTTTTCGACCCGCAAGTGGAGGCTCCGATCTCCCACCTGACCGTCCCCCGGGACGGCGGGTCACCCGGTCAGGCGGCGACCATCGTTCCGTACGGACGATGGAGCCGCAGGATATGCGCCCCGCGGGCTTCCGCGGCGGTGCTCCGGTTGTCATTGGAGCCCCGCCTGCGTCCCGTCCGGGGCATTTTTCATGGCTCCCGGTGGTTGGTCCCAGTTGAAGAGACGTACGCGAGCTGTCTGCCAGACAGCCGTGTGGTGCTAACCGAGGAGGATCCATCAGCGCCGAGCCCCGCATCAACGACCGGATTCGCGTTCCCGAGGTGCGACTTGTCGGTCCCAGCGGCGAGCAGGTCGGGATTGTTCCGCTTGCCAAGGCCCTGGAGCTTGCGCAGGAGTACGACCTCGACCTGGTCGAGGTGGCCGCGAACGCACGTCCGCCGGTCTGCAAGCTCATGGACTACGGGAAGTTCAAGTACGAGTCGGCCATGAAGGCCCGTGAGGCGCGCAAGAACCAGGCGCACACGGTCATCAAGGAGATGAAGCTCCGGCCGAAGATCGACCCGCACGACTATGACACCAAGAAGGGTCACGTCGTCCGGTTCCTCAAGCAGGGCGACAAGGTCAAGATCACGATCATGTTCCGTGGTCGCGAGCAGTCCCGGCCGGAGCTCGGCTACCGACTGCTGCAGCGTCTCGCGGAGGACGTGGCCGACCTCGGGTTCGTGGAGTCGAACCCGAAGCAGGACGGCCGGAACATGATCATGGTTCTCGGTCCGCACAAGAAGAAGACCGAGGCGATGGCCGAGGCCCGCCAGGCGCAGGAAGCCCGGAAGGCGGAAGCGAAGGCCAACCCTGGCAAGTCGCAGAACGTCGCCGAAGAGGCTCCGGCCGAGGCTTCCGCCGACGCCTGATTCCAGGACGCAGGTCCTGGGGTCCAGCTCTCCGGATGAGAGTCCGGGGAGGCCAACCGATACATCTGACGTTCCGCCGTGCCCGGTTTCACGACCGGGCATCGGAACGCCACTGACGAGGAGAGAACGGCGCTATGCCGAAGAACAAGTCGCACAGCGGTTCCAGGAAGCGCTTCAAGGTCACCGGCTCCGGCAAGGTGCTCCGTGAGCGCGCCGGCAAGCGCCACTATCTCGAGCACAAGTCGTCCCGTCTGACGCGTCGCCTCACCGGCAACGCCGAGATGGCCCCGGGCGACGCCAAGAAGATCAAGAAGCTTCTCGGCAAGTGACGTCGGGAACGCGCCGCGTACCTGATCTCTGACCGGGACCCAATCGATTTCGGGTCGTGTGAGTCCAACCACGGCCCCGCTACAAGGAGTTAATCAAGTGGCACGCGTCAAGCGGGCAGTCAACGCCCACAAGAAGCGCCGGGCGATCCTCGAGCAGGCCTCCGGCTACCGCGGTCAGCGTTCGCGCCTGTACCGCAAGGCCAAGGAGCAGGTCACCCACTCGCTGGTCTACAACTACAACGACCGCAAGAAGCGCAAGGGTGACTTCCGGCAGCTGTGGATTCAGCGCATCAATGCGGCTGCTCGCGCCAACGGCATCACGTACAACCGGTTCATCCAGGGCCTGAAGGCCGCGAACGTCGAGGTCGACCGCAAGATCCTCGCGGACCTCGCCGTCAACGACGCCAACGCGTTCGCCGCGCTCGTCGAGGTCGCGCAGAAGGCGCTGCCGTCGGACGTGAACGCGCCGAAGGCGGCGTGACGCTGCGCTCGGCTTCAGCCGCGTACGCAACGTCAACCGGACCCGCAGGCTGTCCACCGCCTGCGGGTCCGGCTGCGTGCGGGGCCGGTTCTTTCGCCCCCGCCGCCCCTACCCGTCCCACACCAAGGGGCTCCGCCCCTGGACCCCGCTGGGGGCTACGCCCCCAGACCCCCTCGGGGCTGCGCCACTGCCCCCTCGGGGCGCTCTGCCCCGGACCCCGTGTGGGGCTGTGCCACTGACCATCCTCGGGGCTCTGCCCCGGACCCCTCGGGGCTCCGCCCCAGGCCTCTCGGGGCTCTGCCCCAGGCCCCTCGGGCTCTGCCCCAGGCCTCTCGGGGCTCCGCCCCAGACCCCTCGGGGCTCTGCCCCGGACCCCGTGTGGGGCTGCGCCACTGACCATCCTCAGGACTCCGCCCTAGACCCCTCGGGCTCTGCCCCAGACCCCTCGGGACTCCGCCCCAGACCCCTCGGGACTCCGCCCCAGACCCCTCGGGACTCCGCCCCAGACCCCTCGGACTCCGCCCCAGACCCCGTTTCGGGGGCCAGCCCCCGCACCCCGCTCCTCAAACGCAGGAGGGGCTGATTGTTCGCGGCTCGGGCTTGCATTCCGCCGGACGGCGCTGATTTCCGCCCCCCCCCGGGCCGATTTCCGCCGGGCGGGCTGAGTTCCGCCCGGCGGCTGATGTCCGCCCGGAGGGGCTGATCTTGGCGCAGCCTCGGCTGAACTTTGCAGCCGAGGCCTGCACCAATCAGCCCGTCCGGCGTTTGAGGACGAGGCCGTTCAGGCCGAAGGGGGTCTGGGGCGCAGCCCCAGCGGGGTCCAGGGGCGGAGCCCCGGTGGTGGTCCGGGGGCGCAGCCCCGAGCGGGGTCCAGGGCGCAGCCCCGAGCGGGGTCCAGGGGCTCCGCCCCTGGTGGGGTTCGGGGCGCAGCCCCGAGGATGATGGGGGTCCCCCCGCTCGAGCGAAGCCGAGAGTGGGGGAGGGTAGGGGCGGCGGGGGCGAGAAAACCACACGACCCGCCCGCCATCCCACCGAAGGTGAACCCATGACACCCGCCCCGGAGTTGATCTCCCCCCGTTCGCCCCGCGTCACGGCCGCCCGCCGGCTCGTCAAGCGGAACTTTCGGGTCAAGGAACGGCTGTTCCTTGCCGAGGGCCCGCAGGCCGTGCGGGAGGCGGCCGGGCATCGGGGCGGCGCGGGGGCCACGCTGGTCGAGCTGTTCGCGACGGTCGACGCCGCGGAGCGGTATGCCGACATCGTGGGCGAGGCCCGAGCGGCGGGCGCGCGCGTGCACCTCGCCGCCGAGGACGTGATCGCCGATATTTCGACGACCGTGACCCCGCAGGGGCTCGTCGGGGTCTGTCGGTTCCTGGACACGTCGTTCGAGGACATCCTCGAGACGGTGCCGCGACTGGTCGCCGTACTGGCCCATGTGCGGGACCCCGGAAACGCCGGAACCGTCCTGCGATGCGCGGACGCCGCTGGAGCAGACGCCGTCGTCCTCACCGACGCGTCCGTCGACGTCTACAACCCCAAGGCGGTGCGAGCGTCGGTCGGTTCGCTGTTCCACCTGCCCGTCGCCGTGGGCGTACCCGTGGCGGACGCCGTCGCCGGGCTCAAGGGCGCCGGTGTACGCGTACTGGCCGCAGACGGGGCCGGCGAGCACGACCTGGACGACGAACTCGACCGCGGCACCATGGGCGGGCCCACGGCCTGGGTGTTCGGGAACGAGGCATGGGGCCTGCCGGAGGAGACGCGGGCGCTCACCGACGCCGTCGTACGCGTACCCATTCACGGAAAGGCCGAGAGCCTGAACCTCGCGACCGCGGCCGCCGTATGTCTCTACGCGTCCGCCCGTGCGCAACGCACCTGCGGTGCACGTCCCTGAGGGGGTCTGTTCCGTCACTGACAGCTAGTAGGGTGACGAACTCGGGGGCCCACTCGCCAGGTCCGAGAGGTGGGGTACGGGGATGAGTGTCGGAACGAGCGGTGCGAAAAGGGCGCTGCGAGCACGCGACGTGCACAGCGCGCCCGCGTCCCCGCGCGGTGATCTCACCGACCTCACCGACCTCGGCATCGACCCCGACGACCTGCCCGACGGACTCGTGATCGCCGACGAGCGCGGCCGCGTCATCTGCTTCAACGCCGCCGCCGCCCGCATCACCGCAGTCCCCGCCGCCGACGCGCTCGGCCGGCAGCTGGAATGGGCGCTCCCATTAGAGGACCTGGAAGGCCGCCGCTGGTGGCAGCTGACCGACCCGTACGGCGGTCTGGCGATCCGCGTCGCGCAGCCCGAGCGCAATCTGCTGCTCCCGGGCGGACGTGAAGTGCTGGTCTCCGCGCGCTATGTACGCACCGCGCCCACCGGCCCCGTCCGCCGCGTCGTCGTCTCGCTGCGCGACACCGAGGCCCGCCGCCGCACCGAGCGCAGCCACGCCGAGCTGATCGCCACGGTCGCCCATGAACTCCGCTCCCCGCTCACCTCCGTGAAGGGCTTCACGGCGACGCTGCTCGCCAAGTGGGAACGGTTCACCGACGACCAGAAGAAGCTGATGCTGGAGACCGTCGACGCCGATGCGAACCGGGTCACCCGGCTCATCGCCGAGCTTCTCGACATATCCCGCATCGACTCCGGACGCCTCGAGCTACGCCGCCAGCCCGTCGACCTGGGCGTCGCCGTCGGCCGGCACATCCAGTCGTACGTCGCCTCCGGCCAGTCTGCCGACCGCTTCCTGCTCCGTATCAGCCAGCCGTTGCCCGACCTGTGGGCCGACCCCGACAAGGTCGACCAGGTGCTCAGCAACCTGCTGGAAAATGCGGTGCGGCACGGCGAGGGAACCGTCACCATTGACGTAGAGCCCGCGCCGTCGCCCCGCGAACGGGAATGCGCCGGTACGTCGGTCACGGTGAGCGACGAGGGCCCCGGCATCCCGGAGGAGTCCATGAACCGCGTCTTCACCCGCTTCTGGCGGGGCAGCAAGCGCGGCGGCACCGGCCTCGGGCTGTACATCGTCAAGGGCATCGTCGAAGCCCACGGCGGCACCATCACGGTCGGCCGCGCCCCCGGCGGCGGCGCACAGTTCCGATTTACGTTGCCCGTGGGCACCCCGGCGTATCTGCTGTAACGCCGACGAGGCCCACGGGCGCATTCGCACACCTGCGGGACCCCTCGGACCGGGCGTCCGAGAGAGGCCCTCACCCCCGTTAGACTCGGCCTTTGGCACCTTGCGTCCTCTTTTCAGGACGACGCGTCCCCCGAGTCGCAGACGGGGACCCACCGCCAGCCAACCGGAAGCACGGGAAGAGATGTCGGCACCGAACAAGTCGTACGACCCTGTAGAGGTCGAGGCACTGAAACCGGAACAGATCGAGCGCATGCGGGACGAGGCGCTCGCCGCCTTCGCCGCCGCGGACTCCCTCGACGCGCTCCATGAGGCCAAGGTCGCCCACACCGGCCCCACCTCGCCGCTGGCCCTCGCCAACCGCGAGATCGGCGCCCTGCCCCCGCAGGCCAAGGCGGAGGCCGGCAAGCGGGTCGGCCAGGCCCGCGGCGCCGTGAACAAGGGGCTCGCCGCCCGCCAGGTCGAGCTGGAGGCCGAGCGCGACGCACGAGTGCTGGTCGAGGAGGCCGTGGACGTCACGCTGCCGTACGACCGCGTCCCGGCCGGAGCCCGGCACCCGCTGACCACGATGATGGAGCGGGTCGCGGACGTCTTCGTGTCCATGGGATACGAGATCGCGGAGGGCCCCGAGGTCGAGGCCGAGTGGTTCAACTTCGACGCCCTGAACTTCGGCCCGGACCACCCGGCCCGGCAGATGCAGGACACCTTCTTCGTCCAGGGCCCCAAGGGTGCTGACAGCGACGGCGAGTCCGGAGTCGTACTCCGCACCCACACCTCGCCCGTACAGGCCCGCGCCATGCTGGACCGCGAGCCGCCGGTCTACGTCGTCTGCCCCGGCCGGGTGTTCCGCACGGACGAGCTGGACGCCACGCACACCCCCGTCTTCCACCAGATCGAGCTGCTGGCCGTCGACGAGGGCCTGACCATGGCCGACCTCAAGGGCACCCTCGACCACATGGTCCAGTCGCTCTTCGGCGCCGACATGAAGACCCGGCTGCGCCCGAACTACTTCCCGTTCACCGAGCCGTCCGCCGAGATGGACATGCTCTGCTACGTCTGCAAGGGCGAGTCCGTCGGCAACCCCGACCGCCCCTGCCGCACCTGCTCCAGCGAGGGCTGGATCGAGCTCGGCGGCTGCGGAATGGTCAACCCGCGGGTGCTGACCGCCTGCGGTGTGGACCCGGAGAAGTACAGCGGATTCGCCTTCGGGTTCGGGATCGAGCGGATGCTGATGTTCCGCCACAACGTCGAAGACATGCGAGACATGGTCGAGGGTGACGTCCGGTTCACCCGGCCGTTCGGGATGGAGATCTGATGCGGGTCCCGCTTTCTTGGCTGCGGGAGTACGTCGACCTGCCGGCGACGGAGACCGGGCGCGACGTCCAGGCCAAGCTCATCGCTGCCGGTCTCGAGGTCGAGACCGTCGAGCAGCTCGGCGACGGCCTCAAGGGGCCGCTCGTCGTCGGCAAGGTGCTGACCATCGAGGAGCTGACGGAGTTCAAGAAGCCGATCCGCTTCTGCACCGTCGACGTGGGTCAGGCGAACGGTACGGGTGAGCCCCAGGAGATCGTCTGCGGTGCCCGCAACTTCGCCGTCGGCGACAAGGTCGTCGTGGTCCTGCCGGGCGCCGTGCTGCCCGGCGGCTTCGAGATCTCCGCGCGCAAGACGTACGGCAGGACCTCGCACGGCATGATCTGCTCCAGCGACGAGCTGGGCATGGGCGACGACGGCAGCAAGGGCATCATCGTGCTGCCGCCGCAGCACGAGGTCGGCACCGACGCGATCGAGCTGCTCGAACTCGTCGACGAGGTCCTCGACATCGCGGTCACCCCCGACCGCGGCTACTGCCTCTCGCTGCGCGGCGTCGCCCGCGAGGCCGCCATCGCCTACGGGGTGCCGTTGCGCGACCCGGCCCTGCTCGACGTACCGGGGCCGAACGAGTTCGGCTACCCCGTCGAGGTGTCCGACCCGCTCGGCTGCGACCACTTCACCGCCCGTACGGTCACCGGTCTCGACCCGGAGGCGCGCTCCCCGATCTGGCTGCGGCGCCGGCTGCAGAAGGCCGGGATGCGCCCGGTCTCCCTCGCCGTCGACATCACCAACTACGTGATGCTGGAGCTGGGCCAGCCCCTGCACGCGTACGACCGCACCCGCGTCCAGGGCGCGATCGGTGTGCGCCGGGCCGAGCCGGGCGAGAAGCTCACCACCCTCGACGGCGTCGTGCGCACGCTGGACGCCGAGGACCTGCTGATCACCGACGACCGCGGGCCGATCGGCCTCGCGGGCGTCATGGGCGGCGCCAACACCGAGATCGCGGACCACGACGACGAAGCGGGTGTCACCACCGAAGTCGTCATCGAGGCCGCGCACTTCGACCCGGTCTCCATCGCGCGTACGGCCCGCCGTCACAAGCTGGCCTCCGAGGCGTCCAAGCGCTTCGAGCGCGGCATCGACCCGCTGGCCGCGTCCGCCGCGGCCCAGCGGACGGTCGACCTGCTCATGCTCCTCGCGGGCGGCACCGCCGAGGCCGGCGTCACCGAGGTCATCGCGCCTTCCGCGCCGCGCACCATCACCATCCCGGCCGACCACCCGGACAAGGTCGCGGGCGTCGCGTACGGCCGCGAGACCGTCGTACGCCGTCTCCAGCAGATCGGCTGTGACGTCTACGGCCAGGACCGGCTGACCGTCACCGTGCCGTCCTGGCGGCCCGACCTGACCGACCCGAACGACCTGGCCGAAGAGGTCATCCGGCTCGAGGGCTACGAGAACCTGCCCTCGACCCTGCCCAAGCCCCCCGCGGGCCTGGGCCTGACCGACCGGCAGCGGCTGCACCGCCGGGTCGGCCGCGCGCTGGCCGGAGCCGGATACGTCGAGGCGCTGAACTACCCCTTCATCGGGACCGAGGTCCTCGACCAGCTCGGCCTGGAGGCCGACGACCCGCGCCGCTCCCTGGTCAAGCTGGTCAACCCGCTCTCCGACGAAGAGCCGGCGATGCGCACCACCCTGCTGCCGGGGCTGCTCGGCGCGCTGCGGCGCAACGACGGCCGTGGCTCGCACGACCTGGCGCTCTTCGAGACCGGCCTGGTCTTCCGGCCGACCGGCGAGGAGCACACGGCCGAGCGCCTGCCCGTCGACCGTCGGCCCACCGACGAGGAGGTCGCCGGGATCAACTCCGCGCTGCCGCGCCAGCCGCGCCGCGTCGCCGTCGTCCTCGCGGGCGCCCGCGAGCAGGCCGGCTGGTGGGGCAAGGGCCGTCCGGCGGACTGGGCGGACGCCGTCGAGGCCGCTCGTACGGTCGCCCGTGAGGCCGGTGTCGAGCTGACCGTGCGCGCCGACCAGCACGCTCCCTGGCACCCGGGCCGCTGCGCCGCGCTGTACGTCACGGTGAACGGCGAGGAGACGCTCGTCGGTCACGCCGGTGAGCTGCACCCGCGCGTCATCAAGGCGCTGCACCTTCCGGAGCGCAGCTGCGCCATGGAGGTCGAGCTCGACCTCCTGGAGCAGGCGGGCACCGGCGCCCTTCAGGCACCGCGCATCTCCGCCTTCCCGGTCGCCACGCAGGACGTCGCGCTGGTCGTCTCGCGGGACGTTCCGGCGGCCGATGTGGAGACCGCGCTGCGCGAGGGCGCGGGTGAACTCCTCGAGTCCATCCGGCTGTTCGACGTCTACGAGAGCGAGCAGCTCGGCAAGGGGCGCAAGTCCCTGGCGTACGCGCTGCGTTTCCGCGCCGACGACCGCACGCTGACCGTCGAGGAGGCCTCGGCCGCCCGCGACGCGGCGATCGCTCTCGCCGGCGAGCGCACGGGGGCGGTGCTGCGCGGGGCGTGACCCCGGCACATGCCCGCTGACCTGCGATGAGGGACACTTCCGGAGCCACGGAGGTGTCCCTCACTCATTCGGGTGAGAATTCGGTGCCAACGGGCTATTCGGGTATAGACGCCGACAGAATCGATCCGGTCGATCGGCCGTCCATGAGTTGCCGACCAGGGAAGGCCCCGCGACCGCCGCACCGCAGCTTGGGGGTCCGTCGGCATGATCCGTACCATCGCCCGGGGCGGCACGCGCGTCGGTGCCTCCCGTGCGTGGCGGACACTCGTTCTCGTACTGCCGGGCCTCTGGGTCGCCACCGTCCTCCTGTGGGAGATCCTCTCTCCGCCCCAGGCCCAGCTGATCCAGCTCCTGGCCGCCGCGCCCGCCATCGCCTGCGCCGGCACCGGCCGCCGCTCATGCGTACTGCTCGGCGGCCTGTGCGCGGCCTTCGCGCTCGTCCCGATCGGCACGGCCGGTCGGGACGAGAGCCTCGGCACCCGGTGCGGCACCTTCGCGGCCATCCTCGCCGTCGTCCTGGCCAGCTATCTCACGGCCGGCCGCCGCGCCCGCCTGCAGCGCGAACTCGAAAGCGCCCGCGCCGTAGCCGACGCCGCCCAGGCCGTGGTGCTCCGCCCGCTGCCGCCACGACTCGACGGACTCGCCCTGGCCGCCGGGCAGTTGTCCGCGAGCAGAGGAGCGGCGGTCGGCGGCGATCTGTACGAGGTGGTGGCCACCGCCCACGGGGTGCGCGTGGTCATGGGAGATGTACGAGGCCACGGCCTGGCCGCGATAGGAACGGTCGCGGCACTCCTCGGCAGCTTCCGCGACGCGGCCCACGAGGAGACCGAGTTCGCCGACGTACTGCGCCGCCTGGAACGCGCCCTGGACCGCCACCACCGCGAACGCTCCCGCCACGAACACCCGGCGGCCTCCGCCACGGACCCGCCGAGCCCGGTAGCCGAGGACTTCGTCACCGTACTGCTCCTGGAAATCCGCCCCGACGGCACGGTCCAAGCCCTCAACTGCGGCCACCCCTGGCCCTACCTCCTCACCCCAGGCCAAGCGAAACCCTTCGCACAAGCCGAACCCCTGCCCCCACTGGGCCTGTTCCCCCTCCCCGACAAACTCCCGCCCATCGACTGCGGCCAACTCCACCCCGGCGAGGCCCTGTTCCTCCACACGGACGGAGCAGAGGACGCGAGAGACGGGAAGGGCCACTTCTTTCCGCTATTGGCCGCGCTGACCGAGGCCGCCAAGGAGCACCCTGTCTCCCCGAAGGACGTCCTGCGCGACGTCTTCACCGCACTCCAGCGCCACACAGCGGGAAACACGACGGACGACATCGCGATACTGGTACTACGCAATGACCGCCCAGCACTAGCCCCCCTTTAGGGACGCGGGGAACTGCGCGAGAAACCACAACGCACCCGCAGCCGACAACCAACTCGCAGCCCCCTCTGCTTAGTCGGACCTGCTCAACCCAAGCGGAGCGACGCCGTCCGCCCCAGCCACGGAGTGTCGGGCAGGCAGCTGGGCGGACGGCGCGAAGGCGGGCCACCGCACTGTACGAGGGGGAGCCGGCGGCCCGGCGGGCCTCTTTGCGAGGCATTTCAGTCAAGCGGCCGGAAACTCTCCGCAACAGCGCGCGTACGGTGCGGATTCGAGCACTCCGTTCACACCCCGTGTGAACCCGCACGCACTACGCTTTTCCGCACCGAGCCACCCGGAGGGCATTCCATGCAGCCCAACACCCTGCTCGACGCGATTCTCGACGAGGCCGGGATCTCCCACGCGGGACTCGCCGCCCATGTGAACCAGGCGGGGCGCAGCCGTGGCCTGGCACTGCGTTACGAACACACCGCCGTGGCCCGGTGGTTGAAGGGCCAGCGCCCGCGCGGACAGGTGCCCGACCTGATCTGCGAGGTGCTCGCCACCCGCTTGCAGCGACCCGTCACACTCGACGACATAGGCCTCGGCGTACCCGGCGAGTCGGCCTCTCCGCAGGGCACGACCCTCTCCGGATTCGTCGAGCGGGCCACCGCCCTGTGGCGCTCCGACGAGCAGCAGCGCCCGCACATCCTCGGCGCCCCCGCCGTCACCGGAACGCCCGCCGTGATGCCCGTATGGGAATGGGAGAACCCGCCCGAGGACACCGACGTCTCGCGCGGCGGACGGCAGCGCGTGAGCATGGCCGACATCGAGATGCTGCGCGCCGCCCGCGCCCACTACGAGCAGATGTACCGCAAGGCCGGCGGCGTCGCGACCCGCAGCCGTATCGTCGGCTTCCTCAACTCCGAGACCGCGCCCCTGCTCAGAGGCAGCTACACCGACGCCACCGGCCGCCAACTCCACCGCGCGACAGGGGGGTTGGTGGCCATCGCGGGCATCTGCGCGTACGACTCGGATGCGCACGGCCTCGCTCAGCGCTACTTCCACCAGGCGCTCAGGCTCGCAAAGGCCAGCGGCGACCGGGGACTTGGTGCGTATGTCATCGCCCTGCTCGTCAACCAGTCGCTGTTCATGCGCGAGTACCGGCAGGCCGTCGCCTTCGCCGAGGCCGCGCTGCGCGCCGCGGGGCGGCACATCACACCGGCGCTGGCCGCCGACCTCTATGCGATGCAGGCCAAGGCGTACGCACACCTCGGCGACGGCAGCAGCGCCCTGTCCTGCATCCGGCGTGCCGAGTCGGCCGCCGAACGCATCCGGCGCGGTTACGAGCCGGACGAGACCGGCTATGTCCAGCCGGGCCTGGTCAACGTGCAAGTAGCGGAGGCGCTGTTGAGTCTCGGTGACCTGACCGGCGCTCAGGAGCACGCAGCGGCCGCCGTGGACACTCCGGCGCACGACCGGGGGCGGGTGCACCGGCTCGCGATGCTCAGTCAGATCGAGCTGCGCCAGGGCAATGCGGACAAGGCCGTGGTCACCGCGGTCGAAATGGCCGAGCAGGCGCGGGGAATGGAGTCCCAGCGGCTGCGCGACAGACTCCGGGCGGTACGCGAACATCTGGTGGCCAGTGACTGCGCGGGAACCTCCGAGGCTGCCGAACTCATCGCCGGGGCACTGCGCGTACCGCTGTAGGGAGAAGCCCCGGGCACTGCGCCTACCGCCGCGAGCGGACCGCCGACGGACCACCATGAGTCTGCTGTGAAGACGCTCCTGCTGCGATATTGCCATCTACTCGGCGGAAGGTGGCAGAACCGTGCAGTGGACGAAGCAGAACGAACAAACTGTGTACGCAAACCGCTGGTTCAGCGTCAATCTCGCGGATGTGGAGCTGCCGGACGGTCAGCACCTCGATCACTTCTTGATACGGCTGCGGCCCGTCGCCGTGGCCACCGTGGTGAACGAGGCCAACGAGGTGCTGCTGCTGTGGCGGCACCGCTTCATCACCGACAGTTGGGGGTGGGAGCTCGCCGCGGGCGTCGTCGAGGACGGCGAGGACATCGCCGTCGCGGCGGCCCGTGAACTGGAGGAGGAGACCGGATGGCGGCCGGGACCCCTGCGCCATCTGATGAGCGTCGAGCCCTCCAACGGGCTCACCGACGCCCGGCACCACATCTACTGGGCCGACGAAGGCGCGTACATCGGACACCCCGTGGACGACTTCGAGTCGGACCGTCGGGAATGGGTTCCACTCAAGCTCATCCCCGACATGGTCGCCCGCGGAGAGGTCCCGGCCGCCAACATGGCAGCCGCGCTGCTCCTCCTGCACCATCTCAGGCTCGGGCAGGACGCTTTGCCCTGATACCCCCCCCACCGCGTCCTGGTCCCTAGTGGCCCAGAGCCTGCCAGACCGCCACGGCGAGTGCGCCCACAGCCGTGACGACCGCGACTGCGCGCAGTGGCCAGCGGGTGTGTTCCAGTGCGACGACGCGTGCGCTGAGGTCGTCGAGATCCTTGGCGGTCTGTTCGGCGCGGTGACTGAGCAGCGCCTGTCCTCCCTCGACGCGCGCATGCGCCACATCGAGGCGACGGCGTAACTCTGCGAGTTCTCCTTGGACCACGGGATGCTCCGGGTCGGCGGTCACGAGTCCGCTCCTTTCAGTAGTCGTCACATCCCTTACGTGCGCACGGAAAGTCAACCGGCCCTGGTGGGCACTGGGGAGCGTGTGCGAGGGGCATATGCGGGCCCGGTGCGCACACGGTGTGTGAACGGCGCGGGCCCGGCGCTCGGAAGAGAGCCGGGCCCGTAGGCCAGAGATGTACGGACCGTAGTCGGTACGAGGATGACGCTAGGGGTAGGTGTAGAAGCCCGAGCTCGACTTCCGGCCCAGGCGGCCCGCGTCGACCATGCGCTGGAGCAGCGGGGGAGCGGCGTACAGGGGCTCCTTGTACTCCTCGTACATCGAGTACGCGACCGACGCGACCGTGTCCAGGCCGATCAGGTCGGTCAGCTTCAGCGGGCCCATCGGGTGGGCGCAGCCCATCTCCATGCCGTTGTCGATGTCCTCGCGGCTCGCGATGCCCGACTCGAACATCCTTATGGCGGACAGGAGATACGGGATCAGCAGGGCGTTGACCACGAAACCCGAGCGGTCCTGGGCCCGGATCGAGTGCTTGCCCAGGATCTTCTCGACCAGCGCCTGCGCCCGGCTGATCGTGCCCTCGGAGGTGGTGAGCGCCGGGATCAGCTCGACCAGCTTCTGCACGGGCGCCGGGTTGAAGAAGTGGATGCCGATGACCTGGTCGGGACGCGAGGTGGCGACGGCGAGCTTCACCAGCGGGATGGAGGAGGTGTTGGAGGCGAGGATCGCGTCCTGACGGGTCACCACCTGGTCGAGCACCTGGAAGATCTCCGTCTTCACCATCTCGTTCTCGACGACGGCCTCGATCACCAGGTCGCGGTCGGCGAACTCGCCCAGATCGGTGGTGAAGGTGAGCCGCGCCTGTGTGGCGGCCAGCTCCTCCTCGGAGATCTTGCCGCGCTCGGCGGCCTTGGAGAGCGAGTTGTAGAGCCGGGTCCGGCCGATCTCGAGGGCCTCGCCGGTGGTCTCGGCGACCATCACATCGAGCCCGGCACGGGCGGACACCTCGGCGATGCCCGCTCCCATCTGGCCGCAGCCCACCACTCCGACACGTGAGATGTCTCCGAAGGTGTCCGTCACATCGTCCCTTTCGCTGTTCCATGAGGGGCGCAGGGGCCCGGGGGCGCCTGCTCCATTCGTGAACGTTACTCTCGGGGTCCCGATGATCGATCGTGCGGGTGCGGCATGCTGTCTGCCCGGAAGCGATACGTGAGCAGGCCGATCCGGTGCGTATGGGGGGACCCATGGGGCGAGTGACACGAAGGGCGTTCGCGGGAGCGATGCTGGCCGGGCTCACGGCTGCCGGAGGCGCGGCGGCCTGGGCCGCGACGACCGGCGGCGAGACGGATGAGGACGAGAAGGCCGAGGCCCGGCGCCGCGCCGGCTCCGGCGAGATGCGCGGCGTGTGGCTGTCGACCGTCACCAACCGCGACTGGCCGTCCAAGACCGGGCTGACCGCCGCCGAGCAGCGCTCCGAACTGCTCGCCCACCTCGACACGGCCGTACGCTGCCGGCTCAACACGGTGATCTTCCAGGTGCGCCCCACCGCCGACGCCCTGTGGCCCTCTCCGTACGAGCCCTGGTCGCAGTACCTCACCGGCACCCAGGGCAAGGACCCCGGCTGGGACCCGCTCGGCACCGCGGTCAAGGAAGCGCACGCGCGCGGCCTGGAACTGCACGCCTGGTTCAACCCGTACCGGATCGCCAACCACGCCGACCTCACCAAGCTGGTCGCCTCGCACCCCGCCCGCGAGCACCCCGACTGGGTCGTGCCGTACGGCGGGAAGCTCTACTACAACCCCGGGCTGCCCGAGGTCCGCGCCTTCGTCCAGGACGCGATGCTCGACGCGTTGAAGAAGTACGCCATCGACGCCGTGCACTGGGACGACTACTTCTACCCGTACCCGGTCGAGGGCGAGGTCTTCGACGACGACGCGGCGTACCAGCGGTACGGCGGCGGCTTCGAGGACCGTGCGGCCTGGCGGCGGGACAACATAGACAAACTCGTGCGCGAGACGGCGGCCCGCGTCAAGAAGATCCGGCCGGGCACGCAGTTCGGGATCAGCCCGTTCGGAGTGTGGCGCAACGCCTCGACGGACTCGCAGGGCTCGGACACCCAGGCCGGCGTGCAGACGTACGACGACCTGCACGCGGACACCAGGAAATGGGTGCGCGAGGGCTGGATCGACTACATCTGCCCGCAGATCTACTGGAACATCGGCTTCGCCGCCGCCGACTACGCGAAGCTGCTGCCCTGGTGGGCGGAGGTCGCCGAGGGCAGCAGTACGCGGCTGTATGTGGGCGAGGCGTTGTACAAGGCCGGGGATCCCGCGCAGCCCGAGCCCTGGCAGGACCCGGCCGAGCTGTCCCGGCACCTCACCCTGGTCAAGGAGCACCCGGAGGCGCAGGGCCACGTGTTCTTCGCGGCCAGGGAGGTCAGGGAGGACAAGATCGGGGCCATGGCCCGGGTGGTCGCCGACCACTACCAGCGGCCGGCGCGGACGCCCTGATGATTGAGGAGCGCCCCCTACGGGGTGCTCACACGTCCCCTGGGTGATGGCCTGCCTGCCGCCCTACCCCTTTTCCTCGGGACCCCTCCCGAAGCTTGCCGTCTACGGTCACGCCTGACGACGCCTCACGGTTCCGGTGACGCTCTACGGCCCGCCGCGGCGGCGACGCCGGCGTCCTGACCGGCCATCCGTTTGCCAGAGCGTGGCGGATGAGCTGGGACGAGCTCTCCGACGCGGCCGTGGCTTTGCGAACGCGGTATCGCCGTGCGCCGCCTCGCGGTGTTCAACCACACCGTTCAGCCACCGATCAGCCGCCTCGGTTGATCGGATTCCTCCCACCAAAGTGAGGATCTATGAGACGTATGAGACGAATGCATCGCGCACTCTTAGTGGGCGCGTTGGCCGTCGGAATGTCAGGCGTGTACTACCCGGTGGCGTCGGCCGCGCCGGCTGACCCCCCTCCGCTGGAGGTCCAGAACGTCACGGCGAGTCCCGATGACGGCAACGTTCCCGCCAACACCCTGGACAACAACCTGAGTACCCGCTGGTCGTCGCAGGGCGACGGGGCGTGGATCCGTTACGACCTCGGCTCGGCGCAGACCGTCGGGTCGGCGTCGGTCGCCTGGCACCAGGGGAACAGCAGGAAGAACACCTTCGACATCCAGCTCTCCGACGACGGATCGTCCTGGAAGACGGTCCTGGCCCGGAAGACCAGCAGCGGCAGCACACTTGAGCAGCAGAAGTACGACTTCGCCGACGCCTCGGCCCGCTATGTGCGGATCGTCGGCCATGGCAACACGGTCAACGACTGGACCAGCATCACCGAGACCGACATCTACGGAGCCGACGGCACCGGCGGCGGTGGCGGCGGCTCCTGCGCGTACCCGGCCGAGGTGCTGGACCTGAAGAACTGGTACATCGGGCTGCCGGTGGGCGAGGAGGAGTCCCCCACCAACGTCTACCAGCCGGAACTCGCGACATACGCCAACGACCCGTGGTTCGTCACGAGTGACGACTGCACGGCCGTCCGGTTCCGCGCCCCGGTCAACGGGGTCACGACCAGCGGCTCCAAGAACCCCCGCTCGGAGCTGCGGGAGATGACGGACTCCGGGGAGACCAAAGCGAGTTGGTCGTCCACGTCCGGCACCCACACGATGGTGATCGACCAGGCCATCACCACGGCTCCCAAGGAGAAGCCGGAAGTCGTGGCCGGGCAGATCCACGACGCGTCCGACGACGTCAGCGTCTTCCGCCTGGAAGGCAAGAAGCTCTACGTCACCGACGGCAACGAAAAGCATCACAAGCTGGTGGACGAGAACTACGAGCTGGGGAAGCGGTTCCAGGCGAAGTTCGTGGTCAGCGACGGCAAGATCAAGGCCTACTACAACGGCCAGTTGCAGACCACGCTGTCGAAGAAGTTCTCCGGCGCCTACTTCAAGGCGGGCGCGTACACCCAGGCCAACTGCACCAACTCGAAGCCGTGCAGCAGTGACAACTACGGCCAAGTGAAGATCTACGACCTGAAGGTCACGCACGGCGACGGTGGTGACGGGGGCGACGGCGGCAGCGGCGGCGACGGGGACTCGACCGAGGCCGCCAAGCGGCACGGCTGGGGCACGCCGCTGCCGATATCCGATGAGTTCAACTACACCGGCCCGGTGGATCCCACGAAGTGGGACGTACCGTCCGGCAGCGTCGGCGGCACGCCCCAATGCTGGGAAGGCCATAGCGGAAACGGCCGCCGGTGCGGGAAGAACAGCACCGTCGCGGACGGCATGATGACCATGCGCGGTGAGGCGAACGGCGACACCGGGTGGATCAGGCAGCACGAGCCCACCCAGTACGGCCGATGGGAAATCCGGTCCCGCTCACGGAACACCGGCTCCGAGGGCGAGCCCTACCATCCGCTGCACCTGATCTGGCCCACTGAGGGCAACCGGTTCGAACGCGGCGAGTACGACTGGGTCGAGTACTCGGACCCCGACGCGCAGTGCCTCGGGGCGTTCCTGCACTACCCGAAGAGCCCGTCGGACAAGAAGGAACACGAAGAGATCTGCCCCGTGGACATGACGAAGTGGCACAACTTCGCGTTCGAGTGGACGTCCAAGGCGCTGGTCGGCTACGTCGACGGTGTCCAATGGTTCCGGTTCGCGGACGGCGCGAACGCCGACCGGGGGAACATCCAGGACATGCCCCTGGGGAACCTCGTCATCCAACTGGACAACTTCGCTGAAAACGGCGGTCCGCGCCCGGCCGTGTTCGAGGTCGACTGGGTTCGGACGTACGACGTCGATGCGGGCGAGGACCCCACGGACCCGACTGACCCCACCGATCCGACCGATCCGACTGACCCCGGCGGGGACTCTCCGGTCCCGGTCGCGGACGTCACGGCGAGTCCCGATGACGGCAACGTTCCCGCCAACACCCTGGACAACAACCTGAGCACCCGCTGGTCGTCGCAGGGCGACGGGGCGTGGATCCGCTACGACCTCGGCTCGGCGAAGACCGTCGGGTCGGCGTCGGTCGCCTGGCACCAGGGGAACAGCAGGAAGAACACGTTCGACATCCAGCTCTCCGACGACGGATCGTCCTGGAAGACGGTCCTGGCCCGGAAGACCAGCAGCGGCAGCACACTTGAGCAGCAGAAGTACGACTTCGCCGACACCTCGGCCCGCTATGTGCGGATCGTCGGCCATGGCAACACGGTCAACGACTGGACCAGCATCACCGAGACCGACATCTACGGAGCCGACGGGGGCGGTGACGGCGGCGGGGATCCGACCGACCCAACGGACCCGACAGATCCGACCGACCCAACGGACCCGACAGATCCGACCGACCCAACAGACCCAACGGATCCGGCCCCCGTCCGTACGGTCCGTGTCGCGGACTCCACCGCGTTGAAGAGCGCGTTCGGCGACGCGCGGCCCGGCGATCGCATCGTCCTCGCGGACGGCACGTACTCGATCGGCAAGATGACCGGCAAGAACGGAACGGCCGCCCAGCCCATCACCGTCGTCGCGGAGAACCGCGGCAAGGCGGTGATCGGCGCCGGGCAGCTGGAGGTGGCGAACTCCTCCTACGTCGTCTTCCAGGGGCTGAAGTTCACGAACAGCAACACCCTGAAGATCACCGGCTCGAACAACGTACGGCTGACCCGCAATCACTTCCGGCTGACCGAGGAGTCCACGCTGAAGTGGGTGATCATCCAGGGTGAGAACAGCCACCACAATCGGATCGATCACAACCTGTTCGAGGAGAAGCGCCAGCGCGGGAACTTCATCACCATCGACGGATCCGAGAAGCAGCAGTCACAGCACGACCGCATCGACCACAACCACTTCCGTGACATCGGCCCCCGCGCGACCAACGAGATGGAGGCCATCCGGGTCGGAGAGAGCAGCCTCTCCCAGTCGAGCGGATTCACCGTCGTCGAGTCGAACCTCTTCGAGAGGTGCGACGGCGACCCGGAGATCGTCTCCGTGAAGAGCAACGACAACATCGTCCGCCACAACACCTTCCGCGCCTCGCAGGGTGTTCTGTCCCAACGGCACGGGAACCGCGGTGAGTTCTACGGCAACTTCTTCTTCGGGGAGGGCAAGGCGGGAACCGGCGGGATCCGCATCTACGGTCAGGACCACAAGGTCTACAACAACTACTTCGAGGGCCTGACCGGCACCGGCCACGACGCCGCGCTGCAGATCGACGGCGGCGACGTGGACACCTCGGGCGCGTTGAACGCACACTGGCGCGTCTACCGGGCGACCGTCGTGAACAACACCTTCGTGAACAACGTGTCGAACATCGAGATCGGCGCCAACTACAACCTTGCCCCGGTCGATTCGGTCATCGCCGACAACGTCATCACGGGCAGCCGGGGCAAGCTGCTCAACGAGGTCAAGAAACCCGTGCGCATGACCTACGCCGGGAACATCGCGTGGCCGACCGGATCGGCGACCGTCGGCGTGTCCGTGCCCTCCGGCTCCGTCAGGGCGGTCGACCCGCTGCTCGCCTCCGACGGATCGCTGTACCGGATCGGCGCGGGAAGCCCGGCGATCGACGCCGGCACCGGCGGCCACGCCTTCGTGACCGACGACATGGACGGCCAGGCTCGCAGCGGTGGCGTCGACGCCGGCGCCGACGAGCGGTCGTCGTCCCCGGCCACACGGGCCCCGCTCAGCGCGACGGACGTCGGCCCAGGCGCCGCGTAGGACGCGCAAAGCGACCGGTGGCGGCTCACCCGCCACCGGTCGTGCCCGACGGCAGTACGCGGCTGTATGCGGGGGAGGCGCTGTACAAGGCCGGAGACCCCGCGCAGCCCGAGCCCTGGCAGGACCCGGCCGAGCTGTCCCGGCACCTCACCTTCGCCCGCGATCACCCGCAGGTGCGGGGGCATGTCTTCTTCGCGGCCAGGGAGGTCGGCGCCGACCCGATCGGCGCCATGGCACGCGTGGTCGCCGACCACTATCAGCGGTCGGCGAAGCCGCCGCGTTGAACTGACTGTTGAACTGACTTACGAGGTCTGACTCTTACTGGGTCTTGGTCTCGCTGACGTGATGCTGGACTGTGGTGTCAGGACCGGGGGACATCACGGTCTCGTGGCCGTCCTCGAAGCGGACGCGGAACGGCGGGTTGCCGTCCGGCCCCAGTACTTCGACGACTTCCCCGACCCGGTCGTGCTGTCCGACGATCCTGCCGTGCACCAGCAGGTGGTCGCCTTTGCTTGCACGCATGTGGAGGGCCTCCTCGTCTCGCACGGGAGTAGCGTTCCGTGGGTTCAGTCTAGGGCGGGTGGAGCCGGTTGCCACCGGTGTGTGCCGGTCAGCCCGGTATTGCCGGTCAGGCGCGTGCTCGCTGGGCGACCGCTATGCAGACCAGTACGGCCGCGGCGGCCAGGGGTGCGGCGGGTGTGAGCTGCTCACCGAGGAGCAGCACCGACCAGACCAGTGTGAGCAGGGGCTGAGCCAGCTGCAACTGGCTGGCCTTCGGAATGCCGATCGCCGCCATGCCCCGGTACCACACCACCAGCCCCAGGAACTGTGAGCCGACCGCGACCCACAGCAGCCCGGTCACGCTGTGCGCCGTCAGCTGTACGGGCTCGTACGCGAGCGCCACCGCGGCCGCTGGAACCGTGAGCGGCAGGCACAGCACCAGAGCCCAGCCGATGACATGCCAGCCGGGCATCACACGGGCCAGCCTGCCGCCCTCCGTGTAACCGGCCGCGCAGACCAGCAGCGCCCCGAAGAGGTACGCGTCCGCGCTGCTGAGGGCGCCGCCGCTCTGTGTCACGGTGAACGCGATGACCACGGCGGAGCCCGCGAGTGCCGCGGCCCAGAAGGCACGGGAGGGGCGGGAGCCGACGCGCAGGGCCGAGAACAGCGCGGTGGTCACGGGGAGCAGGCCGACCACGACGGCGGCGTGGGCGGTGGTCGAGGTCTCCAGGGCGAGAGTCGTGAGCATGGGGAAGCCGAGTACGACTCCGGCGGCCACGACGGACAGGCCCGGCCAGTGGCGGCGGGCGGGCAGCGGTACGCGGAGGGCGAGCAGACAGATACCGGCGATGATCGCGGCGAGGACGCTCCGCGTGGCTACGAGTGACCAGGGGCCGAAGCCCTCGAGGCCCCAGGCGGTGGCGGGGAAGGTGAGGGAGAAGGCGGTGACTCCGAGGGCGGCCAGGAGGACGCCACGGGGTGACAGCTGTGGACTTGCGGTGGCCGTTCGGGCCCGGGCGGCGGAGACCGCTACTGGCGTCGGTGTAGTAGCGCTACTCTGTGCTCTCATGCAAGAGCGTAGCAGTGTGGGCGAACTGGCGAACCAGTTGAGAAGCGAGCTGGACCGCTACTCTCCTGGTGGAAAGCTGCCGTCGAGCCGAGCGCTCGTCGAGCGGTTCCGGGTGAGCCCGGTGACCGTGTCGAGGGCGCTGGCGCAGCTGGCGGCCGAAGGGCTGGTGGTGACCCGGCCAGGGGCCGGCGCGTTCCGGGCTCGGCCGCGGGGCGACGGGCCGGTCGTGGGTGACACCTCCTGGCAGGAGCTCGCGCTCACCGCGGATGCCAGCGCCGAACTCGTGCCGCGTACCGTCGACGCCTCCGGAGTGCTCGTCACGCTGGCCGCCCCGCCGCCCGGAGTCATCGAGTTCAACGGCGGCTATCTGCACCCCTCGTTGCAGCCGGAGCGGGCGATGGCCGCCGCGCTGGCCCGGGCGGGCCGCCGTCCAGGCGCCTGGGGGCGACCACCGGTGGACGGGCTGCCGGAACTGCGCGAGTGGTTCGCGCGGGGCATCGGCGGCGCGATCACCGCCGCCGAGGTGCTGATCACGGCGGGCGGCCAGTCCGCGCTGACCACCGCCCTGCGCGCCCTCGCTCCGCCAGGCGCGCCGGTGCTCGTCGAATCGCCCACGTATCCCGGCATGCTGGCGATCGCCAGAGCGGCCGGGCTCCGCCCCGTACCCGTACCGGTCGATGCCGACGGTGTACGGCCCCACCTGCTCGCCGACGCGTTCAGGGCGACCGGAGCGCGTGTGTTCGTCTGTCAGCCGCTGTTCCAGAACCCGACGGGTGCCATGCTCGCGCCCGAGCGTCGCGGTGAGGTGCTGCGGATCGTGCGCGAGGCCGGTGCGTTCGTCGTGGAGGACGACTTCGTACGGCGTCTCGTGCACGAGGACGCGGGGCCGTTGCCGCGCCCGCTGGCCTCGGACGATCCCGACGGAGTCGTCGTGCACGTGTGCTCCCTGACCAAGGCGACCTCGCCGAGCTTCCGGGTGAGCGCGCTCGCCGCCCGCGGGCCCGTGCTGGAGCGGCTGCGGGCCATCCAGGTCGTCGACACCTTCTTCGTGCCGCGCCCGCTCCAGGAGGCGGCCCTGGAACTCGTCGGTTCGCCCGCCTGGCCCCGCCATCTGCGTGCCGTGGCCGCGGAGCTGAAGAACCGCCGCGACACGATGACCGCCGCACTGCGGCTGCACCTGCCCGAGTTTGCCCTCCCGCACATCCCCGCCGGCGGCTACCACCTTTGGCTCCGCCTCCCCGACGGCACGGACGAGACGGCCCTGGCCGCCACCGCCCTGCGCGCGGGCGTGGCCATCACCCCGGGCCGCCCCTACTTCAGCGCCGAACCAGCCGCCGCGCACCTGAGGCTGAGCTTCGCGGCGGTGGCGAGTACCGCCGAGATCGAGGAGGGCGTACGCAGGCTGCGCACGGCCTTCGAGCAGGGGGCTGCTCACCCCGGGTAACTCCTGAGTTACGTCTCTTGCCATTGGCACTTGTGCGGCTCACCATCACCGCATGCAGCTTCGGGTCACGTTCGTCGCCGCCGCGCGCAGCTCGCCGTTGCTCGCCGAGCGGTTCGGGGACGACCGGCCCCTCGACCGGGAGGGCTGGGACGAGGTGCAGCGCGCGGCGCCGCTGCTGCTGCCGTTGGCGGCGGCCGAGCTGCGCTACTGCTCGCCGACGCCGCGCAGCCGAGCCACCGGGGACGCCCTCGGCTACACCCCGCTCGTCCAGCCCGCCCTGCGGGACTGCGACATGGGCCGCTGGCAGGGCTTCACGCTCGGCGAGGCGATGGCCCGCGAGCCCGACGCAGTGGACGCCTGGCTCGCCGATCCCGGCTCCGCCCCGCACGGCGGCGAGTCACTGCTGGCCTTCATCCAGCGGGTGGGCGGCTGGCTCGACACCCGGCCCGCCGACGGGGGCGTCAAGATCGTCGCGGTGGCCGAGCCGGCGGTCATACGCGCCGCGCTCGTGTACGCGCTGAAGGCGCCCCCGTCGACGTACTGGAACATCGACGTCCGCCCCCTGTCGACGGTCACGCTGATGGGCCGGGCGGGGCGCTGGAACCTGCGCCTAGAAGGTCAGCCCTCGCGCGTGTAGTCCGTCGTCAGCGTCAAGTCCTTGTCCGGACCGCCGACTTGCCACACGGTTCGCCAGTGGTTCGCGTCGTGCACGGTGAACTCGCCCCGGTAGAGGTCCGTGGCACACGGGTGGTCGGCGGTGTGCCGGCCGGAGGCCAGATCCAGGTCGTGGAAGGGGCGGCCGTCGGCGAACCGTACGTCGGCGCGGCTCGGCGCAGTGCCCGGCAGGAACCGCAGTGTCCGCTCGGCGGGGCGGGCGACGCCCTGCCAGACGAAGGTGCCGGACTCGTGATGGAGCAGGCCGCCCGCTTCGAGCGGTGCGAAGTCCGTCGTGCCGCGGAAGGTCCCCTCGGCCCCGCTCGCGTGGTCCCGTACGGAACGCTCCACGCGCCAACTCCCCGCCAGATACGCCAAAACGTCGGCCACCGGCCAGAAATCGTCCACGCTGGTCCGCCTCCCTGCCCCCGTCTCTGACGTGTACTGCGCAAACCATTGACTCACTCCAGCCCCCTCCCTATCTTGCCGTTCGAAGTATTGATCATTGTTCGACATTTCGAACCATCGAGAACCGCTGAGAACAGCCGAGACAACCGACACCAGAGCCGCGGAGTATCCATGTCACGCACCCGCACCCGCTGGAGACTCGCCCTGACGGCCACAGGCATCATGGCCGCCTCGCTCCTTGTCCCCGCCGCCCCGGGGAACGCCGCAGCCGAGGACACCACCGACTATGCGATCACCGTCGACCCGAAGACCAAGGGCGCGAAGATCGACGACACGATGTACGGCGTCTTCTTCGAGGACATCAACCGGGCCGCGGACGGCGGCATATATCCGGAGCTCGTACAGAACCGGTCCTTCGAGTACTCGACAGCCGACCACGCCTCGTACACGCCCCTCACCTCCTGGGCCACCACGGGCACCGCGAAGACCGTGAACGACGAGGGCCGCCTCCACGAACGCAACCGCACCTACCTCTCCCTGGACGGCGGTTCATCCGTCACCAACTCCGGTTACAACACCGGGATTTCGGTCGAGAAGGGCAAGGTCTACAACTTCTCGGTCTGGGCCCGCGCCGACCAGGCCGCCGCCCTCACCGTGACCCTGGCGGACGCCGACGGCGCGCTCGCCGAGGCCCGGCGGGTCACCGCGCGCGGCGGCTGGGCGAAGTACACGGCGAAGTTCACCGCGAGCCGCACCAGCACGACCGGCCGTCTCACGGTCACCGCCGCCAGCCCCGTAGCCCTGGACATGATCTCGCTGCTGCCGCGCGAGACGTACAAGGGCCACGGCCTGCGCAAGGACCTCGCCGAGAAGATCGCCGCTCTCGACCCGTCCTTCGTGCGCTTCCCGGGCGGCTGCCTGGTCAACACCGGCAGCATGGAGGGATACGACGAGGCCTCCGGCTGGCAGCGCAAGCGCTCGTACCAGTGGAAGGACACCATCGGGCCCGTCGAGCAGCGCGCCACCAACGCCAACTTCTGGGGCTACAACCAGAGTTACGGCCTCGGCTACTACGAGTACTTCCAGTTCTCCGAGGACATCGGCGCGATGCCGCTGCCCGTCGTGCCCGCCCTCGTCACCGGCTGCGGCCAGAACAAGGCCACGGATGACGACGCTCTGCTGAAGCGGCACATCCAGGACACTCTCGATCTCATCGAGTTCGCCAACGGCCCCGTGACCAGCGAGTGGGGCAAGAAGCGGGCGCAGATGGGCCACCCGAAGCCCTTCAACCTCACCCACCTCGGCGTCGGCAACGAGGAGAACCTGCCGAACGAGTTCTTCGAACGGTTCAAGCAGTTCCGCGCGGCCATCGAGGCGAAGTACCCGGACATCACCGTCATCTCCAACTCCGGCCCGGACGACAGCGGTTCGACCTTCGACACGGCCTGGAAGCTCAACCGTGAGGGCAACGTCGACATGGTCGACGAGCACTACTACAACAGCCCGCAGTGGTTCCTGCAGAACAACGACCGCTACGACTCGTACGACAGGAACGGCCCCAAGGTCTTCCTCGGCGAGTACGCCTCCCAGGGCAACGCCTTCAAGAACGCCCTCTCCGAAGCCGCGTTCATGACCGGCCTGGAGCGCAACGCGGACATCGTGAAGCTCGCCTCGTACGCCCCGCTGCTCGCCAACGAGGACTACGTGCAGTGGCGTCCCGACATGATCTGGTTCAACAACCACGCCTCCTGGAACTCGGCCAGCTACGAGGTCCAGAAGCTGTTCATGCGCAACGTCGGCGACCGGGTCGTGCCCTCCAAGGCGACCGGTACGCCCTCGGTGAGCGGCCCGATCTCGGGTGCGGTCGGTCTGTCGACCTGGGCGACGAGTGCCGCGTACGACGATGTGAAGGTGACCGGCGCGGACGGTTCGACGCTGCTCAGCGACGACTTCTCCGGTGACGCCTCGAAGTGGACACACACGGGCGGCGGCAGCTGGAGCGTCCAGGACGGGCAGTACGTGCAGACCGACGAGGCCGCCGAGAACACCATGGTGTCGGCGGGCGACCCGGCCTGGCACGACTACGACCTGCATGTGAAGGCCACCAAGAAGTCCGGCAAGGAGGGCTTCCTCGTAGCCTTCGGCGTCAAGGACACCGGCAACTACTACTGGTGGAACCTCGGCGGCTGGAACAACACCCAGTCCGCCGTGGAACAGGCCTCGGACGGCGGCAAGTCGACGCTCATCTCCAAGGCCGGATCGATCGAGACGGGCCGCGCGTACGACGTCGACGTCAAGGTCCGCGGCCGCCAGGTGACCCTCTACCTCGACGGCAAGGAGTGGGGCAGCTTCAAGGACGACAAGCCGGCCGAGCCGTTCCGCCAGGTCGTCACGCGGGACGCGAAGACCGGCGATGTGATCGTCAAGGTGGTCAACGCCCAGGCGGCGGACGCCCGTACGGCGATCGACCTCGGCGGCCTCAAGACGTCGAAGAAGGCCGCCGTGACCACGCTGAAGGCGGCACCAGACGCGGTCAACTCCGAGACGGAGACGCCTGTTGCCCCGGTGAGGTCCACCTTCGAGGGCGTGAGCAGCAAGTTCACGTACACCTTCCCGGGGAACTCGGTCACGTTCCTGAGGATCAAGGAGAGGTGATCCGACGGATCACGGAAGTGTGACCCGAAGGATCAGGAAGAAGTGATCCGACAGGACCCCCGGAAAGGTGGTCCGGCGGGCGGCTCAGGTGCCGAAGTACGCCTGAGCCGCCCGCACTCCCTCGGCCGGCGTGTCGACCCTCCGCCGTGACGTTCACACGTCGCGGCGGCGCACGACGGCCACGGCGAGTGCGACTGCGATCAGTGGCCAGAGCGCGTACACGATCCAGGAGCCGGGGACCGTGGGGATGAAGATGTGAGTGTCGGGCGACGGCTCCCAGTTCTGGACCAGACGCCTCCAGGCACTCACCACCATCGTGTGGTTGATGTCGGCGGACCAGCGCGCGCTCTGCGAGAAGAGCGTGGGCAGCATCAGCAGCGTGAAGGCGCCGGTGAGCACGGTCGCTGCGCTGTGCCGGATCAGGACGCCGAGGCCCAGGCCGGTCAGTGCGCAGACCGGGGCCAGTAGCGCGGATGCCGCCAGCGCCCGGAACACCCCGGGGTGGGTGATCGGGACGCCGGCCTGCTGCCCGTTCAGGATGGCCTGGGAGATCAGGAAGGAACCGGTGGAGATGGCCATGCCGACCACGGTCCACAGCGTGGCGGTGACGACCGCCTTGGCCAGCACCACCGAGCCGCGGGCGGGGACGGCCACGGTGGTCGTGCGGATCAGGCCGCTGCTGTACTCGCTGACGACGGTGAGGGCGCCGATGCTGCCGGCGACGAGCATCAGCGTCATGTAGCCGGCCGGCGGATAGGCGTCAAAGGGCAGGAAGCCGCGGGGCTCCCGCGTACTCGCGCCGGAGTCCGCGAGGCTGTTGTAGCCCGCCAGCGCCGCCGCGGCGGAGGACCCGATGACGAACAGAGTGGTGAGTGCGATGACCCACGGGGTGGAGCGCAGGGACCGCACCTTGATCCACTCGGCGGCGGCCAGGTCGCGGAAGCGGGCGGACGGTTCGGCGACGGGCGCGGCCGAGCTGGGCGGGGGACCGGAGGGGAGTGTGCTCATCAGGGCTGTCCTGCCAGGTATTCGACGCTGTCGGCGGTGAGTTCCATGAAGGCCTCCTCCAGTGAGGCGGTCCGGGTGGTCAGCTCGTTCAGCAGGATCTGGTTCTCGAAGGCGAGCGCTGCGATTCGGTCCGCCGGCAGCCCGGTCACGGCAAGCTTCTCGGCGCCCGCCGAGCCCTCCGGCTCGACCGACGCGCCCGCGGCGGTCAGCACCGCTGTCAGCTCGGCGGCCTGCTGCGTGCCCACCACGACGCTGCGGCGGGTGCTGCGGGCGGCGAAGTCCCGTAGTGACTCGGCGGCGATGAGCCGGCCCCGGCCGATGACGATGAGGTGGTCGGCGGTGTTCTCCATCTCCGACATCAGGTGACTGGAGAGGAAGACCGTGCGATCCTCGGCCGCCAGGCGCCTGAAGAGGCGGCGCATCCAGAGCACGCCCTCCGGGTCCATCCCGTTGACCGGCTCGTCGAACATCAGCACTGGCGGGTCGCCGAGCAGCGCGGTGGCGATCCCGAGCCGCTGCTTCATGCCGAGCGAGAACCCGCCGATGCGGCGGGTCGCCGCCTCGGCCAGCCCCACCTCCTGTAGCACCTCGTCCACCCGGCGCAGCGGGATGCCGTTGCTGCGGGCCAGGGCGGACAGGTGCGCCGCGGCGCTGCGTCCGCCGTGGACCTGGTTGGCGTCGAGGAGGGCGCCGACGTGCCGCAGCCCGCGCCGGTGGCTGCGGAAGGGGACGCCGCTGACGGTGGCGGTGCCGCCGGTGGGCACCTCCAGGCCGAGGATCATCCGCAGGGTGGTGGTCTTGCCTGCTCCGTTGGGGCCGAGGAATCCGGTGACCTGGCCCGGCCGCACGGTGAAGGACAGCTGGTCGACGGCCGTCTTGCTGCCGTAGCGCTTGGTGAGTTCGTTGACTTCGATCACAAGGCAACCCTGCCGGGAGGCCCCCGCCCGGTCATGGGGCCGTGGGCGGCAATCGCGCGGCCGGGTTGGCCCGCGGGCGTACGTCCCCGGGCCGATGACGCGCGGGCGGCGGCTGGTTAGTCTCGCGGCATGGACGCCACATCAACTGCCCCGCTACCTGCACGCGTTGCGCATCGCGGCCGCTCACTCGACAGGGCACACCGCAGATGACGAGGACGAAGGCCACGGCCTGGGTGGGGGGCGTCCTCTACCTTTTCGTGCTGGTTCTGCTGGTGGGGGGTGCGACGCGGGCTTCGGGCACGGTCCATGGCGTCGGGTCTCTGCTGGCGGTGAGCCTGCTCGTCGGGGTGCTGCGACGGATGCCGCTGCTGGCTCTGGCCCTGACGCTCTTCGGAGCCACCGCCGTGGTGGTGTTCACTCCCGGCTCCGTCCATCCGAGCCTGTCGGTGTCGTACCAGGGCCAGTTCCTGTCGTATCTGGCGGTGGACCTCGTCCTGGGCTTCATTGTCGCCACCTGCACGCGCCGGGCTTCGATCGCCGCCGTGGCCGTGTCTTTCGCCGTGCAGCTTCTGGTGATCGGCAGCTTCGCGCACGGGGACAGCCTGACCGTCAACGCAGTGATCGCCCTCTTGGCGATGGCCGCGTCCTGCATGGCCGGTCTGCTGAGCCGCGAGCGCCACCAGCACGCGGTGGCGCTGCGTTCGCAGGAGGTGGCCGAGGCCGTGACCGCCGAACGGCTGCGGATCGCACGGGAACTGCACGACATGATCGCGCACAGTATCGGCATCATCGCCATCCAGGCCGGGGTGGGGAGCCGGGTCATCCAGACGCAGCCTGCAGAGGCCCGCGAGGCCCTGCGCGCCATCGAGACGACCAGCAGAGAGACCCTCTCGGGCCTTCGGCGCACACTGGTGGCGCTCCGTCAGGCCGACCTGGACGCGGCGACTTCGGGGAAGGCAGCGCTCGCACCCTCGCCGGGGCTGGCGGACCTCGAACGGCTGGCGGCGGCGACGGCGGACGCGGGGGTACGCGTCGACGTGCGCCGCAGCGGAGAGCAGCGTCCCCTGCCTGCCGACATCGACCTGTCCGCCTACCGGATCGTGCAGGAGGCACTGACCAACGTGGTCCGCCACGCGGATACCGGGCGTTGCCGGGTGGCCATCCGCTACGGAGACGAGGAGCTGTCCGTGGAGGTCGTCGACGACGGGCGCGGCGCCACCGCGAACGGCCCGGCCCACGGCTTCGGCCTCGTGGGTATGCGGGAGCGGGTCGGCCTGCTGAACGGCCACCTCAGCGCCGGGCCACGTCCCGAGGGCGGCTTCCGGGTGGCGGCGCGGCTGCCGCTGCCCGAACTTGTCGGAGTCCCAGTGGAGGCCCGATGACCGTCCGGGTCGTGCTCGCCGACGACCAGCCGCTGGTGCGGTCCGGTCTGCGCGTGCTCCTGGCCGACCACCCCGACCTGGAGGTCGTCGGTGAGGCCGCCACCGGGGCCGAGGCGGTCCAACTGGTCAGGGATGTCAGCCCCGACGTTGCGGTGATGGACATCCGGATGCCCGGCATGGACGGCATCGAGGCCACTCGCCTGATCACGGCCGGTCCGGCGACGACCCGCGTCCTCGTCCTGACCACCTTCGACGAGGACGACCACGTCTACGGCGCGCTCCGGGCAGGCGCAAGCGGCTTCATGGTCAAGGACATGGCGCTGGACGACATCCTCGCGGCCATCCGCGTGGTCGCCGCCGGCGACGCACTGATCGCACCGAGTGTGACGCGCCGTCTGATCGCGGACTTCGTCGGGCGCCCCGCGGCCGTCCCGGAGCCCTCCCCACGGCCGGTCGAGGGCATCACCGAGCGGGAACGGGAAGTCCTGACCCTGGTCGGACGCGGCCGGTCGAACACCGAGATCGCGGAGGATCTCTTCATCACGGTGGCCACCGCCAAGTCGCACGTGTCCCGACTCCTCACCAAACTGGGCGCCCGAGACCGGGTCCAACTCGTGATCACCGCCTATGAGACGGGGCTCGTCACACTGCCTCGCTGAGAACTCCCTGGACCCATGATGAAGCCGAAAGGGCGTGTCATCCCCGCAGCTGCGTGGTGCACGACGAAGTGCGGTAACCGGCTGCGGGAGCGGCGCGGGGCCTACGCGGCTCGCAAGGGGCGGGGAGGGGAGAGGGCGCGTACCTGGAGCACGGCGGCACCGGCATCGCGCCCGGCCGTTATGTCGTACGTCGTCAGCGGGAGCGCAACACCGCGCGCAGGGGATGGTTCGGCAACCGGATGATCGCGGACTGAGCTGCCTCAGCGGGCTGATGGGCCTGCCCGGCTACTCGCGTACCGTCACCGACACGGATGCCTGCGCCGGGGCGTGCGCCCTGTTGTACGCCCGGACCCAGATCTCGTGGCGACCCGGCCGAAGGCGCAGGGTGGCCGTCAGCCGTCCGGTGGCCGGGTCGTAGTGGCAGGGCGCGCGTCGGCCGTCGACCTCGACATCGACGCGCGCCGCGTCCACGCCCGACAGCGTGTCGGTGATCCGGGCCTGTACACAGACCTCGGGACCGTCGACCGTGGCCCCGCCGGCCGGTGTGAGCCGGGTGATGGAGGGGGCGAGCGGGATCGGCCTGCCGCGCCTGCGGGATCTGCGCTGGATACGGGAGACGGAGGGCGGGACGGTGCGGTCGCCGTCCGCGGTGGGAATCGTCGCCTCGAAGACCAGCGGGTAGTCCACGCCCCGGCGCACTCCCTCCCCGGCGACGACGGTGAACTCCACGCTCGTACGGCCCTTGGGTGGCACGGTGATCCGGTCCCGCGGCCGGGTAGGCCGTACCGTCCAGCCGCCGAAGGCGCGGCCGGTCAGCTCGACGGTCTGGGGCCTGGCGTTGAAGTTGTAGGCGTCGACGGCCATCCGGGTCGTGGTGGACAGCCGGTAGCCGAGGGGCGGTTCGGCGTCGCCGTCGGCCTTGTTGGGCGCGGCGTTCGCGAGGTCGAATCGCTGGCTGAGCACGATGTGCTCGGCGACCGACAGGTTCCGGGTGGCGGGGTGGGAGTCAGAGTCCTCCACCGGCAGCACTTCCCGTATGCCTTCTTGTACGACATAGACGGGGTCCTGCGCGACCTTCACCCGCCCTTCGGGCCCGACGGCCCCCACGCGGCGGCCCATGATGTCGTACACCTCGGCTGTCACCCCGGACACCACCGGAATCTCCACCTCCGACACCGCCTCCGCTGTCGGTCCCCAGGCCACCGTGACGCGCCGTCCCGCCCCCGCTGCGAACATGTAGCACGTGTCGGACAGCCGCTCCAGGAAACGTGCCTCGCCGAGCAGCGAGGTGAGCGCGGCGTGGGCGCTGTAGGCGGGCCAGGGCTGGAAGTCGCGGCTGAGCAGCCCGAAGTACACGCCCTCGTCGTGGATGGGCGGCGCGCCGAACCAGAACTGTTTCCCCGTACCGGCCGCCAGGCTCAGCACGGTCGCGCGGACGAGATAGCGGGCCTGGACGGCCTGTTGGGCAGGAGTGAGATCCTTGCCGGGCCGCGCGTTGAGCATGACTCCGGACTCGGTCATCCACATCGGCTGCCGCGTGGCCCCGTAGAGACGGCGCAACTCCCTTTGCGCATCGGCCGATTCGGGGACCTCGGGTTCGTCCTGGTCCCTCGGGTCCGGGTAGCCGTGGAAGCCCCAGGCGTCGGCGTAACGGGCCACGTCGTTCTGCAGCATCAAGATCTGGAAGTAGCTGCCCGCGTCGGCGATGCCGGGCAGCACGGTGACCGTGGTGGCCGGACCCGCGTCCGCGATCCCGAGCGCCGCCGCCTTCACGAAGGCCGCGTGCTGGTCGCCGGTGGAGCTTGTCGTGTCGACGTCGGGCTCGTTCGACAGCTGGATCGCGTCGGGCGAGGCGGCGGCCAGATGGGCGGCGTAACGGTACGCGTCCCGCAGATCGGCGGCCAGCGGCAACGAGGCCTCCGTCATCGCCCACTCCGGGGCGGTGGTCAGTACGTCGAGCGTTGGGAGCCCGTGGCGGTGGAAGGCCCGCCGGACGTCGTCGTACACCTGCGTGTCGTACGTGCCGGGGCGCGGCTCGGCCGCGGGCCAGGACATCCCGTCGCGTACGTATCCGGCGCCCATGTCCTTCATCGCGGCGGCGAAGGCATCGAGGCGGGAGGGCGGGACGAGGGAGAAGATGTAGGTGTTGACGCCGAAGCGGTTGCCGGGGCCGGTGACGGGCCGTCGCTCGGGGAGCCGGGCGAAGCAGCCGGTGACGCCGGGGGCTGTCACCCGGTAGTGGCCCGGGGGCAGTTGGCGCAGTGCTGGGAGTGCGATCGATGTCTGCGCCTGGCCGGTCGGGATGGTCGCCTGGCCTCGCGCGACCTCGTTGCCGAAGTAGTCGGTGACGGTGAAAGGCAGCGTGCGGCGCTGTTGCGTGCGCGCTTCCAGGACGAAGGTCAGTTGCGGGAGTTGGGGCTCGTCGCCCCGGTACGTACCCAGGTTGCGGGACGGAGCCCCGAGGTGGACGCCGAGCGGCGCGACGCGGGCGACGGGCGTGAGCGTGAAGCGGTCGAGGAGGAAGCGGTAACCGGTGGAGTCGGCCAGCACGGTCGGTTCGTCGACGACGAAGGTGATCGTATTTCGACCGCGTTCCAACTCGACGACCGCTAGGGCGAGTTCGGAGAGATCGCCCCATGCGGGCACGGATTCGTACCAGTACGGCTGCGAGCGGGCGACCGGCACGAGGGGCCCGTCGCCCACCGCGAGCTTGAAGTAGCAGCCGATCTCCTCGATATGCGGCTGCTCGACGGGCACCGTGGCCACCGCCATCAGCCGGTAGGGCCCTTCGGCGGGGACATCGACCTCGTACGTCGCGTACCAGCCCTTTTCCGGGGGAGGTTGAGGGGTCGCCAGGGCCAGTAACGCGCCGCCCGAGGCCCGGCGGTCCCGGCCCGTCGGGATGTCGGTACGGGCGGCCGACTCGCCCTGCACAGTGATCGCCGCCTTGCGATTCTCCGGGCCGCTTCTGAACCCCAACGAACCGATCCCCAAGGAACCGAGCCCCAACGCCTGCACCGCCGTTCGCCTGTTCATCGCCATGCAATCCAGCGGACCATGGGGCCGGTACCACGGGCGTCGTGCGGAGGGAGGGGCCTATCCCTGGGGCTGCTCCGGGGACGCCTCCTTCTACGGACGGAGAGCGACCCTGAGTTGCCGTGTCCTTGTGAGCCCGGCGTACTCAGCCTCCGGACCGGTCACATTCCATGATCGCGTTGTGCCCAGGTGCCAGTACCGGCGGGGCACTGTCGTCGGGAGGCGGCGGAAAGTCGGCGACGGCCAGCTCCACGTCCGCCGTGCACGCCTCGTTGCCGCATTCACACGCGAACCCGTACACCGTGCTCAGCGCACCCGGCGGAGCCCAGGGCCGGGCGGCGAACTGCTGGTGCTGGAAGACGACGGCTCTGTTGGCGTACCGCAGAAGTCGTCGGCGCTCGGCCGCCGTCGCCGCCACGGGCCCTTCGGCCAGGGCGTCGGCGAACAGCGCCTCGACCGCGGCGACGGTGTTCGCCACGCTCTGACGCCCGTCGACGATCAGCTTGCGCCCGCCGTACTCCTCGACCTGCGTCTCGATTTCCCGCCGCAGCGCCTGATACAGCCGGAAGGCGCCCACGCCCGCCGCCATACCCCGATCGACGAGCCGGTCGTGCTGGACCTCGGCCGTCGGCAGCAGCCATACCGCCCGGCCGGACGGACCCGTGACGGGCGGTGTGACGGGCGTGCCCTCCACGATGACGAGGGGCGAGGGCGGGAGCGCGCGTACGTCGTCGACGATCATCCGGCCACGCTCATGATGAAGCGACATCGCGACCATGTCCTCGACGGGCGCAGTCCATCGCTCGGCGCGCGGCATCCGCTCCCACGTGATCGCGGCCGTGTGCCCGGCCGCGATCGCCCGGTCCCGGTGCCCCCACGTGTGGGCGTCCGCGTTGTACCACCGCAGCCCGTGCCGCCGTGCGAGCACTCGGGCCACGGTCGATTTGCCGGCCCCGGGCGGCCCGCCCAGCCACAACACCGGAGGCGTCTCGCGCATCACGGAACCCTCCAGAGTTCTTCAGGCCAGTTCGCGTAGTGCCTCGCCGAGTATCGCGATTCCTTCGGCGATGGCGCCGGCCGGGGTGGCCGCATAGCCGAGGACGAGGCCGGGGCGTCCGGGCAACTGACGGTGCCACGACAGTGGCTGGCACTTCACGCCGCGGGCCAGTGCGGCGGTGGCGAGCTCGGGGTCGGGGACTTCTGCCCGGTAGGTGATGGTCAGGTGAAGACCGGCCGCTGCGCCGTGCACGACCGCGCCCGGCAGGTGTTCGGCGATGGCATTGATCATCGCGTCGCGGCGCCGCCGGTGACGGCCGCGCAGCAGCCGCAGATGCCGTTCCAGGTCTCCGGAGTCCATCAGGCGGGCGAGCACCAACTGGGGCAGCACGGCGTTGCCCAGGTCGGTGAAGCGTTTTGCGTCGATCAGGGCGTCACGGTGGCGGCGCGGCGGTATCACCCAGCCGATGCGCAGCGCCGGTGCGAGCAGTTTGGACACGCTGCCCATGTAGCACACGTGGTCGGCGAGCAGCGCGCGGAGCGCGGGGACCGGCGGCCGGTCGTAGCGGTGTTCCGCATCGTAGTCGTCCTCCAGAATCAGCCCGCCGTCCTGGGCCCAGCGCTGCAGTTCGCGGCGGCGCTCGCCGCTGGACACCACGCCGGTGGGAAATTGGTGGGCGGGCGTGAGCAGTACCGCACGAGCACCGGTGGCGAGCAGGGCCTCCACGCGCACACCGCTGTCATCGAGGGGCACCGGTGGGGTGGCCAGGGCTCCGTTCTGCAGATGCTGGCGGGTGCCGAGTGAGCCCGGGTCCTCAACTGCGACGCCGTCGATGCCGTCCGCCCGCAGCACCGGGTGCAGCAGGGTGAGCGCCTGCGCGGTACCGGCGACGACCAACACCTCGTCCGGGTCCGCCCGGATGCCGCGGCTGCGTGCCAGCCAGCCGGCGATGGCAGTGCGCAGCTGCGGGGTGCCGCGAGGGTCGCCGTAGCCGAGGTTCTCGGCGGACAACTCGGTGAGCACGGTTCGTTCCGCTCTCAGCCAGGCCGCTCGGGGGAACGCGGTCAGATCGGGCTGGCCGGGGGTGAAGTCGATGCGGGCACGGACGGCACGCAGCGCGTCGAAGATGTCGTTGCCCGGTTCGCCGACGAACAGCGTGCTGGGCACGGCTCCCCTGGCGGTGGCCGGGGCCGAAGGCTGTGAGGTCCCGGCCCTGGCTCCGGCCCCGGTCCCGGGAGATGCCATGGGCGACACAGCGATGGGAACCGCGACCACTACGGTCCCGCCGCGTCGACGTCCTTCGACGTGACCGTCCTCGGTCAGCCGCCGGTATGCCTCAGCGACCACCCCACGAGACACCCGCAACTCGGCGGCGAGTACCCGGGTGGGCGGCAGGCTGCTGCCCACCGTCAGCCGGCCATCGGCCATCGCCTCGCGCAGGCGCCCGGCCAGCCAGTCCGACTTGCCACCCACGGGCGCTTCCCCAGCGTCGAGCTGCAGGAAATCCGAGCCATAGGCCGAGGGAGAGCCGCTGTTCGCCGACGTGGTCTGCGTCGCACGTACGGCGGCCGGTCCGCCCGTTTCCTGTCTCCCCTGGTTCACCAGGCCCATGGTGTCAGGCGCCACTTCGGCTCCTGCTCGCCGCCGGGGAGATTCTCAGCAGCCAGATCAACAGCCAGATCAGCAGCCAAAGACGAATTCCCGTGAGGATGAGGTGAGGACGGCGGCCGTGGGGTCGGCCGAAGGCCAGTGCGTGGCCAACTCTTCGGCGACTGTCTTCAGCAGCTCCGGGACGGCCTGCGCGCCGTCGTCATGCATGGCCTCCGCCACTACGAGGAACGTGCTGGTGTGCTCACCAACCGCGGAATGGCCGCTTTGCCGGTTGGTCCAGCGACGGGCATGGGCCCGTCCGGCGGAGTCGGCGAAGATCACCTCACCGGGTGCCGGGTGCTCGGTGGCGCCGCCGAAGGTCGTGTAGTGCTCGTCACCGCGGGCGTGGCGCACCTCGAGCAAGGGGCCGACGATGCGGTCGGCGTCGAGGACCGCGACCGGGACCGCGTGGGCGACCGAGATCGCGTTGCACAGGTCGACCACCGGATGGATGCGCGGCAGTGTCCCCTCCTTCCGCAACCGCCGCAGCAGCGACTCCGCGGCGCACCGGTACTGCGTGGGCTTGAGCCCCATGCGGGAGAAGGCTCGCCTCCAGGCCAGCACTTCGGGGAACGCGCCCTCGGTGGCGCCAGTCAGCCGGGCCGCAGCACGTTCGGTGTATTCAGCGACGCGCGGGCCGACATCGATGGCGGCACCGAAGCCGACTCCGGTGGCGTACAGAGCTCCAGCGGTGAGCTCGGGGTAGTCGGACCAGATGGCATCCGCATGCCGAAAGTGCATGATCACGCCACCGCCAGCCGCGCGCTCAGGGCCACGAAGCAGGCTGCGAACACCTGACGGATGCCGGTCATCACCCGCGGCCGGGCCAGTACGCGGCTGCGTACGGTGGCGGCGCACATCCCGTACGCGACGAAGACGACGAAGGTGAGCCCCATGAAGACAGCACTGAGCCGGAGCATCGCGCCAAGAGAGCCGGATGCGCCGGCGGGCACGAACTGCGGCAGGAACGCGACGAAGAACATCGTGAGCTTCGGGTTGAGCAGATTGACCAGCACACCGGAGACGATCACCCGGACCACCGGCCGCGGCTCGGCTTCCTGCGCGACCGCCAACGCCTCCTTGTCCCGCAGCATCGTCCACGCCATGAACAGCAGATAGCCGACCCCGAGGTACTTCACCGTCTCGTAGGCGACCGCGCTGGTGTGCAGCAGTGCGGCGAGGCCGGTGATCGTCGCCGCGAGGTGCGGCACGATCCCGAGGGTGCAGCCGAGTGCGGCGACCACGCTCGCCCGGCGGCCATGGGACAGCCCGGCCGCGAGGGTGTACACCACTCCCGTGCCCGGGGTGACCACCACAACCAGGGTGGTCAGCAAGAACGCGATACTCAAAGGGGACCTCCGCGAAGTTCGGCGTCCCCTCACCCTGCTGCGGCCATGGCTCGACAGACAGGGCCAAAGCAGTACCGGTTCCATGGTCCATATACCTTGATTGCATAAACGTGCATAGAAGCGTATAGTCATGCCGTCTAGGAGGAGGGTTCCATGGCGGTACGTGCGGCGGTGGCCGGAGCGAGTGGGTACGCGGGTGGGGAACTGCTGCGGCTGCTCCTGGCGCACCCCGAGATCGAGATCGGCGCTCTGACCGGCAACTCCAACGCGGGGCAGCGGCTCGGTGCGCTGCAGCCGCATCTGCTGCCGCTCGCCGACCGTGTGCTCCAGGAGACCAGCCCCGACGTCCTCGGCGGGCACGATGTCGTCTTCCTCGCTCTGCCTCATGGCCAGTCCGCCGCCGTTGCCGAGCAGCTCGGGCCGGATGTCCTCGTCGTCGACATGGGCGCCGACTTCCGGCTCAAGGACGCGGGGGACTGGGAGAAGTTCTACGGTTCCGCGCATGCCGGGACCTGGCCCTACGGGCTTCCCGAACTGCCGGGTGGCCGCGCCGCGCTGGAGGGGTCCAAGCGCATCGCGGTACCCGGCTGCTACCCGACCGCCGCCTCGCTCGCCCTCGTTCCCGCGTACGTGGCCGGGCTCGCCGAACCCGAAGCCGTGATCGTCGCCGCCTCCGGGACCTCCGGCGCGGGCAAGACGCCCAAGCCGCACCTGCTGGGCAGCGAAGTCATGGGCTCCATGTCGCCGTACGGCGTCGGCGGCGTCCACCGGCACACCCCCGAGATGATCCAGAACCTCGGCGCGGCAGCCGGCGAGCCCGTCACCGTCTCCTTCACACCGACCCTCGCCCCGATGCCGCGCGGCATTCTCGCCACGTGCACCGCCAAGGCCCGCCGCGGCGTCACCGCCGAGTCCGTGCGCGCCGCGTACGAGAAGGCGTACGGCGACGAGCCCTTCGTACATCTGCTGCCGGAAGGGCAGTGGCCGGCGACCGCGTCCGTCTACGGTTCCAACGCCGTTCAGATCCAGGTCGCGTACGACGCCGCCGCGCACCGCATCATCGCGATCAGCGCCATCGACAACCTCACCAAAGGCACCGCGGGCGGCGCGGTGCAGAGCATGAACATCGCCCTCGGGCTGCCCGAGGACACGGGTCTTTCCACGATCGGAGTCGCACCGTGAGCTGGGGGTACCGCCTGGGGGCACCTCCCGGACGAAGTCTGGGGGAGGTAGCTGGGGGAGCACGTGCAGCCGCCGGGCCGCAGACAACGACGAAATCCGCACCTCTGCGCTGCACGGGCGGAGAAGCGAACAAGGAGTCACAGTGAGCGTCACCGCTGCCAAGGGCTTCACCGCCTCGGGCATCGCAGCAGGCATCAAAGAGAACGGCAACCCGGACCTGGCCCTCGTGGTCAACAACGGGCCCCGTCTGGCCGCCGCGGGCGTCTTCACCTCCAACCGTGTGAAGGCCGCGCCGGTGCTGTGGTCCGAGCAGGTCCTCAAGGGCGGCCTCGTCTCCGCCGTCGTCCTCAACTCCGGTGGTGCCAACGCCTGTACGGGACCCAAGGGCTTCCAGGACACGCACGCCACCGCCGAGAAGGTCGCCGAGGTGCTCGGTCACAACGCCGGGGAAATCGCCGTCGCCTCCACCGGGCTCATCGGGCTGTTGCTCCCGATGGACAAGCTGCTGCCGGGAGTTGAGGCAGCGGCACAACAACTGACCGAGCACGGTGGTGAGAAGGCCGCCATCGCCATCAAGACCACCGACACCGTGCACAAGACCTCGGTCGTCCAAGGGAACGGCTGGACCGTCGGCGGGATGGCCAAGGGCGCCGGGATGCTCGCTCCCGGCCTCGCCACCATGCTCGTCGTCCTGACGACGGACGCCGACGTGGAGAGCGACGTACTGGACAAGGCGCTGCGGGCGGCCACGCGTACGACCTTCGACCGCGTCGACTCCGACGGCTGCATGTCCACCAACGACACCGTCCTGCTGCTCGCCTCCGGCGCCTCCCAAGTCACCCCGGAATACGCCGAGTTCGCCGAGGCCGTACGCGCAGTCTGTGACGACCTCGGGCAGCAGCTGATCCGGGACGCCGAGGGTGCCAGCAAGGACATCAAGGTCGAGGTGATCAACGCGGCGAGCGAGGACGACGCCGTCGAGGTGGGCCGCTCCATCGCCCGCAACAACCTCCTCAAGTGCGCGATCCACGGCGAAGACCCCAACTGGGGCCGCGTCCTCTCCGCCATCGGTACGACCCAAGCCGCCTTCGAGCCCGACCAGTTGAACGTCGCCATCAACGGTGTATGGGTCTGCAAGAAGGGCGGCGTCGGCGAGGACCGCGACAAGGTCGACATGCGCTACCGCGAGGTGCATATCGTCGCCGACCTCGCCGCGGGCAGCGAGACGGCCACGATCTGGACCAACGACCTCACCGCGGACTACGTCCACGAGAACAGCGCGTATTCGTCATGAGCACTACTCGTAAGCACACGGCCCTGCCCAAGGCGCAGATCCTCATCGAGGCGCTGCCCTGGCTGGTGCGGCACAACGGCAAGACCGTCGTCATCAAGTTCGGCGGCAACGCCATGATCGACGAAGAGCTGAAGGCCGCGTTCGCGCAGGACGTCGTGTTCCTCCACCACGCCGGCCTCAAGCCCGTCGTCGTGCACGGCGGCGGACCGCAGATCAGCGCCGCGCTCGACCAGCACGGCATCGTCAGCGAGTTCAAGGCGGGCCTCAGGGTCACCACCGAGGATGCCATGGACGTCGTACGGATGGTCCTGGCCGGACACGTACAACGCGAGCTGGTCGGGCTGCTCAACCAGCACGGGCCGCTCGCCGTCGGGCTCACCGGCGAGGACGCGCACACCATCACCGCCACCAAGCACCAGCCCGAGATCGACGGGGAGTTGGTCGACATCGGGCGGGTCGGCGAGATCACCGCAATCGACACAGGCGCGATCGAGGCACTGCTCCAGGACGGCAGGATCCCGGTCATCTCCTCGATCGCCCGTTCCCAGGACGACGGACATGTCTACAACGTCAATGCTGATACGGCGGCTGCGGCACTCGCTGCGGCACTTGGCGCCGAAACCCTCATGGTCCTCACGGACGTCGAGGGCCTCTACGAGGACTGGCCGAACTCCGACGAGGTGATCAGCCGCCTCACCGCGAAGCAACTGGAGAAGCTGCTGCCCGAGCTGGCCAGCGGCATGGTCCCGAAGATGGAGGGCTGTCTGCACGCCGTACGCAACGGAGTGCACACCGCCCGCGTCATCGACGGCCGCGTCCAGCACTCGATCCTGCTGGAGATCTTCACCGACGAGGGCATCGGCACGATGGTCGTGCCGGACGAGGACGACAAGAAAAAGGGGGACGCGGCGTGACCGGCAATGAGCAGCTGACCACGCGCTGGCAGGGCGCGCTCATGGACAACTACGGCACTCCACGGCTGCCCCTCGTCCGCGGCGAGGGCACGAAGCTCTGGGACGCCGACGGCAAGGAGTACTTCGACTTCGTCGGCGGGATCGCGGTGAACGCGCTCGGCCACGCCCATCCCGCGATCGTCGAGGCCGTCAGCAAGCAGATCGCCTCCCTCGGCCATGTCTCCAACCTCTTCGTCGCCGAGCCGCCCGTCGCGCTCGCCGAACGGCTGCTCCAGCTCTTCGGGCGCGACGGCCGCGTGTACTTCTGCAACTCCGGTGCCGAGGCCAACGAGGGCGCCTTCAAGATCGGGCGGCTGACCGGGCGTTCGCACATGGTGGCCACGCAGGGCGGCTTCCACGGCCGGACCATGGGCGCGCTCGCGCTCACCGGGCAGCCGGGCAAGCAGGAGCCGTTCCTGCCGCTGCCGGGCGAGGTCACCCACGTCCCGTACGGCGACGCGAAGGCGCTGGCAGCCGCGGTCACCGAGGACACGGCGCTGGTGATCGTCGAGCCGATCCAGGGCGAGAACGGCGTGGTCGTCCCGCCCCCCGGCTACCTCAAGGCGGTCCGCGCCATCACCGCCGCCACCGGCACCCTCCTCGTCCTCGACGAGGTGCAGACGGGCGTCGGGCGCACCGGGCACTGGTTCGAGTACCAGGCCCACGAGGGCGTCCTGCCGGACATCGTCACCCTCGCGAAGGGACTCGGCGGGGGGCTGCCCCTCGGCGCGACCGTCGCCTTCGGCCGCGCCGCCCAGCTGCTGAAGCCCGGTCACCACGGCACGACCTTCGGCGGGAACCCGGTCGCCTGCGCCGCCGGGCTCGCCGTCCTCGACACCATCGCGGCCGAGGGTCTGCTGGAGAACGTGAAGCGGACGAGCGAGAAGCTGCGGGGCGGGGTGGAGGCACTGGGCCACCCAATGATCGACTATGTCCGTGGCTCGGGCCTGCTCCTGGGTATCGTGCTCACCGAGCCGCTCGCGCCCCAGGTGCAGCAGGCGGCTCAGGACGCCGGCCTACTGGTGAACGCGCCCGCCCCCGATGTCGTACGGCTGATGCCGCCGCTGAACATCGGCGACGACGAGGTGGAGGTCTTTCTCCGGGCACTGCCCGGCGTCCTCGACGCAGCGGCCGACGCGGCCGGTGCAGCCAACGGGGACGGACGAGCCAAAGAATGAGACGACGACGATGACTCAGGCGCAGGATCACGAGCACGCCGGGCCTGCCGTGCCGCAGACCCGCACCGCACGCCACCGCCGGATCGTGGACATCCTCAACCGGCAACCGGTGCGCTCCCAGAGCCAGTTGGCGAAACTCCTCGCCGACGACGGGCTGACCGTCACACAGGCGACGCTGTCCCGGGACCTGGACGAGCTGAACGCGGTGAAGATCCGCAACAACGACGGCGACCTGATCTACGCGGTACCGAGCGAGGGCGGCTTCCGCACTCCGCGCGCGCCGCTGGGGGAGTCGGCGAAGGAGGAGCGGATGCGGCGGCTTTCCGCGGAGCTGCTGATCTCCGCGGAGGCTTCTGCGAATCTCGTGGTCCTGCGGACCCCTCCGGGGGCTGCGCAGTTTCTTGCCTCGGCGATTGATCAGGCCGAGCTGCATGACATTCTCGGCACGATCGCGGGTGACGATACGTTGCTGCTGATCAGCCGGGACCCGACGGGTGGGCAGGCGTTGGCGGATCATCTGCTGCGGCTGGCTCAGAACAATCACTGAGGCGTAGGGGAGTGGGGGCGCACCCTTTGTCGGGCTGCGCCCGCTCCCGCCTGTTTGTATTTCGGCCGCGGGCCCGGCTGTGGCTGGTCGCTCCCCCACTCTCGGCTGCTCCCCCACTCTCGGCTTCGCTCGAGCGGGGGGACCCCCATGAGCGGGGGGACCCCCATGAGCGGGGGGACCCCCATCGCGGCGGAGCCGCAAATTGAAACAGCCCCGCGCCCCTGCTGAAGGGGCGCTTCAGTTACCCGAGGCGATGAGCCAGACCCCCCGTGCACCTCACCTCGTCGCCCGCCGTGATCAGCAAGGCCTCGACGTCCGGCAGCGACTCCAGCCAGTCGAGGGCCTGGCGGGAACCCATCGCGAAAGCCGCCGTAGCCCAGGCGTCCGCCCAGGTGAGGCGGGGGCACACCACAGTCACAGCGACCAGGTCCGTGACCGCGGAGCGCCCGGTGCCCGGGTCCACGATGTGGACGCCGCGCTCGGCGGTACCCGAGGTGGCGACCGCCAGTTCGTCGGCGCCGGCCGCGGAGACGACCGCCGCGAGGGAGCCGGGACGCAGCGGGTCCGAGACGCCGACCCGCCAGGGCCGCTCGGGCCCCGGCGTGCCGAGCAACTGCACGTCGCCGCCGCCGTTCACGCTGACGCCGCTCACCCCGGCGGCCATCAGATGCCGGGCCGCGCGCTCGACCGACCAGCCCTTCACCAGACCGGTCGGGTCGACGACACCCCCGTACTTCGTGCTGAACCAGCCGTCGCTCAACCGCTCGGCCTCGGCGCACAGTTCGAGGACTTCGGCGACCTCGGGGTCGCACTGCTCCACGGTCAGCTCCTCCCGGCCGAGCCGGGAGACCTGACTGTTCTCCTTGTACGTGCTGAACACGGCGTCCACCACGTGGAGTTGGGCGATCGCCTCCTCCAACGCGGTCTGCACGGCCGCCGCTTCGCCCCCGCGCACGTCGAACGAGACGACCGTGCCCATCACCTCCTCCGCGTGACGCACCGCGGGGGGCGCCTGCGCGGGATCCGCCACCTCAGCCACCGACCTGGTCCAGGGCGTTCTGGAGGGACTTCTTGTAGCCGGCGCTGGTGTAACTGGCACCCGAGACGGCGTCGATGTCGGCGCTGCCCGCGGCGACGGCGGCCTGGTTGAGCTTCGGGATCGAGTTGGCGCTGACCTGGTCGCTGCGTCCGCCCTTGGGCTTCTGTACCGCCTCGGCCTTGGTGATCTTGCCGCCGTTGTAGGTGATACGGACCTGGACGGGGCCGTACTGGGTCTCGGCGACGGCGCCGGTCAGTACGCGGGCGTCGGGCGCCACATCGGCGGACCCACCGCCGCCACCACTGTCATTGCCGGAATCTGCGGACCCGTCACTGCCACTGCCACTGCTGCCACTGCCCGAACCGGCCTGGCCAGATCCGGCAGCCGACCCGCCACCACCGGACTGCGGAGCCTTGTCGAGGGCCGACTGGAGGGACTTCTTGTAGCCGGCGCTGGTGTAGCTGGCACCGGAGACGGCGTCGATGTCGGCGCTGCCCGCGGCGACGGCGGCCTGGTTGAGCTTGGGGGCGGAGTTGGCGCTGATCTGGTCGCTGCGTCCGCCCTTGGGCATCTGGACGGCTTCAGCCTTGGTGATCTTGTCGCCGGCCATGGTGACGCGGACCTGGACCGGGCCGTACTGCGTGTCGACCGCGTCCCCGGTGACCGTCTTCGCCTGAGCCGAGCCGGACGACGAGCCGCCGCCACCACCGGACTGGGCGGCCTTGTCGAGAGCGGACTGGAGGGACTTCTTGTAGCCGGCGCTGGTGTAGGTGGCGCCGGAGACGGCATCGATGTCGGCGCTGCCGGCGGTGACCGCGGCCTGGTTCAGCTTGGGGATCGCGTCGGCGCTGATCTGGTCGCTGCGTCCGCCCTGCGGCTTCTGGACGGCCTCGGCCTTGGTGATCTTTCCGCCGCTCATGGTGACGCGGACCTGGACCGGGCCGTACTCCGTCTTGGAGGCGGCTCCGGTGACCGTGCCGTCCTGGACGGCCGACTGCTGAGCCCCGCCCTGTGGCGACGCTCCGCCGCCCGGCGCGGCTGCGTCCGACGAGGGGTCTGACGCCGGCTTCAGCGAGAGGACAAGGACGATCCCGGACACGGTGGCGGCGGTGGCGAGCATGGCACGCCGAATGGGGTGACTCTTCTTCATCGCTCCTGACTCCCGTCGCTCACATCTCGAACGACTCGTGATGGATGCGGCGGGCCGGTACGCCCGCGCCGCGGAGTGCTTCGTAGACCTGCTGTGCGAAGCCGGGCGGCCCGCACAGGAAAACGTCATGGCTGTCGACGTCCGGCAGCTTTCTGCGGAGGGTCTCCGCCGAGATGTCGGGTCGCTCGCCGTCCGGGCTGTTGACCGCGTACATGAGCCGGGCGCCGCGCTCGTCGGCGATGGCGGCCAGCTCGTCCCACAGGGCCAGGTCCTGGGTGCTGTTGGCCCGGTAGAGCAGCGTCAGATCGCCGGGCGAGCCGGGCAGCGTCTCGAACAGCGCCCGCATCGGGGTGATGCCGACACCGCCCGCGATCAGCAGCACCTTGCCGCTCCTGCGCCGGGAGGCGGTCATCGCGCCGTACGGGCCCTCGGCCCAGACGCGGGTACCGGGCTCCAGTTCGCGCAGCCTGGAGGTGTGGTCCCCAATCGCCTTCACCGTGATGCGCAGCATGTTGGGGCGGGGCGCCGCCGACAGGGAGTACGGGTGCGAGCTGAAGCGCATGCCGGGCGCCATGAACCGCCACCGGAAGAACTGCCCGGCCTCGGCGCCGATGCGGTGCAGCCGCCGCCCCGAGATCAGCACCGAGACGACTCCGGGTGCCTCCTCGACGACGTCCGCGACCCGCATACGGTGCCGCAGGTTCAGCCGGATCGGCACGAGCACCCGGTACCAGAGCGCCAATGCGGTCACGGCCCCGTACAGCGCGTACCAGGCCGTGGTCGCGGCGGGCTGGACGGCGAAGTCGTTGCCCGTGGACAGCTGGTGCCAGAAGGACAGGTACACGGCCGCGTAGGTGAGCAGGTGGATGTGGTACCAGGTGTCGTACGGGATCCTGCGCCGGATGCCGCCGATGGAGATCAGGCCGATGAACAGCAGCAGACTCGTGCCGATCGCCGCCTTGCCCATGTCCGGCAGCGTGTTCACCGAGTCGATGGTCTGCTCGACGATCCCGGAGAACCCGAGGCCGGCCTGCAGCGCGTAGCCGTACATGGTCAGGATGAGGTGCGCGAGGACCAGGCAGAGCGTGTAGCGGCCGCTCATCGCGTGCCAGCGCGCCACGCGGTCCGAGCCGACGCGGCGCTCCAGCGCGGGCACCCGGGCCATCTGCAACACCACGAGGGCCATCAGATAGCCGGCCAGCAGACCGGTGATCCGGCCGGCGCCGAGAATCCGGTCCGTGTTGTTGGCGATGGCCGGAGTGTTGCTCCACCACAGCCAGACCACCCCCACCGCACCCGCCCAGACAGCGAGCAGGAGCGGGACTGCGGGATTGCGGCGAGGGCGGATACGGCGCAACGTCTGGCGCCGCGCAGCGCGACCGCCGGCGATCGTACTCACGGTTCCTCCGTGGGACTGGCGAGAGGGGGAGTGGCCCTTGGCCCAGTGGTACGTCGCGGGACGCCAGCTTGTTCAATCGACCAGGGAGCAAGGGGCGAACTGCTGCGACCCGCGGTAACCCACGGCGACTTCAGACGCTCGGACTCGGGGGAGGGCGGCGGTCCCTCAACGCGAAGGCCCCCAAGGGATGGGCTCCCAAAGGGGGCAGACGGACTCCGTGGCCGCCCCGGCCCAGCGCTCGGGGCAGCCACGGAGGGCTTACTCGGTGGCGTTACTCACTGGACTTACTGGTTGAGCTCGCAGGTCGCGAGGGCTTCGAGGCCCTCGGGCTTCTCGGCGGCGCGGCCGATCGCGGTCTCGATGCGGTTCAGGGCCGCGACGCGCTTGTCCTCGAGCGGGCCGAGGATGGCGTTCTGGATGAAGTTGGGGCCGCCCTGGCCGACGGTGTCGACGATGCGCTTGTTGGCATCGGCGATCTGGTTGTCGAGCTGGGCGAGGTTGCTGTCCACCTCGGCCTGCGCGGAGGCGGGGATCTCGGCGGGGAGGCTCGACTCGACCTCGGGGCAGCTGATGGTGCCCGCGGCACCGGCGTTGCCCGCGTCGTCCTCGGCTCCGCCCGCATCCTCGTCGTTGCCGGCGTCACCGGCCGCGTCCCCGGCGCCGTCTTCGTTCCCGCCCGCCGCGTCGGTCGGCGCCTCGGTCGGCTCCTCCTCGGCCTCGCCGCCCGCGTCACCCGCGTTGAGCTCGCAGGTCGCGAGGGCTTCGAGGCCCTCGGGCTTCTCGGCGGCGCGGCCGATGGCCGTCTCGATGCGGTTCAGGGCCGCGACGCGCTTGTCCTCGAGCGGGCCGAGGATGGCGTTCTGGATGAAGTTGGGGCCGCCCTGGCCGACGGTGTCGACGATGCGCTTGTTGGCATCGGCGATCTGGTTGTCGAGCTGGGCGAGGTTGCTGTCCACCTCGGCCTGCGCGGAGGCGGGGATCTCGGCGGGGAGGCTGCCCTCCACGGCCGGGCAGTTCACGGTGCCGGGTGACGCGTTTGTGGCGGCCTGGTCGGAGTTGTTCTTCGACGTTTCGCCGGCCAAGGCCGATCCGGCGATCACGGCGCCGGACAACACCACTGCGGCGGCGCCGCCGATCATCGCCACCCGGCGTCTGTTGTACTTCGGGAGAGCCCTGGACATGCGGAAGCCTCGCTCTGGTCGGGGGTTGGGCCGCCCGTGGTCGTTCCGGGCGGCGCACTCCAGCGGTCGTTTACAAACGCGGCGCCTGCGTTCAGCGGGAGGTACGGGAAAGCGGTTTCAGCCGTTCAAACGAAACCTGAGATTTGTTCGCGGTCTTCTCGCGCGGCACCCGTCAGACCCCCGCGATTGACGAACCATGCAGAGTCCTGCATACTCATGCATGTCAGCGAATGCACTGTGAGGAGAAACCCGTGACCGAGCGCGTCGTACTCGCCTACTCGGGCGGCCTGGACACCTCCGTCGCCATCGGCTGGATCGCCGAGGAGACGGGCGCCGAGGTCATCGCCGTTGCCGTGGACGTCGGCCAGGGCGGCGAGGACCTGGACGTCATCCGCAAGCGCGCGCTCTCCTGCGGTGCCGTGGAGGCCGAGGTCGCGGACGCCAAGGACGAGTTCGCCGAGGAGTACTGCCTCCCGGCGATCAAGGCCAACGCCCTCTACATGGACCGCTATCCGCTGGTCTCCGCCCTCTCCAGGCCGACCATCGTCAAGCACCTCGTAGCCGCCGCCCAGAAGCACGGCGCCACCACGGTCGCCCACGGCTGCACCGGCAAGGGCAACGACCAGGTCCGCTTCGAGGCCGGCATCGTCGCCCTCGCCCCCGACCTCAAGTGCATCGCCCCGGTCCGCGACTACGCGATGACCCGGGACAAGGCGATCGCCTTCTGCGAGGACAAGGGCCTGCCGATCGCCACCACCAAGAAGTCGCCGTACTCCATCGACCAGAACGTCTTCGGACGCGCCGTCGAGACCGGCTTCCTGGAGGACATCTGGAACGCCCCGATCGAGGACGTCTACGAGTACACGCAGAACCCCGCGCTCCCGCGTGAGGCCGACGAGGTGATCGTCACCTTCAAGGCGGGCGTCCCGGTCGCCATCGACGGCAAGCCCGTCACCGTCCTGCAGGCCATCCAGCAGCTCAACGAGCGCGCCGGCGCCCAGGGCATCGGCCGGATCGACATGGTCGAGGACCGCCTCGTCGGCATCAAGTCCCGTGAGGTGTACGAGGCTCCCGGCGCCATCGCACTGATCACGGCCCACCAGGAGCTGGAGAACGTCACCGTCGAGCGCGAACTCGCCCGCTACAAGCGGCAGGTCGAGCAGCGCTGGGGCGAGCTGGTCTACGACGGCCTGTGGTTCTCCCCGCTCAAGCGCGCCCTGGACGGCTTCATCAACGAGGCCAACCAGCACGTCTCCGGCGACATCCGGATGACCCTGCACGGCGGTCGCGCCGTCGTCACCGGCCGCCGCTCCGAGTCGTCGCTGTACGACTTCAACCTCGCGACGTACGACACGGGCGACTCCTTCGACCAGTCGGCGGCGAAGGGCTTCATCGACATCTACAGCCTGTCGTCGAAGATCGCGGCGAAGCGGGACCTGGCGTAGGCGCTCCGCTGGAGGGCGGTTGGAAGACTGCGGGCCGTCTGTGGCTGGTCGCTCCCCCACTCTCGGCTTCGCTCGAGCGGGGGGACCCCCATCGCGGCGGAGCCGCAAATTGACGCAGCCCCGCGCCCCTGAAGGGGCGCCACCCTGCGCTCGACTCAGCACAGCGTGCCTACGCACGCACTAGCCTGACGACCGCCTCCTCACCGAGTCCGTGAGGAGGCGGTCGCACATCATCACTCCGAGGAGCAGAGCAAGTGAGCAGCAACAGCGGTGACGTACGGCTCTGGGGCGGCCGTTTCGCCGACGGTCCCGCCGAGGCCCTGGCGAAGCTGTCCGCGTCCGTCCACTTCGACTGGCGGCTCGCGCCCTACGACATCGCCGGTTCGCGGGCCCACGCGCGCGTGCTGCACAAGGCAGGCCTGCTCACCGACGACGAGCTGACCCGGATGCTCGCCGGGCTCGACCAGCTCGAAGCCGATGTCGCGGACGGCTCCTTCGTCGGCACCATCGCCGACGAGGACGTCCACACCGCCCTGGAGCGGGGCCTGTTGGAGCGGCTCGGCCCGGACCTCGGCGGCAAGCTGCGCGCGGGCCGCTCGCGCAACGACCAGGTTGCCACGCTCTTCCGCATGTACCTGCGCGACCACGCCCGCATCATCGGCGGCCTGATCGCCGACCTCCAGGACGCCCTGATCGGCCTGGCCGAGGCCCACCCGGACGTCGCCATGCCGGGTCGTACGCACCTTCAGCACGCCCAGCCGGTGCTGTTCGCCCATCACGTACTGGCCCACGCCCAGGCCCTTTCCCGGGACGCCGAGCGCCTGCGCCAGTGGGACGAGCGCACGGCCGTCTCGCCCTACGGCTCGGGAGCCCTGGCCGGCTCCTCCCTCGGCCTCGACCCGGAGGCGGTCGCCAAGGACCTGGGCTTCGAGCACGGCAGCTCGGGCAACTCCATCGACGGCACGGCCTCCCGTGACTTCGTAGCCGAGTTCGCCTTCATCACCGCGATGATCGGCGTGAACCTCTCCCGGATCGCCGAGGAAATCATCCTCTGGAACACGAAGGAGTTCTCCTTCGTCACCCTCCACGACGCCTTCTCCACCGGCTCGTCGATCATGCCCCAGAAGAAGAACCCCGACATCGCGGAGCTGGCCCGCGGCAAGTCGGGCCGCCTGATCGGCAACCTCTCCGGCCTGCTGGCCACGCTCAAGGCCCTGCCCCTCGCCTACAACCGAGACCTCCAGGAGGACAAGGAGCCGGTCTTCGACTCCTGCGACCAACTCGAGGTCCTCCTCCCCGCGTTCACCGGCATGATGGCGACTCTGACCATCAACCGCGAACGCATGGAGGAACTGGCCCCGGCCGGTTTCTCCCTCGCTACGGACATCGCCGAGTGGCTGGTAAAGCAGGGTGTCCCGTTCCGAGTAGCACACGAGGTAGCGGGCGAGTGCGTAAAGGTAGCCGAGTCCGAAAACAAGGAACTCGACCAACTTACGGATGACCAGTTCGCAAAGATCTCGGCGCACCTGACCCCCGAGGTCCGCACAGTACTGAACGTCCCTGGAGCCCTGTCCTCCCGCAACGGCAGGGGCGGCACGGCCCCGAGCGCGGTAGCCACCCAACTGGCAGAGGTAAAGGCAGACGTGGCAAAACAACACGAGTGGGCAACGGCAAAAGAGAAGCGGTAACTACTGGTTAAGCGGCGCAGCCGCTTTTTCAGGGGCGCGGAGCTGTATTGATTTGCGGCTCCGCCGCGTGGGCGCGACCAGCCACACACAACCCGCACTCGCCAACGACCATGAACTCCCGAGCTCTTATGCGGGGGTTCCAGGGGCGCAGCCCCTGCAGGATGGGACGGGTAGGGGCGGCGGGGGCGAGAACCGCCGAAGGCGAATCCCCGCGGGTTACGTTGGTCAAGCAGCCGCACCGGAGCCGACCGAAACGGAGCCCGCGATGCCCTTCGCCCGCCTCGCGACCGCCACCACCCCCACCTGCCACATCGGCCTGGGCCTCGCCGCAGTAGCCCGCCCCGGCTACATCAACCTCGGCCGGGAGGTCGACCTCCCGGCTGACCGCACCGTCGAAGCCCTACGCGAGCGAACCCACGAACTCCTCGACGCCGCCTACGCCCAAGGCGTCCGCTACTTCGACGCAGCCCGCTCCTACGGCCGCTCCGAGGAGTTCCTCGCCGACTGGCTCCGCACCCACCCCCACATCGACGACGTAGTCATCGGCAGCAAATGGGGCTACACCTACACCGCAGACTGGCGCACGGACGCCGAGCAACACGAGGTCAAGAACCACAGCGCGGCCACGTACGAACGCCAGCGCGCCGAGACCGCCGCCCTGCTCGGCGACCGCCTCGACCTCTACCAGATCCACTCCGTGACCCCGGACAGCCCGGCCCTCACCGACAAGGAACTCCACGCCAAGCTGGCGGAAGCCGCCGCCCAGGGGATCACGATCGGCTTCTCCACCAGCGGACCGGCCCAGGCCGAAGCCATCCGCACCGCGCTCGCCGTGACGGTCGACGGCGAGCCCCTGTTCCGTACCGTCCAGGCCACCTACAACGCCCTGGAAACCTCCGCCGCACCCGCCCTCGCCGAGGCCCACGACGCCGGACTCACCGTGCTCGTCAAGGAGGCCATGGCCAACGGCCGCCTCGCCGGCCCGTACGCCCCCGAACCGGTACGCGCCATCGCCGAGTCGGCGGAACTCGGCCCCGACGCGGTAGCCCTGGCCCTCGTCCTGCACCAGCCCTGGGCCGGCGTCGTCCTCTCCGGAGCGGCCACCGTCAATCAGCTCGTCTCGAACCTGCACGCCGCGGTGGTCGACCTCGACGACGAACAGGTGGCCCGGCTGGCCGCACTCGCCGAGGAGCCGCACGCGTACTGGGAACGGCGCGGGCAACTGCCCTGGCACTGAGCACCACCCGATCCCACCGAAGCACCGGCATGGATGAGCCACGTACGCCTTGAATGAGACATTAACGTCTCACATGCGCTATGGTCGTCTCATGGCTGTCGACCGCGCACACGTACTCCGCAGCGCCGCCGCGCTGCTCACCCGCAAGGCCACCGCCACCATGGACGAGGTGGCCAAGGCGGCCGGGATCAGCCGGGCCACCCTGCACCGCGAGTTCGCGGGGCGGGACGCGCTCGTACGGGCCCTCGAAGCCCTCGGCATCGAGGAGTGCGAGGCCGCGCTGGACGCGGCGCGGCTCGACGAGGGGCCCGCGAGCGAGGCCGTACGCCGCCTCGTGCGCGAGATCGAGCCCGCCGCCGGACTGCTCTCGTTCCTCTACACGGAGAATCAGCTCTTCGAGGGCGAGCAGCAGAACGAGGGCTGGGGGCGGCTCGACGCCCGGATCTCCGCGTTGTTCCGGCGTGGCCAGGAGAGCGGGGAGTTCCGTATCGACCTCACTCCGGCCTGGCTCACCGAGGCGCTGTTCGGGCTGATCGCGTCCGGTGTCTGGGTCGTCCTGAGCGGCAAGGTCGCCGCCAAGGACGTCCACTACATGATCGTCGAGCTGTTGCTCGGCGGCGCACTTCGGAGGGAACCATGACCAGCACGCAGCAGTGGACGGCGGCGACGGAAGTGGAGAAGCGCCCCGGGCGCTGGCTCGCGCTGTCCGTGCTCGTCCTCGCGGTGCTGCTCGTCGCCGTCGACGCGACCGTGCTGGGGCTCGCCACCCCGTACATCAGCGAGGATCTGAAGCCGTCCGGCACACAGTTGCTGTGGATCGGTGACGTCTACTCGTTCGTGATCGCCGGTCTGCTCGTCTCGATGGGCAGCCTCGGTGACCGTATCGGCCGTAAGAAGCTGCTGCTCATCGGTTCGGTCGCGTTCGGTCTTGTCTCTGTGCTCAACGCCTATGCGAGCACTCCTGAGTTGCTGATCGTGGCGCGGGCGCTGCTCGGTGTCGCGGGTGCGACCCTGATGCCCGCCACGCTCGCCCTCATCCGTAACCTCTTCCACGACCCGCGCGAACGCAGTCTCGCCGTCGGCATCTGGGGCGCGACCGCATCCGCGGGCATGGCGATCGGACCGATCGCCGGCGGTTTCCTGCTGGAGCACTTCTGGTGGGGTTCTGTCTTCCTCATCAACCTCCCCGTGATGGCGGTCCTCGTCCTCGTCGGGATGAAGCTGCTGCCCGAGTCCCGCAACCCCGAGCCCGGCCCATGGGACCTGACCAGCGTCTTCCTGTCCCTCGTCGGCATGGTCGGCATCGTGTACGGGATCAAGGAGACCGCCGCGCACGGGGTGAGCGGGCAAGCGGCTGCGGCGGGTCTGCTCGGAGGCCTCGCGCTCTTCGGCTTCGTGCGACGTCAATTCGCTTTGAAATCACCGCTGTTGGACATGCGACTGTTCCGCAACCGTGGCTTCTCGGCGGCCGTGCTCGCCGATCTGCTGACCATTCTCGGTCTGTCCGGACTGGTCTTCTTCCTCTCGCAGTATCTGCAACTCGTCCAGGGCATGCGGCCGTTGATGGCGGGTCTTGCCGAACTGCCCGCCGCGGTGGGCGCGGTGGCGGCCGGCCTGATCGCGGGCACGGTGGCGCGCCGGTACTCGGTCCGTGCCGTCGTCGCGGGCGGGCTCGCCGCGGTCGGCCTCGCGCTGGCCACGCTCACGCTGCTCCACCAGTCCACCGGCTACCCGCTGCTCGGCGGTGCGCTGCTGGTCGTCGGCGTCGGCGCGGGCTTCTCGTTCACCGTGACCGCCGACGTGATCCTCTCCAGCGTGCCCAAGGAGCAGGCGGGCGCGGCGTCCGCGGTCTCCGAGACGGCGTACGAACTCGGCGCGGCCCTCGGCATCGCGCTTCTCGGCTCCATCGTCACGAGCGTCTACGGCGGCTTCACTGCTCCGGCGGGTACGTCCCCGGAGGTGGCCGCCGCGGCACACGAGTCCCTGGGCGGCGCGGTGGAGGCGACGGCCGGTCTCCCGAACGCGGAGGCGCTGCTGAACGCCGCCCGCACCGCCTTCGTCGACGGGCTCACGCTCGCGGCGGGCGCCGGCGCGGTGGTGCTGCTCGGTGCGGCGGTGGCGGCGTGGTTCCTGCTGCGCGGGCAGAAGCTGGAGAGCGGGACGGAGCACCCGTAACCGCCGGGCGTCGTGTCGGCGTACGGCTCAAATCCCCAGCTCAGGGGTTCCTTTAAGCTCGCTTTCGCCTTCACCTGATGGTCTTGGTCGCGTACCCGATGTCGTCCCATACGGCTGAAGGAGCCACCGACCATGACACGTCGTACCCGTAAGACAGTTGTCGTCGCCGTCACCGTGCTGGCCGCCGCGGGCCTGGCCGGAGGCGGTGTCGCCATCGCCGCCGACGGCGACGAACCGAAGCGCGACAAGGTCGAGTTCGTCGTCGAGGAAGGCACGTCGAACAGCGGAACCAGCCTCTACGACCGCGAGGACTGCCCCGAGAAGGACGGGACCGGCGGCAGCAGCCCGTCCGAGTCCACGGGCGATCCCGCCGAAGCGCTGTGACCGCCCCATGACCGCCGCATCACCGTCCCCCGGAGGCCATGAGGACCGCGTGAGCCGTCACGGCCGCGAGAGCCTTGACGGACGCGAGAGCTTTGACCGTGAAGGCTTCGAGGGCCGTGAAGGCAAGCTGCTCGAAGAGGCGCTCTTCGAGGTCAAGCGGGTGATCGTGGGCCAGGACCGCATGGTGGAGCGGATGTTCACCGCGGTTCTGGCCCGCGGGCACTGCCTGCTGCAGGGTGTGCCGGGTGTCGCCAAGACGCTTGCCGCGAAGACCCTCGCCCAGGTCGCGGGCGGAAAGTTCGCTCGGCTCCAGTTCACCCCGGACCTCGTACCGTCCGACATCACCGGCACCCGGATCTACCGGCAGTCCAGTGAGACCTTCACCGTCGAACCCGGCCCCGTCGTCGCGAACTTCGTCCTCGCCGACGAGATCAACCGCGCCCCCGCCAAGGTGCAGTCCGCGCTCCTCGAAGTGATGGGCGAGCACCAGGTCTCCATCGGCGGCACCACCATCCCCGTCCCCCAGCCGTTCCTCGTACTCGCCACCCAGAACCCCATCGAGTCCGAGGGCGTCTACCAACTCCCCGAAGCCCAGCGCGACCGCTTCCTGCTCAAGGTGGAGATCGCCGCCCCGAGCGAGTCCGAAGAGCTCGCGATCCTCTACCGGATGAGCGTCGACCCGCCCCGGGCGCGCCCCGTCCTCACCCCGGAGCGGCTCATCGCGCTCCAGCGCGCCGCCGACGAGGTGTTCGTGCACCACGCGATCGCCGAGTACGCCGTACGACTGATCGTCTCGACCCGTGAACTCGCGGGCCGCGACGGCCGGCTGGCGCACGGCGCGGGGCCTCGCGCCACCCTCGGCCTGGTCGCCGCCGCCCGCGCGCTCGCTCTGCTGCGCGGCCGGGGCTACGTGCTTCCCGAGGACGTACACGATCTGGCTCACGAGGTCATCGCGCACCGGCTGGTGCTGTCCTTCGACGCGCTCGCCGACGGAGTCACCGGAGCCGAGATCGTCGACGAGGTGCTGGCCGCGGTGGAGCAGCCGCGGGTCAGTCCGCGCCACGACCTCGGGCCCGACCCCCAGGAGTATGTGGCATGAGCGGCAGCACCCCGAGCCTGCGCGAACTCACCCCCGAACAGGCCCTGAAACACCTGGAGTTGCTCTTCACCCGCCGCCCCGACGGCCTCCTCCAGGGGGATCACACGGGGCTCGTGCCCGGTCCCGGCAGCGAGGTGTCCGAGACCCGTCCGTACGTCATCGGGGACGACGTACGCCGGATGGACTGGAGCGCCACCGCGCGCACCACCGTCCCGCACGTCCGGCTCACCCTCGCCGACCGCGAACTGACCACCTGGATCGTCCTCGACGCCTCCGCGAGCATGGACTTCGGCACCGCTCAGATGGAGAAGCGGGACCTGGCCGTCGGCGCCGCCGCGGCCGTCGCCTTCCTCACCGAGCGGGCCGGGAACCGGATCGGCGCCCAGATCACCGGGCCCGACGGCATCCGGCGGATACCGCCGCGCACCGGTCGCGCCCACCTCCTCAGAGTCCTGCGAGCCGCACTGGACCGGCCCCGCGTGGCACCCGGCCCGCCCGTCGCCGGGCAGAGCCTCGCCGACGCCCTGTACGCCTTGCGGACCCTGCCGGGGCGAGGCCTCGTCGCCGTCGTCTCCGACTTCCTGGAGACGGGTTGGGAGCAGCCGCTGCGTACGATCGCCCACCGGCATCAGCTGCTCGCGGTCGAGACGGTCGACCCTCGCGAAATGGAGCTGCCCGCTGTCGGGTTGCTCACCGTCGTCGACACCGAGACGGGGCGCAAGCGGGAAATCTCCACCAACGCACGGCGGTTGCGTGAGCGGTACGCCGCGGCGGCGCAGGAACAGCGGGCGCTGATCAAGGCCTCCATACGCCGGTCTGGCGCGGCTCATCTGCGGCTGCGTACGGATCGTGACTGGGTGCGGGATGTCGTACGGCATGTCGCGGCCCAGCGGCGCAGGGCGGGAGGCGGTGCCGCGTGAACGTCCGGTCCGCGCAGGTGAGCGTCACGTCACCGTCACCGCCGCCGTCCGCATCCGTCTTCCGGGAGCTGCTATGAGTCTGCGTTCGCCCGGCTGGCTGTTGCTTCTGGTGCCGCTGCTCGCGCTGATCGCCGTGTATCTGGTGGTGCAGCGACGGCGCGGCCGGTACGCCGTCCGGTTCACCAACCTCGATCTGCTGGACAAGGTCGCGCCCAAGCAGCCCGGTTGGCGGCGGCATGTCCCCGCGGCCGCCTTCTGCGCCATGCTCTGCCTGCTGATCGTCGGCTTCGCTCGGCCCTCCACCGAGGTGCGGGTGCCGCGCGAACGGGCCACGATCGTTGTCGCCTTCGACGTCTCGGCCTCCATGGAGGCCACTGATGTCGAGCCGACCCGCTTCGAGGCGGCCCAGCGGGCGGCTCTCGCGTTCGTCGACCGGCTGCCCGAGCGGTTCAACGCCGGGCTCGTGCCGTTCAGCGGCACCGCGAACGTGGCGGTGCCGCCGACCACCGACCGGGCCGCGCTGCGCACCGCCATCGAGCGGCTCACCACCGGTGAGGGCACGGCGATCGGCGAGGCCGTCGTCGCCTCGCGGGACGCCGTCCGCACGCTCGACCGGGAGGCCGAGCGGCGTCCGCCGCCTGCCCACATCGTGCTGCTGTCGGACGGCTCCAACACCACGGGGCGCTCCATCGAGGACGCGGCCCAGGAAGCGGCCGGCGACCGGATTCCCGTCTCGACGATCGCGTACGGCACGGAAGGGGGCACCATCGAGCTGCCCTCGGGCGACAGCATTCCCGTCCCTGTGGACGGACCCGCACTGGAGGACCTTGCCTCCGGCACCGGGGGTGACTTCCATGAGGCCGCGACCGGAGAAGAACTCCAGGCGGTGTACGAGGACATCGGCAGCTCCGTGGGGCATCGCACGGAGGAACGCGAGATCTGGCAGTGGTTCGTCGCGGCCGGGCTGCTTGCGGCCTTGGCCGCCGCAGCTACTTCGTTGCTTTGGTTCTCGAGGTTGCCATGACGCTCCGCTCGGTGGGGCAGGAGCGACTAAGCGCCGGGTGCTACAAGGTGTTTTGTCGGCTGCGGGTGCGTTGTGGCTGGTCGCGCAGTTCCCCGCGCCCCTTTCGGGCCGCTGGTCGCGTCCTGCGGCAGAGCCGCGTGTTGTCGCGGCCCCGCGCCGCTTCGGGGCGCTGCCCCGGAAGGCGGTTCGGCGCTGCGGGTGCGTTGTGGCTGGTCGCGCAGTTCCCCGCGCCCCTTTCGGGCCGCTGGTCGCGCCCTGCGGCAGAGCCGCGTGTGTCGCGGCCCCGCGCCCCTTTCGGGCCGCTGGTCGAGCCCAGCGGCAGAGCCGCGTATGTCACAGCCCCGCGCCCCTGGAGGGCGCTGGTCGCGCGCTGCGGTGGGGAGGAGCCGTATGTGCCGCCGCCCCGTGCCCGGAGGGGCGCTGGTCGAGCCACAACTTGAAATAGACCCGTGCCCGTGTGCCCCCACAGGGTCCGCGGTGAGCTAGGAGGAGCTTTCGTGTCCGAGAACCGATACACCGGCCACCCGGGACCCGCGGCCCCTCCGGGGGCCGGGGCCGACGGCCGCGATCATCCGTACGGTGACGCCGGAGCTGACGACGGCTGGTCGAGGGCGGAGGCCGATGGTCGGTACCCCGGTCTGGCTGCTGCGCGCAGCGGCCCGGTCGACGCTCCGCGCGCCGGCGACGCGGACACGGTCGCGTCGTCGCCCGAGCCGGACGGCGGTGTGAAGCCGGGCGCCCAGGGCGGCGGCCCGTCCTCGCGTGGGCCCGCCGAGCCACCCCACGTCGGCCTCGGTGAGCCCCGCGGGCCCGCGTTCGTGCCGGGGCGGCCGCCGGCGGCCTTCGGGGCGGCGGCGCAGGCGGGCCGGACGCCGGAGGCGTATGCGTCGCCGTACGTCAGCCCACAGGCGCCGGCCCCGCGGGCGCCCCGTAAGCCCCGGCCGGTCGTCGCGGCCGTCCTCGCCGCCGTGCTTGCGGGCGGCGCCGCGGGGTACGCCGCCGGGGGCTTCGGCGAGGCGGACTCCGACGCGCCCGCCGCCGCGCAGAACGTCGGAGGGCTCGAAGCCGTCGCCGCACGGGTGCTGCCCAGCGTGGTGTCGATCCAGACCGATGATGGGCAAGGGTCCGGGTTCGTGTTCGACGCGCGTGGGCGGATTCTCACCAACGCGCATGTGGTGGCGGGCAGTTCGGAGGTGTCGATCGAGCTGCAGGACGGCCGGCGGCTTCGTGCGGACGTGCTCGGTGATGATCGTGCCAACGACGTGGCCGTCCTCGAACCCGAGACGGCACGCGGTCTGCGCGCCGCCGATCTCGCCACCGGCGCCCGGCCCGGCGTCGGCGACACCGTCCTCGCCATCGGCTCCCCGCTCGGCCTGAGCGGAACCGTCACCTCCGGCATCGTCAGCGCCCTCGACCGCTCCGTACAGCTCGGCGAGGGCGGCGAGCGACGCCCGGCGCTGCAGACCGACGCGTCGATCAACCCGGGAAACTCCGGCGGACCCCTCGTAGACGCCCGCGGCCGCGTCATCGGCATCAATACGGCCATCGCGACGTTGGACCAGCAACGCGGTGGTTCCATAGGCATCGGGTTCGCGATCCCCGTGGCCGACGCCAGGGAAGCCGCGCAGGCGATCATCGACGGAAGCTAGCGGCAAGGGGTGGAACACCATGAGGCTCCTGGTGGTCGAGGACGAAGAAGACCTGGTCGTCGCGCTCAAGGTCGGCCTCGTCAGGGCCGGATACGCCGTCGACGTCGCCCCGGACGTCGACACGGCCACAGAGAAGCTGGCCGTGAACGACTACGACCTCGTCCTGCTGGACCTCAATCTGCCGGACGGCGACGGGTTCGCGGTGTGCCGGGCGGTACGGGCGACCCAGGGCGGCCCGCGCATCCTGATGCTCACCGCCCGCGACCGGCTCGCCGACCGCGTCCGCGGCCTCGACGAGGGCGCCGACGACTACCTGGTCAAACCCTTCGCGCTGCCCGAACTGCTCGCCCGTATCCGCGCCCTGCTGCGCCGCGAGGACGGCGGCACCTCGGTCGTCGAGGTCGGCGAACTCCGCCTGGACACCGCCCGCTTCGAGGCCTTCCGCGGGGACCGCCCACTCCACCTCACCCCCAAGGAATTCGGTGTCCTGCACTATCTGATGACCCGCCCCGGCCGCGTCGTACCGGCCGAGGAACTGCTCGAACACGTCTGGGACGAGAACGCCGACCCGTTCACCAACACCGTGCGGGTCACGGTCGGCTCCCTGCGCCGGAAGATCACCGGAGACGAGGAGCCCCTCATCGAAACGGTCATCCGGCAGGGCTACCGCCTCAAGGAGGACACCGGGCTCAGGGAGGACGACGGGCTCAGGGAGGACGCGGGATGACCGGCCACCACCGCCGGGGCCGGCTGACCGCCCCACTCCGGCTCATGCGCGCGAGGCTGCGCCTGCCCGCCTTCACCCACACCATCCGCTTCCGGCTCACCGTCCTCTACTCCGGCCTGCTGTTCGTCCTCACCGCACTCGTCCTCGGCGCGACCTACATCGCGGTCGAGCGGAGCGGCGAGGCGCACCCCGTCAGCAATTCGTTCCCGGCGAAGAAGTACATCAACGGCGTCTACATGGGCGAGTTCGACGCCGTGAAGCTCAAGGAGGTCGAGGCCGCCGTCAACTACTCCACCCTGGACAACCTCCGCCGCTCCTCCTTCTTCGTCCTCGGCGGCCTCGGCGTCACCAGCCTCGCCATCGGCTGGATCCTCTCCGGCCGCGTGCTGCGTCCCGTACGGGCCATCTCCCGTACGGCAGCCGACATCCAGGCCACCGATCTCTCGCAGCGCATCCGGCTCGACGGGCCGAAGGACGAACTGCGCGACCTCGCCGACACCATCGACTCCATGCTCGACCGGCTCGACGAGGCCTTCCAGGCCCAACGCCAGCTCATCGACGACGCCTCGCACGAACTGCGCAGCCCGCTCGCCATCATCCGCGCCAACCTGGACGCGGTGCTGACCACCGAGGAGTCCGACGAGGCCGAACGCAGGGCCGCCGCCCGCAGCGTCGACCGTGCGACGACCCGTATGACCCGCCTGGTCGAGGACCTGCTGGCCACGGCCCGCCGCACCGCACCTGCACTCGCCGACGCCGACGTGGACCTGGCCGCGGCGGCCGGCGAGGCCTGCGAGGAGTTCGCACCGCTCGCCGCCGAGCGCGGCCTCGTCCTGCACCGCAGCCTCGCCACGGGCTTGACAGCCATCGGCGACCACGACGCGCTACGCCGAGCCATGGGCAACCTGCTCTCCAACGCCGTACGACTGGCTCCGCCCGGCACCCGCATCACGGTCTCGGCGGGCCGCTCGGAAGGCTGGCTCTGGGCATCCGTACAGGACGAGGGCCCCGGCATCCTGGACGACGACCAGGCCCGAGTCTTCGACCGCTTCTGGCGAGCAAAAAGCAACGGCGGCACCCGAGACCGCCACGCGGGCCTGGGCCTGGCCATCGTCCGCCAGATCGTGGAATCCCACGGCGGCCAAGTCCGCCTCTTCTCCCGAATGGGAGAGGGCTCAACCTTTGTCCTCTGGTTCCCAGCCCCGGGCGCCGAGCAGGTGGATGGCGGACCACCGGAAGAACGGCCCACGTGACTGCGCGACGTTCAGGGCAGGGCCGCTATAGGAGGCCGCAGGCCTCTTGGGGGCGCGGGGAACTGCGCGACAAGCCACGACGGACCCGCAGTCGACAAACAACTTGCAACGCCCGACGCTTAGTCGCCCCGAAGCGCTACGCCGCCTTGGCTTTGGTGGCGTACATATCGACGTACTCCTGCCCCGACAACCGCATGACCTCAGCCATCACCGAATCGGTGACGGCACGCAACACGTACCGATCCCGATCCATCCCCTCGTACCGCGAGAATTCCATCGCTTCCCCGAAGCGAACAGTGACGCGGCCAGGCCGCGGAATCCCCGCCCCGCCCGGCTGCAATTTGTCCGTGCCGATCATCGCGAACGGAACGACCGGCGCCCCGGTCATCAGCGTCAGCCGCGCGATCCCCGTACGACCCCGGTACAGACGCCCGTCGGGGGAGCGCGTGCCCTCCGGGTAGATGCCGAAGATTCGGCCCTCCTCCAGGACCCGCCGGCCGGTCATCAGCGCCGCGACCCCGCCGTTCGCACCGTCCCGGTCCACCGGGATCATGCCGACGCCGGTGAAGAACCAGGCCATGAGGCGGCCCTTCAGCCCCTTCCCGGTGACGTACTCGTCCTTGCCGATGAAGAAGACCTGCCGGTCACAGACCAGCGGCAGCACGATCGAATCGATGAACGTCAGATGGTTGCCGGCCAGGATGACCGGCCCGGAGCCGGGGATGTGCTCCGCGCCTTCCACTCGTGCCCGGAACATCAGGCGCATGATCGGTCCGAGCACTGCCTTGATGAACGCGAAGCGGGACAACGGGCCCTCCGGTGTCAAGGGAAAGTGAAGAGTCTCTGCAGGTGAGGACGATACTCGCGGCACCCGGGGTGTTGCACACCGGGTTCACGGAGTGGATACGCAGTGTCGCTACTTGTTTACCTGGGGTGGCGCGCTGTTGCACGCCCGACACCTGTACGAGATGTGTGACAAATGCCGCACCCATGAGGCCCGGGTTCCCTCAACTCCCGCACCTCATACGACACTGAGCATCATCCGTGTGTTCCGTCCCAGGTCTCCCATCCGTCACCCAAGGGCACCTACGATCGTCCGGATTTGGCAGGTGCAGGGCAGCTATGGGAGGAGCGCTCATGGGGACGCAGGGGTCGGAAGAGCAGGGGCGGGGCACAAGACGGCGGGCGCTGCTCGGCGCCGCGGTGCTGGGTGCGGGCGGGGCTGCCGTGGGGCTGCCCGGCACGGCCGCGGCCGCCGAACGGCACGGCGGCGGCTACAAGAGCCTGCCGGTGCCGACGATCATCGGGCATCGCGGGGCCAGCGGCTATCGGCCGGAGCACACCCTGGGCGCGTACCAACTGGCCCTGGACATGGGCGCGCACGTCATCGAGCAGGACCTCGTCCCCACCAAGGACGGCCACCTCGTGTGCCGCCACGAGAACGACATCACGGGCACGACCGACGTCGCGGCGCACCCCGAGTTCGCCGACCGCAAGACCACGAAGGTCGTCGACGGTACCTCTCTCACCGGCTGGTTCACCGAGGACTTCACGCTGGCCGAGCTGAAGACGCTACGCGCCAAGGAGCGCATCCCGGGCACGCGCCCGCACAACACGCTCTACGACGGCCGCTGGGCGATCCCCTCCTTCGAAGAGGTACTGCGCTGGGCCGACCGTGAGACGAAGCGCCGGGGCAAGCAGGTCTGGCTGCACGTCGAGACGAAGCACCCCACGTACTTCCGCAAGCTGGGCCTCGGCCTGGAGGAGCGGCTCGCGAAGCTGCTGCGCAAGTACGGCCGCCACAAGAAGAACTCGCCGGTCTTCCTGCAGTCCTTCGAGCCGACCAGCATGGAGCGGATGAGCCGGCTGGTCGGCACGCCCAGGGTGGTGCTGCTGTGGACCCCCGACGACCGGCCGTACGACTTCATCGAGGCGGGCGACCCGCGCACCGTCGCCGACCTGATCACGCCCGAGGGTCTGGCGTGGATCGCCTCGTACGCGCAGGGCATCGGCCCGCTGCTCGACCTGATCATCCCGAAGGACGCGAGCGGCAAGCTCACCAAGCCGACCACCCTCGTCAAGGACGCGCATGCCGCGGGCCTGATCCTGCACCCGTACACGATGCGCAACGAGAACACCTTCCTGCCCGCCGACTTCAGGAAGGGCACCGACCCGAACGCCTACGGCGATGTCTTCGGCGCCTTCCAGGTCTACTTCGAGACCGGCATCGACGGCGTCTTCACCGACAACCCGGACACCGGACTCCTCGCCCGCGAGGACTTCGTCAACGGCTGAGGTCAACTGCTCAGCCACAAGGCACCAGTTGGGGTGATAAACGGTCGCTCCGGGCAACCTCTCCCGGGGCGACCTCGTCGTTCCGCATATGACGCATGACATGTCTGCCCCAGATATGGCGGCCACGCATAGGTCCGCCACGGGCATGGTCGCCGAGCTGAGCCCACTGCTCGCCGCCGAGGTGTCCGCGGAGGCCCATGCCTCCGGAGCTGAGCCTGGTGACCTCGAACAGGCCGTCTGGCTGCGGCTCCTGGAGCGTCTCGACGCGGACGGCCCGCCCGCCGACGCCGCAGACTGGCTGCGCGTCGCTGTCCGCACCGAGGCCCGCCGCACCCGGCACACCGCGAGCATCGAGCAGCCGTACGCCACTGAGCCTGCCGACGACAGTGGGCCGGGCCCGGAGCAACTCGCACTCACCGCGGCCCGGCGTCGCGCCCTGCACTCCGCCGTACGCCGGCTCCCCGGTCGCTGCCCGCGCCTGATGGCCGCGCTGTTGTCCCCGCATGACCTGACATACCGGGAGATCGCGGGGGAGTTGGGTATCTCACAGGGCAGTCTTGGTCCGGAACGTTCCAGATGTCTGGGATGTCTTCGTCGAATGCTCACGGGGGAGGTTGCGCCCTGGTGAGCGCGGGGATAGGAGTGAGGGACAACCGGCGGAACAGGTGAGCGGGAGGCATGCACACATGGGCATGAGCGTGACCATCTCGGGGGCGACCGAGCAGGACGCCGAACAGATCCTCAAACTGCAGTTCCTCTGCTACCAGCGCGAGGCCGAGCTGTACGGCGACTACAGCATCGAGCCGCTCACCCAGACCCTCGCCTCCCTCAAGGCGGAGCTGGCGAGCGGCACGGTCCTGGTGGCCCGGCTCGGCGACGAGGTGGTGGCCTCGGTGCGCGGCTCCGTCGACGCGGACGGGACGGCGCGCATCGACAAGCTGATCGTTCACCCGCGTATGCAGCGGCACGGCCTGGGCGGACGGCTGCTCGACGCCATCGAGGCGAGGCTCTCCGAGGGTGGCGTGGTCAAGAGCTTCCACCTGTTCACCGGGCACCGCAGCGAGCACAACCTCCAGCTGTACCGGCGGCACGGCTACGAGGCCGTGGCCAGGCGCCGCGTCCACGAGCGCCTCACGCTGGTGACGCTGGCCAAGCCGGTGGCGGCAGGCGCGTTCGTAGCGAGCGCCTAACCCTGCTCCCCGGCGGGCACTTCGGTACGCGCCTTGCGCAGCCAGAACATCGCCGTCACCGGGAGCAGCACCGGGATGAACAAGTACCCCATGCCGTAGTCCGACCACACCGTGGCGTCGGGGAAGGCGGAGGGGTCCGCGAGGGTCCAGGTGCCCACGGTCAGTACGCCCACGAGCTCGGCGGCGCAGCACACCAGCGCCGCCTTGCGGGCCGTTTCGCCGCCGCGGACAAGTGAGTACGTGATGAAGCCGTACACGAGTCCGGCGACCGCGGACAGCGAGTAGGCGAGCGGCGCCTTGTCGAATTCCGTCGCGATCTGCACTACGGAGCGCGAGACGGCGCCGACGACCATCACTCCGTACAACCAGACCAGGAGCATGCCCGGACCGCCGATGAGCCGCGTCCGCGCCGGCTTCTCCTCGGCCACAGGCACCTCAGCCTCCCCAGATGTCATAGAGCCGCACCTGCAACACGGCCAGCACCACACCGCCGGCCGCGACCGTCACCGAGCCCCAACGTGTGCGCTCCGCAAGCGACATGAAGCCCGCCGCCGGGATACAGGCGAAGGCCCCGATCAGATACGCCACGAAGATCGTCGTGCCCTGCTCCGGCTTCTCACCGCGCGCCAGCTGGACGATCCCGACCACCATCTGCACCAGGGCGAGCAGTGACACCACCGCCATACCGATGAAGTGCCAGTCCTTCGTCGGCTGGTCCCGATAGGCGGCCCAGCCGCACCACGCGGCGAGCACGAGCGCGGCGACGGCGGTCGCCCACGTCAGGGCATCAAGCATGCTCAGACCCTATTACGGCGCAAAACACACGGCGCCCGCGCCCCGGCCTGTGCTCCTGACCGCCCCGTGGTGCGGTTGGGTGCTCTGATGCTGCATGCTGGGCAGTTCAGCAGGCCGATGGTCCCTGAAGGTTACGGAGTGGCGCATGACGAACACCTTCCCCGACGTCTCCCTCAGCACGGAGCGGTTGGTGCTGCGCCCTCTTGAGGACGACGATGTTCCCGCCCTCACGGAGATGATGAACGACGAGCTGGTCGTCGCCTGGACTCCGGTACCCCAGCCCTTCACCGAGGACTCGGCCCGTACCTGGGTCGCCGAAGAGGCGCCCGTCGAGCGCACCGCCGGCCGAGGCCTCGATCTCGCCGTCACCGAGTTCCTCACCCAGCGTCTGGTCGGCGTCATCCAGCTGAGCAAGGCCAACTGGCACGTACGCGCCACGGAGATGTCGTACATCATCGCGCCCTGGGCCCGCGGCGAGGGCTACGCCTCCGAAGCCGCGCTCGCCACCGCCCAGTGGCTGCTGCGCGACCAGAAGTTCGAGCGCCTGGAGCTGCGTACGGCGGCCGACAACACCGCCTCCCAGCAGGTCGCCCAGAAGATCGGCTGTATCAGCGAGGGCGTCCTGCGCGGCGCCTGTATAGCCAGGACCCGCACGGAGGACGGCGGCTGGGCCGACCTTCGTACGGACTACATCGTGTGGAGCCTCCTCCCCGAAGACCTCGACGGGGTCGGCGAGCAGTCCGACGACTCCGGCGGTTTCACGTACTCCGACTGGAACTGAACCAAGGGGGCAGCCGCCGCGACCCCCGCCCACATCACCACAAGTCACCAGGTACGCTCACGGGGCTCCGCACACACCCCCACTTTCGACGACCTGCGAAGACTTCAGGAGACTGACGACGATGGCCGACCGGGTCACGGTGATCGGCTGGGACGGCTCGCCCCTGACCGACGCGGCGCGCTCCGCACTCGGTGCCGCCACCCTCGTGGCCGGCGCGGCCCATCATCTGTTGCTGCCCGAGGTGCCACCGGCCGCCGAACGCATCCGGCTCGGCAGCGTCGCCCTCGCCGCCCGCCGCATCGCCGGTCACCGCGGCACCGCCGTGGTCCTCGCCGACGGCGACCCGGGCTTCTTCGGAGTCGTACGCACCCTACGTGCCCCCGAGTTCGGCCTCGAAGTCGAAGTGGTGCCCGCCGTCTCCTCGGTCGCCGCCGCCTTCGCCCGCGCCGGAATGCCCTGGGACGACGCCCAGGTGGTCGTCGCCCACCGCCGCACCCTGCGCCGCGCGGTGAACGTGTGCCGCGCCCACACCAAGGTCGCCGTCCTCACCTCGCCAGGCGCCGGACCGGCCGAACTCGGACTGCTCCTCGAGGGAGTTCACCGCACCTTCGTCATCTGCGAGGAACTCGGCACCGACCGCGAACAGGTCACGATGCTCACCTCCGACAAGGCCGCCGACCACACCTGGCGCGACCCGAACGTCGTCATCGTCCTGGGCGGGCCCGTCGCTTCGACCGAGCGCGGCGGCTGGATCGCCGGACGCGACCCGGGCGCGGGCCCGCGCGGCTGGGCGCTGCCGGCCGAGGCGTACGGCGGCGCGGTCGGCGAGGGCGAGAACGAGCCGTTGCGTGCCGCTCAACTCGCCCATCTGGGACCGCGGGTGGGCGACCTCGTCTGGGACATCGGTTCCGGCAGCGGCGCCTTCGCCACCGAGGCCGCGCGCTGCGGCGCCGGGGTCATCGCCGTGGACCGTGACCGGGACGCCTGCGCCCGCACCATGGACGCCGCCCGCCGCTTCGGCGTACCGCTCCAGATCGTGCACGGCACCGCGCCGCACATCCTGGAGAACCTGCCCGAACCCGATGTCGTACGCATCGGGGGCGGGGGTGCCGCGGTGGTCTCCGCCGTCGCCGACCGGCGCCCCCAGCGGATCGTCACGCACGCCGCGACCCGCGACGCGGCCGAACTCATCGGCAGGGACCTGACGGAGCACGGCTACCAGGTCGAGTGTGCGCTGCTGCAGTCCGTCGAACTGGACACGCGGGCCTGGACGGAGAAGGAGCGGAGCGTCGCTTTTCTGCTTACAGGCAAGCAGGTGCGGCGCGATGGGGGCACCCCCAGGCGTTAAGCACTGGGGGAGCCTCGTTGAGGGGTGGTGGTCGGGCGACGGGCGGGCCTGCCCGTTCGCAACCCGTGATCCTGTTGTCGTACCGCTCGCGGTAGGCTGGCCGACCGTTGTACTGCGTCGGCTTGTCCGAAATATCGTCGGTCAATGTCCGGAAAACGGGCCCCAATTGGGGTCCGCGTGGTACGGCGGGCTGGCGGGCGCGCAACGTGGCGCAGTCCACAGCGGACCGTGGTGGATCACGCTGCCAGGGTGACCGACCGACAGCGACAATGCCTGTTAATGGCTTTGTCGACTGGCCGTTCGTGCCGCCCGGCACAGACGCTCGTTCTTCACTGCGGGCGGTCGCCGCGCCGCTCCGGACGAGCAGGTCGTAGAGCACAAACCGAGCGAGGGGTACGCATGACCGACACCGGCCAGGTTCCGGGCGAGGGATTGCCGGAGAGCGCAGGCATGGTGGAGCAGCCGGGCGCCCAGGCGCCGGGTGCGTACTCCTACCTCTCCGAGACCCCCTCCGAGGACCACGAGGACCTGTTGCTGCTGCCGGGCGCCCAGGGCGCCTGGGGCAACGAGGTCCCTCCGCCGCCCCCGGCTCCCGTCCCCGAGGTGGTGCACGAGCCCGGGCCGCACGAGATGTCGGGCCGGGACAGCGGATCGGTCGACCTGGGAGGGGTCCGGCTGCCGGAGCCCGAGCCCGCCAGTGAGTCGGCTTCCGAGCCCGCGCCCGAGCCTGCCACTGAGCCTGCTGCCGAGCGCGAGTCCGCGCCCGAGCCTGTTGCCGCGCCTGCGCCCACGCCTGCGCCGCAGCCGCCCGTGGCACGGCGACCGCTGCACCTCGGTCCGCCGACGCCGGACAGTGCCGGGAGCCCGGTGCGTTCGCTGGCCGACCGCGGTCCGGCCGGTGCTCCGGCCGGCCCCATGTCCGTACGGCAGCCAGGGCCGGCCGCGGAAGCCCCCGAGCACCGTGACGTGCCGCGCGACGAGTTCGCCTTGCAGGGGGCGGTGCCTTGGGGAGCCCAGGCACACGCCGGCCCTGAGGTGGGCGCTGCAGAAACGGTCGTCCGGGGTGGTGCGGAGGGCGACGCGGCGGGGCAGGGCTCCGAGGGCGTGGGGGGCGGTGAGGTTCCTCAGGTCGGGCAGGAGTCCGGGTCCGGGGAGGATGCGGCTCCGCAGGTGGTTGAGGAGGTGCGTGGTGACGGGGCTGTTGGTCTCGATGGCGCCGACGGTTTCGAGACTGCCCATGGTTCCGAAGCCGCCTACGGTCCCGAGGGCATGCAGGGTCCCGAGGACATGCAGGTTTCCGCCGACGTGCCGGTGACGGAGTCCGTGTCGGCTGAGTCCGAGATCGACGGTCCGGTTGAAGTGGCGGACGCCGCAGGGGAGTTCGAGGCTTTGGCTGAACAGAGCGCGGAGGCCGGGCAGTTCCCGCAGGCGCCCGCTCCGGAGGCGACCCACGCCTCGGATGAGGCGGCCCAGGCGACGGAACCCGCACAGTACGAGGGCGCCGCTCAGCACGAGGACCCTGCGCACCTTGAGGCTCCCGCGCAGGCACCGCACACGCCCGAACACCCCGACGCCACGCACTTCCAGCCCGCACCGGCGGTCTCGCACTTCCCGCAGGCGCCCGAGACCCAACTGCCCGCGCACGCCAATGAAACGCAACTCCCGGATCACGCCGAGCAGTTCGCGGAAACCGAGCCGCAGGCCCCGGTCGGCGGCGCGGAAGAGGCGGCACAGCCCGTGGCCACCGAGGAAGCCGCGCAGCTCGCGGACCCCGCGGAGGCCCCGGCCGAGTCCGACGCCCCGGCACCGGACCCCGCCGATCCGCAGCACGTCACGCCCGCCGACGCAGCCGTACCCGCGCACGGCATGGAGCAAGCCCAACCCGAGCAGCCCGTCGGCCAGTTCGTCCCCGTTGACGGCACCATCCCGACGACGCCCCACCTTGCCCCGACACCCCCGCACGGCATGAGCGTTCCGCCGCTCCCGGAGGCGGAACAGCCCGCGGAGGCAGCACCGGCCGCGGGGGAGGAGCCCACACCCGTCGCTTCGGAAACCGCCGAACCTACGGCTCCCGAGGCAACTCCCGTACGCGAGCTCACAGTTGAGGCCACCGAGGTCGCTGAGGGCGCCGAGGCCCCGGAACAGCAGCAGCCCGTAGCAGCCCAACAGCCGGAGGACCTGGACACCCTGGCCTCCGCCGACCAGGCCAACGAGGCAGAGCAATCCGATGAGGCTGAGCAGAGCGAGCCGGAGGAGGGCCCGGCCCCAGTAGCCGACGTAGCGAACGCAGCGGACGTACGCGAGCCCACCACCCCCGCCGCCCCCGGCTACAACGACGCCGAGCGCGAGGCCGTCCTCCGCGTCATGCGCGAGCGCCGCGACATCCGCAACGGTTTCCGCAGCGACCCCATCCCGCACGACGTCCTGCTCCGCGTCCTGGAGGCGGCCCACACGGCGCCCTCCGTCGGCCACTCGCAGCCCTGGGACTTCGTCGTCATCCGCTCGGCCGAGACGCGCCGCACGATGCACGAACTGGCCCAGCGTCAGCGCGACGCGTACGCGAAATCGCTGCCCAAGGGCCGGGCGAAGCAGTTCAAGGAACTGAAGATCGAGGCGATCCTCGACACCCCGGTGAACATCGTCGTCACCGCCGACCCGACTCGCGGCGGCCGGCACACGCTGGGCCGCCACACCCAGCCGCAGATGGCCCCGTATTCCTCCGCGCTCGCGGTCGAGAACCTGTGGCTGGCCGCCCGCGCCGAGGGCCTCGGCGTCGGCTGGGTCAGCTTCTTCGACGAGCGTGAGATGGTCCGCACTCTCGGCCTGCCCGAGCACCTGGAGGTCGTGGCGTACCTCTGTGTCGGATACGTTGACGAGTTCCCGGCGGAGCCCGAGCTGCTGCAGGCCGGCTGGTCCAAGCGCCGCCCGCTGTCCTGGGTCGTCCACGAGGAGACGTACGGCCGCCGTGCGCTGCCCGGAGCGGAGCCGCACGACCTGCTCGCCGAGACCGTCTCCAACATCCGCCCGCTGGACGCCAAGGCACTCGGCGAGGCCTGGGAGCGCCAGAAGCGCATGACGAAGCCCGCGGGCGCCCTCGGCATGCTGGAGATCATCTCCGCCCAGCTGAGCGGCCTGTCCCGGATGTGCCCGCCCCCGATCCCGGAACCGGCCGCCGTCGCGATCTTCGCGGGCGACCACGGCGTGCACGCCCAGGGCGTCACCCCGTGGCCGCAGGAGGTCACCGGCCAGATGGTGGCCAACATCCTGGGCGGGGGAGCGGTCGTCAACGCCTTCGCCGGCCAGGTCGGCACCGAGGTCTGCGTCGTCGACGTGGGCGTCGCCTCCGATCTGCCCGCGACGCCGGGCCTGCTGCCCCGCAAGGTCCGGGCCGGTACGGCCGACATGACGACCGGACCGGCGCTGACCCGCGAAGAGGTCAAGCGGGCGATCGAGGTGGGCATCGACACGGCCCGCGATCTGGTGGCCGCGGGCAACAAGGCCCTGGTCACCGGCGAGATGGGCATCGCGAACACCACCGCGTCCGCCGCCCTGATCGCGGTCTTCACGGACGCCGACCCCTCCGAGGTCACGGGCCGCGGCACCGGCATCAACGACGAGACGCTGGCCCGCAAGACCGAGGTCGTACGCCGTGCCATCCAACTCCACCAGCCGGACCCCGCCGACCCCATCGGCGTCCTCGCCGCGTTCGGCGGCCTCGAACACGCCGCGATGGTCGGCCTGTTGCTGGGCGGCGCATCCCTGCGTACGCCGGTGATCCTGGACGGCGTAAGCGCCGGCGCCGCCGCCCTGGTAGCCCGAGCCATCGCCCCTGAAGTCCTGGCAGCCTGCATCGCAGGCCACCGAAGCGCCGAACCAGGCCACGTAGCGGCCCTCAACAAACTGGGCCTACGCCCCCTGGTAGACCTCGACCTCCGCCTGGGCGAAGGCACAGGAGCCCTACTGGCCCTCCCCATGGTCCAAAGCGCAGCAAGAGCAATGCACGAGGTAGCAACGTTCGACTCAGCAGGGGTAACCGAGAAGTAGCGCAGGTCTGTGGGCCCGCGCGCGGGCTGTGGGCAGTCGTTCCGCAGGGCGATGGGGGTCCCCCCGCTCGAGCGAAGCCGAGAGTGGGGGAGGGTGGGCACAGCCCACAACGCACCCGCACCCACCCACGCACCTGCACCCACCCACCGGGGGCCCGGGGGCAAAGCCCCCGGTTCCGGGAAGGGGGCGGGCCTGGGGAAAGAAACCCCACCCACCCCAGCCCCCACCCACCCGCACCGTAAAATCCGCACGTCAGGGGTCCTTCAAAGCCGCAGGACCCCACCCGCAATGTCCCGCAAGAAGGGCCGCACCTCCATGGCCGAACACCCCGCCTACCCCGTAGGCCTCCGCCTGACCGGCCGCCGAGTAGTAGTCCTGGGCGCCGGCCAGGTAGCCCAACGCCGCCTACCGGCCCTGATCGCAGCAGGCGCGGACATCCACCTCGTATCCCCCGAAGCCACCCCCTCCGTAGAGGCAATGGCAGAAGCAGGCGAACTCACCTGGCACAGGCGCCCCTACGAGGAGGGCGACCTGGCCCACGCCTGGTACGCCCTGATCGCCACCAGCGACCACGAAGCCAACACCAGAGCCTCGGCCGAGGCAGAAGCGAACCGCGTCTGGTGCGTCCGCTCCGACGATGCCGACGCGGCCACTGCGTGGACCCCCGCGACCGGCCACAGCGAAGGCGTCACGGTAGCCGTCCTCACCACGAACGCCCGCGGCCGCGACCCCCGCCACACCGCCGCAATCCGCGACGCGGTGGTCGAGGGCCTCCACGACGGCACCCTCGTGGCCCCGCACCACCGCACCCGCACCCCCGGAGTCGCCCTGGTCGGCGGCGGCCCCGGCGACCCGGACCTGATCACGGTCCGCGGCCGCCGCCTCCTCGCCGAGGCCGACGTGGTCATCACCGATCACCTGGGCCCACGCGACCTGCTCGCGGAGCTGCCCTCCAGCGTCGAGGTGATCGACGCGGCGAAGCTGCCGTACGGCCGGTTCATGGCCCAGGAGGCCATCAACAACGCGCTGATCGAGCACGCCAAGCAGGGCAAGTCGGTCGTACGGCTCAAGGGCGGCGACCCCTTCGTCTACGGGCGCGGCATGGAGGAGGTTCAGGCGCTGGCCGAGGCCGGCATCCCCTGCACGGTCGTGCCCGGCATCTCCAGCTCGATCTCGGTCCCGGGCGCCGCGGGCATCCCGGTCACCCACCGGGGCGTCGCCCACGAGTTCACCGTGGTCAGCGGTCACATCGCGCCCGACGACGAGCGTTCCCTGGTCGACTGGCCGTCCGTGGCCCGGCTGACCGGCACGCTGGTGATCCTCATGGGGGTCAGTACGATTCCGAAGGTCGCCGAGACGCTCATCGCACACGGCAAGTCCCCGGACACGCCCGTCGCCCTGGTCCAGGAGGGCACGACGGCCGCCCAGCGCCGGGTCGACGCGACCCTCGAAACGGTGGCGGAGACCGTACGCGCCCAGGACGTGAAGCCCCCGGCGGTCATCGTCATCGGCGACGTGGTGAACGTAGGCCCGAAGCCCTCCGCGTAACCCGTGGTAACCCAACTCTGTCCGAGCCGTTGGCACCGCACCCGGGACAAGGCAGTATCGCTCTGTGGCCGATCTCATCACCGTTGAGGAACCCGACGACCCGCGCCTGCGCGACTACACGGGCCTGACCGACGTCGAGCTGCGCCGCAAGCGCGAGCCCGCCGAGGGCCTGTTCATCGCCGAGGGCGAGAAGGTCATCAGACGGGCCAAGGACGCCGGTTACGAGATGCGCTCGATGCTGCTCTCCGCCAAGTGGGTCGACGTCATGCGCGACGTCATCGACGAACTCCCGGCCCCGGTGTACGCGGTGAGCCCGGAACTCGCCGAGCAGGTCACCGGCTACCACGTACACCGTGGCGCCCTCGCCTCCATGCAGCGCAAACCGCTGCCGACCCCCGACGACCTGCTCCAGACGGCCCGCAGAGTGGTCGTCATGGAGTCGGTCAACGACCACACCAACATCGGCGCGATCTTCCGCTCCGCCGCCGCCCTCGGCATGGACGCGGTCCTCCTCTCACCGGACTGCGCGGACCCGCTCTACCGCCGCAGCGTGAAGGTCTCCATGGGCGCGGTCTTCTCCGTCCCGTACGCGCGTCTCGACACCTGGCCCAAGGGCCTGGAGACGGTCCGCGAGGCAGGTTTCGCCCTCCTCGCGCTCACTCCGGACGAGAAGGCCAAAAGCCTCGACGAGGTCGCCCCGCACCGGATGGACCGGGTCGCCCTGATGCTGGGCGCGGAGGGCGACGGCCTGTCCACCCAAGCCCTGGTGGCCGCAGACGAATGGGTCCGCATCCCGATGGCCCACGGGGTGGACTCGCTGAATGTGGGTGCAGCGGCAGCGGTGGCCTTCTACGCGGTCGCGACGGGCCGTCCTCAGCCCTGAAGCCGCATCGCCGCATCGAGCTCGGGGAAGACGCGCCGACCCAGCACCGGCTAGAGCAGATCACGCGGCACCTTCTCGTTCCAAGTGCGGGAGAAGACGCGGCGGTCGGTCTCGTACGCGTCCAAGGTCGCGTCTACGAAGAAGTCCTGCTCGTCGCATGTGAGCTCGGTGTGCGTCACCACCCGTACGTCCCAGTTGTCTCGCCGGAATCGCATGGTCCAAGTGGATTCGCCGCCGACCGAGGTGAAGTCGTCGGCGACCGCCGTATAGCGCTCATAGGCGCGGCGGCCGGCTTCGAGGCCGATGTCCTCGAAGCGGACCGTGCCCCGGTCCTTCACGATCTCCAGTTCCGCGTGGTAGCCGACCAGGTCCCGCTTCACCTCCCAGCGTTCCTCGGTCGGTGTCACCTGACGGGTGGTGATCGGCGGTGTGCCCTCGGGTTCGGCAAAGGGGTTCGGCGGTACGTCGTCGGGTTCGTCCACCGGTCGGACCGGCAGGGTGAGTGTGCTGCAGTTCTCGTGGACGCTGAGCAGCGCGGGCTTCGGCGGTGGCCATGCCAGGGGCCAGTAGGACGTGGAGAAGGAGAGCCTGATGCGGTGGCCCTGCGGGAACGCCTGCGCCACTCCGTTCAGCGGGATGGTGGCGCGGTAGCGACGGCCCGGTTCCAGTGGCTCGGGGGACTCCGTACCGTCGCGGCGGGTGAGATTCAGCAGGCCGTACGAGACGCGGGTCGCGGCGCCGTCGGGGCTCACGTCGGACAGGCGCGCGGCCACCATGGCGACCGGTTCATTCACCGACAGATCGAGTTCCACGCTCGGTGAGCCGAGGATCTCCAGCCGTTCGGTCAGCGGCTCGGTTTCGAAGACGAGTGAACCGCCGTCCTCCTCACGCTGGTCGTACGGCAGGTCCGGTGGCGCGTTGTAAGAGGCCCACTTGCCCGCGAACTGGCCGACGGACAGCGGCGATTGCACGGTCATCGCGTCGCCGTCGCGCTGCTGTGCCGGGTCTGCCGCCGGGTCCTGCGGAGGTTCGATCCTGTGCCGGGTGAGCGGACGCGTGACCGGCCGGATGTGCGGAGAGGGCCACTCCGGCTCTCCGACCCAGCGTCCCGGCCGTTCTTCGTACGCGGTGGAGGGCGGCACGCTGTCCTGCATCCATGCCTGCAGCATGGGACCGTCCATGACGCCGTTGTCGACGCCCTTGAGCCAGTGGTCCCACCACCGCACGACCTCCTGGAGGTAACCGATGGCAGGGCCCGGCTCCCCGAGGTGGGGGAACTTGTGCGACCAGGGGCCGATCAGCCCCTTGCGTGGCACGTCCAGGTTGCCGAGGAGCCGCGTCACGGCGTTGGAGTAGCCGTCCGCCCATCCACTTGAGGCCAGGACCGGGCAGCGCACGCTCTGGTAGTCCTCGCACACCGAGGCGTGCCGCCAGTAGTCGTCTCGGCGCTGGTGGCGCAGCCACTGGAGAACCCAGGGCTCCGTGTTCTCCAGCCGTTCCCACCACATCTCGCGCCAGCGGTCGCCGACCACGGCGGGGTCGGGCGGACAGGTGCCGTAGGCGAACATGGTGCCCGCCTCGGCCAGGTTGTCCGACAGCAGGGCGCCGCCCATGTAGTGCATGTCGTCGGCGTGCCGGTCGTCGGTGAAGGAGGCGATGACGACGGCCTTCAGACTGGGCGGCCGGCGGGCCGCCACCTGGAGCGCCGCGAACGCGCCCCAGGAGATCCCCATCATCCCCGTGTCGCCATCGCACCAGGGCTGCTCCGCCAGCCAGGCCAGGACCTCCTCGGCGTCGGCCTGCTCCCGCTCCAGGTACTCGTCGCGCAGCACACCCTCCGAGTCGCCGGTGCCGCGCAGATCGACGCGGACGCAGGCGTAGCCGTGCCCGGCGATGTACGGGTGGTGGATCGAGTCCCGTACGGACGTCAGGTCGCGCTTGCGGTACGGGATGTACTCCAGCACCGCGGGCACCGGCTCGTCGTCCGAGGAGGTGGGGCGCCAGATGTGCGCGGAGAGACGGACCCCGTCGGACATGGGGATCGTGACGTGTTCATCTTCCTTCGTCGCGTACGGCAGGTTGGTCACGTAACGCATGGGACCGACGTGCTCCTTAACTCTCGCGGCATCTCGTCACTGTCGCGTCACTCGGGCGGGACCTCGTCGAAGACGAGTCCCAAGGCGGCCACACAGTGGTCGTACTTCTCCCGCAGTTCCTCCTCGTTCGCCCCGCCGGTGAAGATGTGGGCCAACTCGTAGCTGTAGCTGTCCTGTTGGGGAAGCTCAGAAAGCCGGGTGCCCTCCTCGGGGACCACGTCGACGCGTACGCCCGGGATCTCCCGCTCGATACGGGCGATGTCCTCCGGCCCCGGCACACGGCGTACCACACCGTCGGTGAACCAGCGGTAGTACCACTTCGCCGCCATCGCGTACGGGCCCTCGCGGTGCGGCATGCGCGGGTCGTCGCCGAGGGCGAGGCTGACCATGCAGTGGTGGTTGGGCACGCCGTCGACGTACTGGAAGAGTTCCGCGTGCGACTGGGAGTGCCGGGGGTTGATCTCCAGCAGGCTGATCTGCCGGGTCCGCGGATCGTAGAAGTACTCGATGCTGAAGGTGGCCGAGTCCATGCCGATGCGCCGCATCACGCGGTCGGTGACGTCGTGGAGCTCCGAGATGACCGGTGGCGGCAGCGTCGAGGGGTACTGGTGGCGCAGGAAGCAGGGCGAGTCCGGGTAGTCGATGGAGTCCAGGACCCCGTAGACCGTCACCTCGCCCTGGTGGACGTAGCCCTCCACGGCGACCTGGACGCCGGACATCTCCTCCTCCGAGAGGCAGACCCGACCGCCGAGACCGTCCATCTCCGGCGGCAGGTCGATACGTTCAAGGATGTGCTCGAAGGGGCGGCCGATCCGGGTGATTCCCTCGCGGATCTCGGCGACGGCGGTGCGGAACTCCTGTTCGTCCCGGACGCCGAAGGCGAGTTCGGAGGAGTACGAGAGCGCAGGCTTGATCCACATCGGGAACCTGACGTTCTCGGGCGGGCGCGGCGGCTCGGCCTTCAGGTCGACCCTGCCGAAGCGCGGGTGCCGGTCGGTGACCTTCTGCTGTTCCAGCCGGCTCCAGTACTTGTGCTCGCACTTGACCACCGACTCAAGGCTCGTGCTGCGGGTGCCGTAGTGCTCGCTCAGGATCGGGACGAGGGTGCTGACCGGGAAGTCCCAGTAGCCGACGATCGCGTCGACGCTGCCGTCGAATGCGTCCAGCGCGCCCCGGGCCTTCTCGATCAGCGTGGGCAGATGCACCTCGCCGATCTGCAGTTCTTCGATCGTCAGCAGCTGGTGGAAGCGCAGTGATCGGGCTCCCGGGACCTGCCGGAGCGTCGGCAGGTTGGCCTCGTCGAGCCCGATCACGAAGACGTTCTTGACCTTCTCATCAAGCACGGCTCTCCCTCCGACCTACGACCGGCTGGCAGGTCTCCCAAGATCGTCGGAGTACCCCTCCACGCGACGGTCAATCCGGTCCGGGCCGCCACTCATGCGCGGTGCGGTGGGTGCGGCCGGCCCTGGAGCAGGCCCTGCGGGCAGCCGGGGCAAAGGGAGCGGACACAGCAAACGGGATGTTCTTCGGCCCATGTCAGGCTGCGCGTTCGCGGGTTTCGGCGCCAACTGCTGTTTGGTGACGTGCGCATGGGTTACCCGTCCGGCGAACCGGACACAAGGGAGAAACTCTGCCATGGGCATCATCGCGTGGATAGTCATCGGTCTGCTCGCGGGGGCCATCGCCAAGGCGCTCATGCCGGGCAAGGACCCGGGCGGAATCATCGTCACCATGCTCATCGGTATCGCCGGAGGCCTGCTCGGAGGCTTCCTCGGCAAGGTGATGTTCGGAGTCGACTCGATCGACGGCTTCTTCGATCTGTCCACCTGGATCGCGGCCATCATCGGGTCCGTCATCCTCCTCGCGCTGTACCGGCTGTTCACCACCCGCGGCCACGGGCGCGGACATCGGCGCGGACACGTCCATGCGTGACGGGCCCGAGTAGCCGACGTGGCCAGGTGCACAGCGAGATGAAGTGAAGTACGCGAGCGCGCCCCCGTCTTCATGCGGGGGCGCGCTCGCAGGTCCGGCGGGCCGTGCACTGGGCGAGTCGGTACTTTGAGCGCCGCAGGTGTGTCCAAGGAGGTTGCGGTGCGTCTCTGCCACAGCCGTCCGACTGACCCCGGGTACCGCCGCCTGCGCCATGGGCGCGGCTTCCGTTACGTCGACGCCCGAGGGGAGCCGCTGCGCGACCCCGCGGAGCTGGCCCGGATCCGGCAGCTGGTCATCCCGCCGGCCTGGCAGGACGTGTGGATCTGCACCCGGGCCAATGGTCATCTGCAAGCTGTGGGTACCGACGCCGCCGGACGCCGTCAGTACCTGTACCACCCGCAGTTCCGTGCCGAGCAGGAGCAGGCCAAGCACGAGCACGTGCTCGACGTCGCCGAGACTCTGCCCGCGGTACGGGAGGCTGTCGAGGGCCATCTGCGCGACCGCGGGCTGACCCGGCAGCGGGTCCTGGCCACGGCCGTACGCCTGCTCGACCTCGGCTTCTTCCGCATCGGCAGCGACCGCTACACCGAGCTGAACAACAGCTACGGCCTCACCACGCTGCTGCGGGAACACTCCCGCTGCCAGGCCGGTGCGGTCCTGTTCACCTACACCGGCAAGCACGGCAAGGAGATCGCCCAGACGGTCGCGGACCCCGCCGCCTGCCGAGCCCTCACCGCGCTGCTGCGGCGCCGGGGCGGCGGCGACCGGCTCCTTGCCTACTGGGAGGGGCGCGCCTGACATGACGTGACTGGTCAGGACGTCAACGCGTACCTCAAGGAACTGGCCGGCCTGGAGATCACCGCCAAGGACTTCCGCACCTGGCACGCCACCGTCATGGCGGCCGTGGCGCTGGCCGTCTCGCAGCCTGTCGCGCGCAGCGAGACCGCCCGGCGCAAGGCCATTTCCCGGGCGGCGCGAGAGGTGGCCGGGTACCTCGGCAACACACCTGCGGTCTGCCGGGCTTCCTACATCAACCCCCGGGTGGTCGAACTCTTCGAGGAGGGCGTCACGGTCGCCGCCGCGCTGCCTCACCTCGGCGACGAGGGCGCCTACGGCATCCCGGCCACCCAGGGACCTGCCGAACGGGCCGTGCTGCGCATGCTGCGGAACGGGCGCCCCCCGGAAGGGAAGTGAGCGGGCGCACCTGAGTACCCGAAGACCGGCGTGGGGGCAGCGGCAGCGGTGGCCTTCTACGCGGTCGCGACGGGCCGCCCTCAGCCCTGAGGCCGCATCTCGAGCGTCGACTCGTACCGCTCGGCCATCAGCCCGTCCGGTGTGCTGAACTCCGGCTGTACGGGCTCCAGTTGCCGCCGCTCACCGCCGAGCCCGCGCTCCGGCCCCTGGCAGCCCTGCGCCGCCGCGATCCCGAGCGCCACCAGCAGCGTCACCACGACGAACACGAACAGCCGCTGCCGTAGCAACCGCGGATTGGCGGGCCGTCGCCCGGACCCGGTGGACCGCGGCCCTGAACGCCCCGCCCCACTGCGCGACGCCGCGGGCCGACCGCCTGAGCTGGAGCGCGTCGAGTTGCCCCGCGACGACACCGGGCGCGCCCCGTTCCGCGAAGGGGTGCTGTTCCGCGGCGGCGGGGGAGCGCCCTGCGTACGCCGCTGGGTGCGCTGGTCCGGGTGATGCTCGGTGAGCCGCCCCGTCGGCCGCTCGGCCTCGTTCACGCGCGGCGCGGGCGGCCGGGCGGCGCTCAGGCCCTGCGCCTCGCGGGCCGCGATCTCCTTGAGCCGCAACGACAGTTGAAGCGTGCTGGGCCGCTGCTCCGGATCCTTCGCCAGACACGCCCGTACGAGAGGGGCCAGCGCGTCCGGCACACCCTTCAGCTGCGGCTCCTCGTGCACCACCCTGTAGAGCATCACTTCGGAACTGCCGTGCCCGAAAGGCGAGTCGGTGGTCGCCGCGTACGCCAGCGTGGCACCGAGCGCGAACACATCCGTGGCCGGAGTGACAGCGGCACCTCGCACCTGCTCGGGCGCGAGGAAACCGGGTGACCCCACCGCCGTACCGACGTGCGTGAGCGTGCTCGCCCCCGTCGCCCAGGCGATGCCGAAGTCGATGATGCGTGGCCCCTTCGGGGAGAGCAGGATGTTCGACGGCTTGAGATCCCGATGCACGACACCGGCCTCGTGCACGGCGACGAGCCCCTCGGAGAGGGCGGCGCCGACGGCCGCGATCTCGGCCGCGGTGAGCGGCCCCTCCCCGGTGACCTTGTCGTGCAGCGAGGGCCCGGGGACGTACTGCGTCGCGAACCACGGGCGGTCCGCTTCCAGATCCGCGGCGACGAGCCGGGCCGTACACCCGCCCCGAATGCGTCGCGCCGCCGACACCTCGCGTGCGAACCGCGACCGGAACTCCTGGTCCTCCGCCAGATCCGGCCGGATCACCTTCAGTGCGACTCGCTGGCCACGCCGGTCGGAGCCCAGATAGACAACGCCCATCCCACCCGCACCGAGCCGTCGGTGGATCTTGAACGAGCCGACGACACGCGGGTCCTCGCGCCTCAGGCGCATCATCGCCATGTCCATCCCCGCTGCCCGGTCCGTTTGACGTGGCACAGCTTACGTTTCCGTGGCCGGGCGTGCGCAGAGGCCGCGCCCTCGCGGCCCGGCCGATTGTCAGTGCCGGGTGGGAGACTTGAAAGATGGTCAGGGGACGGGCGAATTCAGCGGCTTTGGGCTGCCGGGATCCCCAACCATCGGTCGCAGAAGGGGGATTGGGCCAGTGAAGGGTGATCGCGTGGAGATAGTCGTGGACGCCGGCGACACGACACGTACATACGAGGTGGTGGCGAGCCGCGCGGGGCGCCGGGTGGAGACGGCGGTCCGCCGAGGAGTGGTGGAAGTGAGCGAAGTCACCCGCAGCGGAGGGGTGGTCCGCACGGCCCGCTTCATGGCGAACCGGGTGCTGGCCCTGGTCGAGCAGCCCGTGCCCAGGGAGGACAGCTCGGAGCAGAAAGGGCAGACCGGACGTCCCCTCCGGGAAGACCCCGAGACCTAGGACCTCGTCTCCACCCAGGGGAGTACTCCGCAGGTCATCGGTCATCCTCCGGGAGGCCCGGCAATCGATACGACGGCATGACGCCCCACGGGCCCCGCCCGCCTAGATTTGAAGTCAAGCGGCGGGTGCAGCACTCGTCCCCCGAGGTCAGTCACCCGCCGCTGCCAGACAGCAGGAGATCAACCGGCAACAAGAGCCTCATCAACTGCAAGAGCTTCATCAACAGAAGGTCAGGAGAGGGGCCATGGCGGACACGGCATCGCGGACGATGATCCGCACGCGGGGACGCAAGGCGCACAGCGCCGCGTTCGGTACCCGCCGGTCCGGCCAGCGCCACCCCTTGGTGGCGACGGCCATGGTCCTCCCCCTGGCGACCCTGCTCGTGGTCGTCTTCGGCGGCTGGGAAGCAGTGGTCACACAAGCGTCGTCCGTGGGCGTGATGCTGGGGCGCTGAGCGGCGCCCCAGGCCCGGAAGAGCGGTCCGGGCGGGGACATCCGGCCATGAAACCCCGTGGGGACGGGGGTGCGGCGGACGGCACAGAGACGCCCGCGCAGCTGGGGAGCTGCGCGGGCTGTCTTGTGCGCCTAAACCGGCGCCGCTTTCGCGGACCTGGTTGCTCGCCGTTGTGGTTGCTCAATTGATGGTCGCGGTTCGAGGATTGTTTGCGGGCTGCGTACGCTCACGAGGTTGGCCCGGGCTTACGGGGGCGAGTCGGGGGCGTACGACCTCAGGGGGATTCGAGTGACCGTGGACGTGCTGCCCGGCCTTGCCGCGAAGGTGCGTGCTGCGGTGCACGCGGGTGCGAGTGTCTGTGCCTGCGGCACCGAGGTCTCCTCTGTGCTGGCCGATCGGGTCGATGGCACCGTCGTGCGGCATGCGGACACCGTGGCTAAGGCGCACGCTCCCGGAACCGACGCCGGCGACCTTGCGGCTCGTATGGCCGTCGCCGCGCACACGGCCCTGGACGGCGTCCTCCTGGCGCCGCTTGCCGCGAGCGCTGCCGAACTGTACGGCCGGCTGGTCACGTTCTGGCCGTACGGCACTCCCGTAGACCCCGAAACTCCCGAAGCCGCCCCTTGGGGGGAAGCCGCCACCCTCCTCGCTCGCCTCCACCGGACGCCCGAGGCCGTACTCCCGTCCGGACTCCCGGCGATGCGCGGCCCGGCGAAGGCGGCTCGTGCCGTCGCCCGCCTCCATACGGCCGGTCCTCACCCGGCAGCCGCTCCGGTCCTGCGGGCCTGGTCCGTCCTCCCCGCTTGGGCGCGGGACGAGGCCTCGATGCCGGATACCCGCACGTTGTGCCACGGTGATCTGCACCTGGGGCAACTCGTCCGCGATTCGGGCGGCGCCTGGCTGCTGATCGACATCGACGACCTTGGAGTGGGCGAGCCCGCGTGGGATCTGGCGCGCCCCGCCGCCTGGTTCGCCTGCGGGCTCCTCCCGCCCGAGGAGTGGACCCGTTTCCTGACGGCGTACCAGAAGGCCGAGGGCCCCGCCCTCCCCGCGGACACAGACCCCTGGCACGCCCTGGACATTCCGGCCCGCGCGCTCACCGTCCAGACGGGTGCCCTGGCGATCGCGAAGGCGATGGCGGCCGGCCGTGCGCTCGACGAGGTGGAGGGGGCAGTGATCGACGCCTGTGACCGAATGGCAGCGCACCCGCCGGAGTTGGCGCCCGGGTTCCCGACGTAAGGTGCAACCGAACCGAAGCCGGGCAGTGTCTGTCCTGGCGAAGCAGCACCGACCGGCGAGGAGTTGAGCCGACCATGCAGTGTCCGAAGTGCCGTGCGCCGATGCACACGTACAACCGCAATGGCGTCCAGATCGAGCAGTGCAGCGGCTGCCGCGGGATCTTTCTCGACTACGGCGAGCTGGAGTCGCTGACCCGCCTGGAATCCCAGTGGCAGCAGCCCGCGCCGCCGCCTCCGGCGGCCCCACAGGCCTACCCGTCCGCTCCCGCACCCGCGTGGGGCGCCCCGCATGGCGGCCACGGCGGACACGGCGGTCACTACGGCCACAACAAGCGCCACAAGAGCTTCGGCCACATGCTCTTCTCCTCCTGACCACATCCGAGGAGCTTCACGCATGACGAAGCCCCCGGCCGTACGAGACGGCCGGGGGCTTCGGCTGGTGCGCGATACTGGGATTGAACCAGTGACCTCTTCCGTGTCAGGGAAGCGCTCTCCCGCTGAGCTAATCGCGCGGGTCGGACCTTGCTGGTGGTGCGTGGTGCGTGCGCGATACTGGGATTGAACCAGTGACCTCTTCCGTGTCAGGGAAGCGCTCTCCCGCTGAGCTAATCGCGCGGGACCCGGTGAACCGGACCAGTGGACGATACTGGGATTGAACCAGTGACCTCTTCCGTGTCAGGGAAGCGCTCTCCCGCTGAGCTAATCGTCCTTGGAGGTGGAGACGGGATTTGAACCCGTGTAGACGGCTTTGCAGGCCGTTGCCTCGCCTCTCGGCCACTCCACCAGGGGCGGGGGTTCGGGAAGATCCCCCACTTCCTGCGAGCGGACGACCAGGTTCGAACTGGCGACCTCAACCTTGGCAAGGTTGCGCTCTACCAACTGAGCTACGTCCGCTTGTCTTTCCCGCCCCGCTCGCGCGAGTCGGTGACGTGTTGAACTCTAGCGGATTCCCGGGCCAGTACAAAAACGCGTTTATGCAGCGTGCTGCGGTGCGCCCGCCGGGAGACACGGCCGGGTCACCCGCCCGGCGCCCGCCATAGACTCGCACCTGTGCACGACCTCCCAGCTCTCGCCCGTTTCGGCGGCCTCGTCGCGACCGGCCTCCATGACGTCACGAGTGACCCCGCGGCCCTGGACTCGAGTGGCTTCTGGGCCGTCACAGCGGACTTCGAGGGGCGCCTGGTGTGCGCCCGCTTCCGGGACGTACGCCATGAGCCGGTGCCCGCGCCGGTGCCGGGGGAGTGGCGGGGGCCCGCGCTGGACGACTGGACGTCGTCGCTCGACCGCGCCGCGTACACGGCGGGCGTACGCCGCATCCGCGAGCACATAGCGGCCGGTGAGGTCTACCAGGCGAACCTCTGCCGGGTTCTGTCCGCGCCCATCGCTCCGGACGCCGACGTGGACGCGCTCACCGCGCTGCTCGCGCGCGGCAACCCGGCCCCGTACGCCGGAACGATCCGACTCCGCGACCACGGTGTGGAGATCGCCACCGCGTCTCCCGAACTGTTTCTGCGCCGCGACGGGCGGATCGTCGAGTCGGGCCCGATCAAGGGCACCGGACGCACCGAGGCCGACCTCCTGGAGAAGGACTACGCCGAGAACGTCATGATCGTGGACCTGGTCCGCAACGACATCGGACGCGTCTGCGCCACCGGCTCGGTGACCGTGCCCGACCTGTGCGTCGTCGAGAAGCACCCGGGCCTCGTCCACCTCGTCTCGACCGTGCGCGGCGAACTTCGCGATGACGCCGGCTGGCCAGAGCTGCTGGCGGCGACGTTTCCGCCTGGTTCCGTCACCGGCGCCCCCAAGTCCAGTGCCCTGCGGATCATCGAGGCCCTGGAGACGGCGCCCCGCGGCCCGTACTGCGGTGGCATCGGGTGGGTGGACGCCGACCGCGGGACCGGGGAACTGGCCGTCGGCATCCGTACGTTCTGGATGGACCGGTCCGCCGAGCGGGGAAGGGACGCGGCAGTGCTGCGCTTCGGCTCCGGCGCGGGTATCACCTGGGGGTCCGACCCCGAGCTCGAGTGGCGTGAGACGGAACTGAAAGCCGCCCGACTGCTGGCTGTAGCGTCGGGGGCGTACGACGCAAGCGAAGGGACTCTCACGTGAAGCTCTGGCTCGACGGTGGGCTGCGGGACATCGAGTCGGCCCGTGTCTCCGTCCTCGACCACGGACTGACCGTGGGCGACGGCGTCTTCGAGACCGTCAAGGCGGTCGACGGCCGGCCGTTCGCGCTCACCCGCCACCTCGACCGGCTGACCCGCTCGGCGCACGGCCTCGGGCTGCCCGAGCCCGACCTCGACGAGGTGCGCCGGGCCTGCACCGCCGTCCTCGACGCCAACCCGATGCCGCTGGGCCGCCTGCGGATCACGTACACCGGGGGCCTGTCCCCGCTCGGCTCCGACCGCGGCGAACACGGGCCGACCCTCGTCGTCGCCCTCGGCGAGACCAGTCGGCGCGCCGACACCACCGCCGTGATCACCGTGCCGTGGACCCGCAACGAGCGCGGCGCGCTCGCCGGGCTCAAGACCACGTCGTACGCGGAGAACGTCGTCGCCCTCGCCCGCGCTCGCGAACAGGGCGCGACGGAGTCGCTGTTCGCGAACACCGTGGGGCAGCTGTGCGAGGGCACCGGGTCCAATGTCTTCGTGGTCCTCGACGGCGAGATCCACACCCCGCCGATCGCCTCCGGCTGCCTCGCGGGCATCACGCGGGCGCTCACCGTCGAGTGGACCGGCGCCAAGGAGACCGAACTGCCGCTGGACGTTCTGGAACGGGCGGAGGAGATCTTCCTCACGTCGACCCTGCGCGACGTACAGGCCGTGCACCGGGTCGACGCGCGCGAACTCCCGGGCGCACCCGGGCCGGTGACCGCCAAGGCCATGCGGATCTTCGACGAGCGGGCGGGCGACGACCTCGATCCGTAAAGCCACACACAGCCGCACATATTCGGTGACACCAGTAATCCACGGTGGGTACAACATCCCTGATGACCACCACCCTGCGGCCGGCCGAGCCGCTTCAGCGCGAAGCCGACGGGGCACTGTCACGCCACTACAAGGTCTGCGTGAACAGCCGTCCCGTCGGTGCGATACACCTCGCCACCCACCCCCTCTCCGGGCCGTCCGTCGCGCAGATCCGGGAGCTGGGGATCGACGAGCCGGACCGTCGGCGGGGGCGCGGCACCGTGGCCGCGCTCGCCGCCGAGGAGGTGGCGCGCGGCTGGGGCTGCCGACGGATCGAGGTATCGGTCCCTGCTGCCGCCGAGGCCGCGCTGCGGCTGGCCACGGCGCTCGGTTACGTGCCGCGCGAGCGCACCATGGAGCAACGGCTCGGCGGCACTCCTCCCGAACTGCCCGCCGGCAGCCGGGGCCGCCCGATGACGGAGGCCGAGGCACGCGCCAAGTCCGGGCCGAACCACGCCACTTGGCGATCGGCCGGGTTTGCCCCCGAGGACGTGGTGTGCAGCGTCCTGGAAGACGAGGGGACAGCGGTGGGCACGCTGAGGCTGGGGGCTCGCGACGGAACGGCGTACGTCCTCGACGCGGAGACCGACGAACGATACCGGCGCCGAGGACACGGCCGTACGTTGCTGCTGCTGGCCGAGGCACAGGCGATCGCCGCCGGACGGACCGGAATCCGGATCAACGTCCCCGCCGAGAGCACCCCGGCCGAGCGGCTCTGCGAGTCACTCGGCTACGAGACGATCACGTACATCCTCTACAAGGACCTGCTGTAGAGGCTCGCGCTGGAATGCGTCGTTGGGCTCAGGCCTGCTGTCCGGCCAGCAACCGGTCCACGATCTCCTCGATGCGCTCGCGCAGCCCCTCCTGGCTCTTGCCGCCGTCGAGGCGCTCGCCGTCGATGACGTACGTCGGTGTGCCGGTCACGCCGATGGCCTTGCCCTCGGCCTGGTCGGCGTCGACGATCAGCATGTGCCGGCCGTCGATCAGCGCGGTGTCGAACTCCTCGGCGTCCAGACCGAGTTCACGGGCCACCTCGACCAGGAAGGGTTCTCCCTTACGGCTCAGCTCCTCGACCCGGCCCAGCACAGCCTCGACGTACGGCCAGGTCTGGCCCTGTTCCGCGGCCTCCTCGGCGGCCTGCGCGGCCGCGAACGCGTGCTTGTGCTTCTCCAGCGGGAAGTGCCGCAGCCGCAGCTCCAGCCGGTCGCCGTAGCGGGCGCGCAGCGCGCGCAGGTCGTCGAGGGCGCTGCGGCAGTCGGGGCACTGGAGTTCGCACCAGACGTCCAGGACGGGGACGGCAGGGAGCGCGGGGGAGGAGTCGGTCATGCGCACCAGTTTCCCAGCCGCGGCCGAGGAGGCCCAAACTCGCGGCCGAGGAGGCCCAAACTCGCGGCCGGGGAGCCCTTACGGGGCCCTCGCGGGTATCGAGGGACCGGGCCCTGAGGAGGACCCGACCCGGAGATGTCCCTGAGGTCTGCCCGGACCATGGCATACCGGGCACGGTGCGGTGCAGGATGGAAGGGACGAAGTGACCATGCCCGAGTGAGTCCTGCCCTGGAGGACCGGATGATTGCCGAGACCGTCTGTTCCGCCGTCGCCGCGGCAGGCCTGGGTATCGCCGCGGTCACCGCGTATCGCAAGCGTTTCCTGGCGGCGGCTCGCCTTGTTGCGTACTCGCTGGTGCCCCTCGGTCTGGTGATGACCGGGGCCGTCGAATGGGCGGCCGACACCGCCTTCAGCCCGGTGGCCTGGGCGGGCTTCGGTGTGCTCGGCGCCTCATGGCTGCTGTTCACGACCACGCGGGCCGTCGAGCGGCGCGGCGGCGGGACCCGCAAGGAGCGCAAGGCGGCCCGGGCCGCGCAGCGCGAGGCGGTGGCGCCCTCGGCCTCGGCGCCCTCGCTGGGCCCGGCGAAGAGCCCGGCGACCCGTCCCGAGTCCAAGAGCAAGGCCAAGCCGCGCGCCGCCGAGTCGGGGGACGACTTCAGCGACATCGAAGCCATCTTGAAGAAGCACGGCATATGACGCCTTGAGTTCGGCATGTGCCGCTCTGAATCGACCGCTCGCTGAAACGACACAGTGAGCCGACGCAGCGGGCTGCGCTGAGCCAGGCGGTCAAGGGAGCGATCCGCTCCGGAATTCGCGCCGGAGCCGTCCATCCCGGACGTGCCGGAGCGGTCTATCCCAGATACTGGACCGTCACATTACGGATTTCGCCTAACTCCCCCATTTTTCGGGCGTGTTGATCGCGTTGAGGGTCTCGGCTGCGTCATCATCGCCCGCGAGATGCTGGACACAACACAGAGCGACACCGCTGCGCCTCCAGAGGAGCGGCGGGGTTGTCTCTTCGCGCTTTCCCAGCCACCGCTGATGATCTTCCTTGCGGTGATCGGCTGTCTGCTGCTCATGGCTTCGCTGCACGATCTGCTGCTGCTCTGAGCCGTACGCGGAGTCCCTGGCGTCACCCGCCGAGGACTCCGTCAGCCGGCCGCCTCCTTGCGCCGAGCGCGGTAGGCGGCCACATGCAGACGGTTTCCGCAGGTCCGGCTGTCGCAGTAGCGGCGGGAGCGGTTGCGGGAGAGGTCCACGAAGGCGTGCCGGCAGTCGGGCGCCTCGCAGCGTCGCAATCTGTCCTGTTCCCCGGCCACCACGAAGAACGCCAGCGCCATCCCGCAGTCGGCGGCGAGGTGGTCCGCGACGGACGCACCGGGTGCGAAGTAGTGCACATGCCAGTCGTAGCCGTCGTGGTCGGTGAGCCGGGGCGTGGTGCCGGCCGCGGCGACCAGCTCGTTGATCAGCACGGCGGCGGCGCGGGCATCGGGTGCCGCGAAGATCCCGCAGAACCGGCCGCGGATCTTCCGCATGGCCGTGAGATCGAGCTCGGACAGTGACCCGACTTCGCTGATGTCGTGCTTGCGTACGAACGCGTCCAGATCCGCGACACTCGCGAGCCCGTCCGCCGTGTCGTCCTCCGGTGCGGTGTTCACCAGATCGACCACGATGTCGAGGGCGCACCGGGTGTCGTGGGTGATCAGCACGTTTCGCTCCCTGGCCTGGGGTCGGGCGTGCGCCCGCCGATGCTGGCCGATGCTAGCGGCTCCGCGAAACGGGGGAATCGGTGCTATCCACACCGAGTGGTCGGATGGGCGGAGCCGACCGGGACCCGCGACGTCGGTGCCGTGTCCTGGGTCGAGCGTACGTTTGGTCGCGGCACGCGGCACGCGGCACGCGGCACGGGATCAGGGGTCCGGGGCACGCGAGCGTTGGGGCGCACTTGCGGTGCGCGATGTACGCAGGGCTGGTTCCATGACTCTCCGCACACACGTAGACGCCGCCTCCGCGGAATCCGCGGCGACGGCGCCGATGTATACCGTATGGGGCTGTCCGGGCCCGTGCCGTCTCCCCGAGTGGACGGCGCCGGGCGGCTTGCGCGGAGCCTCGTCCTAGCTCTCCGCCAGGATGTGCGAGAGCTCCGTGTCGAGATCGAAATGGCGGTGCTCCGTGCCCGGGGGGACAGCGGCGTCCGTCCGCTTCAGGAACGACTCCAGGGCCCGCGCCGGGGCCTCGAGCAGAGCCTCGCCCTCCGGGGAGCTCAGGGCGATGCAGACGACGCCCTGACCATGACTGCGGGACGGCCAGACACGGACGTCGCCCGTGCCGGTGGGCCGGTGCAGTCCCTCGGCGAGGAGATCGCGGGCGAACACCCACTCGACGGTTTCCTCGGCTCCGGTGTGGAAGGTGGCGTGCACGGCGTAGGGATCGGCCGTGTCATACCGCAGTCCTGCGGGAACAGGCAGTGAGGACTCGCTCGACACAACGAGGCGCAGGTGCAGCTCGCAGCTGACCGTGGTGTTCATAAGCGCCAGGGCCTTTCGCTCAGTGTGCGCTCGGGGATTCGCACGTCGGCGAAATCGACATGCCACCTACGGTGCCGTTGTAAACCCCTCTGAGTGTTTTGCGTGTCTTTAGGTAGCTCATCCGGCCGAGTGTGCGTTCGTCGACTACGACCATTTCAGTGACTGGTTTGTGTCCGGTAGGGTTTGGCCGTATGAATACGGGGAGTGACGAAACGGGGGAGGCCGTCGTGGCGGCCGAGGATTCGAAGAGCGATCCGGCGCTTGGTTCCCGTGCGCCGGAATTCATCAAGGCCCGACGCATGCTGCACCTGAGCTGGCAGGTGGGCGTGTTCGTGGTTGGCCTCGCGGTCGTGGTGGCCGGCGTGATCATGCTGCCGCTGCCCGGGCCGGGCTGGCTGGTGATCTTCGCCGGTATGGCGATCTGGGCCACCGAGTTCGTCTGGGCGCAGCTGGTGCTCCGCTGGACGAAGCGCAAGGTCACCGAAGCGACACAGCGTGCGCTCGACCCCAAGGTGCGCAGACGCAACATCATCCTGACGACGATCGGTCTGGTCATCGTCGGAGTGCTGGCCGGGATCTACCTCTACCGGTTCGGCTTCGTGATGCCGTGGAAGATCAAGGAATAGCCGGGTTCCGCATGCTCGGCGGGCGGTCGGAAGCACCCCCTGACATGGGGTAATGTTTTCCTACGCCCGGGCGATTAGCTCAGCGGGAGAGCGCTTCGTTCACACCGAAGAGGTCACTGGTTCGATCCCAGTATCGCCCACGAGTACGAGGGCGACCCATGTTCGCGGAAGGTGCGGGCTGGGTCGCCCTCGTCGTTTTTGCCGGGCTTTGCCGCAGGGGGCGGGGGCTTCGCCACCCGCGCTCGCGCGCCCCCCATGGGTTCGCCGAGGTGAGCGCCTTCGTTCGCAGAGCGCCAAGCGCTCCACAAGGTCGAGCAGGTCGAGGCCCCCACCGGACGCGTCGGGGGTTCAGCAGCCGCGTACGTCCTCCCCTGGCGCCCGGGAGGTGCAGGTGCCGCTAAGCGGCACTTCCGGACTTCCAGCGGAGCGCTCAGCAGTCACAACCCAGCTCGTACGTCCCTGACCTCGCCCGAGGCGCTGAACGCGGCGGCGAACGCGGCGGACGCTCCCCGGCCGCGCCGTCCCGTAAGCCGCTGACCAGGTCCTACGGCTCCTGCCCTCGATGCTGCCGGGCAGGCACCTGGACGTGCGCCGCAGGCTCCGTCGCGCGGGGCCCCACCGCGTGGCTCGCGTCGGTCCGCATCGCCTCCAGAGCCCGCTGCGAGGAAGCGCGCCCCGCCGCCCCGTCATCTCCCTCGCCCCTTCCCGACCACCCGTCAACTCCACGCCCGCGCCCAGAATCTCCCTCCCCAAGCACCCCAACTTCCGCAAGTAACCCCCCGTTCGACCGGCCGACCCCACCCACCCCACCTGCAACGTCTTCCAACACCCCCGCCCACCCAGCACCGTTCAAGCCGTCACGCCCGCGACCCCGGCCACATCAATTCCTGTCCGGGTCATTGACGCGCCCGGAGGGCCTCCGTAACTTGTGGCGGCAAGCGCTTACTTGAAACGATTCATGGGGCGGACGCATCGTCGCGGGGAGGCTCAACCATGCAGCAGAACAGAAACGTTGAGAGGCGTACGATCCTTAAGGCGGGGGGAGCCTCGCTGGCCGCGCTGGGGCTGGGGACCACGGCGACGGCGTGTGGGGGCGGTAGCGGCGCCGGGGACGGGACGGTGACGATCCGTTACGCGTGGTGGGGTGCTGAAGACCGCGCCAAGCGGATCAATGAAACCATCAAGCTCTTCGAAAAGAAGTACCCGAAGATCAAGGTGAAAACGGACTTTCAGCCTTACCTCGACTTCTGGAAGAAGTTCAATACCCAGGCCTCCGGCGGCAATCCGCCCGATGTCTTCCAGAACGCCATCGGATTCCTGCGCAAATACGACGCGAAGAATGTGCTGCTAGATCTCAGCGAGCAGGTCAAGGCCGGCAACCTCTCCATGGACGGTTTCCGGGCCGGCTTGGAGAAGTTCGGCGAGGTCGACGGCAAGCTTCTCGGTGTTCCGGTCGGCTCCAACTCGATGGCCCTGGTGATCGACAAGCCCGTCTACACGAAGGCGGGCGTGAAGCCGGAGCAGGGCTGGACCTGGGAGGACTTCGACGCGGGGATGAAGAGCATCCGTGACAAGACGGGTCGCGCCGGCGACAGCGGCATGTACGGCGTCATGTATCTCTACGACCTGTATCTGCGTCAGAACGGTAAGGCGTTCTTCACCGAGGACGGCCTCGGGTTCACCGAGTCGGATCTCAAGGACTGGTGGACCAAGGCCGAGAAGGGTGTGAAGTCCGGCCTTTACGCCGACCCGAAGAAGGTCGCCCAGATCAAGCCCAAGTCCGCGGTCGCCGCGGAGCTCGCGGGCGGTGAGTTCACCTGGGACAACTTCACGGTCCGCTACACCTCCGAGGGCAAGAGCGAGTACGGCCTCGCCCCGATCCCGACCACGGACGGCAAGAAGACCGGCCAGTACCTCGGCTCCCTGATGCTCAGCGGTTCCAAGCGCACTCAGCATCCCAAGGAAGTCGCCCAGTTCATCGACTTCATGGTGCATGATCCCGAGGTCGCAAAGATCATGGGCTATGACCGCGGTGTGCCCGCGACGCAGGCGCAGTTCGACGCGTACAAGCCGACCGACCCGGTCAACAAGGAGATAGCCGCCTACGAGGAGTCCCTCGTCGCGGCGGGCGTCTTGGAGCCCATCACCCCGCACCCGAACGGCGCCGACATCTGTGAGGCAGCGTTCCTGCGTATCGCCGAGGAACTCGGCCTGGGCAAGCGGTCGGTGGACGACGCCGTCAAGCAGTTCTTCACCGAGTCGAAGACGGCTCTCAGCGGCTGATGGGAACCACCGTGACACACGCCCCTGCGATGGAGGGCCTGTCCAAGGACTCCGAGCCGCGGCACGGTCCGGTGAAATCCCCGCGCCCCGCCGAACTCAAGCGGCGGGGCCGCCGGGAGAACCTGGCCGGCTATCTCTTCATGTCCCCCTGGATCGCCGGATTCCTGCTGCTCACAGCGGGCCCGATGGTCGCCTCGCTCTATTTCGCGTTCACCGACTACAACCTGTTCGACTCGCCCAAGTGGATCGGCCTCGACAACTTCTCCGAAATGTTCGGCGACCCGCGCTGGCGTCATTCGGTGCAGGTGACGATCTGGTACGTCATCGTCGGTACGCCGCTCAAACTGCTCGCCGCACTCGGTGTGGCCCTGCTCCTGGCCCAGAAGCGGCGCGGGCAGGCCTTCTACCGGGCCGCCTTCTACGCTCCGTCGCTGATCGGGGCGAGCGTTTCCATCGCCATCGTCTGGAAGGCGATCTTCTCGGACGACGCGATCGTCGATCGTACGCAGAAGATCTTCGGGGTGAACGTCGGTGGCTGGACCGGCGACCCGGACATGATCATCTACAGCCTGGTGGCGCTCACCGTCTGGCAGTTCGGCGCCCCCATGGTCATCTTTCTCGCCGGTCTCAAGCAGGTCCCGCGCGAGTTGCACGAAGCGGCCGAGGTCGACGGAGCGGGCAAACTGCGGCGGTTCTGGAACATCACGCTGCCGATGATCTCCCCGGTCCTCTTCTTCAACGTCCTTCTGGAGACGATCCACTCCTTCCAGATCTTCAGCTCCGCCTACATCGTCGGCGGCGGCGCCGGAGGCAACTCCTGCGGTCCTGCGGACGGTTCGATGGTTTATACCTGCTACCTCTACGTCCAGGGCTTCGAGAACAGCCGGATGGGTCTGGCCTCCGCCATGGCCTGGATGCTGCTGGTCGCGGTCGCCCTGGTGACGGCGGTGCTGTTCTGGTCCCAGAAGCGCTGGGTGCACTACGAGGAGGGCGCCTCATGAGCGCGCAGGCCACAGAGATCACGCCGACGCCAGGTCCGCCGACCCAGGGCCGGTCGACGAAGGCGGGCAACTTCAAGCGCAGACTGCCCGGTGCGCTCGCCTGGCACATCGGGTCCCTGGCGATCCTCGCGGTCATTCTCTACCCGGTGGTCTGGGTCATCGGCGGCTCGCTCAAGAAGAGCGAGGACATCGTCGGCAGCCTGGACCTCTTCCCGACCGACCCGATCACGTCCAACTACACGCGACTGACCGAGGGCATCGCGGACATCTCGATCTCCACGTTCTTCTACAACTCGCTGTTTCTCGCAGTCGGTTCGGTGATCGGGATTGTGATCTCGTGCTCGCTGACCGCGTACGCCTTCGCGAAGATCAAGTTCGCGGGCCGCAATCTCATGTTCACGCTGATGATCGGCACGCTCCTGCTGCCGTATCACGTGCTGCTCATCCCGCAGTACGTGCTGTTCCGCAACATGAACATGATCAACACGTACACCCCGCTGCTGCTCGGCAAATACCTCGCCATCGAGGCCTTCTTCGTCTTCCTGATGGTGCAGTTCATGCGCAACCTGCCCAAGGAGCTCGACGAGGCGGCCCGTATCGACGGCTGCGGGCACTTCCGCATCTACTGGTCGATCGTGCTGCCGCTGTGCCGTCCGGCCCTGATCACCAGTGCGATCTTCACCTTCATCAACTCGTGGAACGACTTCATGGGCCCGCTGATCTACCTCAACGAGCCCGACAAGTACACGGTCTCGCTCGGCCTGAAGATGTTCGTCGACCAGGAGGGCCTTGCCGACTACGGCGGCATGATCGCCATGTCGCTGGTCGCCCTGCTGCCGGTGCTGGCCTTCTTCATGGCCTTCCAGCGCTACTTGATCGACGGCATGGCGACCTCGGGTCTGAAGGGCTGAGGCGCGGATGAGTCAGACACCGGTCAAGGCAGGCGGTACGCCACGGGAGTCCGGGTTCGCCGAGCGGTTCGGCCTCTTCGCCGAGTGTTTGCTCACCGGAGTGTGGATCGCACTGGCCTCGCTGCCCCTGGTCACGTACCCCGCCGCGTTCGCCGCCGGAGCGCGGCATCTGCGGCGGCGTACGGAGCATCAGGGCGGCGGCTGGCGGGAGTTCGTCGCCGATTTCCGGGCGGCCGTGCGCCGCGGTTGGCGCGTCGGCGTCGCCGGCTGGGTCGCGGCCTTCGCGGTCTGGGTGGATGTGCAGGCCGTACGGGCCGGAATCCCCGGCGGGCCGCTCGTCGGCGCCGTCGGGCTGTTCGCCCTGTTCGGACTGGTCGTCGCCGGGATGCGGGCGGCTGCGGTCTGGGAGCCCGGAGCGTCGTGGCGGGCGCTGCTCGCGGCGGCCGGGCGTCGTACCGTCCTCGATCCCGCCGGGTCGTTCCTGCTCGTCGGCGGACTGGTCATGGTGGCCTGCTCCGCCTGGTTCGTCGCGCCGCTGGCGGTCCCCGTCCTGGGGGCCGTCGCGGCGGCAGCCCTCGCCGTGGAGGCGCGCGACCGGCGCCGCTGACCGGCCGCACCTCAAGCAAGGTCGGCGCCCTTGGCGTCGTACCTCTCTCTGTCATGCCCCTGACTTCCCCGCACGGAAAGGAAAGGCTGCATCTCATGGCTCCCATCCCCCGCAGGTCCCTCCTCAAGGCCGCCGCAGTCGCCGGCGCCGCCGCCCAGTTCAGCTGGGCTTTGGGTACCCAGAACGCGTCGGCCGCGCCCAGAGCCGAGCCGGGCGACGCCGACCCGGTGACCCTGGACTGGCTGGAGAAGGGCGGCCTCGGCGCGGCCCCCGGCTCCACCGTGGGCGTGCCCTGGCCGAAGGGCGCGTACGAGAAGGACCAGACGTTCGCGCTGAAGGACGCCGACGGCAAGGAGGTGCCGGTCCAGTCCTGGCCGATCGGCTACTGGCCGGACGGCTCGCTGAAGTGGACCGCGCACGCGGTCGGAACCGGAGTCGGCGCCGGGAAGCTGACGCTCGCCGCCGGTGCGCCCGCGGCCCCCGAGAAGAAGGTCACCGTCGACAAGAGCGGCGGCACCATCGACATATCGACCGGGGTCATCACCGCGAAGATCGGCAAGAGCGGCTCCACGCTCGTCAAGTCCGTCACCCGCGGCTCCACCGAGATCGCCAAGGACGGCCGGCTCGTACTGCTGCGCCAGCCCGAGATCGAGGACGGCGACCAGGGCGCGGAGAAGTACGAGCGGTTCGAGAGCGTCATCGGCGAGGTGGAGGTCGAGCAGGACGGGCCGGTACGTGCCGTCGTCCGCATCGACGGCAAGCACCGTAAGGGCGGCCGGAGTTGGTTGCCGTTCTCGGTCCGGCTCTACTTCTACGCGGGCGCCGAGTCGTTCCGCATGGTGCACACCATCACGTTCGACGGGAAGCAGGAGCCCGGCAAGGCGAGCGGCGACTTCATCCGAGGCATTGGTGTGCGCTTCAAGGTGCCGATGCGGGACGCCGCGTACGACCGGCACATCCGCATCGGCGGCGAGGGCACCGGTCTGCTGCGCGAGGCGGTCAAGGGCATCACAGGGCTACGGCGCGACCCGGGGGCGGCCGTGCGGACGGCCCAGTTCGAGGGCAAGAAGCTGCCCGACCCGTCCACCTGGGACCAGCGGGTGACCACCCGGCTGCAATACATCCCCGAGTGGGGCGACTACACCCTCTCGCAGCTCTCGGCCGACGGCTTCGGCGTCCGCAAGCGCACCAAGAAGGGCCACGGCTGGATTCCCGCAGGCGGCGGCCGACGGGCCAGCGGCTTCGGGTACGTCGGCGGCGCGTCTGGCGGATTCGCCTTCGGACTGCGGGACTTCTGGGAGAAGTTCCCCGCCCAGCTCGACATCCGCAATGCCCAGACCGACGAGGCCGAGGTCACCCTCTGGCTCTGGTCGCCCGAGGCGCAGCCCATGGACCTGCGCTTCTACCACGACGGCATGGGCCAGGACACCTACCCCGAACAGCTCGAAGGCCTCAACATCACCTACGAGGACTACGAGCCCGGCTTCGGCACGCCCTACGGCATCGCCCGCACCAGCGAACTCCTCTTCTGGGCCCACGAGTCCACACCGAGCGCCGAGGCGATGGCCAAGCAGGTGGAGGCCGTACGCACTCCGCCGCAGCTCGCCGCCCCGCCCAAGCAGCTCATCAAGGCGGGCGTCTTCGGCAAGCTGTTCGCCGAGCCCGACCGCTCCACGGCCGCCAAGGCGAAGATCGAGGACCACCTCGACTTCCTCTTCACCTACTACAAGGACCAGGTGGAGATGCGCCGTTGGTACGGCTTCTGGGACTACGGCGACATCATGCACAGCTACGACCCCAGCCGCCACCAGTGGTGCTACGACGTAGGCGGCTACGCCTGGGACAACTCCGAGCTCTCGCCCGACCTGTGGCTCTGGTTCGCGTACATGCGCTCCGGACGCGCCGACATCTTCCGCTTCGCCGAGGCCATGACCCGCCACACCGGCGAGGTCGACGTCTACCACCTCGGCAAATGGGCGGGCCTCGGCACCCGCCATGGCGTCCAGCACTACGCGGACAGCGCCAAGCAGCAGCGCATCGCCAACACCACCTACCGCCGCTACTACTACTTCCTCACCGCGGACGAGCGCGTCGGCGACCTCATGCACGCCAACGTCGACTCCGACGAGACGTTCCTCGTTCTCGACCCCATCCGCAAGATCCGCACCGAGCCGTACGAGCCGGACAGGAACGCCCTGTCCATCGGCTTCGGTACGGACTGGTCAGGGCTGGTCTCCGCCTGGCTCACCGAGTGGGAACGGCGCGGCCCCAAGTGGGAGAAGGCCAAGGCGCGCGTCCTGTCCACCATGGAGACCATCGCGGCCCAGCCCAACGGCTTCGTCCAGGGCAACGCGCTGTACGACCTGGACACCGGGAAGTTCGCCATCGACAAGGAGGCCAAGGTCGGCGTCTCGCACTTGTCGGCGATGTTCGGCCTGGTCGAGCTGAACGCCGAGCTCATCGACCAGGTCGACATGCCGAAGTTCAAGGAGGCGTGGCTCGACTACTGCCGCTACTTCAATGCCACGAAGGCCGAGCAGAAGGCCCGTTACGGCTCCGACTTCGGTTCCCTGCTGCTCTTCCAGGGGCACTCACGGCAAGACGCGTACGCCGCCGTGCAGTTGAAGGACGACAAGCTCGCCGCGCGCGCGTGGCAGCAGTTCTACAACAGCCGGGACACCTGGGACTACAAGGAGTCCACCGACTGGTCCACGAAGAAGATCGAGGGCCCGACCGCCCTCGTCCCCGGCAGCGAGGCGGCGTGGGTGTCCACCAATGCGACGGCGCTGTACGGACTGGCGGCGATCCAGAACCTGGCCCTCGTCGGCGACAAGATCCCCTCATGACCGTCGCCTAGCACCACCACCCCAGCCCCTCCCGCACTCGCCGCGCGCAACGACCGGCGAGTGCGGGAGGCAACCACCGGCTCCGTGGGCAGACTCAGGCCATGGACTGGACGTACTACCGCTTCCGTAGCCTCTGGATTCTCGCGGCCCCGGCCGACGACGTCTACGACGTGCTGGCCGACGCCGAGAACTACGACCGGTGGTGGCCACAGGTGCGTGAGGTGACGCGGATCGACGACCGCAGCGGAATCATCCGGATCCGCTCGCTGCTCCCGTACGACCTGGTGTTCACCGCGCGTGAGGTGCGCCGCGACCGGGCGGCCGGGGTTCTGGAGATCGCGATGACCGGCGATGTGGACGGCTGGGCACGCTGGACGCTCACGTCCGAGGGCTCGGGCACCCGCGCCCGCTACGACCAGGAGGTCCATGTGACCAAGCCCCTGCTGCGGCGCCTCGCCGTGCCGGGGCGACCCGCCTTCCGCGCCAACCACGCGCTGATGATGCGGGCGGGACGGCGCGGGCTGGCCGCGTACCTGGGTGCGAACCAACAACCCGTTTGATGGGAACCCCGCTCGACCTGTATGGTTCAGTGCGTTCCCGGGCGATTAGCTCAGTGGGAGAGCGCTTCGTTCACACCGAAGAGGTCACTGGTTCGAACCCAGTATCGCCCACCCGGAGACAGCCGGTCCGTCACAGACGGACCGGTTTTTCGCATGTCAGGGCCTGTGCCGTGGCATTCTCCAGGACTTACGCCGCCGCCGGGAGCTCCGGTCGCAGAGGCCACGCCGGGTCGACCGGCTCCTCCGTGCCGCTGCGCGCGAACCACGCCTCCAGGCCGCGGGCCTGCGCCGCATGCCACACCGCCTGCAGCGTGTGCAGTTCGGCCGGCGAGAGCCGCTCCAGGCGGGCCGCGAAACGGCGCCCCACCGCGCGTACGACATCCATCGCGGCCAGCGCGTCGGCCGCCGCGTCATGGGCGCCCGTCAGCTCCACGCCATAGTGCGCGCACAGGTCCGTCAGCGTGCGGCGGCCCTTGCGGTAGCGGTCCAGGTGTTTGTCGAGGACCCGGGGATCGAGCACGCGCAGCGGCACGGTCTCGAACCAGTGGTCCAGCGACGACGCCCGATGGCGACGCAACTCCCGGTCCAGCAGCGTCAGATCGAACGGCGCGTTCATCACCACGAGCGGGCGTCCCGCAGCGCTCTGCTCGGCCAGCTCCCTGACTATCTCGTCCATCACCGGCGACGGCCAGCGGCCGTTGCGCTGCAGGTGATCCTCCGTCAGACCGTGGACCGCCGTTGCCCCTTCGGGCACCGGAACGCCCGGATTGACCAGCCAGCGGCTCACCCGCGGCCGGCCTCCGGGAGCGTCCTGGACGACGACGGCGGCCGACACGATCCTGTCGGTCTCCACGTCCACACCCGTCGTCTCGGTGTCGAACGCGGCCAGTGGTCCCTCGTACCAGCACGTCATACGCGTGCAACTCCTCGTTCACCCTCGGCAGTTGACGGACCGTCCACGCCCTCCCCTGTCCGATTCGGTGATACCCGGGCTGTTTGCGCCGTACGCCGGGAGGAGACAACAGAGATACGGGTCTTTGCAGTTCAGCGGCCCGTCGCGGGGATTCACCGGTTTCGGAAGGCTGTTGGAGATGGCCATCGCGCAGCCCGAACAGGGCGGGCTGCTGCCTCAGCGGACACCACCGCATCGCGGCACACTCGCCACCACCGCCTGTATGGAGACACTGCAGGTCGGCTATCTGCACGCGGTCGCGGCGGCCGCCGGCTGCTCCCTGTCCCAGCCCTTTCCCGACAACGGCATCGACTGGCACGTCAGCCACAGCGCCCCCGGGCACACGGTCGACGACGAAGTCACGATCAAGGTGCAGCTCAAGTGCACGTACCAGATCCGTCCGAACCCCCCGGGCCCGGCCTTCTCCTTCACGCTCGACAACGCCCACCTGGAGAAGCTCGCCCGCAGCCCGGTCTCGGTGCACAAAATACTGGTCGTGATGCTGGTGCCCAGATCCCAGGACGACTGGCTGCGCGCCAGCCACGACCGGCTCGATCTGCGGCACTGCTGCTACTGGACCAATCTCGCCGGACACCGCATCACCGGCCGGCGCAGGACCACCGTGCGGATACCGACCTCGCGCATCTTCGACGACCGGGCGCTCTGCGAAATCATGACGCGGGTCGGAACGGGAGGCAGACCGTGACGCACCGCCCGACCGACGAACCGGCACGACCAGCCAGGCCCCACCCGGTGGAGCCGCCCGGCCAGTGGGACCGGCCGCCCAGGCCCGACCAGGTCGACCCCGCCGTCCTCAGCGCGCTGCTGCACCGGCACGGCTGGCAGCGCCGCGGTGGAGCCGCCGGACGGTACGGCCGCTGGACCCCGCCCGGGCCCGGCGGCGCCGGCACCAGCCTGCTCGTGCCGGAGAGCCGGGCCTTCCCCGACAGCGACGACCTCCTCGGCGAGGCCCTCCTCGCGCTGTCGCGCAGCGGCTCGCCCTCCGCTCGTGACGTCCTGATCGGCCTCGCCGTGCCCAGCGACGAGATCCGCTGGCAGCGCGATGTGCCCACCGGGCCCGCGGGCGCCACGCCCTGGACCGTCGAGGAGCAACTGCGCCTGGCAGCCCGCCAGATGCTCCTCGCGGGCGCCCTCGCCGTACGCGCGCGTGCGGGCTACTACGGCGCCCGCCACCGCAGGCCCGCCGCCGCGTCCCTGGAGAACGTGCTCGTCTCGGCCGGGCCCGACGGTCGGCAACTGACCGCTTTAGTGCCCGTGGCCACCGGCCGGCCGCTCGCCGTCCGGCTCCACCAGGCGGTGTACGCGGCCCGCGAGGCCATCGACTACCAACGCGCCACCGGCGGCATGGACGCCTTCGACAGCGCCGTCGAAGCGGGCGTCAGCCATGAGCTCACAGAAGCTCTCATCACCCTCGTGAAGGGCACCGAGGGCGCCCGGATCGCCGTCGACTGGGCGCCCGCCGCCGGAGTCCCCGAGGGCTGCGCGACACCCGCCGAACCCGTCGAGTTCTCACCCGGCGACCTGCCCGTCCTGCGCGAGGCAGGCGCCCGCTATCTGCGCGAGGAACCGTCCGTTGCGGTGCGGATCACGGGCACGGTCGTACGAATGCGCAGGTCGGCGCCGCGCGGTGACGGCGCGGTGCGGCTGCGGGTCATCGCGGGCGCCGAGATACCGCACGTACGGATGACGCTCGACGAGGAGGCGTACCGGATCGCGGGCCATGCCCATCTGCTGGGGCTGCCGGTACGGGTGCACGGGCGGCTGGAGAGCCGGGGCGGCTTCCGGCGGCTGACCGGCGCTTCCGGGGTCGCGCCCGTGCAGGTGGACGAGGCGGAACGGGACCGGCTGATGAAGTCGCTGCAGGAGACCGCGGAGATCACGGCCTTCTTCGAGGAGACGTGCGGCGGGGACTGAGCGGGGACGGAGACCGGGGGAGAGGCAACCTTTTCGCGAGGGGGGCCGTGGGCTCGGTACGATCCCTTCTATTGCGTACGCAGGAGAAGACGCGCACGCCCCCTTCAGTCAGGAGAGACCGGTGTCAGACGTCCGTGTGATCATCCAACGCGATTCCGAGCGGGAAGAGCGCGTGGTGACGACGGGCACTACGGCCGCCGAACTCTTCACCGGGGAGCGCACGATCATCGCCGCGCGGGTGGCGGGCGAGCTGAAGGACCTCGCGTACGAGGTGAAGGACGGCGAGACCGTCGAGGGCGTCGAGATCTCCTCCGAGGACGGTCTGAACATCCTGCGCCACTCCACCGCGCACGTCATGGCGCAGGCCGTGCAGGAGCTCTTCCCCGAGGCCAAGCTGGGCATCGGCCCGCCGGTCAAGGACGGCTTCTACTACGACTTCGACGTCGAGAAGCCGTTCACGCCCGAGGATCTCAAGGCCATCGAGAAGAAGATGCAGGAGATTCAGAAGCGCGGTCAGCGTTTCTCGCGGCGTGTGGTGACGGACGAGGCCGCGCGTACGGAGCTGGCTTCGGAGCCGTACAAGCTGGAGCTGATCGGGCTGAAGGGCTCGGCGTCTTCGGACGACGGTGCGGATGTCGAGGTGGGCGCCGGCGAGCTGACCATCTACGACAACATCGACGCCAAGACCGGTGACCTGTGCTGGAAGGACCTGTGCCGGGGGCCGCACCTGCCGACCACGCGGAACATTCCGGCGTTCAAGCTGATGCGCAACGCCGCCGCGTACTGGCGTGGCAGCGAGAAAAACCCGATGCTGCAGCGCATCTACGGCACCGCCTGGCCGTCCAAGGATGAGCTCAAGGCGCACCTCGAGTTCCTCGCGGAGGCCGAGAAGCGCGATCACCGGAAGCTGGGCAGCGAACTTGACCTGTTCTCGATTCCTGAGCAGATCGGGTCGGGACTGGCCGTCTTCCATCCCAAGGGCGGCATCATCCGCCGGGTGATGGAGGACTACTCGCGGCGTCGCCACGAGGAGGCGGGCTACGAGTTCGTCTACACCCCGCATGCGACGAAGGGGAAGCTCTTCGAGACCTCGGGGCACCTGGACTGGTACGCGGACGGTATGTACCCGCCCATGCAGCTCGACGAGGGCGTGGACTACTACCTCAAGCCCATGAACTGCCCGATGCACAACCTGATCTTCGACGCGCGTGGGCGGTCGTACCGTGAACTGCCGCTCAGGCTCTTCGAGTTCGGGACCGTGTACCGGTACGAGAAGTCGGGCGTCGTGCACGGGCTGACCCGGGCCCGCGGCTTCACCCAGGACGACGCGCACATCTACTGCACGCGTGAACAGATGTCGGAGGAGCTTGACAAGCTGCTCACATTCGTCCTCGAACTGCTGCGGGACTACGGTCTGACCGACTTCTACCTGGAACTGTCCACCAAGGACGAGACCAAGTTCGTCGGCTCGGACGAGGCCTGGGAAGAGGCGACCGAGACGCTGCGGGAGGTGGCTGAGAAGCAGGGGCTGCCGTTGGTTCCGGACCCGGGTGGTGCCGCCTTCTACGGGCCGAAGATCTCCGTCCAGGCGCGCGATGCCATCGGCCGTACGTGGCAGATGTCGACGATCCAGCTCGACTTCAACCTGCCGGAGCGCTTCGAGCTGGAGTACACCTCGCCCGACGGTTCCAAGCAGCGTCCGGTCATGATCCACCGCGCGCTGTTCGGCTCGATCGAGCGGTTCTTCGCTGTGCTGCTGGAGCATTACGCCGGCGCGTTCCCGGCGTGGCTGGCTCCGGTGCAGGCGGTCGGTATCCCGGTGGGCGACGCGCATGTCGAGTACCTGGAGAAGTTCGCTGCCGAGGCTAAGCAGAAGGGGCTGCGGGTCGAGGTCGACTCTTCGTCGGATCGCATGCAGAAGAAGATCAGGACGGCACAGAAGCAGAAAGTTCCGTTCATGATCATCGTCGGTGACGATGACATGAACGCCGACACGGTGTCGTTCCGGTACCGCGACGGGTCGCAGGAGAACGGCATTCCGCGGGACGAGGCGCTGGCGAAGCTTGTTGATGTTGTGGAGCGCCGAGTGCAGGTGTGATGGGGCCCCGCTGACGCGGGGTTTCGGGCCCCCGGGATTCCCGGGGGCCTTTGCCGTGCATGGTGTGTGAAGCCATATGCTGCACCACATGACGAGTGAGCCGGAGCAGCAGATCGGGGTGGGGACGCAGGACGCGTTCCAGCGCTTGTGGACGCCCCATCGGATGGCGTACATCCAGGGTGAGAACAAGCCCAGCGGCCCTGGTGCCGACGACGGCTGCCCGTTCTGCTCGATCCCGGCCCAGTCCGACGAGGACGGGCTCGTCATCAAGCGGGGTGAGCAGGTCTACGCGGTGCTCAACCTGTACCCGTACAACGGTGGCCACCTGATGGTCGTGCCCTATCGGCACGTCGCGGACTACACCGAGCTGACCGCTGAGGAGACCGCGGAGCTTGCGGAGCTGACGAAGCAGGCGATGACTGCGTTGCGCTCCGCTTCGGGGGCGCATGGGTTCAATATCGGGATGAACCAGGGTGGGGTTGCGGGTGCGGGAATTGCCGCGCACCTTCACCAGCATGTTGTGCCTCGGTGGGGCGGTGACACGAACTTCATGCCCGTTGTCGGGCACACCCGGATTCTGCCTCAACTCCTCGCGGATACGCGGAAGATGCTCGCGGAGGCCTGGCCCGCGGTGGACTGACCGCGCCCCGTAGGGGCGCGGGGCGGTGACATAGGCGGCTCCGCCGCCGGGGCGCGATCAGCCAGAACGGACCCGCAGTGTCGAGCCGTGCCCAGCGCCCCAGGGCACCCTCGCCACCGGGCACCCCACCCCCCGAACCGCCGGAGGCCTACGCGTCGTAGACATCCGCCTTGCTCGGTGCCGCGTCCTGGACCTGGGTGCTCAGGAATGCCGAGCGGGTGCCGAACTTTTCGGTGTTTACGCCGTTCTCGTCCAGGACGCGTATAGCCGCGGCGTGGACCACGCGGAGGATCGGGGTTGCGGCGCGCAGGGCGTCGTCGGCCATGAAGCGGTGGCGCCAGGGCTTGGCGGCCCAGGCGTGGCGCAGGCCGAAGGGCTCGGGGAGGATCAGCTTGCCGCCCAGCCAGTCGAGGATCGGCGGATACCAGGTGAAGGGGGCGCGCACCGCGAGCCGTACCACCTCGTCGGTCGCGACCAGCGGCAGCTTCCGCTCTGTCGTCTCCCAGAACTTGACCGTCTTGGCGACTTCCTTCGTCTTGGCCTCGGGCTTCGAGGTGAACAGGGAGTGCACGGGCCCCAGGGCATGACCGGTGACCTCGATCCGCAAGGTCTCGTGCAGCACGGTCACGGTGATCAGCATTGTGATGATCAACTGGCCGTCCCAGAGCGTCCATTGGACTCCGAGGTAGTGCCGGTCACCGCTGCCGAACTGCTGCTTGTTGCAGATGTCCTGGATGGCGTGGTTCTTGATCTGATACGCGTCCACGTCCGTACCCCCCGGCCGGGACACCTCCTGGGCGCCCTCACCGATCGGCGTGACCACCCAGTGCCGTATCGAAGGCTTGGGAAAACCCCCGGTGTTGAGCGGCCCGCGCTCCAGCATGCGCAGCTGGTCGTGGATCGAGCGTATGACGTCCCAGCTGCGGAAGGGGTGGATCTCCTTGTCGGCGTCCTTCGGTACCAGATCCTCGGCGAGATGCCAGCTGCCCCAGCGCGTACCCATGCCGAGTATGCCTTTGGGGCCCGCGTAGAACACGGAGTTGGACTGCTGCTCGGCGGTGAGCCGGGCCAGCCCTTGGCGCAGCCGCTCGGCGGCGGTCTCACCGGGGCTGCCGGGCACGGCCTCGGGGATCTTGGCGCCGACACCGCCGCCGGACAGCAGACTGGCCCAGCGCTCGCGCATGTCCTTCGCCGTACGCTCGCAGATCTGCCGTGCCCAGAACCAGCCGAGGACGGGGGCGACGACCGCCGCGCGCGCGTACCAGGCCCAGAAGCCGGTGAACGGCATCCGGATCAGGAAGATCACGGCGAGGGCGGCCACGCCGATCAGGAGGGCGGTGGCGAGGGCGGAGGCACGTTTGTCGGTGGTCTTGTCGATCGTGCGGCGGATCTGGAAGACCAGCAGCCAGACGACCAGGCCGGGCAGGAAGATCAGGCCGGTCAGCACCATCACGGCGGTGAGCCAGCTGTCCCGCTCCTTGCGGATGCGGTTCGCCGCCAGGCAGTGCTCGACGACGACCTGCGGCTCCGTGCCGAACGACTGGATGAGCGGCTTGCGCGCACCGCCCAGCATCCTCAACTGCACGGCGCGCGCGAATGCCTCGCCCAGGTTCGGCTTGCAGATCGTTGCCCACTTGCGGCCCGGCTTGACGGTTGACTTGTGCCATTCGCTGTTGGCTTCGAGGATCTTGTCGACGGGTTCGTCGCGGTACGCCGCCGAGGCCAGGGCGAACGTCGCCGCCGTCTGTCCCGCGGCACCCTGGAGCGGGATCTGTGCCCCGGGCCTGAAATCGAATCCCTCGTCCGCCACTGACCGCCCCCATCGCCGCCATGCTCCGCTGCTGCGGCTTTTCCCGACTTCCGTACTCCGCACACCTGTTGAACAGGTCAATAGTCTTGATCAGGTTCTCAGAGTAGCCCCCGGCACTGACAATCGTCGGCGGACAGCCCAAGCTGTCCGCCGACCCTACGGGAGATCAACTAGGGGGAGTCCTGGGCCTGTTCGCGGATCTTCTCCGCAATGTGCGCGGGCATCGGCTCATGGCGCGTGTAACGCCGGCTGAACCGTGCGGTGCCGTGCGAGAGGGAGCGCAGGTCGACCGCGTAACGGTCGATCTCGATCTCCGGAACCTCGGCACGTACGAGCGTCCGTCCGCCGCCCGCCTGCTCCGTGCCGACGACCCTGCCGCGCCGCCCCGACAGATCGCTCATCACTGCGCCCACGTAGTCGTCGCCGACCAGGACCGACACCTCGGCGACCGGCTCCAGGAGATGGATCTTCGCGTCGGCGGCGGCCTCGCGCAGGGCGAGAGCGCCGGCGGTCTGGAACGCGGCGTCGGAGGAGTCCACCGAGTGCGCCTTGCCGTCGAGCAACGTGACCCGTACGTCGATGAGCGGATAGCCCGCGGCCACACCCTTGGCGGCCTGGGCGCGTACGCCCTTCTCGACGGACGGGATGAACTGCCTGGGCACGGCGCCTCCCACGACCTTGTCGACGAACTCGATGCCGGAGCCGCCGGGCAGCGGTTCGACCTCGATCTCGCAGATCGCGTACTGCCCGTGTCCGCCGGACTGCTTCACATGCCGGCCGCGCCCGGCCGACTTGGCGGCGAACGTCTCCCGTAGGGAGACCTTGTGCGGTACGACATCGACCTGGACGCCGTACCGGCTGCGCAGCCGTTCCAGAGCGACGTCCGCGTGGGCCTCGCCGAGGCACCACAGGACCACCTGGTGGGTGTCCTGGTTTTGTTCCAGGCGCATCGTGGGGTCCTCGGCGACCAGCCGGCTCAGGCCCTGCGAGAGCTTGTCCTCGTCCGCCTTGCTGTGCGCGTGGATGGCCAGCGGCAGCAGCGGGTCGGGCATCTCCCACGGCTCCATGAGCAGCGGGTCGTCCTTGGCCGAGAGCGTGTCGCCGGTCTCGGCGCGGTTCAGCTTGGCCACACATGCCATATCGCCCGCGATGGCGTGCGAGAGGACGCGTTGCTGCTTGCCGAACGGCGCGGAGAGGGCGCCGATGCGTTCGTCGACGTCGTGGTCCTCGTGCCCGCGATCGGCCAGCCCGTGCCCGGAGACGTGCACCGTCTGGTCCGGCCGCAGGGTGCCCGAGAAGACGCGTACGAGGGAAATACGGCCCACGTAGGGGTCGCTCGCCGTCTTCACGACCTCGGCGACCAGTGGCCCGTCCGGGTCGCAGGCCTTGATCTCGCGCGGTTTGCCGTCCGGAGTGGTGACCTGGGGTGTCTCCGGCTCCAGTGGGGTCGGGAAACCGCCGGTGACGAGTTCCAGCAGCTCGACCGTGCCCAAGCCCTGACGGGCGCCGTCGGCGGCGGGCGCGGCGGCCAGCACCGGGAAGAAGACCCCGCGTGCCACGGCCCGCTCCAGGTCCTGCACGAGCGTCTTGAAGTCGATCTCCTCGCCGCCGAGATAGCGGTCCATGAGGGTCTCGTCCTCGCTCTCGGAGATGATGCCCTCGATCAGCCGGTTGCGGGCCTCCTCGATGAGCGGCAGCTGGTCGGGGCCCGGTTCGGACTCCTTGCGCTCTCCGGAGGAGTAGTCGTACAGCTTCTGCGAGAGCAGCCCGATCAGGCCCGTCACGGGTGCGTGCCCGTCGGGGCCCGGCGCTCCGTGGAGCGGCAGATACAGGGGCAGTACGGCGTCCGGGTCGTCGGCGCCGAAGGCCTCCGCGCAGGTCCGCGTCATCTCGTCGAAATCGGCTCTGGCCGCTTCGAGGTGGGTGATCACGATCGCCCGCGGCATACCGACCGCCGCGCACTCCTCCCACACCATGCGGGTCGAGCCGTCCACCCCGTCCGAGGCCGAGACGACGAAAAGGGCCGCGTCCGCCGCTCGCAGACCGGCCCTCAACTCCCCGACGAAGTCGGCGTATCCGGGAGTGTCCAGAACATTGATCTTGTACCCGCCCCATTCGACGGGCACCAGGGAGAGCTGTACCGACCGTTGCTGCCGGTGCTCGATCTCGTCGTAGTCGGAGACGGTGCCGCCGTCCTCCACGCGGCCCGCCCTGTTCACCGCTCCCGCTGTCAGCGCGAGAGCTTCCACCAGAGTCGTCTTGCCCGATCCGGAGTGGCCGACCAGCACCACATTCCGTACGGACGCGGGGTGGTCGGCCGCCGTAGCCCTGCCGGCGGCTCCGGGGTGTGCGTTCGCCTTGTCGCCCATGGCCTTGCCTCCCGTGCACGGTGAGGTCATGTGTGGGCGCGGACATGCGGACCCGCGTGCCGCGTGCGGTTGGCGGCTCCGGTGACGCCCGCGGTCCTTTCGAGCTTTCCACTCACGTCACGGCGCGTCCATACAAAGGACGGGATCGTGCGCTCAGGGTCCCGCCCGTCAGCTACGCGCGCGTGGCTGACGGGCGGCGCGGTGGCGGGTCCGGGTGACCTGGCCCCGTCGGCCACGCGCGCGCGTGGCTACGATGGGCCAGCCGGTGGCCAGCAGGGGCCGCGCGGCCACACCGACCCTCGGGAAGGCCATGCTGAACAAGTACGCGCGTGCTTTCTTCACGCGTGTTCTCACACCGTTCGCCGCGTTTCTGATCCGCCGCGGCGTCAGCCCCGACACGGTCACGCTCCTGGGCACGGCGGGTGTGGTCGCGGGCGCGCTGGTCTTCTTCCCCAGGGGTGAGTTCTTCTGGGGCACGATCGTCATCACGCTGTTCGTGTTCTCGGACCTCGTCGACGGCAACATGGCCCGCCAGATGGGCCGCTCCAGCCGCTGGGGCGCCTTCCTGGACTCGACCCTCGACCGGGTCGCCGACAGCGCGATCTTCGGCGGCTTCGCGCTCTGGTACGCGGGCAGCGGCAACGACAACGTCCTGTGCGCGGTCTCGATCTTCTGCCTGGCGAGCGGCCAGGTGGTCTCGTACACGAAGGCCCGTGGCGAATCGATCGGCCTGCCCGTCGCGGTCAACGGCCTCGTCGAGCGGGCCGAGCGCCTGGTGATCTCGCTGGTCGCGGCCGGTCTTGCGGGCTTCGAGACATTCGGGGTACCCGGTATTCACGTGCTGCTGCCCATCGCCCTGTGGATCGTCGCCGCCGGCAGCGTCGTCACGCTGATCCAGCGGGTCGTCACGGTGCGCCGGGAGTCCGCGGAGGCGGATGCCGTCAACGGCCAGGAAGCCGGCCAGCAGGACGGCCAGGGCAACGGCTCGGAGCAGGGCCGGGACCAGGCTTCGGACGGCGCCTCACAGGGCAGCTCGCGCAGCAGCTCGAAGACCGGCTCACAGAGCAGCGAGGCAACGTCGTGAGCGGCGTACGCGAACGGCTGACGGACGGCGCGTACGCCCTGGGCTGGAGCACCGTCAAGAAGCTCCCCGAGCCCGTCGCCGTACGGCTCGGCAGGACCATCGCCGACATCGCCTGGAAGCGGCGCGGCAAGGGGATCCGCCGTCTGGAATCCAACTACGCGCGCGTGGTGCCTGACGCGACCCCCGAGCGGCTCGCCGAGCTCTCCAGGGCGGGCATGCGCTCGTATCTGCGCTACTGGATGGAGTCCTTCCGGCTGCCCGCCTGGAGCCGGGAACGCATCGCGAGCGGCTTCACCGCCCAGGACCTGCACTACCTGACAGATGGGCTGGCAGCCGGCAAGGGCGTCATCCTCGCGTTGCCGCACCTGGGCAACTGGGATCTCGCCGGCGCCTGGGTCACCACGCATCTGAACATTCCCTTCACCACGGTCGCCGAGCGGCTCAAACCGGAGACCCTGTACGACCGTTTCGTCGCCTATCGCGAGGGCCTCGGCATGGAGGTGCTCGCCCACGACGCGTCCGTGTTCGGCACGCTGGCCCGCCGGCTGCGCGACGGCGGCCTGGTCTGCCTGGTCGCGGACCGTGATCTGTCCGCCTCCGGAGTCGAGGTGAAGTTCTTCGGCGAGCCGACACGGATGCCCGCGGGCCCGGCCCTGCTCGCCCAGCAGACGGGCGCCCTGCTGCTGCCGGTGACGCTCTGGTTCGACGACTCGCCCGTGATGCGGGGCCGTGTGCATCCTCCGGTTGATGTCCCCGAGACAGGTACCCGGGCCGAGAAGACGTCTGTCATGACGCAGGCGCTGGCCGACGCCTTCGCCACGGGTATCGCCGACCATCCGGAGGACTGGCACATGCTTCAGCGCTTGTGGCTCGCTGACCTGGAACCCCGCCCCGAACCGTCCGACGGGGAGCGCCCGTGAGGATCGGCATCGTCTGCCCGTACTCCTGGGACGTCCCCGGCGGCGTCCAGTTCCACATCCGCGATCTGGCCGAGCACCTCATCCGCCTCGGGCATGAGGTGTCCGTACTCGCTCCTGCGGACGACGAAACCCCCCTGCCGCCGTACGTCGTGTCGGCGGGCCGCGCGGTTCCGGTGCCGTACAACGGCTCGGTGGCCCGGCTCAACTTCGGGTTCCTGTCGGCCGCGAGGGTCAGGCGCTGGCTGCACGACGGCACATTCGACGTGATCCACATCCATGAGCCGGCCTCGCCGTCGCTCGGCCTCCTGGCCTGCTGGGCCGCACAGGGCCCCATCGTCGCGACCTTCCACACGTCCAACCCGCGCTCCAGGGCGATGGTCGCCGCGTACTCGATCCTCCAGGCGGCCCTCGAGAAGATCAGCGCGCGGATCGCCGTGAGCGAGTACGCACGGCGCACGCTCGTCGAGCACCTGGGCGGCGACGCGGTCGTCATCCCGAACGGTGTCGACGTCGACTTCTTTACGAAGGCCGAGCCCAAGGCCGAGTGGCAGGGGGAGACGATCGGCTTCATCGGCCGCATCGACGAGCCCCGCAAGGGCCTGCCGGTCCTCATGAAGGCTCTCCCGAAGATCCTCGCCGAACGGCCGGGGACGCGTCTCCTGGTGGCCGGTCGCGGTGACGAGAAGGAGGCCGTCGAGTCGCTGCCCAAGGAGCTGCGTGCGCGCGTCGAGTTCCTCGGCATGATCAGCGACGAGGACAAGGCGCGGTTCCTGCGCAGCGTCGACCTGTACGTCGCCCCCAACACCGGCGGGGAGAGCTTCGGGATCATCCTCGTCGAGGCCATGTCGGCGGGCGCGCCCGTCCTCGCCTCCGACCTCGACGCCTTCGCGCAGGTCCTCGACCAGGGCGCGGCGGGCGAGTTGTTCGCCAACGAGGACGCGGACGCGCTGGCGGCCTCCGCGGTACGGCTGCTCGCCGACTCCGGGCGCCGTGCGGAGCTGCGTAAGCGGGGCAGCGCGCATGTGCGGCGCTTCGACTGGTCGACGGTCGGGGCGGACATCCTCTCCGTGTACGAGACGGTCACGGACGGGGCCGCCGCGGTCGCCGCCGACGAACGCAGCGGGCTGCGGGCGCGGTTCGGGCTGGCACGGGACTGAGAACGGGCCTGAGGACAGGGCTGAGAGGGGCGTCTGGTGCGGGAACTGCGCAACGTGCGGGAGGTGCCGCAGGAGGGCGTCAGGACGCCTCTGACGGCCGAGGAGGAGCTGCGGGCCCGGTCGGTGTTCGTCACCGAGATCGGCGCGCAGGTGGCCCGTCAGGGATGGGCGACGTTTCCGGCTCACACCCCGGAGGAGCGCATCCGGCTGTACGCGGTGGCGCGGATGATCGGGGAGCGGCTGGGGTGCCGCGTGGAGGCCGTGCCGGAGGACACGATCACCATGCGCTTCACGGCGGTCGGGACGGGTGCCGCACTCGGCTGATCCAGGGTGATCCGCGTGCGCCCCCGGGCCGCGCCGGAGGCCTCGTCACGCACGGGTAGCCTGTGCGCCCGTGACCTCCACCCTGATCTGGATCGTGGTCGCCCTTGTGGCGATCGGCCTCTACTTGAGCTGGACCGCGGGCCGACTCGACCGGCTGCACGCCCGGATCGACGCCGCGCGCGCCGCCCTCGACGCGCAGCTCCTGCGGCGTGCGTCGGTCGCCCAGGAACTGGCCACCTCCGGAGTGCTCGATCCGGCCGCCTCGATCGTGCTCTACGAAGCGGCGCATGCGGCTCGGCAGGCCGAGGAGGAGCAGCGGGAGGTCGCCGAGAGCGACCTCAGCCAGGCTCTGCGGGCCGTTTTCGGGGAGGCGCAGCAGGTCGAGGCGGTACGCGAGGCCCCCGGCGGTGAGGCGGCCGCTCTCGAACTCGCCCAGGCGGTACGTCGGGTGCCGATGGCCCGACGCTTCCACAACGACGCCGTACGCGCTGCCCGCGCCCTGCGCCGCCATCGCAAGGTCCGCTGGTTCCGGCTGGCCGGGCACGCGCCGTTCCCGCTGGCCTTCGAGATGGACGACGAGCCGCCGGCGGCGTTGGTGGATCGCTCGGGCTAGGCCCGGGCTGGGCACGTTGGGTTCGCCCCCGCCGCCCCTACCCGTCCCATACCAAGGGGCTCCGCCCCTACCCGTCCCATACCAAGGGGCTCCGCCCCTGGACCCCGCTGGGGCTTCGCCCCGGACCCCACCAGGGGCTCCGCCCCTGGACCCCATCGGCCTGAACGGCCTCGTCCTCAAACGCCGGACGGGCTGAAAAACAGCCCGTCCGGCGGAAATCAGCGCCGTCCGGGGAAAGTCGAGCCGTCCGGCGGAATGTCAGCCGGGCCGCGAACAATTCAGCCCGTTGGGGGCACCTCTGGGGGCACCCCCAGCGGTAGCTGGGGGAGGTAGCTGGGGGAGTTTGAGGAGCGGGGGGCCGGGGGCTGGCCCCCGAATGGGGTCGGGGCGGAGCCCCGAGCGGGGCCGGGGGCGCAGCCCCGAGGGGTCTGAGGGCCAGCCCCCAGCGGGGTCCGGGGCTGGCCCCGGGATGGGGCGGGTAAGGGCGGCGTAGGCGAAAACATGCCACCCGCTCACCATTGGCCCTTGCAGTGGACTGGTCCCCTCACGTTTCCTCGGTGTTTGCAGAAACCCTCTTTCAGCGAGTGAGGTCAACCCGTGTCGAGCACGCTCTCCAACCCCGCCCAGGCCCCCGAAACCGGCACCGCGCGCGTGAAGCGCGGAATGGCCGAGCAGCTCAAGGGCGGCGTGATCATGGACGTCGTCACGCCGGAGCAGGCGAAGATCGCCGAAGACGCGGGCGCCGTCGCCGTCATGGCCCTGGAGCGGGTCCCGGCGGACATCCGCAAGGACGGCGGAGTGGCCCGCATGTCCGACCCGGACATGATCGAGGGCATCATCGACGCCGTGTCCATCCCGGTGATGGCGAAGTCGCGGATCGGCCACTTCGTAGAGGCGCAGGTCCTGCAGTCCCTCGGCGTCGACTACATCGACGAGTCCGAGGTCCTCACCCCGGCCGACGAGGTCAACCACTCCGACAAGTGGGCCTTCACCACGCCGTTCGTCTGCGGCGCCACCAACCTGGGCGAGGCCCTGCGCCGCATCGCCGAGGGGGCGGCCATGATCCGCTCCAAGGGCGAGGCCGGCACGGGCAACGTCGTCGAGGCCGTCCGCCACTTGCGGCAGATCAAGAACGAGATCGCCCGCCTCAAGGGCTACGACAACAACGAGCTGTACGCCGCCGCCAAGGACCTCCGCGCCCCGTACGAGCTTGTCAAGGAGGTCGCCGAGCTCGGCAAGCTCCCGGTGGTGCTGTTCTCGGCCGGCGGTGTCGCCACCCCCGCAGACGCCGCCCTGATGCGCCAGCTCGGCGCCGAAGGCGTCTTCGTCGGCTCCGGCATCTTCAAGTCGGGCGACCCGGCCAAGCGCGCCGCCGCCATCGTGAAGGCCACCACCTTCTACGACGACCCCAAGATCATCGCGGACGCCTCCCGCAACCTGGGCGAGGCCATGGTCGGCATCAACTGCGACACCCTCCCCGAGGCCGAGCGCTACGCGAACCGCGGCTGGTAAGGCACCACAGAGACATGACTGAAGCACCTGTCATAGGCGTCCTGGCCCTCCAGGGCGACGTACGGGAGCACCTCATCGCCCTGTCCGCGGCCGATGCCGAGGCCAGGGCGGTGCGGCGCCCCGAGGAACTCGCCGAGGTCGACGGCCTCGTCATCCCCGGCGGCGAGTCCACCACCATCTCCAAACTGGCCGTCCTCTTCGGCCTGATGGAACCCCTCCGCGCGCGCGTGCGGGCCGGAATGCCCGTCTACGGCACCTGCGCCGGCATGATCATGCTCGCCGACAAGATCCTCGATCCCCGCTCGGGCCAGGAGACCATCGGCGGCATCGACATGATCGTGCGCCGCAACGCCTTCGGACGGCAGAACGAGTCCTTTGAAGCGGCCGTCGACGTGAAGGGCGTTGAAGGCGATCCTGTAGAGGGCGTTTTCATCCGCGCCCCCTGGGTCGAGTCCGTCGGCGCCGAGACCGAGGTGCTCGCCGAGCACGACGGCCACATCGTCGCCGTACGCCAGGGCAATGCGCTCGCCACGTCGTTCCACCCGGAACTGACCGGCGACCACCGCGTGCACGGTCTGTTTGTCGACATGGTGCGCGCGGAGCGTACAGCGGAGTCCTTGTAGGATCTCTGGCGTTCGGACAGAGATGGGTTACGCGAAGGAGACAGGCAGATGTCCGGCCACTCTAAATGGGCCACGACGAAGCACAAGAAGGCCGTGATCGACGCCAAGCGCGGCAAGCTCTTCGCGAAGCTGATCAAGAACATCGAGGTCGCGGCCCGCATGGGCGGCGCCGACCCGGACGGCAACCCGACGCTGTACGACGCCATCCAGAAGGCGAAGAAGTCGTCGGTCCCGAACAAGAACATCGACTCCGCGGTCAAGCGCGGCGCCGGTCTCGAGGCCGGCGGCGCCGACTACGAGACCATCATGTACGAGGGCTACGGGCCGAACGGTGTCGCGGTGCTCATCGAGTGCCTCACCGACAACCGCAACCGCGCTGCCTCCGACGTACGCGTCGCCATGACCCGTAACGGCGGCTCGATGGCCGACCCGGGCTCCGTCTCGTACCTCTTCAACCGCAAGGGCGTCGTCATCGTCCCCAAGGGCGAGCTGTCCGAGGACGACGTCCTGGGTGCCGTACTCGAGGCGGGCGCCGAGGAAGTCAACGACCTGGGCGAGTCCTTCGAGGTGCTCAGCGAGGCCACCGACCTGGTCGCGGTCCGCACCGCCCTCCAGGACGCCGGCATCGACTACGACTCAGCCGAGGCCAACTTCGTCCCGACCATGCAGGTCGAACTGGACGAGGAGGGCGCCAAGAAGATCTTCAAGCTGATCGACGCCCTGGAGGACAGCGACGACGTGCAGAACGTCTTCGCCAACTTCGACGTCAGCGACGAGGTCATGGAGAAGGCCAGCGCGTAACGCTGCCGCGAGCGCCGCGGGTTTCGGCGGGCCGGTGGGGATACGTCCCCACCGGCCCGCCGCTGCTGTCAGTGGCAGCGGCTAGCCTGGCGACAGTCAAAGATCACCGTCCACGTGTGAGGGGGGAGGGGGCTGCATGCGGGTACTGGGTGTGGACCCTGGGCTGACCCGATGCGGCGTCGGTGTCGTCGAAGGCGTCGCCGGGCGGCCTCTGACGATGCTCGGCGTCGGAGTCGTACGGACGCCCTCGGACGCCGATGTCGGCCACCGCCTCGTCGCCATCGAGCAGGGCATCGAGCAGTGGATCGACGAGCACCGGCCCGAATACGTCGCCGTGGAGCGGGTGTTCAGCCAGCACAACGTACGGACGGTCATGGGCACCGCCCAGGCCAGTGCCGTCGCCATGCTCTGTGCGTCCCGTCGCGGACTGCCCGTCGCCCTGCACACCCCGAGCGAGGTCAAGGCGGCCGTGACCGGCAGCGGACGGGCCGACAAGGCCCAAGTCGGCGCCATGGTCACCCGGCTGCTCCGGCTCGACGCACCCCCGAAGCCCGCCGACGCCGCCGACGCCCTCGCGCTCGCCATCTGCCACATCTGGCGTGCCCCGGCCACCAACCGTCTCCAACAGGCCCACGCCCAGGCCCGCGAGGCCCAGGCCCGGGCCCAACAGGCCCGGCAGCAGGCCCAGTCACTCGCCCGAAAGGCCCCCCGATGATCGCCTTCGTCAGCGGCCCGGTCGCCGCCCTCGCCCCCGACTCCGCGGTGGTCGAAGTGGGCGGCATCGGCATCTCCGTCCAGTGCACACCGGGCACGCTCTCCGGACTCCGCGTGGGCAAGCAGGCGAAACTCGCCACGTCCCTCGTCGTACGGGAGGACTCGCTGACCCTGTACGGCTTCGTGGACGACGACGAGCGGCAGACCTTCGAACTGCTGCAGACCGCGAGCGGAGTCGGCCCGCGGCTGGCCCAGGCGATGCTCGCCGTGCACAGCCCGGACGACCTGCGCCGTGCGATCTCCACCGGTGACGAGAAGGCGCTCATGGCCGTCCCGGGCATCGGAAAGAAGGGCGCCCAGAAACTCCTCCTGGAGCTCAAGGACCGCCTCGGCGAGCCTCTCGGCACGGGCGGTCCGGCCATCGGTACGCCCGTCTCCACCGGCTGGCGCGAGCAGTTGCACGCCGCGCTCATCGGACTCGGGTACGCGACAAGGGAGGCCGACGAAGCGGTCTCGGCCGTCGCGCCCCAGGCGGAGGCGTCCGAAGGGGCTCCCCAGGTGGGCCACTTGCTGAAGGCCGCTCTACAGACCCTCAACAGAGCGCGGTAGCAAGCGAGTTCCGCGAAGAGGCACGCACGTACGAACAACGAGACCGAGGCACACGTAATGAACTGGGACGACCCGACCGACGAGACTGCCGCCGAGCGGCTCGTCGGTGCGTCCGCCGACCGTGAGGACCAGGCCGTCGAGGCCGCCCTGCGTCCCAAGGACCTGGACGAGTTCATCGGCCAGGAGAAGGTTCGGGAGCAGCTCGACCTCGTCCTGCGTGCGGCACGCGCGCGTGGCGCCACGGCCGACCACGTACTGCTCTCGGGAGCCCCCGGCCTCGGCAAGACCACCCTCTCGATGATCATCGCGGCCGAGATGGAGGCCCCGATCCGCATCACCAGCGGCCCTGCCATCCAGCACGCCGGAGACCTGGCCGCGATCCTGTCCTCCCTACAGGAGGGCGAGGTCCTCTTCCTCGACGAGATCCACCGCATGTCCCGGCCCGCCGAGGAGATGCTCTACATGGCGATGGAGGACTTCCGCGTCGACGTGATCGTCGGCAAGGGCCCCGGCGCCACCGCCATCCCGCTCGAACTGCCGCCCTTCACGCTGGTCGGCGCCACCACGCGCGCGGGACTGCTGCCGCCCCCGCTGCGCGACCGCTTCGGCTTCACCGCGCACATGGAGTTCTACGAGCCCGCCGAACTGGAGCGCGTCATCCACCGCTCCGCGCACCTGCTCGACGTCGAGATCGGCACCGAGGGAGCCGCGGAGATCGCCGGCCGTTGCCGGGGCACGCCTCGTATCGCCAACCGCCTGCTGCGCCGCGTACGGGACTATGCCCAGGTCAAGGCCGACGGCGTCATCACCCGGGACATCGCCAAGGCGGCCCTCGCCGTGTACGAGGTGGACGACCGAGGCCTCGACCGCCTCGACCGCGCCGTACTCGAAGCTCTGCTCAAGCTGTTCGGCGGCGGACCGGTCGGCCTGTCCACGCTCGCCGTCGCCGTGGGGGAGGAGCGCGAGACGGTCGAAGAGGTCGCCGAGCCGTTCCTCGTACGCGAGGGGCTGCTGGCCCGTACGCCCCGCGGGCGCGTCGCCACACCGGCCGCATGGGCGCATTTCGGCCTCACCCGGCCCGGGCCTTCCGCTGGGGGAAACGGACAACAGGACCTGTTCGGGGCGTGAGGGGGCACCTACTCGCCGGACCTGGAACCACGGTGCAATGCTGGGCGTTGTTCCTTGAGCGCGGACTCGCTTAGACTCCGCCGATGCCGCCTTTGTCGGCGGCGCACACAAACCCCCATCCATCAGGCCGCTCAGCATCGCGGTCGAATGAAGGAAGTTCCGACCCGTGAGTCTCGTGACCCTCCTCCCGTTCATCGTGCTCATCGGGGCCATGTTCCTGATGACCCGGTCGGCCAAGAAGAAGCAGCAAGCCGCTGCGCAGATGCGCAACGACATGCAGCCAGGCTCCGGCGTCCGCACGATCGGTGGCATGTACGCGACGGTGAAGGAGGTCAATGAGGACACCGTCCTCCTTGACGCAGGCCCGGGTGTCGACCTGCTCTTCGCCAAGAACGCCATCGGTGCCGTCCTCAGCGACGACGAGTACAACCGCATCGTCCACGGCATCGAGCACGACCTGAAGACCGACGACGCCGTCGTCCCGGACGACGCCTCCTCCCTCACCGAGACCGACGAGCCCGCCGACTCTTCCGACGACCAGCCCATCGACCTCGGCAAGAAGGAAGCGGCCGAAGAGACCGCCGACGAGGAGCCGAAGAAGGCCGATGACGCAGAGCTGAAGAAGTCCGACGGCGAGTCCGACGCGAAGTAGTCATGGCCGGGGACCGCGGAGTGCGCCGCTCGCGCACCGCGGTCCCCGGACCATGTTGTTTCGCGGGGAATCTCGACACCATTTCATGGCCGTCCGCGCAGGTGCCCCGTCGCCGGGCGGACAACGAGGGAGAACGAGAAGGTGGCAGCACCTAAGAAGGGCCGAAAGCAGAGCGGCCAGGGGAGGCCGGGCCGCACATTGGCCCTGATGCTGATCGCGATCGTGGCGCTCACCGGTGGCATGTTCGCCTCCGGGCACACGACGCCGCGCCTCGGCATCGACCTCGCCGGCGGTACGAGCATCACGCTCGAGGCGCAGAACGAGCCCGGTCAGAAGAACGCGATCAACCCGACCAACATGAAGACCGCGGTCGGCATCATGGAACGTCGCGTCAACGGCCTGGGCGTCTCCGAGGCGGAGGTCCAGACCCAGGGCAACAAGAACATCATCGTCAACATCCCCAAGGGCACGAATTCGGAGCAGGCCCGGGAGCAGGTCGGTACCACCGCCAAGCTTTACTTCCGCCCGGTTCTGACCGGAGCGCCGGCGCAGGGTGCGGCGGACCCCGGTGCTTCCCCTTCGCCCAGCCCTTCCGGGACGTCCCCGTCGCCCTCGGCGTCCGGGAAGTCCCCCTCGCCGACTCCCACCGCCACCACTCAGGGTCGCGCGGTGACGGAGGGCCTCGCCGCGAAGGATGACGCGAAGAAGGCGGACCCGACGCCCAGCGGCAACGCCTCCCCGTCGCCCGACCCCGGCCAGGCCGCTGCCGCCGACGTGCAGAAGCAGCTGGACGCGCTGAACTGCTCCACAAAGAAGGGCCGCGCGGCGGCGAGCGAGAAGGCCGCCCAGGCCAAGGACTCCGAACCCATCGTCGCCTGCGATCCGGATTCGCAGTACAAGTACGCGCTCGGTCCGGTCGCCGTGAACGGCGAGCGGGTCGAGGACGCCAGCGCCGAGTTCGCGACGACGACCGGCGAGGGCTGGATCGTCCAGATGAAGTTCGACGACAAGGGCGCGGGCCAGTTCGCCGACGTCACCGGCACGCTGGTCGGCAAGGCGCCGCCGCAGAACCAGTTCGCCATCGTGCTCGACGGCGAGATCGTCTCGGCTCCGTCGGTCAACTCGGCGATCACCGGCGGTTCGGCCCAGATCTCCGGCGGCTTCACCCAGCAGTCCGCCGAGGACCTGGCGAACATCCTGTCCTACGGCGCCCTCCCGATCACCTTCGAGGAGGCGAGCGTCACCACGGTCGACGCCGCGCTCGGCGGCGACCAGCTGGAGGCGGGTCTGATCGCCGGCGCCATCGGCCTCGCCCTGGTCATCATCTACCTGCTGGCCTACTACCGCGGCCTGTCGCTGATCGCCATCGCCTCACTGCTGGTCTCGGCGGTCATGACGTACGTGATCATGTCGCTGCTCGGTCCGGCCATCGGCTTCGCGCTGAACCTGCCCGCGGTCTGCGGCGCCATCGTCGCGATCGGCATCACGGCGGACTCGTTCATCGTGTTCTTCGAACGCATCCGAGACGAGGTCCGCGAGGGCAGAACGCTGCGGCCCGCCGTCGAACGGGGCTGGCCGCGCGCCCGGCGCACCATCCTGGTCTCCGACTTCGTGTCGTTCCTTGCCGCCGCGGTGCTCTTCGTCGTCACCGTCGGCAAGGTCCAGGGCTTCGCGTTCACGCTGGGTCTGACCACCGTCCTGGACGTGGTCGTGGTCTTCTTCTTCACCAAGCCGCTGATGACGATCCTCGCCCGCAAGCAGTTCTTCGCGAACGGCCACAGCTGGTCCGGCCTGGACCCGAAGCGCCTCGGCGCCAAGCCACCACTGCGCCGCTCCCGCCGCGTATCCGCTCCCGTCGACCCGAAGGAGGCGTGAGATGTCGAAGCTCGGCAACCTCGGCGCCCGTCTCTACCGCGGTGAGGTCGGTTACGACTTCGTCGGCAAGCGCATGCTCTGGTACGGCGTCTCGATCCTGATCACCATCCTGGCCATCGTCGGCCTGGCGGTACGCGGCCTGAACATGGGCATCGAGTTCGAGGGCGGCGCCGTCTTCACCACCCCGAAGACCAGCGTCTCCGCATCTCAGGCCGAGGAGTACGCCGAGGAGGCAGCCGGCCACGACGCGATCGTGCAGGGCCTCGGTACGGGCGGGCTGCGCATCCAGGTCGCCGGCGTGGACACGGACAGGTCCGACCAGATCAAGTCGGAAATCGCCCAGGACATGAACCTCGACGCGGAGAGGATCAGCGCCGATCTCGTCGGGCCCAGCTGGGGTGACCAGATCGCCAACAAGGCCTGGCAGGGCTTGGGGATCTTTCTGGTCCTGGTCGTGATCTATCTGGCGATCGCCTTCGAGTGGCGCATGGCCCTGGCAGCGTTCGTCGCTCTCATCCATGACATCACCATCACGGTGGGCATCTACGCCCTCGTCGGCTTCGAAGTCACACCAGGCACCGTGATCGGTCTGCTGACGATCCTCGGTTATTCGCTGTACGACACAGTCGTCGTCTTCGACAGCCTCAAGGAACAGACGAAGGACCTCACCAAACAGACCCGCTGGACCTACAGCGAGGTCGCCAACCGCTCGATCAACAGCACCCTGGTGCGCTCCATCAACACCACGGTGGTCGCACTGCTCCCGGTCGCCGGACTGCTGTTCATCGGCGGTGGCGTACTCGGCGGGGGCATGCTCAACGACATCTCGCTGTCGCTGTTCGTGGGCCTCGCGGCCGGTGCGTACTCCTCGATCTTCATCGCCACGCCGCTCGTCGCCGACTTCAAGGAGCGCGAGCCGCAGATGAAGGCCCTGAAGAAGCGCGTACTCGCCAAGCGCGCCTCGGCAGCCTCGCAGAGCGAGCCTGTGGCAGCGCAGGCCGCCGACGAGCCGTATGACGAGGAGCCGGAGGACTCGGCGCCCGCGGTCGTCGGGTCGCCGCGCAGCCAGCGTTCCCAGCCGTCGTCCCGCAACAGGGGCCGCGGCCGGCCTTCCGGGAAGCGCCGATGAGCGAGCTCACAGACATCTCGGAGCTGCTCCTCAGCCGTATCCGGGACGTGGCCGACTATCCGGAGCCGGGCGTGATGTTCAAGGACATCACTCCGCTCCTGGCCGACCCGGCGGCGTTCACGGCACTCACCGACGCGCTCGCCGAGATCAGCGTCCGCAGCGGCGCCACGAAGATCGTCGGCCTGGAGGCCCGCGGCTTCATCCTCGGCGCCCCCGTAGCGGTCCGCGCCGGGCTCGGCTTCATCCCCGTCCGCAAGGCCGGCAAGCTCCCCGGGGCGACGCTCAGCCAGGCGTACGAGCTGGAGTACGGCTCGGCCGAGATCGAGGTGCACGCCGAGGATCTGACCGCGGGCGACCGCGTCATGGTCGTCGACGACGTACTCGCCACCGGCGGCACCGCCGAAGCCTCCCTCCAGCTGATCCGCCGAGCCGGCGCCGAGGTGGCCGGCGTGGCCGTCCTCATGGAACTGGGCTTCCTCGGCGGCCGGAGCCGACTCGAACCGGCCCTCGCGGGCGCCCCGTTGGAGGCGCTCCTCACGGTCTGAGCGACGGCCCGAGCGGCGGTACGAGCGACGCCCGGGCACCCTGAGGCAAGGCCTACGCCAGGCCTGGGACACCCGTAGGACACCGCGGAGGCGGGCCCGGAGGAATCCGGTGCCCGCCTCCCGCGTTTCTCCTGTACAAGGCCGTCTCTCCAGGCGAAGGCAAGTCCCGAGCCCGGGATCGCTACCATGGGATCTCCGGAGCCTGACCGGGGGACCCGGATCGCGCACGAGGAGCCCTCTTGGCAGACGAGGCCCAGCCACTGACTCCCAGGGCTGAACACCTGGGGGCACCCCCAGCCGCCAAGCCCGACTCGACGACGGGCACCGCGGCCGCGCCCACGAAGAACGCGAGAAGCGACACCGGCGGGCAGCCCCGGCATGCCCAGCCCACAGCCGGCGGCACAGCGGCCGAGCAGACGCGCCCCAAGCCGAGTCCTCCCGAGCGCGAGCGGCCGACGCCCTCACCGGCGCCCTCGAGCGCCCCCGTGGTGCGCCCCACGCCCGGCCAGCCCGCCCGCTCCGGCGGCTCCTCCAACCGCGTACGCGCCCGTCTCGCCCGCCTCGGCGTCCAGCGCTCCAACCCGTACAACCCGGTCCTGGAGCCCCTGCTGCGGATAGTGCGCAGCAACGATCCGAAGATCGAGACCTCCACGCTCCGCCAGGTCGAGAAGGCCTACCAGGTCGCCGAGCGCTGGCACCGCGGCCAGAAGCGCAAGAGCGGCGACCCGTACATCACGCACCCGCTCGCCGTCACCACCATCCTGGCCGAGCTCGGCATGGACCCGGCGACGCTCATGGCGGGCCTGCTGCACGACACCGTCGAGGACACCGAGTACGGCCTCGAGCAGCTCCGCCGCGACTTCGGCGACCAGGTCGCCCTCCTCGTTGACGGCGTCACCAAGCTGGACAAGGTCAAGTTCGGCGAGGCGGCCCAGGCCGAGACCGTACGCAAGATGGTCGTCGCCATGGCCAAGGACCCCCGCGTCCTGGTCATCAAGCTCGCCGACCGGCTGCACAACATGCGCACCATGCGCTACCTCAAGCGCGAGAAGCAGGAGAAGAAGGCGCGCGAGACCCTCGAGATCTACGCGCCGCTCGCCCACCGCCTGGGCATGAACACCATCAAGTGGGAGCTGGAGGACCTCGCCTTCGCGATCCTCTACCCCAAGATGTACGACGAGATCGTCCGCCTCGTCGCCGAGCGCGCCCCCAAGCGCGACGAATACCTCGCCATAGTGACCGACGAGGTCCAGTCCGACCTGCGCGCCGCCCGCATCAAGGCGACCGTCACCGGCCGCCCGAAGCACTACTACAGCGTCTACCAGAAGATGATCGTCCGCGGCCGTGACTTCGCGGAGATCTACGACCTGGTGGGCATCCGCGTACTGGTCGACACCGTCAGGGACTGTTACGCCGCCCTCGGCACCGTGCACGCGCGATGGAACCCGGTCCCCGGCCGGTTCAAGGACTACATCGCGATGCCCAAGTTCAACATGTACCAGTCGCTGCACACGACGGTCATCGGGCCCAACGGCAAGCCCGTCGAACTCCAGATCCGTACGTTCGACATGCACCGCCGCGCCGAGTACGGCATCGCCGCGCACTGGAAGTACAAGCAGGATCCCTCCGCCGGCGCCTCCAAGGTGCGCACCGACGTACCGAAGAAAGCCGGCAAGGACGACCACATCAACGACATGGCGTGGCTGCGCCAGTTGCTCGACTGGCAGAAGGAGACCGAGGACCCCTCGGAGTTCCTGGAGTCCCTGCGCTTCGACCTGTCCCGTAACGAGGTCTTCGTCTTCACGCCCAAGGGCGACGTCATAGCGCTCCCCGCCGGCGCGACCCCGGTGGACTTCGCGTACGCGGTCCATACGGAGGTCGGCCACCGGACCATCGGCGCGCGGGTCAACGGCCGCCTCGTACCGCTCGAATCGACACTGGACAACGGCGACCTGGTGGAGGTCTTCACCTCCAAGGCGGCCGGCGCGGGCCCCTCCCGCGACTGGCTCGGCTTCGTGAAGTCGCCGCGCGCCCGCAACAAGATCCGCGCCTGGTTCTCCAAGGAGCGCCGGGACGAGGCCATCGAGCACGGCAAGGACGCCATCGTTCGCGCGATGCGCAAGCAGAACCTGCCGATCCAGCGCATCCTCACCGGCGACTCCCTGGTCACGCTGGCGCACGAGATGCGCTACCCCGACATCTCCGCGCTGTACGCGGCGATCGGCGAGGGTCATGTGTCCGCGCAGAACGTCGTGCAGAAGCTCGTCCAGGCGCTCGGCGGCGAGGAGGCCGCCAGCGAGGAGATCGACGAGAGCGTGCCGCCCGCGCGCGGGCGCAGCCGCAAACGCCGCTCCAGCGCCGACCCGGGCGTCGTGGTCAAGGGCGTCGACGATGTGTGGGTCAAGCTGGCCCGATGTTGTACGCCCGTCCCCGGCGACCCCATCATGGGCTTCGTCACGCGCGGCAGTGGCGTATCGGTTCACCGCACCGACTGCGTGAACGTCGACTCCCTGTCCCGGGAGCCCGAGCGCATCCTCGAGGTCGAGTGGGCGCCCACCCAGTCCTCGGTGTTCCTGGTCGCCATCCAGGTGGAGGCCCTGGACCGCTCACGCCTCCTCTCGGACGTCACGCGCGTCCTGTCGGACCAGCACGTCAACATCCTCTCCGCGGCCGTCCAGACCTCCCGTGACCGCGTCGCCACCTCCCGCTTCACCTTCGAGATGGGCGACCCCAAGCACCTGGGGCACGTCCTGAAGGCGGTCAGGGGAGTCGAGGGCGTGTACGACGTGTACCGGGTGACATCGGCCCGCAGGCCGTGACGAGCACTACGTAGAGGGGGCTTCCGTACGAAACGTACGGAAGCCCCCTCTACGTAGTGGCGGAAAATCTGCCGGACGGACTCAGCCGCCGAACTCCTGCAGACCCTTCAGCGCCTGGTCCAGCAGCGCCTGACGGCCCTCGAGCTCCTTCTGGAGCTTGTCGGCCTTGGCGTTGTTGCCCTGCGCGCGCGCCGCTTCGATCTGGCCCTGGAGCTTGTCCACCGCGGCCTGGAGCTGACCGGTCAGACCCTCGGCACGCGCGCGTGCCTCCGGGTTCGTCCGGCGCCACTCCGTCTCCTCGGACTCCTGGATGGCCCGCTCGACCGCGTGCATCCGGCCCTCGACCTTCGGGCGGGCGTCGCGCGGCACATGGCCGATGGCCTCCCAGCGCTCGTTGATGGCGCGGAAGGCGGCGCGGGCCGCCTTCAGATCCGTCACCGGGAGGATCTTCTCGGCCTCCTGGGCCAGCTCCTCCTTAAGCTTGAGGTTCTCGGCCTGCTCCGCGTCCCGCTCGGCGAAGACGGAGCTGCGGGCCGCGAAGAAGATGTCCTGGGCACCGCGGAAGCGGTTCCACAGGTCGTCCTCGTGCTCACGCTGGGCGCGGCCCGCGGCCTTCCACTCCGACATCAGCTCGCGGTAACGCGCCGCCGTCGGACCCCAGTCCGTGGAACCGGACAGCGCCTCGGCCTCCGCGACCAACTTCTCCTTGGTCTTACGGGCCTCCTCGCGCTGCGCGTCCAGCTGCGCGAAGTGCGCCTTGCGGCGCTTGGAGAACGCCGAGCGCGCGTGCGAGAAGCGGTGCCACAGCTCGTCGTCCGACTTGCGGTCCAGCCGCGGCAACCCCTTCCAGGTGTCCACCAGGGCCCGCAACCGCTCACCGGCGGCCCGCCACTGGTCGGACTGCGCCAGCTCCTCGGCCTCGGCGACCAGCGCCTCCTTGGCATGCCGCGCCTGGTCGGACTGCTTCGCCCGCTGGGCCTTGCGTTCTTCACGGCGCGCCTGGACCGCCTCGACCAGCTTGTCGAGGCGAGCCCGCAGCGCGTCCAGGTCACCGACCGCGTGATGGGCGTCGACCTGCTCCCGGATATGGTCGATGGCGGCAAAGGCGTCCTTCGCCGACAGGTCGGTGGTCTTCACTCGTCGCTCGAGGAGGCCGATCTCCACAACCAGGCCCTCGTACTTGCGCTCGAAGTAGGCCAGTGCCTCATCAGGAGAACCGGCCTGCCAGGAACCGACGATCTTCTCGCCATCGGCCGTACGCACGTACACGGTGCCCGTCTCGTCGACGCGGCCCCACGGGTCGCTGCTCACAGCGCCTCCTCCACATGATGCCTGCGTAGGGTGGCTGTACCCCCGGCATCGTCCACAGTTTCGTCACGGCCAACATAGGCGACCGGCGGGGCGGCTGTCCGCATACCGCGCGACCGAAATTAGGCACCCGACGATCAGGATTTCGTCACGGTCGCCTTGTTGATCACGACCGTCGCATTCGGTGCGGTGGTGCCGGTCGTCGGGTCGGCGGGCTGAGCGCCGGCGTCCGAGATCTTCTTCAGGACCTTCATGCCTTCCTTGGAGATCGTTCCGAACGGCGTGTAGTCGGGCGGCAGCTCGCTGTCCTGGTACACGAGGAAGAACTGGCTGCCACCGGTGTCGCGGCCCTCCTTCGTCTGCGCGTTGTACTGGTTGGCCATGGCCACCGTGCCCGCCGGATACACGTTCCCCTTCAGGCGCTCGTCCTTCAGGTTCTCGTCCGGAATGGTGTAACCGGGACCGCCCGTGCCGTCACCCTTGGGGTCGCCGCACTGGAGCACGAAGATGCCCTGTGGGACGAGCCGATGGCACTTGGTGTGGTCCAGATAGCCCTTGCCCACCAGGAAGTTGAACGAGTTCACCGTACGCGGAGCCTTCGAGGCCGGCATCTCGATGTCTATCGTGCCGCAGGTCGTCTGCAGCTTCATCGTGTAGTCCGCCGACTTGTCGATCGTCATCGCCGGCTCCTTCTTGTAGCTGAGCGGCTTGACCTTGCCCGCGGCGGGCTTCTCGCAGGGGTCCGGCGCCTTGCTTGGCGAGGCGCTCGGAGTCACCTCCGCGTTCGCGTTGTCCTTCGTGTCGTCGCCCTTCAGGGCGTCGGTCGTGGTCGCCACCACGACCAGCACGAGGATCACACTGACCGCCGACGCGATGGAGGCGTTGCGGACACGTGCCTTGCGCCGCGCGGCCGTACGCCGCTGCTGCTGCCGCAAGAACTTCTCCCGGGCGAGCTGACGCCGCCGCTGTTCCTGGCTGACCACCGGGTTCTCTCCTCATGCGTCTCGTACGTCAGGTGGTACGCCTGCGTCTGGTGAGCCGACCGCCTGCGTGTGCCCCGTACCGTATATGGGTTCGCTGTGGTTCCGGCAGCGCCGGTAGGCTCTGGTCCACAGCCAACCGCCCCCGTACGAACGAAGGACGATCGTGCTCATTGCCGGGTTCCCCGCCGGGGCCTGGGGCACCAACTGTTATCTGGTCGCCCCCGCCGCAGGTGAGGAGTGCGTGATCATCGACCCGGGCCACGAGGCCGCCGAGGGAGTCGAGGAAACGCTCAAGAAGCATCGGCTCAAGCCGGTCGCCGTCGTCCTCACGCACGGCCACCTCGACCACGTGGCCTCGGTCGTCCCGGTGTGCGGCGCGCACGGCGTACCGGCCTGGATCCACCCCGAAGACCGGTACATGATGAACGACCCGTCGATGGGTCTCGGCCGTTCCGTCGGGATGCCGCTCCTGGGCGAGCTGACCGTGGGGGAGCCGGACGACGTCAAGGAGCTGACCGACGGCGCGAAGCTGGAGCTGGCCGGTCTGGAGCTGTCCGTCGCGCATGCGCCGGGCCATACGAAGGGGTCGGTGACCTTCCGGATGCCCGAGGCGGCGGACATTCCGCCGATCTTCTTCTCGGGCGACCTGCTGTTCGCCGGCTCCATCGGACGCACCGACCTGCCCGGCGGTGACATGGCCGAGATGCTCGACTCGCTGGCCCGCGTGTGCCTGCCGCTCGACGACTCGACCGTGGTGCTGTCCGGACACGGCCCCCAGACGACCATCGGCCAGGAGCGCGCCACCAATCCGTATCTGCGGCAGGTGGCGGCCGGCCTGGAAGCGGATCCCGCATCCGCTCCTCGACGAGGAATGTGACGAGACCTTCCGTGAGCACCTTCAAGGCCCCCAAGGGCACGTACGACCTGATTCCCCCGGACAGCGCGAAGTACCTCGCCGTGCGCGAGGCGATCGCCGCGCCGCTGCGGAACTCCGGTTACGGGTACATCGAGACACCCGGCTTCGAGAGCGTCGAGCTCTTCGCGCGCGGGGTCGGTGAGTCCACCGACATCGTGACCAAGGAGATGTACGCCTTCGAGACCAAGGGCGGCGACAAGCTCGCACTGCGGCCCGAGGGCACCGCTTCCGTGCTGCGCGCCGCGCTCGAGGCCAACCTCCACAAGCTGGGCAACCTGCCGGTCAAGCTCTGGTATTCGGGCTCCTACTACCGCTACGAGCGCCCACAGAAGGGCCGTTACCGCCACTTCTCGCAGGTTGGCGCTGAGGCCATCGGGGCCGAAGACCCAGCGCTGGACGCCGAGTTGATCATCCTGGCGGACCAGGCGTACCGCTCGCTGGGCCTGCGCGACTTCCGGATTCTGCTCAACTCGCTGGGCGACAAGGAGTGCCGTCCGGTGTACCGGGCAGCGCTGCAGGACTTCCTGCGCGGGCTCGAACTCGACGAGGACACGTTGCGCCGCGCGCAGATCAACCCGCTGCGGGTCCTGGACGACAAGCGCGACGATGTGCAGAAGCAGCTCGTAGGGGCGCCGCTGCTGCGCGACTTCCTGTGCGACGCGTGCAAGGCCTACCACGAGGAAGTGCGTGAGCTGATCACGGCCGCCGGCGTCTCCTTCGAGGACGACCCGAAGCTGGTGCGCGGCCTGGACTACTACACGCGGACCACTTTTGAGTTCGTGCACGACGGTCTGGGCTCGCAGTCCGCGGTGGGCGGCGGCGGCCGCTACGACGGCCTCTCGGAGATGATCGGCGGGCCCGCGCTGCCGTCGGTCGGCTGGGCGCTGGGCGTCGACCGTACGGTCCTTGCTCTGGAGGCGGAGGGTGTCGAGCTCCAACTGCCTGCGTCCACCAGTGTGTTCGCGGTGCCGCTCGGCGAGGAGGCCCGGCGGGTGCTCTTCGGGGTCGTCACCGAGCTGCGGAAGGTCGGCGTCGCGGCGGACTTCTCGTACGGCGGGAAGGGGCTCAAGGGGGCGATGAAGAGCGCGAACCGTAGTGGGGCGCGGTACGCGATCGTCGCGGGCGAACGTGACCTCTCCGAGGGCGTCGTTCAGCTCAAGGACATGGGGTCCGGGGAGCAGGAGGCCGTCGGGGTGAACGAGATCGTGGCGGAGCTGGAGGCCCGGCTGGGGTGACGTTTCGAGCGAACGTTCCCGGGCCGCTGTGCGTACCTCCTTATGCCCAGCGAACGGTGGATACGCGCGCGCGTGCGGCACAATGACCGTGCCCGTCGACCCCCCTCAAGCTACGGAAACGGCGTGATGAGCAAGACGACAGTCAGGGAAGGCGTCTCCGTCGATCAGGCACGTTCCGAGGGCCCGCCGCGCTCGGTCGGCGGAAGTCGCGCCCTCGCTCTTCTGCTGGTGATCACCGGCGCGGCCGGGCTGCTGGCCTCCTGGATCATCACGATCGACAAGTTCAAGCTCCTGGAGGACCCGAACTTCACCCCGGGCTGCAGCCTCAACCCGGTCGTCTCCTGCGGCAACATCATGAAGAGCGACCAGGCCTCGGTCTTCGGGTTCCCCAACCCGATGCTGGGCCTGGTCACCTACGCCATCGTGATCGGCGTCGGCATGAGCCTGCTGGCCCGTGCCACGTTCCCGCGCTGGTACTGGCTGACCTTCAACGCGGGCACGCTCTTCGGGGTCGGCTTCTGCACCTGGCTCATGTACCAGTCGCTCTACAACATCAACTCCCTGTGCCTGTGGTGCTGCCTCGCCTGGGTCGCCACGATCGTCATGTTCTGGACCGTGACCGCGTTCAACGTGCGGCACGGGTTCCTGCCCGCGCCCGGCTGGCTGAAGGGCTTCCTCGGCGAGTTCGCCTGGGTGCTGCCCGTACTGCACATCGGGATCATCGGCATGCTGATCCTGACGCGCTGGTGGGACTTCTGGACCAGCTGACAGGCGCAGTCGGGACGGACCGGCTGACCGGGCGGGCTGCCCGGACCAGCTTGGGACGGACCGGCCGAACCGCGGCCCGGGGCGTTGTCAGTGGCGTGACATAGGGTTTTCCTCGTGGAGCCCGACCTGTTCACCGCCGCAGCAGAAGAACGCCAGGAGAAGGACCCGTCCAGCAGTCCCCTGGCCGTACGGATGCGCCCGCGCATCCTGGACGAAGTCGTGGGCCAGCAGCACCTGTTGAAGCCCGGCTCGCCGCTGCGCAGACTGGTCGGCGAGGGTGGCTCCGGGCCTGCCGGACCCTCCTCCGTGATCCTCTGGGGCCCGCCCGGCACCGGCAAGACGACCCTCGCGTACGTCGTCTCCAAGGCCACCAACAAGCGCTTCGTGGAGCTCTCCGCGATCACCGCGGGCGTCAAGGAGGTCCGCACGGTCATCGACGGAGCCCGCCGCGCCACCGGCGGCTACGGCAAGGAGACCGTGCTCTTCCTGGACGAGATCCACCGCTTCAGCAAGGCCCAGCAGGACTCCCTGCTCCCGGCCGTCGAGAACCGCTGGGTGACCCTGATCGCCGCGACCACCGAGAACCCGTACTTCTCGGTGATCTCCCCCCTCCTCTCCCGCTCCCTGCTCCTCACCCTCGAACCGCTCACGGACGACGACCTGCGCGGTCTCATCAAGCGCGCGCTGACCGACGAGCGCGGCCTGAAGGACGCCGTCACGCTGCCCGAGGACACCGAGGAGCACCTGCTGCGGATTGCCGGCGGTGACGCCCGCCGCGCCCTGACCGCCCTGGAGGCCGCGGCCGGCTCCGCGCTCGACAAGGGCGAGACGGAAGTGACCCTCCAGACCTTGGAGGAGACCGTCGACCGCGCCGCCGTGAAGTACGACCGCGACGGCGACCAGCACTACGACGTGGCGAGCGCCCTGATCAAGTCCATCCGCGGCTCGGACGTGGACGCCGCACTGCACTACCTGGCCCGGATGATCGAGGCCGGCGAGGACCCCCGCTTCATCGCCCGCCGCCTGATGATCTCCGCCAGCGAGGACATCGGCCTGGCCGATCCGAACGCGCTGCCCATAGCCGTCGCCGCCGCCCAGGCGGTCGCCATGATCGGCTTCCCCGAAGCCGCGCTCACCCTCAGCCACGCGACGATCGCCCTCGCGCTGGCCCCCAAGTCGAACGCCGCGACGACGGCGATCGGCGCCGCCATGGAGGACGTACGCAAAGGGCTGGCTGGTCCCGTGCCCCCGCACCTGCGCGACGGGCACTACAAGGGCGCGGCGAAGCTCGGGCACGCCCAGGGGTACGTATATCCGCACGATCTGCCCGAGGGGATCGCCGCTCAGCAGTACGCACCGGACGCGATCAAGGAGCGGGAGTACTACACGCCGACCAGGCACGGGGCCGAGGCCCGGTACGCCGACGCGGTGGAGTGGACCAGGAAGCACCTCGGTCGGAAGCAGTCCTGAACCCCCTGTAGACTCCTGAACAGTGCTGCGTCCCGTGTCCGGCTCCGGTCGGCGCCTCAGGCGGGACATCCAGCCGGATCTTTTGATCCAGGAGCGTCGCGCACCGTTGTAGGTGTCGCGGGCCGCCCACCACCACCCGGAGTTCCGGGACCGGTCGGTGGGCCGTTCGTGTGCTGCACGTATGTGCCCAGACCAGGGGAGCGGCTGCCCGGCAAGTCCCTCGCGGACCTGACGGGAATCCCCCGGCTGCGGATGCGACCTCCCGTAACCCTGAGGCAGCCGATAAGGAAAAGGAAAAGAAGTGGCGAATCAGTCCCGCCCCAAGGTCAAGAAGTCGCGTGCCCTCGGCATCGCGCTGACCCCGAAGGCCGTCAAGTACTTCGAGGCCCGCCCCTACCCGCCGGGCGAGCACGGCCGCGGCCGCAAGCAGAACTCGGACTACAAGGTCCGTCTGCTCGAGAAGCAGCGCCTGCGCGCGCAGTACGACGTGTCCGAGCGCCAGCTCGTCCGCGCCTACGAGCGTGCCGCCAAGACGCAGGGCAAGACCGGTGAGGCCCTGGTCATCGAGCTCGAGCGCCGTCTCGATGCGCTGGTCCTGCGTTCGGGCATCGCCCGCACGATCTACCAGGCCCGCCAGATGGTCACCCACGGCCACATCGAGGTCAACGGCCACAAGGTCGACAAGCCGTCCTTCCGCGTCAAGCCCGACGACGTCGTGATGGTCCGCGAGCGCAGCCGCGAGAAGCCGCTGTTCCAGGTCGCGCGCGAGGGTGGCTTCGCCCCCGACGGCGAGACCCCCCGCTACCTCCAGGTGAACCTCCGCGCCCTGGCCTTCCGCCTGGACCGGGAGCCGAACCGCAAGGAGATCCCGGTGATCTGCGACGAGCAGCTCGTCGTCGAGTACTACGCCCGCTGATCACCCTTCAGCGGATGTAGCACCACCAGCGCGTCGGCCCGTCGTCTCCCCGCCCTTCCCGGCGGGCGAGGCGGCGGGCTTTCGCGCACCTGCCAACGGTCGGGCGTTAATCCGGTACGGAGGGCCATCCTGGGCGCGATAGGCTCGGGAGACGACTTTTCAGATGTGCAGGCACGAAATGCAGGGAGCGGGTGCGCAGTGTCCGGTGGAGAGGTGGCCGGGATCCTGGTGGCCGTCTTCTGGGCGATCCTGGTCTCCTTCCTCGCGGTGGCACTCGCGAGGCTGGCCCAGACGCTCAGGGCGACCACCAAGCTCGTCGCGGACGTGACCGACCAGGCCGTCCCGCTCCTGGCAGACGCCTCATCCGCGGTGCGCTCCGCGCAGACCCAGATCGACCGGGTCGACGCCATCGCCTCCGACGTCCAGGAGGTCACGTCGAACGCGTCGGCGCTCTCCACGACCGTCGCCTCCACCTTCGGCGGCCCGCTGGTGAAGGTCGCGGCCTTCGGGTACGGCGTACGCCGGGCCATCGGCGGCCGACGTGAGGACGCGCCCGCCAAGCCGGAGCGCCGCACCGTGATCGTGGGCCGCACCGTCTCGTCCGCGCGACGGGAGAAGCGGAACAGCCGGAACAACCGGGGTAAGAAGGACTGACGCAGCGATGTTCCGCCGTACGTTCTGGTTCACCGCCGGCGCAGCCGCCGGGGTCTGGGCCACCACCAAGGTCAACCGCAAGCTCAAGCAGCTGACGCCCGAAAGCCTCGCGAACCAGGCCGCGGTCAAGGCGATCGAAGCGGGCCACCGTCTCAAGGACTTCGCGCTCGACGTCCGCGACGGCATGGCCCAGCGCGAGGCCGAACTCGACGAGGCCCTAGGGCTGAACGCGAACCCCGAGCTGCCCTCCCCGCGGCGCTTCGCCGCCCTGGAGAACAGCAACCACCCGAAGTACAGCAAGAACCCGACGTACGCCGAGCGGTCGACGTACTCGTACAACCGGAATGAGGACCACTGATGGAGTCGGCTGAGATTCGCCGCCGCTGGCTGAGCTTCTTCGAGGAGCGCGGGCACACCGTCGTCCCTTCGGCGTCGCTCATCGCGGACGACCCGACTCTGCTCCTGGTCAACGCGGGCATGGTGCCCTTCAAGCCGTACTTCCTCGGTGAGGTCAAGCCGCCGTACGCCCGCGCCACCAGCGTCCAGAAGTGCGTCCGTACTCCGGACATCGAAGAGGTCGGCAAGACCACCCGGCACGGCACGTTCTTCCAGATGTGCGGCAACTTCTCCTTCGGGGACTACTTCAAGGAAGGCGCCATCAAGTACGCCTGGGAGCTGCTCACGCTGCCCCAGGACAAGGGTGGGTACGGCCTGGAGCCGGAGAAGCTCTGGATCACCGTCTACAAGGAGGACGACGAGGCCGAGCGCATCTGGCGCGACGTCGTGGGAGTCCCCATCGAGCGCATCCAGCGTCTCGGCATGAAGGACAACTACTGGTCCATGGGCGTTCCTGGCCCCTGCGGCCCCTGCTCCGAGATCAACTACGACCGCGGCCCCGAGTTCGGCGTAGAGGGAGGCCCCGCCGTCAACGACGAGCGGTACGTGGAGATCTGGAACCTGGTCTTCATGCAGTACGAGCGCGGGGAGGGCTCCGGCAAGGAGGACTTCCCGATCCTCGGTGACCTGCCCGCCAAGAACATCGACACCGGCCTCGGTTTCGAGCGCCTCGCCATGATTCTGCAGGGCGTGCAGAACATGTACGAGATCGACACCTCCATGGCCGTCATCAACAAGGCCACCGAGCTGACCGGCGTCCGCTACGGCGACGCTCACGACAGCGACGTGTCCCTGCGCGTGGTCACCGACCACATCCGTACGTCCGTGATGCTCATCGGCGACGGCGTCACACCCGGCAACGAGGGCCGCGGCTACGTCCTGCGCCGCATCATGCGCCGCGCCATCCGCAACATGCGCCTGCTCGGCGCCACCGGCCCGGTCGTCCAAGACCTGATCGACGTCGTCATCGGGATGATGGGCCAGCAGTACCCCGAGCTCATCACCGACCGCGAGCGCATCGAGAAGGTCGCCCTCGCCGAGGAGGCCGCCTTCCTCAAGACCCTGAAGGCCGGCACGAACATCCTCGACACCGCAGTCACGGAGACCAAGGCCACCGGTGGCACCGTCCTCGCCGGCGACAAGGCCTTCCTGCTCCACGACACCTGGGGCTTCCCGATCGACCTCACCCTCGAAATGGCCGCCGAGCAGGGCCTTTCGGTGGACGAGGACGGCTTCAGGCGCCTGATGAAGGAGCAGCGGGAGCGCGCCAAGGCCGACGCCAAGGCCAAGAAGACCGGCCACGCCGACCTGGGTGCCTACCGCGAGATCGCCGACAACTCGGGCGAGACCGAATTCATCGGCTACTCGGACATCGAGGGCGAGTCGAAGATCGTCGGCATCCTCGTCGACGGCGTCTCGTCGCCCGCCGCCACCGAGGGCGACGAGGTCGAGATCGTCCTCGACCGCACCCCCTTCTACGCCGAGGGCGGCGGCCAGATCGGCGACACCGGCCGCATCAAGGTCGACTCCGGTGCCGTCATCGAGGTCCGCGACTGCCAGAAGCCGGTCCCGGGTGTGTACGTCCACAAGGGCGTCGTCCAGGTCGGCGAGGTCACCGTCGGCGCCTCCGCCCAGGCCGTCATCGACGTACGCCGCCGCAAGGCCATCGCCCGCGCCCACTCGGCCACGCACCTCACGCACCAGGCCCTGCGCGACGCCCTCGGCCCGACGGCCGCCCAGGCCGGTTCCGAGAACCAGCCCGGCCGCTTCCGCTTCGACTTCGGCTCCCCGTCTGCTGTACCCACGGCCGTGATGACCGACGTCGAGCAGAAGATCAACGAAGTGCTCGCCCGCGACCTGGACGTCCACGCCGATGTCATGGGCATCGACGAGGCCAGGAAGCAGGGCGCCATCGCCGAGTTCGGCGAGAAGTACGGCGACCGCGTACGCGTCGTCACCATCGGCGACTTCTCCAAGGAGCTGTGCGGCGGCACGCACGTCCACAACACCGCCCAGCTCGGCCTGGTCAAGCTGCTCGGCGAGTCGTCCATCGGTTCCGGCGTACGCCGTATCGAGGCCCTGGTCGGCGTCGACGCCTACAACTTCCTGGCCCGCGAGCACACGGTCGTCGCCCAGCTCCAGGAGCTGATCAAGGGGCGTCCCGAGGAGCTGCCCGAGAAGGTCTCCGCCATGCTCGGCAAGCTGAAGGACGCCGAGAAGGAGATCGAGAAGTTCCGGGCGGAGAAGGTCCTCCAGGCCGCCGCCGGTCTCGCCCAGGGCGCCAAGGACGTACGCGGTGTCGCTCTCGTCACCGGCCAGGTCCCGGACGGCACCGGCGCCGACGACCTGCGTAAGCTGGTCCTCGACGTGCGCGGCCGTATCCCGGGCGACCGGGCCGCCGTGGTCGCCCTGTTCACCGCCGTGGGCGGCAAGCCGCTGACGGTCATCGCCACCAACGAGGCCGCCCGCGAGCGCGGCCTCAAGGCCGGCGACCTGGTCCGTACGGCCGCCAAGACCCTCGGCGGCGGCGGTGGCGGCAAGCCCGACCTCGCCCAGGGCGGTGGCCAGAACGCGGCCGCCATCGGCGAGGCCGTCGACGCCGTCGAGCGTCTTGTGGCCGAGACGGCCAAGTGAGCGGAGACGAACGCGTCATGCGCCGCGGCCGCCGGCTCGCCATCGACGTCGGGGACGCCCGGATCGGGGTCGCCTCCTGCGACCCCGACGGGATCCTCGCCACCCCGGTGGAAACCGTCCCCGGCCGCGATGTCCCGGCAGCTCAGCGGCGGTTGAAGCAACTCGTCGAGGAGTACGAGCCGATCGAGATCGTCGTCGGCCTCCCTCGCTCCCTCAAGGGGGGCGAGGGCCCGGCCGCGGTCAAGGTCCGTGCCTTCGCTCAGGAATTGGCCCGCATGGTCGCCCCGGTTCCGGTCAGACTCGTGGACGAGAGGATGACCACAGTCACGGCCAGTCAGGGACTGCGTGCCTCCGGCGTGAAAGCCAAGAAGGGCAGGTCGGTTATCGACCAGGCCGCCGCCGTCATCATCCTGCAGCAGGCGCTGGAATCCGAACGGGTGTCAGGTAAAGCTCCCGGGGATGGCGTCGAAGTGGTCATCTGATCGCGGTACGGTAACGTTCCGCGCGATGCGGTGGTGTTCGAACAGCCTCCGCACAGCAGAGAGGCGGATGGGGAGCCGGGCCACACGCGCCGCGCGACCGCCGCCTCGCGGCTTCTAGGGGATCGATGACTGATTATGGCCGGGGCCAGGGCTCCGAACCGTGGCATCCCGAGGACCCGTTGTTCGGGGACGACGGATGGAGAGGACAAGAAGGGCACGCGGCCCAGTCCTCGTACGGCGGCCAGCAGCAGCACTATTCGCAGCAGCCGCAGCAGCAGAACCAGTACGGCGACTGGGGCAACGGGCAGCAGTCCGGCTACGACCAAGGGCAGCAGCACTATGCCCAGGGACAGCAGCAGCCGTACGGCGCCCCGGATCAGCACCAGTACTACGACCAGAACGGTCAGCCGTATCAGGGGCACAACGGCCAGCAGGGCAACGGGGGTTGGGACACCGGGCAGCACGGTCACAGCCCGTACGGCGCCGGGCCCGGCGACTCGTACGGAGGCCAGCAGGCTGGGTACGGCGGTCAGGATCAGCAGGCCGGGTACGGCGGTCAGGGTTACCAGTCCGACTACTACGGCACCCCCGACGCGTACCCGCCGCCCCAGCCGCCGAGCCGTCGCCAGCCCGAACGCGAAGCCGAGCCCGAGCCGCCGACCGACTGGGACCCGGGGCCTGATCAGGGCGAGCACGCCTTCTTCTCGGGCGGCGGTGATGATGACGAGGACTTCGACGACGACCCGTCGGACGGGAAGCGCGGCAAAGGAAAAGGCAAGGGCAAGGGGAAGACCGGCAAGAAAAGCCGCAATGGCTGCGCCTGCCTGGTCGTTTCGCTTGTCCTCGTCGGTGGTGTCGGCGGCGCCGGCTATTACGGCTACGAGTTCTACCAAAGCCGTTTCGGTGAGGCGCCGGACTTTGCGGGTGGGGGCACCAGCCAGACGGTGATGGTCGAGATCGCCGAGGGCTCGAGCGGCGCCGCGATCGGCCAGGAGCTGAAAGCGGCGGGCGTCGTGAAGAGCGTCGACGCGTTCGTGTCCGCGCACTCGGCGAATCCCGAAGGCCAACGGATTCAGGCCGGCGTCTATCTCCTCAAGAAACAGATGTCCGCCGAGAGCGCCGTGACCATGATGCTCGACCCCAAGAGCCAGAACAACATGATCGTGGCGCCGGGTCAGCGCAACAGCCAGGTCTACGCGAACATCGACACGAGGCTCGGACTCAAAAAGGGCACCACGGCGAGCGTCGCCAAGAAGGAATACAAGAGCCTCGGACTTCCCGACTGGGCGAACAACAACGACGACATCAAGGACCCGCTGGAAGGTTTCCTTTACCCGCACACCTATGCCGCGGCAAAGGGCATGAAGCCCGAGGACATCCTGAAGAAGATGGTCGCCCAGGCCAAGGAGAAGTACACCGCGTACGACCTTGAGGCGAAGGCCGAGGAACTCAAGCTGGACAACCCGCTGGACGTCGTCACCGTGGCGAGCCTCGTCCAGGCCGAGGGCAAGACCAGGGATGACTACCGCAAGATGGCGGAGGTGGTCTACAACCGCCTCGACCTCGCCAACCCGCAAACCTACGGGGCCCTGCAGTTCGACTCGACCTACAATTACCTGAAGAACAAGAGCAACATCGATATCAGCGAGTCGGAGATCAACAACAACAAGGACCCGTACAACACGTACTCGAACAAGGGACTGCCGCCCGGCCCGATCGGAAACCCGGGCGACGTCGCCATGAAGGCGACGCTCGATCCGACCGACGACGGCTGGTACTATTTCGTGGCGACCGACGGTGTGGAAAAGACCGAATTCGCCAAGACGCATGCCGAATTCCAGAAGCTCAAGGACAAGTTCAATGCGCGCTCGGGTGGCTGAGGTGCGCCGAGCAGCCGTGCTCGGCAAGCCCATCGCCCACTCCCTCTCCCCGGTCCTGCACCGAGCCGCCTATGCGGATCTGGGGCTGGGGGACTGGTCGTACGACCGTTTCGAGATCGACGAGGCCGCACTGCCCGGCTTTCTCGAAGGGCTCGGATCGGAGTGGGCCGGGCTGTCGCTGACCATGCCGTTGAAGCGTGCGGTGATTCCGCTGCTCGACGAGATCAGCGCGACGGCGGCCTCCGTCGAGGCCGTCAACACCGTCGTGTTCAGCGAGGACGGCCGACGTATCGGGGACAACACCGACGTCCCCGGCATGGTCTCCGCCCTGCGGGAGCACGGGATCGAGCAGGTCGACTCCGCCGCCATCCTCGGCGCGGGCGCCACCGCCTCGTCCGCGCTGGCCGCCGTCTCGCGGATCTGCCCGGGCGAGATCGTCGCGTACGTCCGCAGCGAGGCGCGCGCCGCCGAGATGCGGCAGTGGGGCGAGCGCCTGGAGACCGAGGTACGGATCGCGGACTGGGCGGACGCCGAGCGGGCTCTGCACGCGCCGCTGGTGGTCGCCACGACCCCGGCGGGCGCCACCGACGCCCTCGCCTCCGCCGTCCCCGGGCGCCCCGCCACGCTCTTCGACGTCCTGTACGACCCGTGGCCGACCGCACTCGCCGCCCGCTGGTCCGCGTACGGTGGGGCCGTCGTCAGCGGCCTCGACCTTCTGGTGCACCAGGCGGCACTCCAGGTCGAGCAGATGACGGGGCATACGCCGGCCCCGCTGGACGCCATGCGAAAAGCGGGAGAGCACGCACTCGCCGGACGTTAAGATTCTTTCCGGTTCCGCAGGGGGCGGGATCGAGGGGGAGTCTTCATGACCACGCAGGCTTCCTGGAAGTCGGAAATCTTCCAGGCAACACTGAATTTCCTGCCGGACTGGCTGCAGTACACCGCGATCGGGCTGGCAGTCGGCGGCTTTCTCGTTTTCAAGGTCGTCAAATGGCGTCGCGGACGCGCCCTTCGACGGGCGCTCGGCCCGATCACGCCCATTCCCGATGTGCAGGACGGGGCGCGCGGCGCCGACTACCTCGGTGTGTACGCTCCCCAGCAGCCGCGCAACGATGCCACGACCTGATCGAGTCGCGTCCGCCTGATGGACCTGCGCCAGGTCCTCGGGGGCGGACGTGGGAGGATCGGCAGTGGCGGGCCAGGGCCGCGCACCCGGTCGCGCCGTTGACGTACGCGAGGACGCGCGTGCGCACAGGCAGTACGCAGTACCAGGGCGCGAGTATCGAGGAGCACCGTTGAGCAGGTTGCGCTGGCTGACCGCGGGGGAGTCCCACGGTCCCGCACTTGTCGCGACGCTGGAGGGACTTCCCGCCGGCGTGCCGATCACCACGGAGATGGTGGCGGACCACCTGGCACGGCGGCGCCTCGGCTATGGGCGCGGCGCACGGATGAAGTTCGAGCGCGACGAGGTCACCTTCCTGGGCGGCGTCCGGCACGGACTGACGCTCGGCTCGCCGGTCGCGATCATGGTGGGCAACACCGAGTGGCCCAAGTGGGAACAGGTCATGGCGGCCGACCCCGTGGACCCGGCCGTGCTCGCCGAGCTGGCGCGCAACGCGCCGCTGACCCGCCCGCGGCCCGGCCACGCCGACCTGGCGGGCATGCAGAAGTACGGCTTCGACGAGGCCCGGCCGGTTCTGGAGCGGGCGAGTGCGCGGGAGACCGCCGCCCGTGTCGCGCTCGGCGCGGTGGCGCGCTCGTACCTCAAGGAGACGGCCGGCATCGAGATCGTCTCGCACGTCATCGAACTGGCCGCGGCGAAGGCTCCGTACGGCGTCTACCCCAAGCCCTCCGACGTCGAGAAGCTCGACGCGGACCCGGTGCGGTGCCTGGACGAGGACGCGTCGAAGGCGATGGTCGAGGAGATCGACCGGGCCCACAAGGACGGCGACACCCTGGGCGGCGTGGTCGAGGTGCTGGCGTACGGAGTGCCGGTGGGCCTGGGCTCGCATGTGCACTGGGACCGGCGGCTGGACGCGCGACTCGCGGCCGCGCTGATGGGCATCCAGGCCATCAAGGGCGTCGAGGTCGGCGACGGCTTCGAACTGGCGCGGGTGCCGGGTTCGAAGGCGCACGACGAGATCGTGCAGACCGACGAGGGCATCAAGCGGGCCACGGGCCGCTCGGGCGGCACCGAGGGTGGGCTGACCACCGGTGAACTGCTGCGTGTACGCGCTGCGATGAAGCCCATCGCGACCGTGCCGCGCGCGCTGGCCACCATCGACGTGGTGACCGGAGAAGCGACGAAGGCCCACCACCAGCGTTCCGACGTCTGCGCGGTCCCGGCGGCCGGGATCGTCGCGGAGGCGATGGTGGCGCTGGTCCTTGCGGACGCGGTGGCGGAGAAGTTCGCCGGCGACAGCGTGACCGAGACCCGGCGCAACGTCACCTCGTACCTCGAGAACCTGGCGATCCGATGAGTGCTGGACCTGTGGTCGTGCTCGTCGGCCCGATGGGTGTGGGCAAGTCGACGGTGGGCGAGCTGGTCGCGGAGCGGCTCGGGGTCGGCCACCGGGACACCGACGAGGACATCGTGGCCGCCGAGGGACGCACCATCGCGGACATCTTCGTCGAGGAGGGTGAGCCGGCCTTCCGCGCGATCGAGAAGCGGGCGGTGCACCAGGCGCTGGCCGAGCACGAGGGCGTACTCGCCCTGGGTGGCGGCGCCATCCTCGACGCCGACACCCGGGCGCTGCTGGCCGGACTCCCGGTCGTGTACCTCTCGATGGACGTCGAGGAGGCGGTCAAGCGCACCGGTCTCAACACCGCCCGGCCGCTGCTGGCGGTCAACCCGCGGCGCCAGTGGCGCGAGCTGATGGAGGCCCGCCGCCACCTCTACACCGAAGTCGCCCGTGCGGTCGTCGCCACCGACGACCGCACTCCCGAGGAGGTCGCCCAAGCGGTCCTCGACGCCTTGGAGTTGAAGCAGGCATGAGCGAGCAGGACCAGACGGTGACCCGGATCCAGGTCGGCGGCACGGCGGGCACCGAGCCGTACGAGGTGCTGGTGGGCCGTCAACTCCTCGGCGAACTCGGCGGGTTGATCGGCCCGCGGGCGAAGCGTGTCGCGGTCGTCCACCCGGAGGCGCTGGCCGAGACCGGCGAGGCGGTCCGGGCCGATCTGGCCGGGCAGGGCTTCGACGCGGTGGCCATCCAGGTGCCCAACGCCGAGGAGGCCAAGACGGCCGAAGTCGCCGCGTACTGCTGGAAGGCGCTCGGGCAGTCCGGCTTCACCCGCACCGACGTGATCGTCGGGGTGGGCGGCGGCTCGACCACCGACCTGGCTGGGTTCGTGGCCGCGAGCTGGCTGCGCGGGGTGCGCTGGATCGCGATCCCGACGACCGTACTGGCCATGGTGGACGCGGCGGTCGGCGGCAAGACCGGCATCAACACCGCCGAGGGCAAGAACCTGGTGGGCGCCTTCCATCCGCCCGCGGGGGTGCTCTGTGACTTGGCCGCCCTCGACTCACTGCCGGTCAACGACTTCGTGTCCGGGCTCGCGGAGATCATCAAGGCCGGGTTCATCGCCGACCCGCGCATCCTGGAGCTCATTGAGGCCGATCCGGAAGGAGCGCGCAGCCCTGCCGGTCCGCACACCGCCGAACTCATCGAACGCTCCATCAAGGTCAAGGCCGAGGTGGTCTCCTCCGACCTGAAGGAGTCGGGGCTGCGCGAGATCCTCAACTACGGCCACACACTCGGCCACGCCATCGAGAAGAACGAGCGCTACCAGTGGCGGCATGGCGCCGCCGTCGCCGTCGGTATGCACTTCGCCGCTGAACTCGGCCGCCTGGCAGGCCGGTTGGACGACGAGACCGCCGACCGGCACCGCACCATCCTGCAGTCCGTGGGCCTGCCGCTGCACTACCGCTACGACCAGTGGCCCAAGTTGCTCGAGACGATGAAGGTCGACAAGAAGTCCCGCGGCGACCTGCTGCGCTTCATCGTCCTGGACGGCCTGGCCAAGCCCACCGTCCTTGAGGGCCCTGACCCGGCCATCCTTCTCGCCGCCTACGGAGAAGTGGGCGAATAGCTCCACAGGAGGCCACTTCGCCCGATTTGCCTTGTGTGCATGGGCACTTCGGACCCACCCCGGCCGTTCACCAAACGACGGCCGGGGACGGTACCGTTCGGTAGGGAGCGGGCAGTGTTCCGCTGCCAGCGCCAAGAGACACGAGACGGAGTGGCACCGGATGCAGCACGCAGTGGGGTCTCCGCTGCCGCCGCCCCACCAGCCGGGGCAGGAGCCGGCCGCCGGCTTTTCTCCGGGCGCGCAACACCCGGGCGGGCACTCGGGTGGGCCCATGGGTTCCCCCGCGGGGCCGGCGCCCGTGAACCCGCCGCCGGGTTTCGCCGGACGCCCCGGACCCGCCGCGCCGCACCCTCCGGGGCATGCGCCCGCGCCGCAGCATCACGTGGCGCCGCCGCACGCGCCCGCGCCGATGCCGGACACGACGGGGCATGTGCAGCTGCCGCCGGGCGGGCCCGTCGCGATGCCGAGCCCGCCGCCTGCCGCGGGGGCGCCCGATCCGACGTCCACCACGCTGGCCGTGCTGCTCATCGGGCCCGCCGGGGCCGGTAAGACGAGCGTCGCCAAGTACTGGGCCGACCATCGGCGGGTGCCCACCGCGCACATCAGCCTTGATGATGTACGGGAATGGGTGCGCTCAGGCTTCGCGGATCCGCAGTCGGGGTGGAACGATCACTCTGAGGCGCAGTACCGGCTCGCTCGCCGCACCTGCGGGTTCGCCGCGCGCAACTTTCTTGCCAACGGGATCTCTTGCATCCTCGATGACGCCGTCTTCCCTGACCGGCCGGTTGTCGGGCTCGGGGGGTGGAAGCGGCACGTTGGTCCCGGTCTGCTGCCCGTCGTGCTTCTTCCCGGGCTCGAGATCGTCCTGGAGCGCAATGCCGAGCGCTCGGGGAATCGTCGGCTCACGGATGAGGAAGTTGCTCGTATCCATGGGCGGATGGCCGGGTGGTACGGGTCTGGGCTGCCCATCATCGACAATTCCCAGCTTGACGTTCCGGCGACGGCGCGTGTGCTGGACGATGTGCTGGCTCGGTCGATTGCGAGCCCGCCGCAGTGGTGAGCGGGGGGTTTCTTTTCCCCAGCCCCGCCCCTTCCCGAAACTGGGGCTGCGCCCCAGGCCCCGCTGCCTCCGGCCGGGTGGGCGCCTCCGGCGGGTGGGTGGGTTGGGTGCCTACCGGGGTGGGGTGACATGTTGTGTCGCGGCTGCGGGTGCGTTGTGGCTGGTCGCGCAGTTCCCCGCGCCCCTAACGGGGCGCCCCGAACCGCCCGCCACAAAGCTCACCAGCCGCCATGCTCGCCAGCCACAACGAAACCCGCAGTTTTCCGCCGGGGGGAGGGGACGTGGGCCGGTGTGTCCTATGCCCGTCGCTTAGCTTCGGTCTGGGCACACCAGAACCCTGTGTCAGCACGGGGTCGTATGCCCTGTTGGCGACGGGCTGACGCACCGGACCGCGGCCCCGCACCCACCAACCACCTAGGGGCGCGGGGAACTGCGCGAGCAACCACAACGCACCCGCAGACAAACACGAACCCACCCGGCCCAACCTGAACCGGCACACTCCGCCCACCCCTCGTAGGCTCGGATCATGTCAGAGGTGTACGCGGCCCGCCGCGAACGGCTCCGGGAGCGATGTGCGGCCGGCGGCAGCGCTGCCGCACTGGTGTCCCGGCCCGCCAACGTCCGCTACCTCGCGGGCGCAGCCCCCCGCGGCGCCGTACTGCTACTGGGCAGCGGAACTGACCTGATGGTCTGCCCGGGCCCGCGCCCAGGGGACCTCGGCGCGCACCCGGACGACGAGCGGCCCGACGAGGCGCTACGCCTCCACTACCTCCCCGGCACAGGCACCGGCGGCGACCCCGCCGTGGCCGCCGCCGACCTAGCCGCCGGCCAGGGCGCCGACTCCCTCGCCGTGGAGGAGCACCACCTCACCGTGGCCCGGCACAGATCCATCCGCTCGGTGGTGCCACGCCTGCGCCTCGCAGAACTGGGTGGCGCCGTCGAGCAGTTGCGCCTCGTCAAGGACGAGGAGGAGCTCTCCTGCCTCCGCATCGGCGCCGAGATCGCCGACCAGGCGCTGAGCGAACTCCTCGAATCGATCCTCGTCGGCCGCACCGAGCGCCACCTCGCCCTGGAGCTGGAGCGCCGCCTCGTCGACCACGGCGCCGACGGGCCGGCCTTCGCGACCTCCGTCGGCACAGGGCCGAACTCGGGGCGTCGCGGCCACCGCCCCACCGACCGGCGGGTCGAGGAGGGCGACTTCCTCTCCGTATGCCTGGGGGCGAATTACCGCGGCTATCGCAGCGAGATCGGGCGTACGTTCGTGATCGGGACCTCGCCCGCCGACTGGCAGATCGAGCTGTACGACCTTGTCTTCGCCGCCCAGAGGGCCGGTCGGGAGGCGCTCGTGCCCGGTGCCGAGTACCGCGATGTGGACCGTGCCGCCCGGCAGGTGCTGGACTCCGCGGGGTTCGGGCACGGCCTTCCTTCGCTGACCGGGCACGGGGTCGGGCTCGAAATCGATGAGGACCCTCAGCTGGCCCCCGCGGCCATGGGTAAACTGGACGCTTGCGTGCCGGTCACCGTCGAACCGGGGGTCCACCTCCCGGGCCGGGGCGGTGTCCGGATCGATGACACGCTCGTCGTACGCCCCGAGGCGGACGGCGGACCCGAGCTACTCACCATCACGACCAAGGAGCTGCTCGCGCTCTAGCCTCCGAGCTGTGCGCCTGCCCCGGGGTCGTCCACGTCAGTCCAGGAGATTCCGCAACCGTGGCTTCCACGAACGACCTCAAGAACGGCCTGGTGCTCAAGCTCGAAGGCGGCCAGCTCTGGTCCGTCGTCGAGTTCCAGCACGTCAAGCCCGGCAAGGGCCCGGCCTTCGTGCGCACCAAGCTCAAGAACGTGCTCTCCGGCAAGGTCGTCGACAAGACGTTCAATGCCGGCGTCAAGGTCGAAACGGCCACCGTCGACAAGCGCGACATGCAGTTCTCGTACATGGACGGCGAATACTTCGTCTTCATGGACATGGAGACCTACGACCAGCTCATGGTCGACCGGAAGGCCGTCGGCGACGCCGCCAACTTCCTCGTCGAGGGCTTCACGGCCACCGTCGCGCAGCACGAGGGCGAGGTGCTCTTCGTCGAGCTCCCGGCCGCCGTCGAGCTGAGCGTCCAGGAGACCGAGCCGGGCGTCCAGGGCGACCGCTCCACCGGTGGCACCAAGCCCGCCATCCTGGAGACCGGCCACCAGATCAACGTGCCGCTCTTCATCACCACCGGCGAGAAGATCAAGGTCGACACCCGTACGAGCGACTACCTCGGCCGGGTGAACAGCTAACCGTGGCTGCCCGCAATACGGCCCGCAAGCGCGCCTTCCAGATCCTCTTCGAGGGTGATCAGCGCGGCGTGGACGTCCTGACGGTCCTCGCGGACTGGATCCGGCACTCTCGGACCGACACCCGGCAGCCGCCGGTGAGTGAGTACACGATGCAGCTTGTCGAGGGCTACGCGAAGTACGAGCGGCGCATCGACGAGCTCATCGCGCAGTACGCGGTCGACTGGACGCTGGACAGGATGCCGGTCGTGGACCGCAACATCCTGCGCCTCGGCGCGTACGAGCTGATCTGGGTCGACGAGACGCCGGACGCCGTCGTCCTCGACGAGATGGTCCAGCTCGCGAAGGAGTTCTCCACGGACGAGTCCCCGGCCTTCGTGAACGGTCTCCTCGGCCGCTTCAAGGAGCTGAAGCCGTCGCTGCGCCGGGACGAGTAGCGCCACAGGTCGTCACGGAGGGCCCGCAGCACCGGCTGCTGCGGGCCCTCCGGCGTGTTCTGCGGCGAGCCGGAAATGTGTTTTGCGGCGAGCCGGAAAGCCGGAAACAAAGCCGCCGGGGTGGCCGGAACGCTCAGGTTCCGGCCACCCCGACGGCACGTTTCTTCAGGGGCCGAGGCCGGTCAGGCCTCCTCGTGGGAGACCGCGCGGCGCGCGTCCGCGTCGAGGACGCCCCAGTTGATCAGCTGCTCGGTGAGGACCGAGGGGGACTGGTCGTAGATCACGGCGAGGGTGCGCAGGTCGTCCTGGCGGATGGAGAGCACCTTGCCGTTGTAGTCGCCGCGCTGGGACTGGATCGTCGCCGCGTAACGCTGCAGGGGGCCCGCCTTCTCGGCAGGGACGTGGGCCAGCCGCTCCAGGTCCAGGACCAGCTTCGGCGGGGGCTCGGCGGCGCCGCCCGGCGTGGTGCCCGGCAGCAGCTCCTGCACCGGAACGCCGTAGAAGTCCGCCAGCTCGGCGAGGCGCTGCACGGTGACGGCGCGGTCGCCGCGCTCGTACGAACCGACCACGACCGCCTTCCAGCGTCCCTGGGACTTCTCCTCGACGCCGTGGAGGGAAAGGCCCTGCTGGGTACGGATCGCGCGGAGCTTGGCCCCGAGCTGTTTGGCGTATTCGCTGGACATATAGCTCCCCGGACACTGTGTCGACGTGCGGTTTTGCTTCGCGGCTGGTGACTCACTGTGAGGTTACGCAGCGTTACTCTTCCCCGTCAAGCCGAATGGTCCCGCCCGCCCCATCCGTGGGAGCCGGGAGAAGTGACGTCAGATGGTGAGGGAGTGACTGCAGGGGGGTGATCAGGGCCGTTGCCGGGCTGGTACCGTTGTTGGCGCAATTCCGACGTCCTTTAAGGTCCGTCCCGTGAGGCGGAGAAGGAGGTCCGTCTCGTATGGACACACAGCAGTCCGAATCCCGGGCCGTGCTCGAAGGCCCCGACATCGCGCGGGTGTTGACCCGCATCGCCCACGAGATCGTCGAGCGCGCCAAGGGCGCCGACGACGTGGTGCTTCTCGGCATTCCGACCAGAGGCGTCTTCCTCGCCCAGCGGCTCGCCGCCAAGCTCGAGGAGATCACCGACCGCAAGATCCCGGTCGGCTCGCTCGACATCACCATGTACCGCGACGACCTGCGCATGAAGCCGCCACGTGCGCTGGCCCGCACCGACATCCCGGCCGACGGCATCGACGGCCGGCTGGTCGTCCTCGTCGACGACGTGCTCTTCTCAGGGCGCACCATCCGCGCCGCGCTCGACGCGCTGAACGACATCGGCCGTCCGCGCGCCGTGCAGCTCGCGGTCCTCGTCGACCGAGGCCATCGAGAACTCCCGATCCGCGCCGACTATGTCGGCAAGAACCTCCCCACGTCGTTGCGGGAGACGGTCAAGGTCCAGCTCGCCGAGGAGGACGGTCGCGACACCGTGCTGCTCGGCGCCAAGCAGGCCTCACCGGGCGCGCAGCAGTAGCACTCCGGCGTACGTCCCTGCCGTAAGCCCCCGAGCGCGCCTGTGCGTGCCTGCCTGCCCGGCTGCGACCTCCCGCCGGGCCCTCGCCTCCCGAACTGAACTGCCTTACGGAGCCTGACAGATGCAGCGTCATCTCATCTCGGCCGCCGACCTCACCCGCGACGACGCCGTCCTGATCCTCGACACCGCCGAGGAGATGGCCCGGGTCGCCGACCGGCCGATCAAGAAACTGCCGACCCTGCGCGGCCGCACCGTCGTCAACCTCTTCTTCGAGGACTCGACCCGTACCCGGATCTCCTTCGAGGCCGCCGAGAAGCGACTCTCCGCCGATGTGATCAATTTCACCGCGAAGGGGTCCAGCGTCTCCAAGGGCGAGTCCCTGAAGGACACCGCTCAGACGCTGGAGGCGATGGGTGTCGACGCCGTCGTCATCCGGCACGGCGCCTCTGGAGCCCCGTACCGTCTCGCGACCTCCGGCTGGATCGACGCCGCCGTCATCAACGCCGGCGACGGCACCCACCAGCACCCCACCCAGGCCCTGCTCGATGCCTTCACCATGCGGCGCCGCCTCGTCGGGCGGGACGCCGGGCTCGGGCAGGACCTCGACGGCAAGCGCATCACGATCGTCGGCGACATCCTGCACGGCAGGGTCGCCCGCTCGAACGTCGACCTGCTGCACACCCTCGGCGCCCAGGTCACACTCGTCGCCCCGCCCACCCTGCTGCCCGTCGGCGTGGAGACCTGGCCCTGTGAGGTGTCGTACGACCTGGACAGCACGCTGCCCAAGTCCGACGCGGTGATGATGCTGCGCGTCCAGCGCGAGCGGATGAACGCGGCCTTCTTCCCGACCGAGCGCGAGTACTCACGGCGCTACGGCCTCGACGGCGACCGTATGGCGCGGATGCCCGAGCACGCCATCGTGATGCACCCCGGGCCGATGGTCCGCGGCATGGAGATCACCGCCGAGGTCGCCGACTCCGACCGTTGTACCGCCATCGAGCAGGTGACGAATGGTGTCTCGATCCGTATGGCGGTCCTGTATCTGCTCCTGGGCGGCAACGAGCCCGCCGTCACCCACACCCGTACCGAGGAGAAGTAAGACAGATGAGCAAGATCCTTATTCGTGGTGCGAAGGTGCTCGGCGGCGAGCCGCAGGACGTCCTGATCGACGGTGACACCATCGTGGAGGTCGGTGCCGGACTTCCCGCCGAGGGGGCCGAGGTCGTCGAGGCCGAAGGCAAGGTGCTTCTGCCGGGTCTCGTCGACCTGCACACCCATCTGCGGGAGCCCGGGCGTGAGGACTCCGAGACGGTCCTGACGGGTACGCGGGCTGCCGCGAGCGGTGGTTACACGGCCGTGTTCGCCATGGCCAACACCTTCCCGGTCGCCGACACCGCCGGTGTGGTCGAGCAGGTCTACCGGCTCGGCCAGCAGCACGGCTACTGCGATGTGCAGCCCATCGGCGCCGTCACGGTCGGCCTGGAGGGCAAGAAGCTCGCCGAACTGGGCGCCATGCACGAGTCGGCGGCCGGCGTCACCGTCTTCTCCGACGACGGCAAGTGCGTGGACGACGCCGTGATCATGCGTCGGGCGCTGGAGTACGTGAAGGCCTTCGGCGGCGTCGTGGCCCAGCACGCGCAAGAGCCGCGGCTGACCGAGGGCGCCCAGATGAACGAGGGCATCGTCTCGGCCGAGTTGGGGCTCGGCGGCTGGCCCGCCGTCGCCGAGGAGTCGATCATCGCGCGCGATGTGCTGCTCGCCGAGCACGTGCACTCCCGGGTGCACATCTGCCATCTGTCGACCGCCGGTTCGGTGGAGATCGTGCGCTGGGCCAAGTCCCGCGGCATCGACGTCACCGCCGAGGTCACCCCGCACCACCTGCTCCTCACCGATGAGCTGGTCCGCTCGTACAACCCGGTCTACAAGGTCAACCCGCCGCTGCGCACCGAGCGCGACGTGATGGCCCTGCGCGAGGCGCTCGCCGACGGCACGATCGACATCGTCGCCACCGACCACGCCCCGCACCCGCACGAGGACAAGGACTGCGAGTGGGCCGCGGCGGCCATGGGCATGGTCGGCCTGGAGACCGCGCTGTCCGTGGTCCAGCAGACGATGGTCGACAGCGGACTGCTCGACTGGGCCGGCGTCGCGGACCGGATGTCCTTCAAACCCGCCCGGATCGGCCGGGCGACAGGCCACGGCCGTCCCGTCTCGGCAGGTGAGCCCGCCAACCTCACGCTGGTCGATCCGGCATACCGTGGGACCGTGGACCCCACGGGCTTCGCGTCGCGCAGCCGCAACACTCCGTACGAGGGTCGTGAACTGCCGGGCCGTGTCACGCACACATGGCTGCGGGGCCGCGCCACGCTCGTCGACGGGAAGCTCGCGTGACACCACTGACGCAACTGACGTACGCCGCGGAACAGAAGTCGGCGGAAGTGACCGACTGGGCCGCCCGCATCGGCTGGCTCGTGGGCCTCGCGCTCTTCGTCGCCCTCGTCTACTGGCTGATGCGCGAGGGCTGGAAGTGGCGCGGCACGCTCCAGGGCGACCTGCCCGAGCTGCCCCAGGCCCCGGATGAGCCCGGTCCGGTGAAGCTGACGATGAGTGGCCGCTACCACGGCTCGACCACCGCCGGTCAGTGGCTCGACCGCATCGTGGCGCACGGCTTGGGCACCCGCAGCCGGGTCGAACTCACGCTGACGGACGCGGGCCTGGATGTCGTACGCCCCGGAGCGGCCGACTTCTTCGTGCCTCTCGAGGCGCTGCGCGAGGCCCGGCTCGACAAGGGCATCGCGGGCAAGGTCCTCACCGAGGGCGGCCTGTTGGTGGTCACCTGGGAGCACGGCGACAGGCTGCTCGACTCCGGGTTCCGCTCCGACCACGCGGCCGAGCACAACGAGTGGGTCGAGACCCTGAACCAGATGATCAACAAGGACAGCAACAAGACGGAAGGCGCACGATGACCACCTCCACCAGGGGAGCCTCCAGAACTCCCGCCGTACTTGTCCTGGAGGACGGCCGGACCTTCCGCGGTCGCGCCTACGGGGCCGTGGGGGTGACCTTCGGAGAGGCCGTCTTCTCCACCGGGATGACCGGCTACCAGGAGACCCTCACCGACCCCTCGTACCACCGCCAGGTCGTCGTGATGACCGCCCCGCACGTCGGCAACACCGGCGTCAACGACGAGGACCCCGAGTCGAAGCGGATCTGGGTCGCCGGCTATGTCGTACGCGACCCCGCGCGCGTGCCCTCCAACTGGCGCTCCCGCCGCTCGCTCGACGAGGAGCTCGCACGGCAGGACGTCGTCGGGATCTCCGGCATCGACACCCGGGCGCTCACCCGCCATCTGCGCGAGCGCGGCGCCATGCGCGTCGGCATCTTCTCCGGGAACGCGCTGCCCGACGAGGGCACGATGCTCGCCGAGGTGCGTCAGGCCCCCGAGATGAAGGGCGCCAGCCTGTACGAGGAGGTCGCCACGGAGGAGGCGTACGTCGTCCCCGCCATCGGCGAGAAGAAGTTCACCGTCGCCGCCGTGGACCTCGGCATCAAGGGCATGACCCCGCACCGTATGGCCGAGCGCGGCATCGAGGTGCATGTGCTGCCCGCCACCGCGACCGCCGAGGACATCTACGCGGTCGATCCCGACGGCGTGTTCTTCTCCAACGGTCCCGGCGACCCGGAGAAGGCCGAGCACCCGGTCGCCCTGATGCGCGCCGTGCTCGAGCGCAAGATCCCGCTCTTCGGCATCTGTTTCGGCAACCAGATCCTGGGGCGCGCGCTCGGCTTCGGCACGTACAAGCTGAAGTACGGCCACCGGGGCATCAACCAGCCGGTCCAGGACCGTACGACCGGCAAGGTCGAGGTCACCGCGCACAACCACGGTTTCGCCGTCGACGCGCCGCTCGACCGCGTCAGCGCCACCCCCTACGGGCGTGCCGAGGTCTCGCACGTCTGCCTGAACGACCAGGTCGTCGAAGGGCTCCAGCTGCTCGACCAGCCGGCGTTCAGCGTCCAGTACCACCCCGAGGCGGCGGCGGGCCCGCACGACGCGGCCTACCTGTTCGACCGCTTCGTAGAGCTCATGGCAGAAAAGGGAGCCCAGCGTGCCTAAGCGCACCGATATCCAGTCCGTCCTGGTCATCGGCTCCGGCCCGATCGTCATCGGCCAGGCCGCCGAGTTCGACTACTCCGGCACCCAGGCCTGCCGCGTCCTCAAGGCCGAGGGCCTCAGGGTCATCCTGGTCAACTCCAACCCGGCGACGATCATGACGGACCCGGAGATCGCCGACGCGACGTACGTCGAACCGATCACCCCGGAGTTCGTCGAGAAAATCATCGCCAAGGAGAGGCCGGACGCGCTGCTGCCCACCCTGGGCGGCCAGACGGCCCTCAACACGGCCATCTCGCTGCACGAGGCCGGGACGCTCGACGAGTACGGCGTCGAGCTGATCGGCGCCAACGTCGAGGCGATCAACAAGGGTGAGGACCGCGATCTGTTCAAGGAGGTCGTGGACGCGGTGAAGGGGAAGATCGGGCACGGCGAGTCCGCTCGTTCGGTGATCTGCCACTCCATGGACGACGTCCTCAAGGGCGTCGACACACTCGGCGGTTACCCGGTCGTCGTCCGGCCCTCCTTCACCATGGGCGGCGCCGGTTCCGGCTTCGCGCACAACGAGGACGAGCTGCGCCGCATCGCCGGCCAGGGGCTCACGCTCTCTCCGACCACCGAGGTGCTCCTGGAGGAGTCCATCCTCGGCTGGAAGGAGTACGAGCTGGAGCTGATGCGCGACAAGCACGACAACGTCGTGGTCGTCTGCTCCATCGAGAACTTCGACCCGATGGGCGTGCACACCGGCGACTCGATCACCGTCGCCCCGGCGATGACGCTGACCGACCGCGAGTACCAGATCCTGCGCGACATCGGCATCGCCGTCATCCGCGAGGTCGGCGTCGACACCGGCGGCTGCAACATCCAGTTCGCGGTGAACCCCGAGGACGGCCGGGTCATCGTCATCGAGATGAACCCTCGCGTGTCCCGGTCGTCCGCCCTCGCCTCCAAGGCGACCGGCTTCCCGATCGCCAAGATCGCCGCGAAGCTCGCCGTCGGCTACACGCTCGACGAGATCCCGAACGACATCACCGAGAAGACACCGGCGTCCTTCGAGCCGACGCTCGACTACGTCGTCGTGAAGGCGCCGCGCTTCGCCTTCGAGAAGTTCCCGCAGGCCGACTCGACGCTGACCACGACCATGAAGTCGGTCGGCGAGGCCATGGCCATCGGCCGCAACTTCACCGAGGCGCTGCAGAAGGCGCTGCGGTCGCTGGAGAAGAAGGGCTCGCAGTTCACGTTCGTCGGTGAGCCCGGGGACAAAAAGGCCCTCCTGGAGGAGGCGATCCGGCCGACCGACGGGCGGATCAACTCCGTCATGCAGGCCATCCGCGCGGGCGCGACCCAGGAGGAGGTCTTCGAGTCGACGAAGATCGACCCGTGGTTCGTGGACCAGCTGTTCCTCATCAAGGAGCTCGCGGACGAACTGGCCGCAGCCGACAGGCTTGACCCGTTGCTGCTGGCCGAAGCCAAGCGGCACGGCTTCTCCGATGCCCAGATCGCCGAGATCCGCGGTCTGCGCGAGGACGTCGTCCGCGAGGTCCGGCACGCGCTGGGCGTGCGCCCGGTCTACAAGACGGTCGACACCTGCGCCGCCGAGTTCGCCGCGAAGACGCCGTACTTCTACTCCTCGTACGACGAGGAGAACGAGGTCGCCTCGCGCGAGAAGCCCGCGGTGATCATCCTGGGCTCCGGGCCCAACCGCATCGGCCAGGGCATCGAGTTCGACTACTCCTGTGTCCACGCCTCCTTCGCGCTCAGCGACGCGGGCTACGAGACCGTGATGGTCAACTGCAACCCGGAGACCGTCTCCACGGACTACGACACCTCCGACCGGCTGTACTTCGAGCCGCTCACGCTCGAGGACGTACTGGAGATCGTCCACGCGGAGTCCCTGGCCGGGCCGATCGCGGGCGTCGTCGTGCAGCTCGGCGGCCAGACGCCGCTGGGCCTTGCGCAGGGGCTGAAGGACAACGGCGTCCCGGTGGTGGGGACGCCGCCCGAGGCGATCCACGCCGCCGAGGACCGCGGCGCCTTCGGCCAGGTGCTCGCCGAGGCGGGACTGCCGGCTCCCAAGCACGGCACCGCGACGACCTTCGCAGGCGCCAAGGCCATCGCGGACGAGATCGGCTACCCCGTCCTCGTACGGCCCTCGTACGTGCTCGGCGGACGCGGCATGGAGATCGTGTACGACGAGACGCGACTGGAGGCGTACATCGCCGAGTCGACCGAGATCTCCCCGTCGCGCCCGGTCCTGGTCGACCGCTTCCTCGACGACGCGATCGAGATTGACGTGGACGCGCTCTACGACGGCAACGAGCTGTACCTCGGCGGCGTCATGGAGCACATCGAGGAAGCCGGTATCCACTCCGGTGACTCGGCGTGCGCGCTGCCGCCGATCACGCTGGGCGGCTTCGACATCAAGCGGCTGCGGGCTTCAACGGAAGCCATCGCCAAGGGGGTTGGCGTCCGGGGGCTGATCAACATCCAGTTCGCGATGGCGGGGGACATCCTGTACGTCCTCGAAGCCAACCCGCGTGCCTCGCGCACCGTCCCCTTCACCTCCAAGGCGACCGCGGTGCCGCTCGCCAAGGCCGCCGCCCGGATCTCGCTCGGCGCGATGATCGCCGAACTGCGGGCCGAGGGACTGCTCCCGGCAAGCGGCGACGGCGGCACGTTGCCGCTGGACGCGCCGATCTCCGTCAAGGAGGCCGTCATGCCGTGGTCGCGCTTCCGCGACATCCACGGGCGCGGTGTCGACACCATCCTGGGCCCGGAGATGCGTTCCACCGGTGAAGTCATGGGCATCGACTCGGTGTTCGGCACGGCGTACGCCAAGTCGCAGGCGGCCGCGTACGGTCCACTGCCGACCAAGGGCCGCGCCTTCATCTCCGTCGCCAACCGCGACAAGCGTTCGATGATCTTCCCGGCGCGTGAACTGGTCGCCCACGGCTTCGAGTTGCTCGCCACGTCCGGCACGGCCGAGGTGCTCAAGCGCAACGGCATCAACGCCACCGTCGTCCGCAAGCAGAGCGAGGGCACCGGCCCGAACGGCGAGCGGACGATCGTCCAGCTCATCCACGAGGGCGAGGTCGACCTGATCGTCAACACGCCGTACGGCACCGGTGGCCGCCTCGACGGCTATGACATCCGTACGGCCGCCGTGGCCCGCTCCGTGCCCTGCCTGACGACGGTGCAGGCGCTCGCCGCCGCCGTCCAGGGCATCGACGCGCTCAACCACGGTGGCGTCGGGGTCCGTTCGCTCCAGGAACACGCGGAGCACCTGACGGCGGCGCGGGACTGACGCCATGTACTCACTGTTCTTCAGTTTGTTCTTCAAACGGATGGATCCGGAGCGGGCCCACCACCTGGCCGTCGCCTGGATCCGCCTCGCCGCCCGCGTCCCTGTGCTGCGTACGTTCCTCGCGGCCGCCCTTGCCCCCCGCTACGAGGAGCTGCGCACCGAGGCCTTCGGGCTGCGGATGCACGGGCCGTTCGGGCTCGCGGCCGGCTTCGACAAGAATGCGATCGCGGTCGACGGGATGTCGATGCTCGGCTTCGACCATGTCGAGATCGGCACGGTCACGGGGGAGCCGCAGCCCGGCAACCCCCGTAAGCGGCTGTTCCGGCTTGTGCCGGACCGGGCGCTGATCAACCGCATGGGGTTCAACAACGAGGGCTCGGCGGCCGTTGCGGAGCGTCTGGCAGGCCGTGAGGCGGTCTTCAGGACCACCGTGGGCGTCAACATCGGCAAGACCAAGGTCGTACCCGAGGCCGAGGCGGTCGACGACTACGTGAAGTCGACGCGGCGGCTTGCCCGCCACGCCGACTACCTGGTCGTCAACGTTTCCTCGCCGAACACGCCGGGCCTCAGGAATCTGCAGGCGGTGGACCATCTGCGCCCCCTGCTGAGCGCCGTCCGTGAAGCCGCCGACCAGGCCGTGACCGAGCGCCGCGTCCCGCTCCTGGTGAAGATCGCGCCCGACCTCGCCGACGAGGACATCGACGCCGTCGCCGACCTCGCCGTGGAGCTCGGCCTGGACGGGATCATCGCCACGAACACGACCATCGCGCGCGAGGGGCTCGGTTTGACATCCGAACCCTCCCTCGTGAAGGAAACCGGTGGCCTCTCGGGTGCGCCACTGAAATCGCGCTCCCTGGAGGTGCTGCGTCGCCTCTACGCGCGCGTGGGCGACGACATCACGCTCGTGGGCGTCGGCGGCATCGAGAACGCCGAGGACGCCTGGCAGCGCATCCTGGCCGGTGCCACCCTGGTCCAGGGCTACAGCGCCTTCATCTACGAGGGCCCCTTCTGGAGCCGCGCGATCCACAAGGGACTCGCCGCCCGCCTTCGTACGAGCCCGTACGCCACCCTCGCCGACGCGGTCGGCGCCGACGTCAAGGAGCCCGTGTGAGCCTGGAACCCTTCGGTAGGCGTCTTCGCCGCGCCATGGACGAGCGCGGCCCGCTCTGCGTCGGCATCGACCCGCATGCCTCGCTGCTCACCGACTGGGGCCTGAACGACGACATCGGGGGCCTGGAGCGCTTCAGCCGCACCGTCGTCGAGGCACTGGCCGACCGGGTCGCCGTACTGAAGCCGCAGAGCGCGTTCTTCGAGCGCTTCGGCTCGCGCGGTATCGCCGTACTGGAGAAGTCGGTCGAGGAGGCCCGGGCCGCCGGGGCGCTCGTCGTCATGGACGCCAAGCGCGGCGACATCGGCTCGACCATGGCCGCGTACGCCTCCGCCTTCTTGGAGAAGGGCTCGCCGCTCTTCTCGGACGCGCTCACCGTTTCCCCGTACCTCGGCTACGGATCGCTGAAGCCGGCCGTCGAGCTCGCCCGCGAGAGCGGTGCCGGGCTGTTCGTGCTCGCGCTCACCTCCAACCCGGAGGGCGGCGAGGTGCAGCACGCGGTACGGCCCGACGACGCGGCGGACGCGGCCGGCTCGGTCGGCCGGAGCGTGGGCGCGATCATGCTCGCGCACCTCGCCGCGGAGAACGCGGGGGAGACCCCCATGGGCTCCTTCGGCGCCGTCGTGGGCGCCACGCTGGGCGATCTGTCCTCGTACGACCTCGAGATCAACGGGCCGCTCCTCGCGCCCGGCATCGGCGCCCAGGGCGCGACCCCGGCCGATCTTCCGGGCGCCTTCGGAGCGGCGGTGCGCCATGTGGTCCCGAACGTCAGCAGGGGTGTTCTACGTCACGGACCCGACGTCGGCGCGCTACGCGCGTCCGCGGACCGGTTCGCGGAGGACATCAGGGCGGCCGTGGCGTCGGACTAGCGTCTTCAGCGACTCTTCTGTGAGGTCCTCGTGGACCTCCCACGGCTGAATACACCCTCAAATCCGGAGAACTATGTACCAAATGTCGGTTTCAATGGAGGCTGACCAGGACTTTTCCGCTGTTCTCGCTGACTCCGGCGGACTTGGCCGCTAGTCTCCGACGAGTGGAGACGGGCAAGAAGCGTTGCTCGTTGCTCCCCAGGTGTGGGGCGACTAGGTTCCTCACCGGTCCGTATCCGACAAGTTCGACATCCGAGGTGACGTAGGCGTGGCTCTTCCGCCCCTTACCCCTGAACAGCGCGCAGCCGCGCTCGAAAAGGCCGCCGCGGCTCGCCGGGAGCGGGCCGAGGTCAAGAATCGACTCAAGCACTCCGGCGCCTCCCTTCACGAGGTCATCAAGCAGGGCCAGGAGAACGACGTCATCGGCAAGATGAAGGTCTCCGCCCTCCTGGAGTCCCTGCCGGGCGTGGGCAAGGTCCGCGCCAAGCAGATCATGGAGCGACTCGGGATCTCCGAGAGCCGCCGTGTGCGTGGCCTCGGCTCCAACCAGATCGCGTCTCTTGAGCGCGAGTTCGGCGGCGGTGCCGCCTGACGTTCTCGGGCACTCCTGAGAACCTGGATAATCGCTGCATGGCTGCAACATCCCGGGGGACGACCCCCGTACCCCCGGAATCACGTCCGCGGCTGACCGTGCTCTCCGGCCCCTCCGGGGTCGGCAAGAGCACGGTCGTCGCCCATATGCGCAAGGAACACCCCGAGGTCTGGCTCTCGGTGTCGGCGACGACCCGGAGGCCGCGCCCCGGTGAGCGGCATGGTGTCCAGTACTTCTTCGTCAGCGACGAGGAAATGGACAAGCTGATCGCCAACGGCGAGCTTCTCGAGTGGGCGGAGTTCGCCGGCAACCGTTACGGCACCCCCAGGGGCGCCGTGATGGAGCGCCTGGAGGCCGGCGAACCCGTCCTCCTCGAGATCGACCTCCAGGGCGCGCGTCTGGTTCGCGAGTCGATGCCCGATGCCCAGCTGGTGTTCCTGGCTCCGCCCTCCTGGGAGGAGCTGGTGCGCAGACTCACCGGGCGGGGCACCGAGCCGCCCGAGGTGATCGAGCGCCGACTGGCCGCCGCGAAGGTCGAGCTGGCGGCCGAGTCGGAGTTCGACGTCACCCTGGTCAACACCTCCGTCGAGGACGTAGCGCGTGAGCTGCTAGCCTTGATGGACGTAGTGTGATCGTTTTCGATCTCATCCCATCTTTCGGAAGGTAGAGCGTGTCCTCTTCCATTGCCGCGCCCGAGGGCATCATCAACCCGCCGATCGACGAGCTCCTCGAGGCCACCGACTCGAAGTACAGCCTCGTGATCTACGCGGCCAAGCGGGCCCGTCAGATCAACGCGTACTACTCGCAGCTCGGCGAGGGCCTCCTCGAGTACGTCGGTCCGCTCGTGGACACGCACGTCCACGAGAAGCCGCTCTCGATCGCCCTGCGCGAGATCAACGCGGGTCTGCTGACGTCCGAGGCCGTGGAGGGCCCGGCGCAGTAAGTAATTCTGCAGATTGCAGCAGGCTTTTCCACAGGCCCGACAGCCCGGCTGTCGGGCCTGTGGTGTGTCATGAGTACGTACACGTTGCAGACGCAGGTGAGCCGAGCCCGGGGAGAGACCGTGGACAAGCCGAAGGTCGTGCTGGGAGTCAGCGGTGGCATCGCCGCGTACAAGGCGTGCGAGCTGCTGCGCCGGCTCACCGAGTCGGGGCACGACGTACGGGTCGTACCGACCGAGTCGGCGCTCCACTTCGTCGGCGCCGCGACCTGGTCCGCGCTCTCCGGGCACCCCGTCTCGACCGAGGTCTGGTCCGATGTGCACGAGGTCCCGCACGTCCGCATCGGCCAGGAGGCGGACCTGGTGGTCGTGGCCCCCGCCACCGCGGACATGCTGGCGAAGGCGGCACACGGCCTGGCCGACGACCTGCTGACCAACACCCTGCTCACCGCCCGCTGCCCGGTGGTCTTCGCCCCCGCCATGCACACCGAGATGTGGGAACACCCGGCCACGCAGGAGAACGTCGCCACGCTGCGCCGCCGCGGTGCCGTCGTCATCGAGCCCGCCGTCGGCCGTCTGACGGGCGTCGACACCGGCAAGGGCCGACTGCCGGATCCGGGGGAGATTTTCGAGATCTGCCGCCGGGTACTGGCGCGTGGCGTCGGCGTTCCCGATCTGGCGGGCCGCCATGTCGTGGTCAGCGCCGGCGGTACGCGCGAGCCGCTCGACCCGGTCCGTTTCCTCGGCAACCGCTCCTCCGGCAAGCAGGGGTACGCCCTCGCGCGCACCGCCGCGGCCCGGGGTGCCCGGGTCACGCTGATCGCCGCGAACACCGGGATGCCGGATCCGGCGGGCGTGGACGTGGTGCCCATCGAGACCGCCGTCCAGCTGCGCGAGGCGGTGCTGAAGGCCGCCGCGGACGCCGACGCGGTGGTGATGGCGGCGGCGGTCGCGGACTTCCGGCCGGCGACGTACGCGGCCGGAAAGATCAAGAAGAAGGACGGCCAGGAACCCGATCCGATCACCCTGGTCCGTAATCCCGACATCCTCGCCGAGATATCCGCCGAGCGCGCCCGCTCCGGCCAGGTGATCGTCGGCTTCGCCGCCGAGACGGACGACGTCCTCGCCAACGGGCGGACCAAGCTGGAGCGCAAGGGTTGCGATCTTCTCGTCGTGAACGAGGTGGGGGAGCGCAAGACCTTCGGTTCCGAGGAGAACGAAGCCGTCGTGCTCGGCGCCGACGGCAGTGAGACACCCGTGCCGTACGGGCCCAAGGAAGCTCTGGCCGAGACGGTGTGGGATCTCGTGGCGGGCCGCCTGGAGTGAACGCCTGATTCGTTCCGGTCGGGGCGGTCTTCGCCGTATTCCAAAACCGGCGAAATCGCGCCTGGGAACCTGGCGGACACCGCTCCTCGTTGGGCAGAATGCCCGTGCCGCAGGTCACAGGTCTTCCGAGTCGCGAGACGGGGTGGACCCGTGGTCGAGCATGACCGATAAACTGACCCCCGGACGACAGCGGGCGCAGCCCCCGATCCGTCCACAAATGATCAGCCAGCAGCCGCTGCAACCCCAGGGAGCGTTGTGTCCCGTCGTCTGTTCACCTCGGAGTCTGTGACCGAGGGTCACCCCGACAAGATCGCTGACCAGATCAGCGACACCATTCTCGACGCGCTTCTGCGCGAGGACCCGAAGTCCCGGGTCGCCGTCGAGACGCTGATCACGACCGGCCTCGTACACGTGGCGGGCGAGGTCACGACCAAGGCGTACGCGCCGATCGCGCAGCTGGTGCGCGACAAGATCCTCGAGATCGGCTACGACTCCTCGAAGAAGGGCTTCGACGGCGCCTCCTGCGGCGTGTCGGTGTCCATCGGCGCCCAGTCCCCGGACATCGCTCAGGGCGTCGACACCGCGTACGAGAAGCGTGTCGAGGGCGACGAGGACGAGCTGGACAAGCAGGGCGCGGGCGACCAGGGTCTGATGTTCGGTTACGCGACCGACGAGACGCCCGAGTTGATGCCGCTGCCGATCCACCTGGCGCACCGACTGTCGAAGCGACTCTCCGATGTCCGCAAGAACGGGACGATCCCGTACCTGCGCCCCGACGGCAAGACCCAGGTCACCATCGAGTACGACGGCGACAAGGCCGTCCGCCTCGACACGGTGGTCGTCTCCTCGCAGCACGCCCAGGACATCGACCTGGACTCGCTTCTGGCCCCCGACATTCGCGAGTTCGTGGTGGAGCCGGAGCTCAAGGCCCTCCTGGACGACGGCATCAAGCTGGACACCGAGGGGTACCGCCTGCTGGTGAACCCCACCGGCCGCTTCGAGATCGGCGGCCCGATGGGCGACGCCGGCCTGACCGGTCGCAAGATCATCATCGACACGTACGGCGGCATGGCCCGCCACGGCGGCGGCGCCTTCTCCGGCAAGGACCCGTCCAAGGTGGACCGCTCGGCGGCCTACGCGATGCGCTGGGTCGCCAAGAACGTCGTCGCCGCGGGCCTCGCCACCCGCTGCGAGGTCCAGGTCGCCTACGCCATCGGCAAGGCCGAGCCCGTCGGCCTCTTCGTCGAGACCTTCGGCACCGCCAAGATCGACACCGACAAGATCGAGAAGGCCATCACCGAGGTCTTCGACCTCCGCCCCGCCGCGATCATCCGCGACCTCGACCTGCTGCGCCCGATCTACGCCCAGACCGCGGCGTACGGCCACTTCGGGCGTCCGCTGGACGACTTCACGTGGGAGAAGACGGACCGGGTGGACGCACTGCGCAGGGCTGCCGGGCTGTAGTTCCTGGTTCCCGCTGTAACCTCCGGCTCTTTCCGAGGCCCGGTGTCCCCAAGGGACGCCGGGCCTCGCTGCGTCAGGCCGGCTCGCGGTGGGCGCTGTCAGTGGGGTCTGGTACCAATGCTGGTGTGAGCAGCGCGAATGGGCAGGGCGAGGAGGCGAGGGGTGTGCCCCCTGAGCAGCTTGCGCTCATTCGGGAGAGCGTGCGGGAGGCGAAGGGACCGCGGGCGAAGCCGCGTACGTGGCGGGGGGCCGCGTTGGCCAAGGAGCGGCCGGTTGCTCGCGTCTTGGTCGACAAGGGGGTGCTGCATCTTGACCGGTACTTCGACTATGCCGTTCCGGAGGAGCTGGACGCCGATGCGCAGCCCGGGGTGCGGGTGCGGGTGCGGTTCGGGGCCGGGCGGCACCGTGTGCGGGACGGGCGGCGTGAGGGTGGCGGGCTGATCGACGGGTTTCTGGTGGAGCGGCTCGCCGAGTCCGACTACTCCGGACCGCTTGCCGCGCTGGCCCAGGTCGTCTCGCCCGAGCCCGTGCTCAGTGAGGAACTGCTGGGACTCGCACGGGCCGTGGCCGATCGGTACGCGGGAAGTCTGGCCGATGTGCTGCAACTGGCCGTGCCACCCCGGAACGCGCGCGCGGAGAGTCAGGTGTCCCCGGCTCCGTTGCCGGCGCCCGAGATACCTGACGTCGGGTCATGGGGGCGGTACGGGCGAGGGGACGCCTTCGTACGCTCGCTCGCGGCGGGCGGGACACCGCGAGCCGTGTGGAACGCGCTGCCCGGGCCCGAGTGGGCCGACGAGCTCGCACGGGCCGTCGGGGCGACGCTCGCTTCGGGGCGCGGCGCTCTGGTCGTCGTACCGGACGGGCGGGCCGTCCACCGGGTCGACGCCGCGCTGACCTCGCTGCTGGGGGAGGGGCGGCATGCGGTGCTGACGGCCGAGGCCGGGCCCGAGAAGCGGTACCGGCAGTGGCTTGCGGTGCGGCGTGGGTCCGTACGGGCCGTGGTGGGGACCCGGGCCGCCATGTTCGCGCCCGTACGGGATCTGGGGCTCGTCGCCATCTGGGACGACGGGGACGACAGCCACAGCGAGCTGCACGCGCCGCAGCCGCATGCGCGGGAAGTGCTGCTGCTGCGGGCCGCCCATGACAAGTGCGCGTTCTTGCTGGGGAGTTGGAGCTGCACCGTCGAGGCCGCGCAGCTCGTCGAGAGCGGCTGGGCGGCGCCGCTCGTCGCCGACCGCGAGCGGGTGCGGACAGCGGCTCCGCTCGTACGGACCGTGAGTGACGGGGACCTCGCGCGGGACGAGGCGGCCCGGGCGGCGCGGCTGCCCACGCTCGCCTGGCAGGTCGTACGGGAAGGACTGCGGATCGGTCCCGTACTGGTGCAGGTGCCCCGGCGTGGCTACGTACCCCGGATGGCGTGTGCGCAGTGCCGGGAGCCCGCGCGGTGCCGGCACTGTGCCGGGCCCTTGGAGGGCCAGGATGCCGGGGGCCTGAGATGTGGCTGGTGCGGACGCGGCGAGGAGGCCTGGCACTGTCCCGAATGTGGTGGGTTCCGGCTGCGGGCGCAGGTCGTGGGGGCGCGGCGGACCGCCGAGGAGCTGGGGCGGGCGTTTCCCGCCGTGCCCGTGCGGACCTCGGGGCGCGAGCAGGTGCTGGACACCGTGCCGGGGGCGCCCGCGCTCGTGGTGAGCACGCCGGGAGCGGAGCCCGTCGCCGAGGGAGGGTATGCGGCGGCGTTGCTGCTCGACGGCTGGGCGATGCTGGGGCGGCCCGATCTGCGGGCGGGCGAGGACGCGCTGCGGCGGTGGATCGGGGCGGCTTCGCTGGTACGAGCCCAGGGAGCCGGCGGGAAAGTGGTGGTCGTCGCCGAGCCGACGCTGCGGCCCGTGCAGGCGCTGGTGCGCTGGGATCCCGTCGGCCATGCGGTCCGCGAGCTGGGCGAGCGGGCCGAGCTGGGGTTCCCGCCCGTGTCGCGGATGGCCGCCGTGTCCGGAACCCCGGAGGCACTCGCCGGGTTCCTGGCCGCGGTCGAACTGCCCGGCGATGCAGAGGTGTTGGGGCCGGTGCCGTTGCCGGTCACGGAAGCGGGGCGGCCTCGGCGTACGGGGGCGCCGCCGGTCGGGGAGCGCTGGGAGCGGGCGTTGATCCGGGTGCCGCCGGGGAGTGGGGCGGCGCTGGCTTCTGCGTTGAAGGTTGCGCAGGCGGCACGGATGGCTCACGGGGGGAGTGAGGTTGTGCGGGTTCGGATTGATCCGCCGGATATTGGGTGAGTGGGTGGGGGTGAGTGTGCGGTGAGGGGGGCGAGGCGATGCGCCTCCGTGTGCCGGGGGCGGCCGACGTGCTGAGTCCGGTTGCGGCGCGCGGGTGCGGGGGCCGGGGCGAGCTCGAGCACGGCGTGAGGCCGGGTGCGGATCCCGGTGGCCGGGAGGAGTCCGTAACGCTGGCGCCGGCGCTAGCCACAAGAGGCAGCGCGGGCCACCGAAAAAGGTTCGCGGCCCCCGGGCCCCGGCCGTCGGGGCTTCGTCCGCCGGTGGATTCCCCTCCTGTCGGGGGATCTTTGCTCGCCGACACGCCTCTGCACGTCGGTGGGACTCCGCCTGTCGACGTGCCTCCGCCCGCCGGTGGGCCCCGTCCGTTGACGCGCCTTCGGCTGCCGACGTGCGTCTGCCTCCCGGTGGTCGTCGGGAGGCAGACGGAGGGGGTGTTCAGTCGGCTATCAGCTGGCGGGGGTCAGCCATTGCGGGGGCCTGGGAAGGCGTTTGGCCTTGCCTCGTCGCGGAGGGTGGAGCTGCCGGCCGTCGGCTGGGTGGGTAGGGGCAGGGAGCGGGGCGCGGGGACAGGGGGCATCCCCGCGTTGGCGGTGACTGGGCGGGAGCTCGATGGTTCCGTGGCGCGCTCGGCCTCGGCGGCGGCCTGGGTGGTGGCGCGGCGTGCGCCGTAACGGCGGTGTACCGCCTGTTTGGTGACTCCGAGTGCGGAGCCCACCGCGTCCCACGAGAAACCCAGTGAGCGATCGAAGTCCACGGCGGCGGTGACCAGAGTCTCGACACTGTCCCGCAGCTCCTGGGCGAGCCGGACGGTCGGGGCGGGGGCGCGTCCGTAGACGACGAAGCCTGTGGACGGGCCCGAGCGGCGCGGGCGGTAGACGTTGCCCAACTGGGCGGTGAGCGTGCGCAATGCGTCCACCTGCCGGCGGACCCGCTCGATGTCCCGCACCAGCAAGTGCAGGCTGGCGCGAGCCTGGGCGTCGTGGGTTGCGTGGTCGGCCATGAACAAGCCTCTCGAACCGGCGTTGAAGTTGAAAAGGATCGGGCCGCTGGTGCGGCCCGTTGTGGTCAACTCTTTCTTGACCCAACGCCTTTACGCTCCGCTGGTCACGGGTGGGGGCGTGTGCGTGTGTTCGTGCGCTCCCTGGGCTGTGGGGGTGCGCTGTTCGGCTTGCCTTCGGCTTCGCCGGGTTTCGTCTCTCACCCGCGCACCGCCCGTTTCCAGTGGGGAGAGGGGTGGGCGTCTCCTGTGGGGGTGCTTCGCCGTTGGCGGCTTTCCCGCCGTGGGCACGGGACCAGCGGCTTTCCCTCCGTAGTCGTGGGAGCTGCGTCCTCGCTCGCCGTCCGCCGCCATAGACTTGTGCGTTGCCCCCTTCCACCCTCGCCCGAGAGGCCCTAACCAGCTCATGAAGCTCGTCTTCGCCGGTACGCCCGAGGTTGCCGTTCCTGCTCTGGATGCTCTGATCGCTTCTGGGCGGCATGACGTCGTCGCCGTCGTTACCCGGCCCGACGCGCCGGCCGGGCGCGGGCGGAGGCTGGTCGCGAGCCCCGTCGCCGAGCGGGCCGAGGAGGCGGGGATCGAGGTATTGAAGCCGGGGAAGCCGCGGGAGCCGGAGTTTCTTGAGCGGTTGCGGGAGATCGGGCCCGACTGCTGTCCGGTCGTCGCGTACGGGGCGCTGCTGCCGCGGGTCGCGCTCGACATCCCGGCCCATGGCTGGGTCAATCTGCACTTCTCGTTGCTGCCCGCCTGGCGGGGGGCGGCGCCCGTGCAGCATGCGGTGATGGCGGGGGACGAGATCACGGGTGCGTCCACGTTCCTGATCGAGGAGGGGCTCGACTCCGGGCCCGTGTATGGGACCGTCACTGAAGAAGTACGGCCCACCGACACCAGCGGGGATCTGCTGACGCGGCTCGCCTTCGCGGGCGCCGGGCTGCTCGTCGCGACGATGGACGGGATCGAGGACGGCACGCTCAAGGCCGTACCGCAGCCGTCGGAGGGCGTCACGATCGCCCCGAAGATCACTGTCGAGGATGCGGAGATCGACTGGTCCGCTCCCGCGTTGCGCGTCGACCGGGTGGTGCGCGGGTGCACCCCGGCACCCGGCGCCTGGACCGTCTTCCGCGGCGAGCGGCTCAAGCTCATCCAGGTCGCGCTCGTGCCCGAGCGCACGGACCTCGCCCCGGGCGAGCTGTCCGTCGCCAAGAACAACGTGTACGTCGGCACCGGCTCGCATGCCGTTGAACTCCTGTGGGTTCAGGCCCAGGGCAAGAAGCCGATGCGCGCGGCGGACTGGGCGCGCGGGGTGCGGATCGTCTCCGGAGAGCGCGTCGGGGGCCAGTAGGAGGCGTGGAGAGGGCGACGTACGCTGGACGAGTAGCCCTTCCAAGATCCGGAGCACCTTTTACGTGAACGAGCAGGACCGTCGTCGTCGCCCGCAGGGGAAGCCGCACCGTCGCCCGAAGAAGGACCCCGTGCGGATGCTTGCCTTCGAGGCCTTGCGGGCCGTGGACGAGCGGGACGCGTACGCCAATCTCGTCCTGCCCCCGCTGCTGCGGAAGGCGCGGGAGAAGGGTGACTTCGACGGTCGGGACGCGGCGCTGGCCACCGAGTTGGTGTACGGGACGCTGCGACGGCAGGGGACGTACGACGCCGTCATCGCGGCCTGTGTGGACCGGCCGTTGCGTGAGGTCGACCCTCCTGTGCTCGATGTGCTGAGCCTTGGCGTGCATCAGCTGCTCGGTACGCGGATTCCCAGCCATGCCGCCGTGTCCGCCTCGGTCGAGCTCGCCCGGGTCGTGCTCGGTGACGGGCGGGCCAAGTTCGTCAACGCCGTTCTCCGGAAGGTCGCGCAGCACGACCTCGACGGGTGGCTGGAGCGGGTGGCGCCGCCGTACGACGAGGACCCCGAGGAGCATCTCGCCGTTGTGCACTCGCATCCCCGGTGGGTCGTCTCGGCGCTGTGGGACTCGCTCGGGGGCGGGCGGGACGGGATCGAGGAACTCCTCGCGGCCGACAACGAGCGGCCCGAGGTGACCCTCGTCGCCCGGCCCGGACGCGCCACGGCCGAGGAGATTCGTGACGCACTCGATGACGAGGCCGCGTTGCCCGGGCGCTGGTCGCCGTACGCCGTACGGCTTTCCGAGGGCGGTGAACCGGGCGCCATCGACGCCGTACGCGAGGGCCGGGCCGGCGTCCAGGACGAGGGCAGCCAGCTGGTGGCGCTCGCCCTCGCCAATGCACCCCTCGAGGGGCGCGACCAGATGTGGCTCGACGGCTGCGCGGGGCCGGGCGGCAAGGCGGCGCTGCTCGCCGGGCTCGCGGCCGAGCGCGGGGCCGTACTGCTCGCCGCCGAGAAGCAGCCGCACCGGGCCGGGCTCGTGGCCAGGGCGCTCGCCGGGAACCCGGGGCCGTACCAGGTCATCGCCGCCGACGGTACGCGTCCGCCGTGGCGGCCCGGCTCCTTCGACCGGGTCCTGATGGACGTACCGTGCACGGGACTGGGCGCCCTGCGCCGCCGCCCCGAGGCCCGCTGGCGCCGCCGCCCCGACGACCTGGATGACTTCGCTCCGCTCCAGCGCGGGCTGCTGCGCACGGCGCTCGAGTCGGTACGCGTCGGCGGGGTCGTCGCCTACGTCACCTGCTCGCCGCACCTCGCCGAGACCCGCGCGGTCGTCGGCGACGCCCTCAAGCAGTACGACGGCTCCGCCGAACTGCTCGACGCCCGGCCGCAGTTGGCCGGCGTACCGGAGTTGGGCGACGGCCCCGACGTACAACTGTGGCCGCATCTGCATGGGACGGACGCGATGTATCTGGCGCTGATCCGGCGGAACGGCTGACGCGTTGCTGTTTGCACGTACGTGGCGGCGGTGAAGCTGCCGGTTTCTGGTTCGGGACGTACGTTGCCTTTATGACATGGCGTAAGAATGTGAATGACACCTTGAGACGGTTCAGCGGCTACGAACTCCGTCGCTCGAGGCCTGCATTGTCCCGGAACAGCTCCCCGCAAAGCTCCACGCAGAGGCCTCCGCAAAGGCCCGAGTCGGCTCCCGGCATCAAATTCCCCGCCGATTACGACGACACGGCGAAGGGCATCATCCGGGCCGTTTCCCCTTACACGATGACCTCGCCCGAACGGCTCAACGCCCTGATTTTGGCCACCCGTTACGTGAGCCGGCACAACATCGCCGGTGACATCGTCGAGTGTGGAGTGTGGCGGGGCGGCAGTATGCAGGCGGCCGCCCGCACCCTGCTCGGACTGCACGACACCGAGCGGCATCTGTACCTCTTCGATACGTTCGAGGGCATGCCGGCGCCGACCGACAAGGACCTGCGCCGGGACGGGGAAACCGCCGCGGATCTGCTCGCCCGACAGGACAGGAGCCGGCCGATCTGGGCCGTCGCCACCTTGGAGGACGTCAAAGAGGGATTCGACGGGATTCCGTATCCCGGTGATCGCGTGCATTTCGTTCAGGGGCTTGTGGAGGACACCATTCCCGCCGAGGCGCCCGAGCGGATTTCGATCCTGCGGCTCGACACGGACTGGTATGCCTCGACGCGGCATGAACTGGAGTATCTCTACCCGCGGTTGGTCAGTGGCGGAGTTCTCCTCATTGACGACTATGGCTGGTGGCAGGGGTCGAAAGCCGCCGTGGACGAATTCCTGGAGAAGACCGGCGCCCGGCTTCTCCTGCTCCGTATGGACGAAGGCCGGATCGCGGTCAAGCCATAGGGCGCCGACCGGAGGGGCTGCTACTCCGATGGTCCGCCTGGCCGCGACGCCGGTTCCGGAGTGCCCCTGACCGTCGTCGGCGCGGGCGCCCCGCTGTCCTCCCGCGCCAGTCGGTGCGGCCACCACACCTTCGGGCCGACGTCCAGGAACAGGGACGTGACCAGGATCGAGCGGACGATGAACGTGTCGAGGAGGACGCCGAGGGCCACGGCGAAGCCGATCTCCGCGAAGGCCACCATGGGGAGGGTGCCGAGGGCGGCGAAGGTGCCGGCCAGGACCAGGCCCGCCGAGGTGATGACAGCGCCGGTCGCGGCCAGGCCCGTCACCACGCCGGGGCGGGTGCCCTGCCGGGCCGCCTCCTCGCGGATGCGGGTGGTCAGGAAGATGTTGTAGTCGATGCCCAGCGCCACCAGGAATACGAAGACGAAGAGCGGGAAGTCCGTCGTCTCGCCCGCGTAGTCGAAGAGGTACCGGAACGCGAGCACACTGATCCCCAGCGCGGCGGCGAAGGACAGCACCACCGTGCCGATCAGCAGAAGCGGTGCGATCAGGGCGCGCAGCAACGCACCGAGGATCAGCAGCACGACCACCAGCACCAGCGGGATGATCAGGATGTTGTCGTGGGTCGTCGCCTTGTCCATGTCCAGCAGAGCCGCCGTGCCGCCGCCCACCTGGGCGTCCGCGTCGGGCACCGCGTGCACGGCGTCCCGTACCCGCTCCACCGTCTCCTTCGCGGCGTCGCTGTCCGAGGGCGCCGTCATCGTCGCCTCGAAGATGACCCTGCCCTCGAACTGCGGTTTCGCGCCCGGTGGCAGGCCGAGAGAATCTGGCACGACGCCGGACGTGCCAGCGACTGCCCGGCCGACTTCCTGGGCCTGCGCCTGGTTGCTGATGACGACCAGCGGATCGCCGCTGCCCGCCGGGAAGTAGCGTGCGGACACCTCCTGGCCGACGATCGAGTCGGGTTTGTCGGTGAAGGCGTCGGCGTTGCTGAGCCCCTCCGCGCGCATCTGGATCAGGCCGAGCGACAGCAGCGCGAGCGCCGCCGCCGTGACGCCCCAGATCATGCGTGGACGCCGGGCGATACGGCGGCCCATACGGGCCCAGACGCCGCGTTCGGTCGGGTCGGGCGCGCCGAAGTGCGGGATCACCGGCCAGAAGATCCACCGGCCGAAGATCACGAGGAGGGCGGGGAACAGGGTGAGCATCGCGAGCAGTGCCACCGCGACGCCGATGGCGGCGACCGGGCCGAGGCCGCGCGTCGAGTTCATCTCGGCGGCGAGCAGCACCAGCATGCTCAGGACGACCGTGGCGCCGGACGCGATCACCGCGGGACCCGCCCGGTGCAGCGCCAGCGCCATGGCCTCGTGGCGGTCCTCGTGGCGGCGCAGCTCCTCGCGGTAGCGGGCGACCAGGAGCAGGGCGTAGTCCGTACCGGCGCCGAACACCAGGACCGTGAGGATGCCTGCGCTCTGGCCGTTGACGGTCAGACCTGCGTGCTCGGCGAGGAGATAGATCAGCGCCTGCGAGGTGAACAGCGCGACGACCACCCCGAGCAGCGGGACGAAGAGCAGCGTCGGGCTGCGATAGGTGAGCAGCAGCATCACGATGACGACGGCCATCGCCGAGAACAGCAGCGTCGAGTCGATGCCCTCGAAGGCCTCGGAGAAGTCCGCGGACGTACCGCCCGGGCCCGTGATGTGCACGGCAAGTCCGGCGCCGCCCTCACCTACATCCGCACGGATCGAGTCGACCGCGGGCGAGATCCGCTCCCAGCCCTTCTCGTCCATCGTGATCGGCACGAAGACCTGGGCCGCCCGAGGATCGGCGTCCCGGTCGAACGTCGGGCCCCGGGTCTCCGCCCCGCGGATCCCGTGCTCGCGCAGCTCCTTGAGCTGGCGTACGTCCTCGGAGATCTGCGCCCGGTCCTGTGCCGTGAGGCCGCTCTCGCGGGCGTACACGACGATCGCGGGGATCTGCTCCGGCCTGAAGTCCTCGGAGGCCTCCAGGACTTGGGTCGACTCCGCCGATCCTGGCAGCCAGGACGCCGCGTCATTGTCCTGAGCGTCCGTGAGCTTCTGCGCGAACGGCGCCGTCAGCAGCAGCACCACCACCCACAGCGCCACCACCAGCCACTTGGCCCGCCGCCCGCAGACCAGGTGCGCGATGCCTCGCTTCGGCCGGTCCCGTACGTCCTTCTGCCGGTCTCGTACGTCCGTCATGGCCACCCCCGCAGCCGCTTCTCGAGCCGGTGGGCCGCCAAGCATGGCACGACCGAACGGGGAGCAACACCCGCAGAACGGACTAGGTGGCCATACGCCTCTTTAGGGGCGCGGGGATGCGACATTTGCGGCTGCGCCGGGCAGGCGCGACCAGCCACCCACCACCCGCGGCTTCGGTGCCACCGTCCCCATCCAGGACCCATGCCGCCAAGCTCCGGAGGGCATGGCACGCTTAGAGCATGGCCGTGCAGATCAACCCCAGCATCTTGTCCGCCGATTTCGCCCGCCTCGCCGAGGAGGCGCAGGCGGTCGAGGGGGCCGACTGGCTCCATGTGGATGTGATGGACAACCATTTCGTCCCGAACCTCACGCTCGGTGTGCCGGTCGTAGAGTCCCTGGCGCGTGCTACGGACACGCCGCTGGACTGCCATCTGATGATCGAGGACGCCGATCGCTGGGCGCCTCAGTACGTAGAAGCGGGTGCCGGTTCCGTCACCTTCCATGTGGAGGCGGCCGCCGCTCCGGTACGGCTCGCCCGCGAGATCCGGGCCAAGGGCGCCCGCGCCTCCATGGCCCTGAAGCCTGCGACGCCGATCGAGCCGTACGAGGATCTCCTCGCCGAACTCGACATGTTGCTGATCATGACCGTCGAACCGGGCTTCGGAGGCCAGGCGTTCCTCGACATCATGCTCCCCAAGATCCGCCGGACCCGCGAGTTGATCTCCAAGCACGGTCTCGAGCTCTGGCTCCAGGTCGACGGCGGCGTCTCGGCCGAGACCATCGAGCGCTGCGCCGAGGCCGGGGCCGATGTCTTCGTGGCGGGTTCGGCGGTGTACGGGGCGTCGGACCCGGCAGGAGCGGTACGTGCATTGCGCAGCCAGGCGGAGGCGGTGATGGCCCAGGCGGCCTGGGCGTGCGGCCACTGAGCCACCGGCAGGCCAAGGGAATGTGAACGCCGCCCATCAGGGCTGATCAAGGACGCCGGATCTGCAAGGATGAACGGCGAGTCCAGAGTGTGAACAGCAGTGAGGAGATCGCCGTGTCGGGTATGTCGGCGGGCCGGTCAGCCATGCGGATGGGGCCCGCTGAGCTCGTGCAGGCGGCGGCCATGGCCCGCCGCTTCTACCTCGAGGGCAAATCCAAGATCCAGATCGCCGAGGAGTTCGGCGTCAGCCGCTTCAAGGTGGCCCGGGTCCTGGAGACCGCTCTCGAACGGGATCTGGTCAGGATCGAGATCCGTGTCCCAGCCGAACTGGACGCGGAGCGCTCGGACGCGCTGCGCGCCCGTTACGGCCTCAGGCACGCCGTCGTGGTGGAGTCCCCGGCCGATGCCGAGGAGTCGCCCGACCCGGAGAACCTCGGCGAAGTGGCCGCCGACCTGCTCGGCGAACTGGTCACCGAGGGCGATGTGCTCGGCCTCGCCTGGGGCCGGTCCACCATCCACATGGCGGCGGCCCTCGACCGGCTGCCGCCGTGCACGGTGGTGCAACTGACGGGTGTGTACGACGCCGGGACGGCCGAGCGCGGTTCGGTCGAGGCCGTGCGCCGGGCCGCCCAGGTCTCGGGTGGCGACGCCCACCCCATTTACGCGCCGATGCTGCTGCCGGACGTGGCCACCGCCGCCGCGCTGCGCAACCAGACGGGGATCGCCCGCGCCTTCGAGTACTTCGACAAGGTGACGGTCGCCTGTGTGTCGATCGGTTCCTGGGAGGCGGGCATCTCCACGGTGCACGACATGCTCACCGACGAAGAGCGCTCGCACTACGCCTCGCTCGGTGTCGCCGCCGAGATGTCCGCGCACCTCTTCGACGCCCAGGGCCGTCGCGTGGGCCGGGACCTGGGGGAGCGGTGCATCACGGTCGAGGCCGACCGGCTGCGGCGTATCCCCGAGGTCGTCGCGATCGCGGGCGGGCAGCGCAAGGCGGCCGCCATCGACGCGGTGCTCCGCTCCGGCCTGGTCACCAGCCTGGTGACCGACACATCGGCCGCGGACCATCTGATGACGACGGGTCCCGCACCGCGTCCGGCCCTGGACCGGGCCGACCCCGACGGGCCCTGATCTTTCAGCGGTCCGTCGGCGGTTCGACCGCCGACGGACCGCGCTTCTCCCTTACGGGTCGTACGAGTCCTTCGAGGCAGGGCGGTAGTGACATGACGGACGACGTGGCGGACCGCCTCGTGGTCACGCTGGACCTCGCAGGAGTCGCCGACAAGGCGGGCTTCATGGAGCGCTGCGTACGCGCCCTGGAACTGCCCGACTGGTTCGGCCGCAACTGGGACGCCCTGGCCGACAGCCTCACCGACCGCACCGTGTGGCCCGCGGGCGCCGAGCGCGGCCTGCTGATCGTCGTCACGGACTGGCGTACGTACGCCAAGGCCCGGCCGGACGAGTGGGAGATCGCGCAGGACGTGTTCGCCGAGGCGGTGGACCGGCTGCCCGGGCTCTCCGTGCTGCTCGTGCTGGGAGGATCCCACCAGAGGCCCTCCGACCAGCCTGGATGATCCGCCCGGGCAGGTCGTGGCCACCGTCATGGGACAATGAGGTACGTGCTCTTCCCTCGCGCTGACCTGCTCGGGGGCCACCTCTGAACGACCGGGATGTGCAGCACGTGCGTTTCCTCAATGACGTCCAGCCCGCATACGACCTGACGTACGACGACGTCTTCATGGTGCCGAACCGATCCGCGGTCGCCTCGCGGCAGGACGTCGATCTGTCGTCGCCGGACGGCACCGGCACCACGATTCCGCTGGTGGTCGCCAATATGACGGCGATCGCGGGCCGCCGGATGACCGAGACCGTGGCCCGCCGCGGTGGGCTCGTCGTCATTCCGCAGGACATCCCGATCGACGTCGTCACCGAGGTCGTCTCCTGGGTCAAGGGCCGTCATCTGGTGCTCGACACCCCGATCGTTCTCGCGCCCCACCAGACCGTCGCCGACGCGCTGGCCCTGCTGCCCAAGCGGGCGCACAACGCGGGCGTCGTCGTGGATGAGGACGGCAAGCCCGTCGGCGTGGTCACCGACGCCGACCTCCGCGGCGTCGACCGCTTCACACAGCTGGCCGAGGTCATGTCCCGGGACCTGCTGCTGCTCGACGCGGACATCGAACCGCGCGAGGCCTTCAACACGCTCGACACCGCCAACCGCCGTTACGCGCCCGCCGTCCACCGGGACGGCCGCCTCGCCGGAATCCTCACCCGCAAGGGCGCCCTGCGCGCGACCCTCTACACACCGGCCACCGACGCGAACGGCAGCCTGCGCATCGCCGCCGCCCTCGGCATCAACGGCGACGTGGCGGGCAAGGCCAAGCAACTGCTCGACGCCGGCGTGGACACCCTCGTCATCGACACGGCGCACGGTCACCAGGAGTCGATGGTCGCCGCGATCAAGGTCGTACGAGCCCTCGACCCGCAGGTCCCGATCGTCGCGGGCAACGTCGTCGCCGCGGCCGGTGTGCGGGACCTGATCGAGGCCGGCGCGGACATCGTCAAGGTGGGCGTGGGTCCCGGCGCCATGTGCACCACGCGCATGATGACCGGCGTCGGCCGGCCGCAGTTCTCGGCCGTCCTCGAGTGCGCCGCCGAGGCCAAGAAGTACGGCAAGCATGTGTGGGCCGACGGCGGCGTCCGGCACCCGCGCGATGTGGCGATGGCGCTCGCGGCCGGTGCGTCGAACGTGATGATCGGCTCCTGGTTCGCCGGTACGTACGAGTCGCCGGGCGACCTGCACCAGGACGCCGACGGTCGCCTGTACAAGGAGTCGTACGGCATGGCCTCGGCTCGCGCCGTCCGCAACCGCACCAGCGAGGAGTCGGCCTACGACCGGGCGCGCAAGGGTCTGTTCGAGGAGGGCATCTCCACGTCTCGGATGTACCTCGACCCGGACCGGCCGGGTGTCGAGGACCTCATCGACGCGATCATCGCGGGCGTCCGCTCCTCCTGCACCTATGCCGGCGCGAGCTCTCTGGAGGAGTTCGCCGAGAAGGCGGTGGTCGGCATTCAGAGCGCCGCCGGTTACGCGGAGGGCATGCCGTTGCACGCCAGCTGGAGCTGACGCTTTGTGCTGGACGAGCTCGACGAACGCATCGTGCATGCCCTCGCCGGGGACGCGCGCCGTTCTTACGCCGACATCGGGCAGGAGGTCGGGCTGTCCGCGCCCGCGGTGAAGCGGCGGGTGGATCGGTTGCGGGCCAGCGGGGCGATCACTGGTTTTACGGTTCGGGTGGATCCTGCCGCGCTTGGCTGGGAGACCGAGGGGTTCGTGGAGATCTACTGCCGTAGCAACACTTCGCCCGAGACCATTCGGCGTGGTCTCGAGCGATATCAGGAGATTGTGGCTGCGTCTACCGTGACCGGTGAGGCGGATGCGGTTGTTCAGGTCTTTGCGTCTGACATGCGGCACTTTGAGCGGGTGCTGGAGCGGATTGCTGGGGAGCCGTTTGTGGAGCGGACGAAGTCCGTGTTGGTTTTGTCGCCGTTGTTGCGACGGTTTTCTTCGGGGGCGCCTGGCTGAGAGCCGAGAGCTCGGGTCGCGGGGTTGTCAGCTTGCTGCGCGTGCGTTGTGGCTTGTCGCTCCCCCACTCTCGGCTCCGCTCGAGCGGGGGGACCCCCATCGCGGCGGAGCCGCATATGTCACAGCCCCGCGCCCCTAACGGGGCTCGGCAGCGCGTCGTTCCTTATCGAGGCGCCGTTACTCGGTGGGCCGCTTCGGCTTGTCCGTCTACTATCGGTGTCATGACCTGGCGACATTGATCCACCAGTTGTGCCTCCCGAGGGCCGCCTCGGGCGCCGTATCCACGGTGTCCGAACGAGCCCTGCGGGAAGGCCTCATGACTCTCTCACCTGCGCGTGTGCCCGCCGTCGGCGTCCGGCGGCTTGCGTCGACGCTGTACGGCTATGCGTTCCTCCATGACTTGATCCTGCTCTACCCGGTGTACGCGCTGCTGTTCAGCGACACCGGTCTGTCGGTCTGGCAGATCTCCTCCCTGTTCGCCCTGTGGTCGTTCACGAGCCTGGTGCTCGAGGTCCCCTCTGGTGCCTGGGCCGACGCCTTCTCCCGTCGACGGCTGCTGTGGCTCGGTCCGCTGCTCACCGCCGCCGGCTTCGCCCTGTGGGTGCTCGTCCCCTCGTACGGTGCCTTCGCGCTCGGCTTTGTCCTGTGGGGCGCCGGGGAGGCGCTCGGCTCCGGCGCAATGGAGGCCCTGGTTTACGACGAACTGGACCGGCTCGGTGCCGCTGACCGGTACGCCCGCGTCATGGGCCGGGCCCGGGCGGCGGGCTTGCTGGCCGTGATGGCGGCGATGGGGCTCGCCGGGCCGGTGTTCGCGTTCGGCGGCTACCCGGCCGTGGGCGCGGTGAGCGTGCTGGCCTGCCTCCTGGCGGCGGCCATGGCCACCCGCTTACCGGAGCACCACAAGCCGACGGCCGGAGGCGACGGCTGGGCCGCCACTCTGCGGGCCGGGCTCACGGAGGCGCGCACCAACCGTTCCGTTCGCGGAGCCCTGCTGCTCGTCCCCGTCGTGACCGCCGTGTGGGGCGCGCTCGACGAGTACTCGCCGCTCCTGGTGCGTGACACCGGCGTGCCGGAGGAGATGGTCCCGTATCTGCTCCTGCTGATCTGGGCTGCAGCCACCGTCGGCGGCCTGCTGGCCGGGGCGGGCGAACGCCTGGGCACAGCCGGATTCGCCGGGCTGCTCGCGGGCGCCGCGCTCGCCCTGGCCGTCGGCGCCGCGGAGGGTTCTCCGCTGGGCATCGGCCTTGTCGCCCTCGCCTTCGGCGGCTTCCAGCTGGCGACCGTACTGGCCGACGCCCGCCTCCAGCACCGCATCGACGAGACCGGCCGGGCCACCCTCACCTCGGTCGCCGGTCTCGGCACCAGTCTGGCCACGATCGCTGTCTACGGTGCGTATGGCGCGACCGGTTCGGTGACCGCGCACGGCACCGCCTTCGCATGGTTCGCGATGCCGTACCTGATCACGGCGCTGATCCTGGTGGCCAGAGCTTCAGCGGCGAAGGCAAGACCGTGACGCCGCCTCATGCAACGAATCGCCGTATCAGCCCCGACATACGCAACGATCGGCCCTCAAACGCGCAACAACATCGCCTTGTCCGCCCGAAGCCCCCACCCGTACCGTCGATCTGGCCCCCGAACCCCCTCCACCCCCGGTGAGGAACACCCATGCGCACCGCCCTGCTCCAGAGCTCCGGACGCCCCGGCTCCGTCGCCGCGAACCTCAAGGTTCTCGACGAGGCCGCGGGGCGTGCCGCTGCCGCTGGGGCCAGGCTGCTCGTGGCGCCGGAGATGTTCCTGACCGGGTACGCGATCGGGGCGGACGTGCGCCGGTTCGCCGAGCCCGCCGATGGGGACGGCGCCGACGCGGTCGCGGAGATCGCCGGGTGGCACGGGCTCGCGGTCGCGTACGGGTACCCGGAGCGCGACGGCGAGACCGTCTTCAACTCCGCCCAGTTGATCGCCGCCGACGGCACGCGTCTCGCCAACTACCGCAAGACGCACCTCTTCGGCTGCTTCGAGCGCGAGCACTTCACGCCGGGCGACGAGCCGGTGGTCCAGGCCGAGCTCGGCGGCCTCCGCGTCGGGCTGATGATCTGCTACGACGTGGAGTTCCCGGAGAACGTCCGCGCCCACGCACTCGCCGGCACCGACCTCCTCGTGGTACCCACGGCCCAGATGCACCCGTTCCAGTTCGTCGCCGAGTCGGTCGTACCGGTGCGTGCCTTCGAGAACCAGATGTACGTCGCGTACGTCAACCGGGTCGGCGTGGAAGGGGAGTTCGAGTTCGTCGGGCTCTCCACGCTGGCGGGTCCTGACGGGGTGGCCCGGGCCCGCGCGGGCCGTGGCGACGAGCTCGTCCTCGGTGACGCGGACCCCGTCCTGCTGGCCGCCTCCCGCGAGGCGAACCCGTACCTGAAGGACCGCCGCCCCGGCCTCTACGGGTCCCTGAGCCGAACGATCTGAACGACCTCCCCACCCCGCCTCACCCCGAAGCTTTCGCGCAAGGAGTCCGTACCCCATGACGTCCACCGTGCCCAACGCCATCGAGCACGCAGACAACCACCAGCCGCCGATCACCATGTTCGGCCCGGACTTCCCGTACGCGTACGACGACTTCCTTGCGCACCCCGCGGGCCTCGGCCAGATCCCGGCGACCGCACACGGCACCGAGATCGCGGTCATCGGCGGCGGCCTGTCCGGCATCGTGGCGGCGTACGAGCTGATGAAGATGGGTCTGAAGCCCGTCGTGTACGAGGCCGGTGAGATCGGCGGTCGGCTGCGGACGGTGGGCTTCGACGGGTGCGATCCCTCGCTGACCGCTGAGCTGGGCGCGATGCGCTTCCCGCCGTCCTCCACGGCGCTCCAGCACTACATCGACCTGGTGGGCCTCGAGACCCGGCCGTTCCCCAACCCCCTTGCCGAGGTGACGCCTTCGACGGTCGTCGACCTCAAGGGCGAGTCCCACTACGCCCGGACCATCGACGACCTGCCCGAGGTCTACCGCCAGGTCGCGGCGGCCTGGAACGCCTGCCTCGAAGAGGGCGCCGATTTTTCCGACATGAACCAGGCAATGCGCGAGCGCGACGTCCCGCGCATCCGCGAGATCTGGGCCGGGCTCGTCGAGAAGCTCGACAACCAGACCTTCTACGGCTTCCTCTGCGACTCCGAGGCCTTCAAGTCCTTCCGGCAGCGCGAGATCTTCGGTCAGGTCGGCTTCGGTACAGGCGGCTGGGACACCGACTTCCCCAACTCGATCCTCGAGATCCTGCGCGTCGTCTACACCGAGGCCGACGACCACCACCGCGGCATCGTCGGCGGCAGCCGCCAACTCCCGCTGCGGCTCTGGGAACGCGAGCCGCAGAAGATCGTGCACTGGCCGTACGGGACCTCGCTCGCGAAGCTGCACGAGGGGACCCCGAAGCCCGCAGTGACCCGCCTGAACCGCACGGCCGGAAACCGGATCACCGTGACGGACGCGAACGGCGACATCCGTACGTACCAGGCGGCGATCTTCACCGCCCAGTCCTGGATGCTGCTCTCCAAGGTCGACTGCGACGACTCGCTCTTCCCGATCGACCACTGGACGGCCATCGAGCGCACTCACTACATGGAGTCGAGCAAGCTCTTCGTGCCCGTCGACCGGCCCTTCTGGCTCGACAAGGCCGCCGACGACAGGGGAAACGCAACCGGGCGTGACGTCATGTCGATGACTCTCACCGACCGTATGACGCGCGGTACTTACCTCCTCGACGACGGTCCGGACCGTCCCGCCGTCATCTGCCTCTCCTACACCTGGTGCGACGACAGCCTGAAGTGGCTGCCGCTGTCCGCGAACGAGCGGATGGAGGTCATGCTGAAGTCACTCGGCGAGATCTATCCGAAGGTCGACATCCGGAAGCACATCATCGGCAGCCCGGTGACCGTGTCCTGGGAGAACGAGCCCCACTTCATGGGAGCGTTCAAGGCCAACCTGCCCGGCCACTACCGCTACCAGCGGCGCCTGTTCACGCACTTCATGCAGGGCCGGCTGCCCGAGGACAAGCGCGGCATCTTCCTCGCGGGCGACGACATCTCCTGGACGGCGGGCTGGGCCGAGGGCGCCGTCCAGACCGCGCTGAACGCGGTCTGGGGCGTCATGCACCACCTGGGCGGGGCGACCGACCCTGCCAACCCCGGGCCCGGCGACGTCTACGACGAGATCGCGCCGGTGGAACTGCCCGAGGACTGAGACCGGGCCGGCCGCCTCACAGAAACGCGGACGTCAGATCCCGGCCGCCCGCGCCGCCGTGAACACCTCGGCGGCCACGTCCTTGAGTTCCTGCGCGTCCCGCGTCGAGGCCTGGAGGTCGAGGAAGAACTCGTCGAGGCCGACCTCCGCGTGGGCCTTGAGGTCCGTCACGATCTGCTCGACGTTGCCCTGGAAGGGGGCGCGGTCGGCGCCGTCGTACGCCTTCGCCATGTACTGGACGCCGTTCACCCGTACCGAGGTCGCGATCGGCTTCGTGCGGCCGCGCTCGGCCGCCATGTCCTGCACCTGCTGCCACTGTGTGGCGAGTTGGTCGGCTCCCATCGCGATCGGCATCCAGCCGTCGGCGCGGTCGATGAGCCGGGTCAGCGCCTTCTTGCTGTTGGCGGGCAGCAGGACCGGGATCGGCCGGGCGGGCTTGGGTCCGACCACGGACGGCGCGATCTTGGTGAGGCGGCCCTCGTACGACACCGGGTCCGGGCCCCACACGGCCTGGCACACGTCGAGGAACTCGTCCATGACCTGGCCGCGCTCCTCGAACGGAGCGACGCCCGCCGCCGCGTACTCGTCCAGCGACCAGCCGGTGCCGAGGCCCGCCACCACCCGGCCGCCACTCGCCGCGTCCAGCGTGCCGAGCGTCTTGGCCAGCCGGAACGGGCCGTGCAGCGGGACGACCAGGACACCCGTGCCCAGCCGGACCCGCTCGGTGGCCGTGACCGCCAGCGTCAGGGTGACCAGGGCGTCGGGGACACTGCGGTAGTGCTCGGGCCAGGGCAGGCCCGGCACCCCGTACAGGCCCTGCGTCGCGGGCTCCGGGAACAGGGCGCGCTCGTACACCCACAAGCTCTCGTAGCCGATCTGCTCGGCCGTACGCGCCACATCGGGTACGTCCCGTCCGATGTCGTACTGCGGCGCCTGAGGAAGACAGAGACCCAACTTGGTGGCCATGGCTACGCTCCTTCGCGTTGCTTCACATGAGGCAGTTCAACGGTCAACCTAACGCCCGCGTACCCCAATTCGGCGGTGCCGAGCCGGTGTGGCCGGATCAATCCGGCAGGGGAGTGAGCAGCATCCGGCTCGCCAGGCCGACGGCCGCATCCAGGCGGCGGGCGCATTCGTCGGCGAGGTCGGGCAGTGCGCGCAGGGCCCACAGCGCGCGAGCCGCCGACCACGCTCCGTCCCGTGCCCGCTCCAGGCTCCACGAGCCGATCAGATGGGTGAGCGGATCGGCGATCTGGAGGACGTCCGGGCCGGGCATCAGATCCTCGCGGATGCGCTCCTCCAGCGTGACGAGGATGTCTCCCACGTGCTCGAACTCGTCCTCCAAGTCGACGGGTTCGCAGTCGAGCGTACGACAAGTGTCTACGACCGCGAGCGCCAGATCGTGCCCGATGTGCGCATTGATGCCCGCGAGCGCGAACTGCAACGGGCGTACGCCGGGATGGCGCCGGAGCTGGAACAGCGGGCGCCAGCAGGCGGGTGGACGGCGCTCTTCGGCCACCGCCTCGACGGCGGCGAGATAGTGCTCCGCGAACCGTACGTCCAGCGTGATCGCGGCCTGTGCGTCGGGGAATTGACCGGTGTCCACGTGCCGGTCGATCTCCTGGGTGACGGCGAGGTAGACGCGGTTGAAGACCGCGACGCCGTCCCGCTCCGGCCATGTTGCGCTGAGTGTGCGCAAACGAGATACGACCTTGTCCACGGGTGTCGCGAAATGTTCCAACTGGACCATGGATGCAGCGTCCCACCCTTAGGGTGTCTAAAGGTCCGACGGGCCGAACGCTTCCCCAGAACGGGGGAACGCGCTCGACCGGGAAGAAGGGGGAACACCGAGTGTCAGGCAAACGTGCCCGGCGCCTTGCCGATCGCAGGTCCGAGCGCAGACGCGCCGCCCGGCGCGGCGCCATGGTGTCGGTGGCCTCCGCCGTGGTGGCGGTCGGCACCGCGACGGGGATGATGTCCGCGCTCGACGACCGAGGCGGCAGCGACGAGGCCCGCCCGGAGGTGACCAACTCCCCGTACCTGGAGCCCGGTCCGGCCGTGCCGACCTCCTCGCCCTCGAAATCCGCCTCGCCGTCCCCCTCGCCGTCCAAGTCGGCCAAGCCGAGCCCCAAGCCGTCGAAGGCCCCGAAGCCCGAGGCGAAGAAGCCGAAGCCTGTCGCGGTGTCCACGAATCTGTACCGCTACCCCGATTCCCATGCGCTCCAGTGGGTCGCCGCGAACCCCAACGACCCGCGCCGCGCAGTCATAGAGTCCCGTCTGGCGAATCAGCCGCAGGCAGTGTGGTTCGCGGAGTTCGCTCCGGACACCATCACCTCGCGGGTCCGTACAGTCACATCCGCTGCCGCTGCCCAGGGGCGCGTCCCGATCGTGGTGCCGTACGCGATCCCGCAGCGCGACTGCGGCGGGCCCTCCCAGGGCGGGGCGGGCAGCCTCGGCGAGTACGACGCCTGGATCGACAAGTTCGCGGCGGGCCTCGGTTCCGGAGAGGTCGTCGTGATCCTGGAGCCCGACGCCATCGCCCTGGCCGACTGCATGTCCGAAGGGGACCGGGGCGCCCGCTTCGCCTCGTTGGCCCGCGCGGGCCGCGTCCTCAAGACCGCGAACCCGAACGCCCGGGTGTACTACGACGCGGGCCACTCCACCTGGCGCGGCGCCGGGACCATGGCCGGGCGGCTGCGCCAGGCAGGCGCCGCCTCGGCCGCGAGTTCGGACGGCATCTTCAGCAACGTAGCCAACTTCAACGGTACGAACGGCGAGATCGCGTACGTCCGGCAGACCCTGGACGCGCTCGGCGGCCCCGCGAGCCTCGGCGCCGTCATCGACACCAGCCGCAATGGTGGCCGCACCCCGCCCCCCGGCGAGTGGTGCGATCCGGCGGGCCTCAAGCTGGGCCGGGCGCCGACCCTGAACACCGGAGAGGCCCGGATCGACGGCTACCTGTGGATCAAGCTGCCGGGCGAGTCCGATGGCTGCCAGGCCGCGCCGGGGACCTTCGCACCGGACTACGCCTACGACTTGGCGCGCTGAACCGGCTCGTGTGAAGCGACCTCGGCACTCTGCCGGGCGCCGCCGCGCAGCACGCCGGCGAACGCGGCGAGCCCGAAGGTCAGGGCCGTCACCAGGCCGAAGGACACCACCAGGCTGGTCGCGTCCGCGATCGTGCCGATCGCGGACGGGGCGATCAGGCCCGAGGTGTACGTGATGGTGGCGACGCCCGCGATGGCCTGGGCCGGGTTGGGCCCGCTGCGTCCGGCCGCCGCGAAGCAGAGCGGGACGACGACGGCGATACCGAGGCCGAGCAGCGCGAAGCCGCTCATCGCCACCACCGCGTTCTCGGCCACCACGACGAGCAGTCCGCCGAGGGTCGCGAGGACGCCGCCGACGCGTACGGTGCGGACCGGGCCGAAGCGGTCGATCACCCTGTCACCCGCGATGCGCGCGAGCGCCATGGTGAGCGTGAAGCCGGTAGTGGACGCCGCCGCGACCCCCGCCGAACTGCCCAGCACATCCCGCAGGTAAACCGCCGACCAGTCCAGGCTCGCCCCTTCCGCGAACACCGCGCAGAACCCCACCGCGCCGATGAGCAGCGCGGACCTGGGCGGCAGCGCGAACCGCGGCGGCGCCTCCTCGTCCTCCGTGGGCCGCAGATCCAGTACGCCCTGACAGGCGGCCACACCGATCAGGGTGAGCGCCACGGCCGCCAGCGCGTGATGGAGGCGGGCGTCCGAGCCCAGGTGGGCGGCGAGGGTGCCCGCCGCCGAGCCGATCAGGGCGCCCGCGCTCCACCAGCCGTGCAGGCCGGACATGATCGACTTGTCGAGCCGGGTCTCGACCTCGACGCCCAGCGCGTTCATCGCCACATCGGCCATGCCCGCGGTGGCGCCGTACACGAAGAGCGCCACGCAGAGCGTGAGCAGGTTCGGCGCGAGCGAGGGGAGCACCAAGGCCAGCGTCCATAGCGCGAGCAGTCCGCGCAGGGCCGCACGGGCACCGAAGCGATGGCTGATCCCGCTGGCCAGCGGCATCGCCACGGAGGCGCCGATCGCGGGGAACGCGAGCGCCAGGCCCAGCTGGCCCGCGCTCACCGAGGCGTGGTCCTGGATCCACGGAACGCGGGTCGCGAACGAGCCCGTCACGGCGCCGTGTACGGCGAAGACCGTCGCCACGGCGTACCGGGCGCGCCTCAACTCGCTTTTGTCGTAGACCACTTCACTCACGTCTCCGGGCCCTCCCTCGCGCCTGGCCGCTCTGCCGATCCGCCGACGTAAACTATCAGGGTCCCTGCCTGATAGATAGCGGATATCGGGCCCTGGTCGCCTCGCCCCTCCAATCTGGAAGGATCCCGGCATGCCCGCATCTCCGAGTACCGCCCGGGCCATCAATGACCGGCTCGCCCTGCGGCTGCTGCAGGAAGGTCCTTTGACGGCAGGGCAGTTGAAGCAGCTCACCGGACTGTCCCGGCCCACGGTCGCCGACCTGGTGGAACGCCTCGCGGCCGCCGGGCTGATCGCGGTCGTAGGAGAGGCGGGGGAGCAGCGACGTGGCCCGAACGCCCGGCTGTACGGGATCGTCGCCGATCTCGCGCAACTGGCCGCGGTGGACGTACGTACCGAAGGTGTGTCCGTGGTCGTCACGGATCTGCTGGGCTCGGTGCTGGCCGAGGCCTCGGTGCCGATCGGGGACGAGGCGGGCACCGGGTCCGCCGTCGAGCAGGCGGTCACCCTGGTCGAACGTACGGCCAAGGAGGCAGGGGCCGACAAGCTGCACACGGTGGGGATCGGTGCGCCCGGCCTCATCGACCCCGCCACCGGTGAACTCCGCGATTCCTCCGGACTGCCCGAGTGGCACCGGCGCCTCGTCGCCGCCCTCGACGACCGGCTCGCGGCCCGCGTCCTCATCGAGAACGAGACGAACCTCGCGGCCCTGGCAGAACAGCGCGCCGGCTCCGCCCGCGACCGGGACACCTTCGTCCTCCTCTGGCTCGGGCACGACATCGGCGCCGCCGTGGTCCTCGACGGCACCCTGCGCAGGGGCGCCTCCGGCGGCACCGGCGAGATCGGCTTCCTCCCGGTCCCGGGAACCGCGGGGCTGCCGTCGGCGACGGACTGCGGCGGCGGCTTCCACTCCCTCGCGGGGGCGGCGGCCATCGTCGAACTCGCCGAGCGGTACGGGGTGGTGGCGCCCCCATCGCCTCACGAGCCGCAAGCGGCGGCCCTGGTGCGGGCGGCGGCCGGTGCTGTGCCGGCGAGTGCCGCGGCGGGCCAGTTCCTCGACGTGCTCGCCGATCGTGTGGCCATAGGCACCGCCTCCGTGATCGCCGTGCTGGACCCGGGTTGTGTGGTGCTCGCGGGGGAGATCGGGCAGGCGGGTGGCGAGACGCTCGCGGGCCGGGTCCAGGAGCGGCTCACGCGGATGTCACCGCTGCCCACCGAGGTGCGGGCCAGCTCGCTGGGCGGCGGGGCGGTGCTCCGCGGGGCGTTGCTGATGGCGCGGGAGGGCGCGCAGGACGAGCTGTTCACGCCGTGAGGCTTCCGGGCAGAGACCCGGCGGCGGGGCAAGGGCCTCCGTCACCGCCGCCGGGTCGCTCTTGGGGGCGGATCGGTGAACGCAGACCCTAAGAGGACTCAAACAGTGCGTCAATAGGTATGGACCAATAGTAAGGCGCCGTGCCCGTGCGGAAGTTGGGCCGTCATGAGTGTGGCGTGAAGTCCATCGAGATGGTCTGTGAGTCACCCCACAGGAATCGGGTCCGTAGGCATCGATCAGGCGTGGCACACTGGCTCTGTACCAGAAGCAGCGCACTCCGGGGTCGGTGAAACTCCGAACCGGCGGTTAAAGTCCGCGACCCGGTCGCTTCCAGCGGCCGGTTGACCAGGTGAAATTCCTGGACCGACGGTTAAAGTCCGGATGGGAGGCAGTGCGCGGCGGGCGGGCATTCGTGCGCGTCGCCGTCTGTTTCGACGTGTCCCAGGACACGTCTCATTCGGCGTCGTTCCCGGTGTCGTCGTCCGTTCATATCTGTCGTCATCGACAGGCCCCGGAGTCCGTGCCCGAAGAGGCAGGAGGACCCGGGAAGTGTTCACCGGAATCGTCGAAGAGCTGGGCGAGGTCACGTCCGTCGAGAATCTTGACGACGCCTCCCGCTTCCGACTGCGTGGACCTGTCGTCACCGAAGGCGCGCGCCACGGTGACTCCATCGCCGTCAACGGCGTATGCCTCACGGTCGTCGACCACGAAGGCGACGAGTTCACCGCCGACGTGATGGCGGAGACCCTGAACCGCTCCAGCCTCGGCGCCCTCACCGTCGGCTCCCGCGTCAACCTCGAACGCCCCATGGCCGTCGGCGAACGACTCGGCGGGCACATCGTGCAGGGCCATGTGGACGGCACGGGCGAGATCATCGAGCGCAAGCCGTCCGACAACTGGGAGATCGTGAAGATCTCGCTCCCCGAGGACCTCCAGCGTTACGTCGTCGAGAAGGGCTCCATCACCGTCGACGGCATCAGCCTGACCGTCGTCGACGCCGGCCCCGACTACTTCACCATCAGCCTCATCCCCACGACCCTCGCCCTGACCACGCTCGGCCTCAAGCAGCCCGGCGACCCGGTCAACCTCGAGGTCGACGTCATCGCCAAGTACGTCGAGCGGCTGCTCGGCAGCCAGGGGGCCGGGCGGTGAACTGGCTGAACTCCGAGGCCTTCACGGTCTTCGGACAGCACATCAAGTGGGCGGACATGATGGGCAACACCATCGGTCTGATCGCCCTCGCCCTCGGCTGGCGACGCTCCCTGTGGACCTGGCCCGCCCAGTTCCTGGCCGGCGCCATCCTCCTCACGGCCTTCGCCACCGCCCACCTCTCCGGCAGCGCGGGCAAGCAGGTGATCGTCATGGCCGTCGCCGCCTGGGGCTTCTGGCAGTGGAACCGCGGCGAGCGGAAGGCGCAGGACGGCTCGGTCGCCGTACGGTTCGCCACCTGGCGCGAGCGGGGCTACCTGGCCGGCGCCGCCGCGCTCGGCACCCTCGCGGTCGGCGGGCTCTTCACCGCGTACCCGACCCTCTCCTGGGACCCCTGGCCGGACGCGTACATCTTCGTCGGCACGATCGTCGCCATGTACGCCCAGGCGCGCGGCATGGTCGAGTTCTGGTTCGCCTGGCTGCTCGTCGACCTGGTGGGCGTGCCCCTCAACTTCGCCAACGGCTTCGCCTTCTCCGGCTTCGTCTACATCATCTACGGCGCACTCGTCCTGTGGGGCATGCGCGACTGGTGGCTGCGCTCGCGGCAGAGCGCGCAGCCCGTCCTGGAAGGAGCCCCCGCATGACTGCGGCACCCATCCTGTACAGCACCGAAGGCTTCGAGGACCTCAGCCTCGACCCCATCGAGCAGGCCATCGCCGACATAGCGGCGGGCCGACCGGTCGTGGTCGTCGACGACGAGGACCGGGAGAACGAGGGCGACCTCGTCATCGCCGCCGAGAAGGTGACCCCCGAGATCATCGCCTTCATGATGAGCGAGTGCCGGGGCATGATCTGCGCGCCGATGGAGGGCGACGAACTCGACCGGCTCGAACTGCCGCAGATGGTGCAGCACAACACCGAGTCGATGCGCACCGCCTTCACGGTCACCGTCGATGCCACCCCCGCGCACGGCGTCACCACGGGCATCTCCGCCTCCGACCGCGCCACCACACTCCAGCTGCTGGCGAGCGGTACGGCGCAGGCCGGTGACTTCGTCCGCCCCGGCCACATCTTCCCGCTGCGCGCCAAGCCCGGCGGCGTCCTCGCCCGCAACGGCCACACCGAGGCCGCCGTCGACCTGGCCCGGCTCGCGGGCCTGCGCCCGGCCGGCGCCATCGTCGAGATCGCCGGCGAGGACGGCCAGATGCTGCGCCTGCCCGAGCTGATCCCCTTCGCCCGCAAGCACGGCCTGACCATCATCTCCATCGAGGACCTCATCGCCTACCGCCAGAGCTCCGAGCCCACCGTCCGCCGCGAAGCACAGACCCAGCTCCCCACCGCCTACGGCGAGTTCACGGCATACGGCTACCGCTCCACCGTCGACGGCGTCGAGCACGTCGCCCTCGTCCACGGCGAAATCGGCGAGGGCGAGGACGTACTCGTCCGCGTCCACTCCGAGTGCCTCACCGGCGACATCTTCCACTCGCTGCGCTGCGACTGCGGCCCCCAGCTGGAGGCCTCCCTGGAGCGCATCCACGCCGAGGGCAGGGGAGTGGTGGTGTATCTGCGCGGGCATGAAGGGCGCGGCATCGGGCTGCTGTCCAAGCTGCGGGCGTACGAGCTTCAGGAGCGCGGTCGCGACACACTCGACGCCAACCTGGAGCTGGGCCTGCCCGCGGACGCCCGGGACTACGGCGCGGGCGCGCAGATCCTCGAGGATCTCGGCGTGCACAGCGTGCGGCTGATGACCAACAACCCCGACAAGACCGACGCCCTCGTCCGCCATGGCCTCAAGGTCACCGACCGCGAGCCGATGCCCGTGAAGGCGGGCGAGCACAACCTCCGCTACCTGCGCACCAAGCGGGACCGGATGGGGCACGACCTGCCCTGGCTGGACACGACCACCGTGTCCCCCTGCGGCAACCAGTAAGAGATCACTCAAGGAGACACGTGAGCGGCAAGGGTGCACCTGAACTGTCCGTACGCAACTGCGGCGACCTGCGCGTCGCGGTGATCGCGGCACAGTGGCACGAAAAGGTGATGGAAGGCCTCGTCGACGGCGCCCTGCGCGCCCTGCGCGAGTTGGGCATCGACGAGCCGACCGTCCTGCGCGTCCCCGGCAGCTTCGAGCTGCCGGTCGTCGCCAAGGTTCTCGCGGGCCGGGGCTACGACGCGATCGTCGCCCTGGGCGTCGTCATCCGCGGCGGCACCCCCCACTTCGAGTACGTGTGCCAGGGCGTCACCCAGGGCCTCACCCAGGTCTCCGTGGACACCGGCGTCCCCATCGGCTTCGGCGTGCTGACCTGCGACACCGAGGAACAGGCCCTCGACCGCGCGGGCATCGCGGGCTCCAGCGAGGACAAGGGACACGAGGCGGTGACGGCCGCCGTCGCGACCGCGGCCACACTGCGCTCAGTATCCGAACCCTGGCGCTGAGGAACGGGCGGCTGCGCGTAAAGTGGGCGCCACCATGTCCAAGAAGACGTTCGAGGAGCTCTTCACCGAGCTCCAGCACAAGGCCGCCAACGGCGACCCCGCCACCTCCCGCACCGCCGAGCTGGTCGGCAAGGGCGTCCATGCCATCGGCAAGAAGGTCGTCGAAGAGGCCGCCGAGGTCTGGATGGCCGCCGAGTACGAGGGCAAGGAAGCGGCCGCCGAGGAGATCTCGCAGCTGCTCTACCACGTCCAGGTGATGATGGTCGCCCGCGGCATCTCCCTGGACGACGTGTACGCCCACCTCTGAGCCGTCACGCCGTACAGACGCAACCCCGACTCCCGCACCGTACGAACGAACAAAGGAAGCCGACCTCATGCTGCGCATCGCCGTCCCCAACAAGGGTTCCCTGTCAGGCCCTGCGGCGGAGATGCTGCATGAGGCCGGCTACCAGCAGCGCCGGGAGTCCAAAGAACTGCGGATCGTCGACCCTGAGAACGACGTCGAGTTCTTCTACCTCCGCCCCCGCGACATCGCGATCTACGTCTCCTCCGGGCAGCTCGACATCGGCATCACCGGCCGCGACCTGCTCATCGACTCCGGCGCCGACGCCGAGGAGATCCTGCCGCTCGGCTTCGCCCGCTCCACATTCCGCTACGCCACAAAGCCCGGCACGGCGAACGGCGTCACCGACCTGAACGGCATGACGGTCGCCACCTCGTACGAGGGCATCGTCGCCAAGCACCTCGCCGACAACGGCATCGACGCCTCCGTCGTCCACCTCGACGGCGCCGTCGAGACCGCGATCGAGCTGGGCGTCGCCGAGGTCATCGCGGACGTCGTCGAGACCGGTACCTCGCTGCGCAACGCGGGCCTCGCGGTCATCGGCGAGCCCATCATGAAGTCCGAGGCCGTCGTCATCCGCCGTACGGGGACGGACGGCGAGGAGCCGAAGGTGCAGCAGTTCCTGCGCCGTCTCCAGGGCGTCCTGGTCGCGCGGACGTACGTGATGATGGACTACGACTGCCGCGTCGAGGAGCTGGAGAAGGCCGTGGCCCTCACGCCCGGGCTGGAGTCGCCGACGGTGTCGCCGCTGCACAACGAGGGCTGGGTCGCCGTCCGGGCGATGGTTCCGGCCAAGGAAGCCCAGCGGATCATGGACGACCTGTACGACATCGGCGCCCGGGCCATCCTGACCACGGCCATCCACGCCTGCCGTCTCTGACCGGGATCCGGAGCACGCCCATGTCGGATCTGCCCACCCTGCCCGTCACCTTCAGGCCGGGACGCACCCGTGCCGTCCTGCTGACCGCCGGTGCCACGATCTTCGTGGTCATCACGACGGTCGCGATGCTGCTGGAGAAGCTCAGCCCGGGCGAGCGCCTCAGCTTCGTCTTCACCGGGGCACTGCTCTGCGGGGTCCTCGTCCTGCTCTCACGGCCGAAAGTCGTCGCCGACGAGTCCGGGGTCACCGTCGTCAACATCGCCAGCCGACGGCACCTTGCCTGGGCGGAGATTCTGCAGGTCAACCTGCGTCCCGGCGACCCGTGGGTGTTCCTGAACCTCAGCGACGGCACCAGCCTGCCCGCGCTCGGTATCCAGCCGGGCATCGCGAAGCAGCGGGCGATCAGGGACGCCCGTACGCTGCGGGCGCTGGCCGAGGCCCAGGCGATCGGCGAGATCGACGAACCGCACGACGAACCGGGCGACGGCCGCTCCGGCGAACATCACGGCTGATCGCAGGAATTCACCCTGCCGTTTTCGCCGGTGTCTTGATTAATCTGGTGCCGGACGCGTTTTCGTTGCGCCTCCGCCCCTGATGTTCCGCCCCGGAAGTCAGGGGCTCCTGCTACTCGAGGAGTGACTCCCTCCAGCGATGGACGGATCGTCCTGTAGTACCTGCGCCGCCCCCTCCCGGCCCATCGAGGCGGCGGCATGACCATCCCCCTGCTGCTCCTTGCGGCGGCGTTCCTGCTGATCCTCGCCAACGGCTTCTTCGTGGCGGCCGAGTTCGGCCTCGTCACGGTGGAGCGCCCCGACGCCGAGAAGGCCGCGGCAGAGGGTGACCGACGGGCCCACCGGGTCGTCGAGTCCCTCAAGGAGCTGTCCTTCCAGCTCTCCGGCACCCAGCTCGGCATCACCATCACCTCCCTCGTCGTCGGCATGCTCGCCGAACCGGCGCTCGCCGAGCTGCTGGGCGGCCCGTTCACCTCGGTCGGCATCCCCGAAGGCGCCGTACCCGGCGTCTCCGTGATCGTCGGCATGCTGCTGGCCTCGGCCGTGCAGATGGTGATCGGCGAGCTCGTGCCCAAGAACTGGGCGGTGTCCAGGCCGATGCAGGTCGCGCGCTTCGTCGCGGGACCTCAGCACCTGTTCGCCCGTCTGTTCAGGCCGGTGATCGCCGGCCTGAACGCCGTCGCCAACCGGCTCGTCCGTGTCTTCGGCGTTGAGCCGACCGTGGAGCTGGCCTCCGCCCGCACCCCCGGCGAACTCATCTCCCTGGCCCGGCACTCCGCCCGGGCCGGCGCTCTGGAACAGGACACCGCCGACCTCTTCGTCCGCACCATCTCGCTGGCCGATCTCACCGCGCAGCACGTCATGACGCCGCGCGTGAAGGTCAGCGCCCTGCAGTCCTCCGCGACCGCCGAGGACGTCGTCAACCTCACCCGCGCCACCGGCCTGTCCCGCTTCCCCGTCTACCGGGAGCGCATCGACGAAATCGTCGGCATGGTGCACCTCAAGGACGCCCTCGCGGTGCCCACGCACGACCGGCTGCGCACGCCCGTCGCCCGGATTGCGCAGGCCCCGCTGCTCGTCCCGGAGACATTGCCGGTCAAGCCCCTCCTGGAGCGGCTGCGCAGCGAGCAGCCCATCGCGGTCGTCGTCGACGAGTACGGCGGCACGGCCGGAGTCGTGACCCTTGAGGACATCGTCGAGGAACTCGTCGGCGAGGTCCGCGACGAGCACGACGGTCACGATCTGCCCGAGCTCGCCGTGGCCCCGTCCGAGGACGGCCGCCCGGCCTGGGACGCCGACGGCAGCTGCCGCGTCGACGTCCTCCAGCGCATCGGCCTCGATGTGCCCGAGGGTCCGTACGAGACGGTCGCCGGCCTCGTCGCCGATCTGCTCGGCCGCATCCCGGCCCCCGGCGACAAGGCCGAACTCCCGGGCTGGCGCCTGTCGGTGCGGCAGGTCGGGCACTACCGGGCCGAGCGGGTACGTCTGGTCAAGACCGCGGACGCCGTGGTGGAGGCCGTCCGATGAGCATGCTCCAACTCCTGTTCGCCGCCCTGCTCGTACTCGCCAACGGATTCTTCGTCGGCGCCGAGTTCGCCCTCGTCTCCGTACGCCGCAGCCAGATCGAACCGCTTGGCACCGCACGCGCCCGGCAGGTCATGTACGGCCTGGAGAACCTGCCGCAGATGATGGCGGCCGCCCAGTTCGGCATCACCGTCTGCTCCTTGACGCTGGGCGCCGTCGCCGAGCCCACCGTGGCCCACCTCCTGGAGCCCGTCTTCCACGCGGTGCACCTGCCGGAGGGTGCGATCCACCCCCTCGGCTACGTCCTCGCCCTCGCCGTGGTCGTTTTCCTCCACCTCGTCGTCGGCGAGATGCTGCCGAAGAACCTGGCGATGGCCGCGCCGGAGAAGACCGCTCTGTGGCTCAGCCCCGGCCTGGTCGCCTTCGCCCGGCTGTGCAAGCCGGTCACCTCGGGCCTCGGCGCCTGCTCCCGCCTGATCCTCAGGCTCTTCCGGGTCGAGCCGAAGGACGAGGTCGAGGCCGTCTTCACCAGCGAGCAGCTCAACCGGCTGGTGGAGGACGCGGGCCAGGCCGGGTTCCTCGACCCCGAGGAGCAGGAACGCCTGGAGGACGCCCTCGAGCTGGGCTCCCGCCCCGTCACGGATGTGCTTCTGGACCGTGAGTCACTGGTGACGGTCGGCCTCTCGGTCACCCCGGGCCAGGTCGTCGCACTCACCGCCCGCACCGGCTACTCCCGTTTCCCGGTGTGCGCGGAGAACGGCGCCTTCATGGGCTATCTGCACGTGAAGGACGTACTCGACCTGGAGGACTCCGACCGGGCCGTGCCGCAGCAGATCTGGCGCCCGATGACGACCCTGCGCTCGGAGCTCCCGCTGGACGACGCCCTGACCGTGATGCGCCGCGCCGCGACGCACCTCGCCCAGGTCGCCGACGCCTCAGGCCGCGTACTCGGCTTGGTCGCCCTGGAGGACGTACTGGAACTCCTGGTCGGCGAGGTACGCGACCCGGCGCACCGGACCGCCCCGGAGACCCAGCAGACTCAGCAGGTGACGACGCTGGCGGAGCCCGTCCCGAGCGGTGCCCCTGAGGAGGCTCTGGCGAGCTGAGGGGTAGGGGGCTGTTGCGGGAACTTGTGACACTTGCACGTGCAAGTGTCACAAGTTCCCGCAACAGCCTTGGTCCCCCGAGGGCCGCTCGGTCACAGCGCCGACGGATCCTGGGGCCCGCGGCCCGACAACACCTCGCCGTACGCCTGCATCAGGTCCGGCAGGCGGAGGGTGGACAGGTCGTCGCGGGTCAGCTCGCCGGTGTAGCCGGACAGCCGCAGATCGCGGTAGGCGCAGCTCTTCTCGTACAGGGTGCGCAGGAAGCGGCCGTTGCCGAGTTCGTCGATCCAGCCCTGGTCGACGACATGCCCGCTGATGGAGCGCAGCTCGTCGAGCGCCTCCTCGTCCCATACGTCGCCGTTCTCGGCGGCCAGCACCTCGCCGATCGAGGTGAGTTCGAGGGGACGGTACGAGGGGAAGTCGACGCGGGTCGTGAAGCGGGACGAAAGCCCGGGGTTGGCGGCGAGCAGGCGGTCCATGCCCTCCGGGTACCCGGCGAGGATCACCACCAGGTGGTCGCGGTTGTCCTCGGCGCGCTTGAGCAGCACCTGCAGCGCCTCGTCGCCGTAGGCGTCGCCCTTGCCGTAGCCGGAGTTGGACAGCGAGTACGCCTCGTCGACGAAGAGGACGCCGCCGATCGCGGAGTCGATCAGTTCGTTCGCCTTCACAGCGGTCTGGCCGAGGTACTCGCCCACCAGGTCGGCGCGCTGGGCCTCCACGAGGTGGTCGCCGCCGAGCAGCCCGAGTGCGTAGAAGACCCGGCCCAGGATGCGGGCCACAGTGGTCTTGCCGGTGCCGGAAGGGCCCGAGAACACGAAGTGCCGCTTCGGCGGCTGCACAGGCAGGCCCTGGCCGGCACGCAGCCGAGCCATGTTCAACTGCGCGGACAGCGCTTTCACCTGGCGCTTCACCGGCTCCAGGCCGACCATCCGCTCCAGCTCGGCGAGCGCCTCCTCCAGCAACCCAGGATCGGTGGGGCCGGTCGGCGGATGCGAAGGCCGGACCGGCACTATGGCCTTCTCGCGGACCGTGTCGGCATCCGGCGACAGCCCGCCCGGCGGCGGCAGATCGGCCTCGGAAAGCTTGAGATCCCGGCCCTCCGCACCGAACAATGCGTCCACACCATCCGGTCCGTCGATCATGTCCTGGACGCCGGTGAGCGTGATCGCCGCGAGATCCGCCGCGTCGTCGTACCCGTCGCCCTCGGAGATCGCCGCGAGCCGCGCCGAGGTGTCCATGAAGGCGGGGTCGACCCGGTGCACCGCCCGGTACAGGGGCAGCGCCGCCGCCGACCGTCCGGTGCCCTCATGCGCCCGCGCCAGCCAGTACCGCAGTTCCTTGCGCTGCGGCTGCTCGCTGCGACAACGCATCAGCGCCGCCGACAGCAGAGGCTCGGCCTGCCCGTACATCTCCAGGCGTACGCGCGCCATGCCGCCGAAGAGCCCGGCCTCGATGCCGAGCATCGGATCGTCGATCAGCGGATCGGTGTGCCGGGCCAGCTGCTCCCAGTCCTTGACGAGGTAGGCCCGGCAGGCGTGCAGAAACCGCACCTGCCGGTCGGCGTCCACCGGCGGCAGTCCCGCGAGCGCCCGGTCCAGCTCCGGGACATGACGTCCGTCGAGCCAGTGCGAGGCGTGCGCGAGCAGCAGATCGCGCGGGCTCTCCAGGACGGGCTGCACCCACCAGCCCAGCCAGTACCAGGAGTTGAGCGTGCGCCGGTGGCGGGCGCGCTGTTCCCCGAAGCGCTCGCGGTGCCGGAACATCCGCAGCAGCGCGGTGGTGGTGTCGATGCGCAGTGCGTGCAGCCCGAGCCAGCCGTCGGCCATCCCCGGGTCGATCCGGACCGCCGCGCGGAACTCCTCCTCCGCCTGCGGATAGGCCCCCATCGTGTAGGCGTCCACACCTCGCAGCCAGGCGAGGTCGGCCGGGGCCTCGGGGCCCTGCGTGCCGAAGTCCATCACGTCCCCCACATACCGTGCCCCCGTTTGAGTGCCGGTCGGGCCGGTGCCCGTCGGCAGCCTTCGTCGAACCGCTGTGCTGTGGACGGGAGTTGTGCGTTCGGTGCGGAGAGCAGCCGTCCGAAGGTCGCACCGAGAGGCATCGTACCCGCGGGGTGGGGCCCGGCCGAAGAGTGCCCGCACGACGGGTTCTTCGAGGTGGGAGCACATGGGGCGCACTCAGCTCGGTGACCGAGGGTGAGCGAAACATGTCGAAGTGCGTCCGGAATCCGGAATGAGGACAGAACGAAGCCCCCGATCACGGGGGAACAACCGGGGGCTTCGCGTCTGTCGGCGACTCCGAAGAGCCGCACATTGGAAACGTAAGACCTGTACGGCCCCCCGGTCAAGCCGAGTTGAAGCACTTGGGGCAGTTCTCGGACACGCCTCTTCACAGGTTCAGCACACAGGCGATGACCCGTCACGGTGCGTGACAATCTGGTCTGGTCCAGCAGTCCCAGCAGGTCCCTTAAGCACCTCAAACCCCTCTGAAAACCCCCGCACCAAGAGATCGGCAAAGGGCCGAGAAGGGTCATCGGCGAAGTGGCGGCGCTCGGCGACGACCCACCCTTCCCAGAAGTCGCTCTGCTCCGCACCATCCCGCTGCCGGCCTCGCGCCCAGGCGTCCTCGGGCGCGGACTCCATCCACAGCAGGCACGCCAGAAACGGCCGCAACGCTCGGCGTCCCGCGCCCACGCCTTCGACGAGCACCACGGGCGCGGGCGGCAGGGCGCGGACCGGCCCGAAGCGGCGCGCCAGCCAGTCGTACGCCCGGTAGTGCGCCCGTTCACCGCGGCTCAGCGGCTCTACGACGTCCCGGAGCAGCCGTTCCGTCCACGCGAACAGTTCCTCGTGGGTGGCGATGTCATCGAGGTGCAGTAGGGGTGCACCGCCCAGCGCCTCGGCCAGCCGCCCCGCGAACGTCGTCTTTCCGGAGCCCGCGTGCCCGTCGACGCCGATCAGGCGGACGGGGCCGCAGGAAGGCGGCAGTCGGCGGAGGCGGGAGGCGAGGGCATCGGGCGAGGTGTGCACATTGCCAGGGTATTTCCCGATCGTTGTGCCAATGGTTGTGACCAATATTGATCGGTGCCACGACCCCTGAAGTGCTGGCAGCGCGCAGCACGGCCCTCCATAGTGGGCCGCACACCCGCACTCAAGGACTCGCCCGTTCCGGAAACCTGGGGGTCGCCCACACATGACCAGAGCCCAACAGCCCTCCCGCAGAAGCCTCTTGGCCGTGGCGATGGCCGCGGCAGCGGCGGGCGCCGCGAGCCCGGCGGCCGCCGCCGGCTCCTCCGCCCGCACCGCGCCCGCCCCCTCGAAAGCGCCGTCCCGCCAGGTCGACAACCGCGCCTGGACCTCGTACGCCGACTGGCGCGGCGGCACCGCGAAGGGCACCCGAGCCGTCTCCGGGAAACGCCCCGGCCTGGTGATCGCGACCCCCGCGGGCCGCACCGACTACGCGGACCCGCACACCGGCAAGACGGCCACCTGGGAGTACGCGCGCTGGACCTCGCCCGTCCACCGCCTCGCCGTACCCTCGACCGAGGTCATCGCCTCCTGGAACGCGCACACTCCGGCCGGCACCTGGCTCCAGATCGAGCTGGCGGGCACCTACTCCGACGGCACCAAGACCCCCTGGTACGTGATGGGCCGCTGGGCGGCCGACGACCAGGACATCAGGCGGACCTCGGTGGACGACCAGAGCGACGACAAGAGCAGCGTCTGGACGGACACCTTCGCCATCGACGACCCGGCCTCCGGCCTGCGCCTCGACTCGTACCGGCTGCGGCTGACCTTGTACCGCAAGCCCGGCACGAAGATCACGCCGACCGTGTGGCGGCTTGGCGCGATGGGCTCCGACATCCCGGACCGCTTCACCGTCCCGGCCTCGAAGCCCGCACTCGCCAAGGAGCTGACGGTGCCGCGGTACTCGCAGGAGACCCACATCGGCCAGTACCCGGAGTACGACAACGGCGGCGAGGCCTGGTGCAGCCCCACCTCCTCGCAGATGATCATCGAGTACTGGGGGCGGAAGCCCACGGCCGAGGACCTGGCCTGGGTCAATCCCGACTTCGCGGATCCGCAGGTGTGCCATGCCGCCCGGTTCACCTACGACTACCAGTACGAGGGCTGCGGCAACTGGCCCTTCAACGCCGCGTACGCCGCCACGTACAAGGACCTGCAGGGCGTGGTGACGCGGCTCGGTTCACTCGGTGATCTGGAAACGCTGATCGCGGCGGGCATCCCGGTCATCACGTCCCAGTCGTTCCTCGAGTCGGAGCTGCCCGGAGCGGGATACGGCACCGCGGGCCATCTGATGACCGTCATCGGGTTCACGGCCGACGGTGACGTGATCGCCAACGACCCGAACTCACCGAGCAACGAGGCGGTGCGGCGGGTCTACCAGCGGCGCGCCTGGGAGAACATCTGGCTCCGTACCAAGAGGTACAACGCTTCCGGGAACGTGGCCTCCGGGACCGGCGGCGTCTGTTACCTCTACTTCCCGGCGCATCCCACGGCACGCCAGCGGAAGGCGCTGGCGGCGGTCGGCGTCCGCTGACCGGGCGCTGACCTGGGGGTCTGGGCATTCGGGACGTGACCAAGCTCTCTCCCGCACAGGCCGATTCGGGTGGCAAGGTGGACAGCCCCGTGACCTCCGGGACGCGGGGAGTCCACCGACCCGAAGCCGATACGAGCGAGCTGCCATGACCGCGAACTCCGCCACCGCCGGACGCCCTCAGACCCGTACCGGCGGCCCCGACGACGACGGCTCGAAGATCGTCGAGCACCTTGCCGGCTGGACCCTCGTGGTGGTGCTCGCGATGCTCGTCACACAGCTCGGAATGATCTGACGGCTGGCCTGCGGGTCTGCGAAAGCCGTCGAAGAGAGTCGAACGGGCAGGTGGTGGAGGTCTGCCATACTGCCTGCGAAAGTTTCGGAGGCAGTTGAAGACCAGGGCTGGAATTGAACCAAAGTCAACGGCACGGCGACCGCCCACACGCACGCGGCACCGACCGCTCCTTGGCCCGACGTGCCGAACTCATCGCGATCGGTCGGAAGTTATTCGCCGACACGTCCTACGACACCCTGTCGATGGATGACATCGCCAAGCAGGCACATGTCGCCAAGGGCTTGATCTACTACTACTTCAAGTCCAAGCGCGGCTACTACCTGGCGATCATCGAGGACTCGGTGGCCGACCTGATCTCCCGCGCGGCCGGCGGCCTCGAACTGCCGCCCGAGGAACGGGTCCACCGCACCATCGACAGCTATCTGCGTCACGCCGAGCAGCACCAGGCCGCGTACCGCGCGATCATCACCGGCGGCGTCGGCTTCGATGCCGAGGTCCTCGCCATCCGCGACGGCGTGCGCGAAGCCATCATCGAGACCATCGCCGAGGGAGCGTACGGCAGGCGCAAGGTCGCCGCGCTGCCCCGCACGGCGCTGCTCGGCTGGCTGTGCAGTGTCGAGGGCGCCACCCTCGACTGGATCGACCACCAGGCGCTCTCGCGCGACGTGATGCGTGAACTGCTGGTGAAGATGCTCGGCGGCGCCCTTCGGGTGATCGAGGACCTCGACCCCTCGTATCCGGCGCCCGAGGCCGCCCGCCAGGTCTGAGCGAAGAGCGGGGGTCCGCCGACCCCCGCCCCAAGTGACGTACGGAACAAGCTAGTTGATCGCCTTGATCAGCTGGCCGTCCGAGGTGTCACCGCTCAGTTCCCAGAAGAACGTGCCTCCCAGGCCCTGCTCGTTCTTGTAGGCCATCTTCCCTGCGATGGTCGACGGGGTGTCGTAACTCCACCAGTCGCTGCCGCACTTGGCGTACGCCGTGCCACCGACCGTGCCCGTCGCCGGGCACTTCGACTTGAGCACCTTGTAGTCGTCGATGCCCTGCTCGTACGTCCCCGCCGCCGGACCGGTGGCGGAGCCGCCGGGCGCCTCCTGGGTGACACCGGTCCAGCCGCGCCCGTAGAAGCCGATGCCGAGCAGCAGCTTGGAGGCCGGGATGCCGAGTCCCTTGAGCTTGGCGATCGTCGCGGAGGAGTGGAACTCCGCCTTCGGAATCCCCGGATACGAGGTCAGCGGCGAGTGCGGAGCCGTCGGACCGGTCGCGTCAAAGGCGCCGAAGAAGTCGTACGTCATCGGGAGATACCAGTCGACGTACTGCGCGGCACCCGCGTAGTCCGTCGCCTCGATCTTGCCGCCGCTGGTGGCGTCGGCCGGGATCGCCGCCGTGACCAGCGAGGAGCCGCCGAACTTCGCGCGCACCGCCGACATCAGGTTCCCGTACGCCTCGCGGCCGCTGGTGTCGCAGGTCAGACCGCAGGCGTTCGGGTACTCCCAGTCGATGTCGATCCCGTCGAAGACGTCCGCCCACTTGGAGTTCTCGACCAGGTCGTAGCAGGACTGGGCGAAGGCGGCCGGATTCTTGGCGGCCTCGGTGAAGCCGCCGGACCAGGTCCAGCCCCCGAAGGACCAGAGGATCTTGAGGTCCGGGTGCTTCTTCTTCAGCTTACGCAGCTGGTTGAAGGTGCCGCGCAAGGGCTGGTCCCAGGTGTCGGCGACGCCGTCGACGGACTCGGCCGCGGTGTACGTCCGTTCCGTCGCCGCGTAGGAGTCGCCCATGGCGCACTTGCCGCCGGTGACGTTGCCGAAGGCGTAGTTGATGTGGGTGAGCCTGTCCGCCGAGCCGGACGTGTCGATGTTCTTGACGAAGTACTGGCGCTGGTAGGTGCCCCATTCGGCGAAGTAGCCGATGACCTTGGAGCCGTCGGCGGCTTTGCTCGGCGATTTCCCTGCCGAGTCTGACGCCTTGGCATCTTGCGAGGCCGTTGCGGGGCCCGCGCCGGCGAGCAGTCCCGCACCGAGGACGGCGCAGCACAGGGCGGAGAGGAGTGTCCGGAAGCGGGCGTGGGGACGTTGCGGTCTGAGCATCTGGTCTCCTCGTGGGGGAGGGGAGCGTGGGGGGAGTGGTGCCGGCCCTGCCGAGGGGTGTTCGGGCAGGACGGTACCGCTTGGCATGAACGCGTTCGTCGCTGGGGGAACAGTAGGAGGACTAGACCAGTGCGTCAATGGTTCGGACCAATCCAGATGTGTTCTAATTAACGACCGTTAACCGGTGACGCGCTGACGCGGATCGGGCATACTCACAGCGCGCAGCCGCTGGTCAGCTCCTTCTGTGACCCGGAGGGACAGCATCGGCTGGGCACTGTGAGACCCGGTGGACCCACCGCATCCAAGGTCGGCGTCCGCCGAAGTGCCCAACAGGGAGGAGAGCGTCGCCATGCCCGACCGCGCCCCGCAGCCGGTGGACCGGCAACTGCCCACGGACGAGGCCAGGGATCTGATCTCCCTCGTCCGCGACATCGCGCAGCGCGAGATCGCCCCCAAGGCGGCCGAGGAGGAAGACGCCGGACGCTTCCCGCGCGACGTCTTCACACTGCTCTCCGAGTCAGGGCTGCTCGGCCTGCCGTACGACTCCGAATACGGCGGCGGTGACCAGCCGTACGAGGTCTACCTCCAGGTCCTCGAAGAGCTCGCCGCGGCCCGGCTGACCGTAGGCCTCGGCGTCAGCGTGCACTCGCTGTCCTGTCACGCCCTCGCCCACTACGGCACCAAGGAACAGCAGGTCGAGCATCTGCCGGCCATGCTCGGCGGTGGCCTCCTCGGGGCGTACTGTCTCTCCGAGCCGTCCTCCGGATCCGATGCCGCCGGAATGCGCACGAAGGCGGAGCGGGACGGGGACGACTGGGTGCTCACGGGCACCAAGGCGTGGATCACTCATGGCGGGATCGCCGACTTCTACACCGTGTTCGCGCGCAGCGGCGGCGAGGGGACGCGTGGCATCACGGCGTTCCTGGTGCCCGGTGACGCCGAAGGGCTGAGCGCGGCGGTGCCGGAGAAGAAGATGGGCCTCAAGGGCTCGCCCACGGCTCAGATCCACCTCGATGGGGTGCGGATCTCCGACGACCGGCGCATCGGCGACGAGGGCCAGGGCTTCGCGATCGCCCTGTCCGCACTCGACTCCGGGCGGCTCGGCATCGCGGCCTGTGCGATCGGCGTGGCCCAGGCGGCGCTGGACGAGGCGGTCGCGTACGCCACCGGGCGCGAGCAGTTCGGGCGGCGGATCGCGGACTTCCAAGGTCTGCGCTTCATGCTCGCGGACATGGCGACCCAGATCGAGGCGGGCCGGGCGCTCTATCTCGCGGCCGCCCGGCTGCGCGACGCGGGGCGGCCGTTCTCCAAGCAGGCGGCCATGGCGAAGCTGCTGTGCACGGACGCCGCGATGAAGGTCACCACGGACGCCGTCCAGGTACTCGGGGGGTACGGCTACACCGCGGACTTCCCCGTCGAGCGCTACATGCGCGAGGCCAAGGTGCTGCAGATCGTCGAGGGCACGAATCAGATCCAGCGGATGGTCATCGCCCGTCACCTCGCTGGTCCCGAGTCACGGTGAACAACCGCCCGTACCCATAGCCGTACATGGCCGAGGGCGCGACAAGCCGCGCCCACTCGGGGTCGTGCCGCCCCGGCAGGGTCCGCCCCCGCTTGGCCCAAGTACGCATCAGGGCACGGTAGATGGGCGGATCCTGGGGCTGCTGCCGCGAAGCTTGCGGCGGCTGCGCCTGCGGTGTCTTCGCCTGCGGCTTCTCAGGCTGCTTCTGCGTGCTCGGCTGCGACGCACTCTTGGAAGCCGACTCCGCGGCTGCCGGAACGATAATCCTGCGGCGCCGACTCGTCTCTGCGTAAGTGGAGGTCATACCCGGGCCAACGCACCGAGCCCGGACAAGTCACCAGCAACGGATTCGCCCGTCAGTTCACGGCGGCGCCCGTACGGGGGTCTACCGCGCCCCGTCAGGGGCGCGGGGCTGTATCGACGTGCGGCCTTGCCGTGGGGGCGCCACCAGCGCCCCTTTAGGGGCGCGGGGAACTGCGCGAGCAACCACAACGAACCCGCACCTCAGAAACTGCCGAACCCAGCGGAGCGCCTACGCGGCCTGGCGGCGGCGCATCACCGGCACCCGGATGGGCCGCGAGCCCGGGCCGCCGACGTGCGAGAAGGGCTGCGTACGCCAGTCGAGCCCCTGAGGCAGCGTCAACAGCAGCGCGGTGTCCTGCTCCTGAGCCTCCATCGACTCGTCTGCGGGCCGGGCCTCGGCCGCCGCGCGCCCCGTACCGGCACAGACCGTGAGCCCGAACGGGTTCCACGGCGTGGCGCACAGTGCGTGCTCCGGCAGCACCTCCTCGTCCGCGAGGAGCGCGATGGGCTGCGCGCAGTCCGGGCAGATCACCCGGTACATCTCGAAGGTGTCGTACGCGTCGAGCTCGTCCTCAGCCGGTTCAACACCCTCCGGCGCGGGCTCGACGACCGGCTGCTGCCGCTTGTGTGCGGAACGACCGGGGCGCTTCAGACTCTGCATAGATTTTCTCCCCCTCGGGTGGGCCGACAAGGCGCTGCGGCCTCGACCACAGCAAGCACTTCCCGTCCCGTCTCGGCGGTAATCACGAGACCATCACGGAACCCGTGGCCATGCTGTGGCGTTCGTCACATGCCGCCCGCAGGTGCCGGACGCGGTGGATTTGTCCCCGCACGGATCGCCGGCTCTGCCCCCTCAGATCACAAACCGGGCATGACCTGCGCCGCTGAGGTACCCGTGGGGATCAAGGGCCCTGTAGGTTCCTGCCATGGAGGAGCTCGACCGACAGATCGTGCAGCTGCTCGTCGAGGACGGGCGGATGAGCTACACCGACCTGGGCAAGGCCACCGGTCTGTCCACGTCGGCCGTGCACCAGCGGGTGCGCCGGCTTGAGCAGCGCGGCGTGATCCGCGGCTATGCGGCGGTCGTCGACCCGGAGGCCGTCGGGCTGCCGCTGACGGCCTTCATCTCGGTGAAACCGTTCGACCCCAGCGCCCCGGACGACATCGCGGAACGCCTGGCCGGCGTCCCCGAGATCGAGGCCTGCCACAGCGTCGCGGGCGACGAGAACTACATCCTCAAGGTCCGCGTCTCGACCCCCCACGAGCTCGAGGAACTGCTCGCCCGCCTCCGCTCGCTGGCCGGCGTGTCGACCCGTACGACCGTCGTCCTGTCGACGCCGTACGAGGCACGGCCCCCCAGGATCTGAGTCCCGGCAGAACCCCGTACGACCCCGGCCGAACCCCGGGAGACAGGTGCGGGCGCCGAGGCGCGAGACTGTTCTCCATGAGTGAGAGCACCGCCACCCCACGCACCGTGCTGCTGCGCGGCGGCGAAGTCCACAGCCCCGCCGACCCGTTCGCCACCGCGATGGTCGTGGAACGCGGGCAGGTCGCCTGGGTCGGCTCCGAGGGCGCGGCCGACGCGTTCGCGGACGGGGCCGACGAGGTGGTGGACCTCGAAGGCGCCCTGGTCACCCCGGCGTTCACCGATGCCCATGTGCACAGCACGGCCACCGGACTCGCCCTCACCGGCCTCGATCTGTCCGACGCACCCTCCCTGGCGGCGGCCCTCGATCGCGTACGGGAATTCGCGGCGGCCCGCCCCGGCGACCGGGTCCTGCTCGGCCACGGCTGGGACGCCGCCCGCTGGCCCGAGCGGCGTCCACCCCGACGGGACGAACTCGACGAGGCCACCGGCGGTCGCCCCCTCTACCTCAGCCGTATCGACGTGCACTCCGCCGTCGTGACCACGGCCCTGCTGGATCTGACGCCAGGGGTGCGGGAGAAGGCGGGCTTCGAGGCCGGGGAACCGCTCACGGGGGACGCCCACCACGCCGTACGCGCCGCGGCGCTGGGAGCCGTCACCCCGGCCCAGCGCACCGAGGCCCAGCGTGCCGCGCTCGCGCACGCGGCCTCGCTCGGCATCGGCTCCGTCCACGAGTGCGCGGGCCCGGAGATCTCCTCCGAGGACGACTTCACCGGGCTGCTGCGGCTCGCCGCGGAGAAGGCCGGGCCGAGAGTCGTCGGTTACTGGGCCGAGCAGGACGTCACCAAGGCCCGCTCACTGGGCGCGATCGGCGCCGCGGGCGACCTCTTCGTCGACGGCGCGCTCGGCTCCCACACGGCCTGCCTGCACCAGCCGTACGCGGACGCCGACCACACCGGTACCTCCTACCTGGACGCCGCCGATGTCGCCGCCCATGTGGTGGCCTGTACGGAGGCGGGGCTCCAGGCCGGCTTCCACGCCATCGGGGACGCCGCCGTGACCGCCGTGGTCGAGGGAACGCGTGCCGCCGCCGAGAAGGTCGGTCTGGCGCGTATCCGGGCGGCCCGGCATCGCGTCGAGCACGCCGAGATGCTCACTCCGGAGACCATCGCGGGCTTCGCGGAACTCGGCCTCACCGCCTCCGTCCAGCCCGCCTTCGACGCGCTGTGGGGCGGCGAGGACGGCATGTACGCCGAGCGTCTGAGCGCCGAACGGGCCCGTACGCTCAACCCGTTCGCGGCCCTCCTGCGCACCGGCGTACCGCTCGCCTTCGGCTCCGACAGCCCCGTCACCCCGCTGGACCCATGGGGCACCGTCCGCGCCGCGGCCTTCCACCGCACACCGGAACACCGGATCTCCGTACGCGCCGCATTCACGGCTCATACGCGGGGCGGCTGGCGGGCGATCGGCCGGGACGAGGCGGGCGTTCTGGTGCCGGGCGCACCCGCCGACTACGCCGTGTGGCGCGCCGAGGAGCTGGTCGTCCAGGCCCCGGACGACCGGGTCGCCCGCTGGTCGACGGACCCCCGCTCCGGCACCCCCGGACTGCCCGACCTGACGCCCGGGACACCCCTTCCCGTCTGTCTGCGGACCGTCGTCGGGGGCCGCACCGTGTTCGTACGGCCGGAGGGGTGATGTGGCGGGGCGGCTCGGCTCCGGCCATCACCGGGTGCTGCGTGGTGCGACCTGCGTGTCCTCGGCGCTGACCAGGCAGTTGAGCGAAAGTCCGCAGCTCGAACGGCTGTTGACAGAAAGCGGCGGGTGGCGGGTAGGTTCGGCCGGGTCCACCACCGGACGTCCGACCGCGGAGATTCCGAGCAGCCCTCGAAGCGCCGCTGTGTCAGGGGTGGTGTGCCGCACCGGCGCACCACAACTGGGAGCCAGGCCCAGCGCTCGCGCCACGGGGGCGGGGGAAGGTTCCGCCGGTCGGCAGGTGTGACCCGGGTGGGGCCCGGCGCTCAGTAGACAACGGCTCTAGGTAGACCCGCAGCCAGCGGGTCCCAGGTCGGCCCGAAGGGCGCCGGGTCCCGATCCGCAGTACCTTTCCCCTCTCAGGTCTCCCGGGCCGCCACCCCTACTCCGCCGAAGAGGGCGCTCGCTAGGGTGGAGCCCCTCGCACGGATGTCTTAAGGGGAAGCTGTGAACGACGGCGGTGGGCGACAGTTCGGTCCGCTCGGCACCACCTTGGTGATCATCCCCACTTACAACGAGGTGGAGAACATCAGGGCGATCGTGAGTCGAGTGCGGGCGGCTGTGCCCGAGGCGCACGTCCTGGTCGCCGACGACAACAGCCCCGACGGCACCGGCAAGCACGCCGACGAGCTGTCCGTCGAGGACGACCACGTCCATGTGCTGCACCGCAAGGGCAAGGAGGGCCTCGGCGCCGCCTATCTCGCAGGCTTCCGCTGGGGCCTCGAGCACGGTTACGGCGTACTGGTCGAGATGGACGCGGACGGTTCGCACCAGCCCGAGGAGCTGCCCCGGCTGCTCACCGCGCTCAAGGGCGCCGATCTGGTCCTCGGCTCCCGATGGGTGCCGGGCGGGCGGGTCGTGAACTGGCCCAAGTCCCGTGAGTTCATCTCGCGCGGCGGCAGCCTGTACTCGCGCGTCCTGCTCGACGTACCGCTCCGCGATGTCACGGGCGGCTACCGCGCCTTCCGCCGGGAGACCCTCGAAGGCCTCGGCCTCGGCGACGTCGCCTCCCAGGGCTACTGCTTCCAGGTCGACCTGGCACGCCGCGCCGTCAAGTCCGGCTACCACGTCGTCGAGGTCCCCATCACCTTCGTAGAACGCGAACTCGGCGACTCGAAGATGAGCCGAGACATCCTCGTCGAGGCGCTGTGGCGGGTCACGACGTGGGGTGTGGGGGAGCGGGCGGGGCGGATCCTGGGCCGCAAGTCCCCCTGATCCGCTGGGCCTTGGGCGGAGCTGATCTCCCCCTTATCCCGCTCTGAGCCCCGGCCAGGCACACTGGACGCATGACGACTGGCGCTCCGACTCCGACGTACCCCGCGCGACCGCGGCGGTCCCGGTTGCGTACGTATCTGCCGCTGGCCATCGCCGCATGGCTGGTCCTGGAGATCTGGCTGCTGACCGTGGTGGCGTCCGCGGCGGGCGGCTGGGCCGTCTTCCTGCTGCTCGTGGCCGGTTTCGTGCTGGGTTCCGTGGTCATCAAGCGAGCCGGACGCCGGGCCTTCCGGGTCCTGAGCGAGACGCTGCAACAGCAGCAGAGCGGGGTGCTGCCGCAGGGCGAGCGGGCCAGCGAAGGCAACGGTCTGATGATGCTGGGCGGCCTGCTCCTGATGCTGCCCGGCCTGATATCCGACGCGTTCGGCCTGGTCCTCCTGATCCCACCGGTCCAGAAGTCCCTGAGCCGCTACGCAGAGCGCACTTTCGAACGCAAGCTTCGCGAGGCTACCCCCGGCACGTTGGGCGACGCCTTCCAGCAGGCCCGCATGCACCGTCCCGACGGCAAGGTCGTGCCGGGCGAGGTCATCCACGATGACGAGCGCCGGGGCCCCGGCCCTGAGGGCGAGCCGGGGGCGCGCCCGCCGCTGATGGGCTGAGGCCCGGGTTCTTCGCCCCGCCGCCCCTACCCGTCCCGTCCTCGGGGCGCAGCCCCGAACCCCCGTCCTCGGGGCTGCGCCCCGAACCCCCGCCACTCGGGACTCCGCCCCGAACCCCTCCAGGGGCTCCGCCCCTTGACCCCGCTGGGGCTGCGCTCAAGGCTCCGCACGCTGGACCCCCGGTCCTCAAGCGCCGGACGGGCTGAAAATCAGCACGTCCGGCGCTTGAGGACGAGCCCGTTAGGGCGAAGGGGGTCTGGGGCGCAGCCCAGGGACAGCAACCCACCACTCAGCCGCACCCAGAACACAACAGAACCGCGGGTGCCGTGCACGAAAATGCACGGCACCCGCGGTCCCGGGTGCGCTCTCTATGCCGCCCAACCCCCGGAGGGGCTACGCGGACTTGCGGCTGTCCCGCGGATGTACCGCAATGTTCATGGCACCGGAGCGGAGAACGGCCAGCCGCTCCTCGAGGACCTCTTCGAGTTCCTCGCGTGTGCGCCGCTCCATCAGCATGTCCCAATGCGTGCGCGCGGGCTTGGCCTTCTTCTCTTCGGGGCCGTCACCGTCCACGAGGAGTGCCTGGGCCCCACAGACCTTGCACTCCCACTCCGGCGGGATCTCCGCCTCCACCGAGAAGGGCATCTCAAAGCGATGACCCTTCTCGCATGCGTACTCCACGGCCTGGCGCGGAGCCAGGTCGATGCCGCGGTCCGTCTCGTAGCTGGTCACCACGAGGCGCGTGCCGCGAAGAGCTCGCTCACTCATGAATCGTGCCTCCCGGGCTTGTCGCCCACAGGACAGGTGTCGCTGTCGTCGTCATCCGGTCAACGTCCGGTCGGCGGTAAAGATTCCCGTTGCGGGTCATGCGTCGCCGTCGTAGCCGCCCCTTGTTGTACCCACCAGCGCCCGGTTTGTCACATCTGAGAGCAGATGTCACCCACCGTTTTGGCATCTTTGACGCGCAGTAACGGTACGCCTGGCAGGCCAAACGCGTACACTACCGGCCTTTGGCCCCAGGTGCTAAATCGGTGACCGGCGCTCCGCTGGAAATGCGGTTCGGAGGCTGCGGGCCGTCCGTGGCTGGTCGCGCAGTTCCCCGCGCCCCTGACGGGGCGCGATACCACTCTGGACCTCGGCAAACCTGCTCAGATCCGGTCCGGAACCGGGTTGCCGGCATCCCGCACGGCCTCCCGCACCGCTACCCGCGCGAGCAGCACGAATCCGATGACGAAGAAGGCCACGAGCGAGATGATCGCGTCCCGATAGCTTCCGGTCAGCTGGTATGTGAGACCGAACACAAGCGGGCCCAGCCAGCTCATGCCGCGGTCGCTCATCTCGTATGCCGAGAAGTACTCGGCCTCTTTGCCGGGCGGCACCAGATGCGAGAACAGCGAGCGGGACAGGGCCTGGCTTCCGCCGAGTACGAGTCCGATCCCGGCGGCGAGCACGAAGAACCACAGGGACGAGCCCGCGGGCAGGAAGTAACCCGCCCCGATCGTCACCGTCCACGCCACGAGCGAGCCGAGAATCGTGCGCTTCGCGCCGTACGTACGCGCGAGTCGGCCCATGCCGAGTGCCCCGCCCACCGCCAGCAGCTGGACGAGCAGCACCGCGACGATGAGGGTCGACTGGCCGAGGTCCAGCTCTTTGGAGCCGTACACGGAGGCCTGTGAGATGACCGTCTGGATGCCGTCGTTGTAGACGAGATAGGCCAGGAGGAAGGCGAGTGTCCGGGGCTTGCTCCGCATGTCCCGCACGGTGGCGGCCAGTTGACGCCAGCCGTTCGCGGACGCCCCCTTCGGAGACGTAACGCGGCGGTCGCGCAGCCGCTTGAGGGGTACGAGGGTGAAGGCGCCCCACCAGATGCCTGCCGAAGCCAGGCAGATGCGTACGGCCATCGCCTCCGATATGCCGAAGCTGTCGTGGGCCGTGAACAGCACCAGGTTCGCCACCAGAACCAGCGCGCCTGCGGCGTAACCGAAGGCCCACCCCCTGGACGAGACGGCGTCGCGTTCCTCGGGCGGGGCGATCTGTGGCAGATAGGAGTTGTAGAGCACCATCGAGACGGCCACCGAGGCATTGGCCACGATCAGCAGGAAGCCGCCCAGCAGATAGCGGTCGCCGTCCAGGAAGAACATGCCGGTGGTGGCCGCGGCGCCCACATAGGCGGCGGCCGCGAGCAGCGGCTTCTTGCGCCCGGTACGGTCGGCCGCCGCGCCCGCCAGCGGCATCACGAAGATCGACAGGATCACGGACGCGGACACGGAGTAGGCGAAGAAGGAACCCGCGCGAACCGGGATTCCCAGGGGGTGCACAAAGCCGTCGGCGTCCGCTGCCGACTCGGCGACCGACGTCAGGTAGGGACCCAGGAACACCGTCAGGACGCTCGTCGAATAGACGGAGCAGGCCCAGTCGTAGAAGTACCAGCCGTGTTGTTCGCGGCGCCGCCCGGCCGCGTCGTCGGCCGCCTCCGTCCGCACGGTGTCGGTGCCCACCCGTGCCCTCGCTTCCCCGTCGCAGTCCCCGTACGCGGACGCCGCGCGGTGCGCCGGGCGGTCAGACCCAGGTGCCGCGGTCCTTGAGGACACCGCGCAGTGTCTCGATGTGATCGGTCATGATGCCATCGACTCCGAGGTCGAGGAGACGGTGCATCCGCTCGGGCTCGTTGACGGTCCACACGTGGACGTGCAGCCCGCGCGCGTGGGCGGCGCGCACGAAGCGGTGGTCGACCACGGGGACCCCCGACTGGGACTCGGGCACCTGCGCGCAGACCGCCGAGCGGCGCAGCGCGGCGGGGGCGCCCCACGAGCGCAGACGCAGCCCCAGGACGCCCCGGGTGCCGTACGAGGTCGCCAGCCGCGGCCCGGCCAGGCGCTGGACGCGGGACACGCGCGCCTCGGAGAAGGAGCCGACGCAGACGCGGTCCCAGGAGTTGGTGCGGGCGATCAGGTCGAGCAGCGGGTGCAGGGCGGGTTCCGCCTTCATGTCGACGTTCCAGCGGACGTCGGGGAACGTCTCCAGCAGCTCCTCGAAGAGGGGCACCGGTTCGGCACCGGCCACGCGCGCGTGCCGTACGTCGTCCCACAGGAGGTCCGCTATGCGGCCCGCCCCGTCGGTCACCCGGTCCAGCGTCGCGTCGTGGAAGGCGACGAGCCGGCCGTCGGCGGTGGCGTGCACATCGGTCTCGATGTACCGATAACCAGCCTCGACCGCGCGCCGGAACTGGGCCACGGTGTTCTCCAGGCCGTCCGCCGCCCCGCCCCGGTGGGCGAAGGCGATCGGACCGGGATGGTCGAGATAGGGATGGCGTATCCGCGTGGTCACCCGCGCAGTATCGCCCGCTTCGGTTGACCCGCGGCAACGACGGTGCTGCCACCCGCCGAGGGACCGGCGAACACCAGCAGGCGTAGCTGCTGGATAGTGCTAGTGGCCTGATGCATGGCACTCTGTGGCTTGGTAGTGGAATGCTAACCGTGGCCAATTCGGGGAAGGTGGACTGAGAATCATGGCGCAGTGGACTTCGGCGGTCGGTGCCGCACAGCTGGCACGGCTGCTCAACTCGCAGCAGGAGCGCCCTGCCGGTCCCGGTACGCGGCGCCCGCCCGCCTATCGCGCCCTCGCCGACGGCATCCGGCTGCTCGTGCTCGAAGGACGCGTCCCTGTAGCCGCGCGATTGCCGGCCGAGCGCGAATTGGCCCTCTCCTTGTCCGTCAGCCGCACAACCGTGGCCGCCGCCTATGAGGCGCTGCGCAGCGAGGGGTTCCTGGAGTCCCGTAGGGGAGCCGGGAGTTGGACCGCCGTACCGGCCGGCAATCCGCTGCCCGCCCGCGGCCTCGAACCGCTGCCGCCCGATGCGCTCGGCTCCATGATCGACCTCGGTACCGCGTCCCTGCCCGCGCCCGAGCCCTGGCTCACCCGTGCCGTACAGGGCGCCCTGGAGGAGCTGCCGCCGTACGCCCACACGCACGGCGACTATCCGGCCGGGCTGCCGGCGCTCCGCACGACGCTCGCCGAGCGCTACACCGCACGCGGCATTCCCACCATGCCCGAGCAGATCATGGTGACCACCGGCGCCATGGGAGCCATCGACGCCATCTGCCACCTCTTCGCCGGACGCGGTGAACGGATCGCCGTCGAGTCGCCCAGTTACGCCAACATCCTCCAGCTGATGCGGGAGGCGGGAGCCCGCCTGGTGCCGGTCGCCATGGCCGAGGGGCTCACGGGCTGGGACGTGGACCGCTGGCGGCAGGTACTGCGCGACGCGGCGCCCCGGCTCGCGTACGTCGTCGCCGACTTCCACAACCCGACCGGCGCGCTCGCGGACGAGGACCAGCGGCGGCGGCTCGTGGACGCGGCACGGTCGGCGGGCACCGTACTGGTCGTGGACGAGACCATGAGCGAACTGCATCTGGACGACGGGCTCGAACTGCCGCGCCCCGTCTGCGGTTTCGACCCAGCCGGGTCGACGGTCATCACGGTGGGCTCGGCCAGCAAAGCTTTCTGGGCGGGTATGCGGATCGGCTGGGTGCGGGCGGCGCCTGATGTGATCCGTAGCCTGGTGGTGGCACGCGCGTACGCCGATCTGGGCACTCCCGTCCTGGAACAGCTGGCCGTGAACTGGCTGCTCAGCACCGGGGGCTGGGAGCAGGCCGTGGAGGTGCGCCGCGGCCAGGCCCGCGAGAACCGCGACGCGCTCGTGGCCGCCGTACGCCGTGAGCTGCCCAGCTGGGACTTCGAGGTGCCGCACGGCGGGCTCACCCTGTGGGTGCGTACCGGAGGGCTGTCGGGCTCGCGTCTGGCCGAGGCCGGCGAGCGGGTGGGCGTACGGGTGCCGTCCGGGCCGCGCTTCGGCGTGGACGGCGCCTTCGAGGGCTATGTGCGACTGCCGTTCACCGTCGGCGGCGCGGTGGCCGACGAGGCCGCGTCCCGCCTGGCCGCGGCTGCCCGCCTGGTGGAGACGGGAGCGAGCGGGGCGACGGAGACGCCGCGTACGTTCGTGGCGTGACGCTTCGGGTCGGGTGTCTTGTCTTGTGACGCCGGGTGTAGGGGCTCGTGGCGGGCTCCGCGCGTTCAGGCCTCTCGTGGTGTGGCCCCGGGCGTCTCGTGGCGGGCTCCGCGCGTTCGGCTCTCTCCTGGCGCGGACCCGCGCGTTCAGGCCGTTCATGGGGTGGCCCTGCGCGTTCAAACGGTTCGTGGTTTGGCCTCGCGTCCAGTTCTCTCGTGGTGCGGCCCGGCGCGGCCATGCCTCTCGCGTCGTGGCCCCGCGCGTCGAGTTCTCTCGTGGCGCGGACCCGCGCGTACACCGTTCGTCGAGTGATCCAGCGCGTACAGGCCTCTCGTGGCGTCGCCCCGCGCGGTCGGACCCCGCGCGGCGTGAACCCGCGGACCCGGACCTCCGCCGCGACCCGTCAGCCTTCCGCCGTGACCTTCGTGACCTTTGCGCCCGCCTCGGGACCCGTACGGTCTCCCGCCGTGACGTCCGTGACATCCGTGACGTCGGCGGGCTCCGGGGGCTCCGCGGGCTCCCCGTCCCCCGCGGCCGTGCGCTCCGGTAGGAGGCTAAGGACCGCCTGGCGGTGCGCCTCGCTCGTCGCCTCGTCGTACGGGTCCGGGGTCGCCGGAACCTGGAGGCGGTGCACCGGGCCCGTGCCGAGCCGGGCGTAGCCGCGTCCGGCGGGCACGGTCGGGGTGGGTGTGGTGGACGGACGCGTCCCGAGCACCGCTTCGAGCTGCGCGGCAGAAGCCGGGCCGAGCACCACACGCGCGCGCGTGTGCTGACGTACTGGCTCGATGAGGCACTCCATGCCGTCGAACTGCTCGGCCACCACCACCGTCACACTGGCCGCACGCCCGTGCCGCAACGGCACCTGGAGAAGGGACTGTGGATCCCGGCGCCCTTCTGTCGCCGCCAGCTGCCCGAGCACAGTCGGGCGATCCAGGAGGAGCCAGAGTGGACGCCGGGTGTCCTCCGGCGGGGGCTGGCCCGCCTGACGGGCCCGGTTCATCGCGATGAGGCGCCGCTCCGTCTCGTGCGCCGCCCACTCCAGAGCGGCCAGGGCACCGGTCAGTTCGCACTCGACGGCCAGTACGCCGGCGCGGCCCACGAGGCACGCGTACTCGCCCGCGCCGCCGCCCTCGACGATCAGCGCATCGCCATGCCGGAGGGCCTGCAGAGCGATCGACCTCAGGAGGGTGGTCGTACCGCTCCCGGGACCGCCGACCGCGAGAAGATGCGGCTCCGTCGAGCGCACACCGGTGCGCCAGACGACCGGCGGAACGTCGCGCCTGCCCGTACCGGAGATGACAGGGAGCGTCCGCTGGACGCCCGCCGGGTCGGTGAAACCGAGCACCGTCTCGCCCGGAGCCGTGACGAAGTGCTGAGCGCCGATGTCGACGGGAAGCGGCGGCAGGGCCGTGACGGCGAGCTGGTTGCCCTCCTCGTCCCACTCGAAGCGGTACTCCCGGCCACGCCCCGACTTCGTGTGCAGCAACTGCTCGATACGCGCGCGGGAGGCCGCCTCGCCGTCCGTGAAGTACGCCGGGTAGCGGATCGTCAGCTGCGAAACGCGGCCGGTGCCGTCGAACGCGTACGAGACGAAGGCCTTCGACCAGTCCCCGCCATGGGTGAACAGGGGAGCGGGGTCCTCGGGGACCGAGAAGTACGGGACGAGCGCCTCGTAGAGCGACTCCAGGCGCTTGGTCTGCGCCTCGTCGGGGCCCGCCGGCCGGGACCCGGTGCGGTCCCGGCCGTGCCAGGCGGCAGCCGCCATGATGGTGATCGTGGCGAGCAGCGGCCCGAACGGCAGGAAGGCGACGACCAGCACGATCGCGGCCAGCAGGAACAGCAGCGGCCCGCGCCGGTCCTTGGGGGTGCCGGACCATCTGTGCCGCCCCGCCGTCGCCAGCCGACGCAGTCCTCGGGTGATCGTGATCAGCGGGTGGAGAACGTCGGTGGCACTCTCGGCGGCCGATCGGGCCAGCTCCCGGCCGCGGACGATCCGGTCGCTGCCGTTGCTGAGAATGCGGGGGAGAGGGCGCCGGGCCACTGCTGTCTCCTGACGATGCGCGCGGAGGGGGCGTTAGAACTTGATGCCGCCGAGGATGCTGGCCAGGCTCTCGCCGCCCGCCTTGATGCTGGGGGCAACGGCCGTGCTCGCCAGATAGAACCCGAAGAGCGCGCACACCAGCATGTGCGAGACCTTGAGGCCGTCCTTGCGGAAGAAGAGGAACACGATGACGCCGAGCAGGACGACACCTGAGATGGACAGGATCATGATGGTTCTCCTGGTCGATTGGGACGTCGATAGGGACAGTCACCATGAGTACTTTCAGGGTCACAGCATGTATCCGTAGGACAAAAGGCGCAACTAGGTGAATTTCCCCTTCGTTTCGCCCTGATGGTCCTGGACCAGCGGACACCTGGGCATCAGAAGTCGGCCGGCGGCTTCGCGGTGATCTCCGCCTCGGCCGGGACCGGTCATGTGGCCGGTCAAGCCAGTACGCTGGCGAATCACTCGTACGGACGCACCGCTCATGGCCGTACGACCCGAAGTCCCCGAGTTTGCGCAGCGAGAGGTGGTCCGGCGATGAGTGAAGCCCCCGACCCCGAGGTCGTGGAGCTGGCGACCAGGATCTTCGATCTTGCGCGCCGGGGGGAGACCGATGCGCTTGTCGCGTATGTCGACGCGGGCGTCCCGGCCAACCTCACCAACGACCGCGGCGACTCCCTCGTGATGCTCGCCGCCTACCACGGCCACGCGGAAGCGGTACGTGCCCTCCTGGAGCGCGGCGCCGAGGCCGACCGCGTCAACGACCGGGGTCAGACGCCGCTCGCCGGAGCGGTCTTCAAGGGCGAGGATGCGGTGGTCCGGGTCCTTCTGGACGCCGGCGCCGACCCTTCCGCGGGCACGCCGTCCGCCGTGGACACGGCACGGATGTTCGGCAAGGCCGAGCTGCTCGGCCTGTTCGGAGTGAACTGAAGCACCACCCTGACCAGGCGCAACAACGATTTTGGGGGAGGCGGTACCCAGCCGCCGGAAATGCGGTCGCGGTAGCGAGAACCGCTGGGTCATCATGACGTCGTGATTCACGGACGCGATGGCTGGGCAGGTGTTGCCGCACCGCGCGGGCCGTGATGCGGCCCTTACGGGCACCGACGAGAGGCAGAGGAAGATGGTCTACAGCAAGCAAGAAACGACGGGCGTCCCGACGTGTTGTCACGCGACCAGGTAAAGCACGATCCCCGGTTGCGCCGACGCTTGATGTGAGGCTGTTTCCCATGTTCGATCCGGTCATAGCGCCCAGCGGTACGCTGCTCGGCCTGCTCCAGAGGGGCCGCGGCGACGGCACGCTGCACGCGCTCACCGCACCGCGCCCCGAGGCGCTCGCCGCGCTGAACGCGTGTGTGCTGCACGACCCCCGCCACGACTGGCAGGTGGAGAACCGCTCCCTGTACTACGCCCGTCTCTATCTCGATCTGAACGGCGAGCTGGACGAGATCGAGGCCCACCTCTTCGACACCGAGGACATCCTCGACACGGACGAGTCACGCACGGGCCTCGCGCTCGCCGTGCTCGGGCATCTCGCCTCGTACGGCAGGCGGGACGCGCTCGAACTGCTGCGGAGGTATGCCGCCCGCGGCAGCAACTGGGCCTGGGCCCTGGACGAACTGGCGCTGCGCGACGACGACGCCGGACTGCGCGCCCTCGCGGCGCCGGTCCTCGCCAGATTCCCGGCAGACCCCGAAGGCGAGGCCGAACTCGCCGCCGCCGTGCGCGACGCCTTCGAACCCCGGCCCTGGCGATTGTGGGCCGAGGACCCCCGCGCATCCATCGCCTCGCGCGTGCGTGCCGCCCAAGAAGCGGGCTCCTTCGACCGCTGGCAGCGGCAGATGCGACCCTCCGGGCCGCGACCCGACTGGAGCGTGCGGGCCGTCTTCGAATGGGCCCAGCAGGGCGTCGAACGCGGAGCCGCGCTCCATGTTCCGGCCGCCCGCTGCCTGACCGCCGTCGCAGGGCCCGAGGACCGCGCGGAGATCATCGACGCGGCCCGGCACGGCGACGACGGCGCGCGCTGCACGGCCCTGCGCTATCTCGCCGACAGTCACGATCCCGACGTACTCGACCTGATCGAGGCCGCTCAGGTCGCCGGTTCGCGGCTCGTCGTGGACGCCGCCGTGGATGCCTTCGAGCGAATGCGCAGCGTCGCGGCCGTGGAGCGGGCGCGACGGTGGGCGCACCGGCCCGACGCGCTCGGTCAGGCAGCGGGCCGCGTGCTCGCCTGCCGGGGAGGCGCACAGGACAGCGAACTGGTGCTGGGCGCCCTGCGCGAGGCCGTACGAGGGGACGGGCCGGACGCGCCGACCTTGTGCACCCTCGTCGATGGCACCGGACGACTCGGTATCGCTTGCGCCGCCCCTGTGCTGCGCCACGTCTACCGGGAGACGGCCTCATCGCATCTGCGCGGGCGCACGGCTCGCGCGCTGGCGGCCACCGATCCGTCCTTTCCCGCCGGGTTCGCCGTCGAATGCCTCTGGGACTGCGAGGAGACGACCCGGGAAGTGGCCGCCCGGCACGCCGAGACCGGTGACGCCCGGGTGGTCGACCAGCTCCGTCGGCTCGCCGCCGATCCGGCCGAGGAGGCCGAGGTGCAGACGGCGGTCCGCAGCAGAATCGGCCCGGACACGACCGCTGTGTGAGGGCTGGAGCGTCCACGTGATGAAGGCTGGAGCGTCCATGTGTGAGATCGGGCGCCTCCGCGGCGCGGTGCGGGATGCGACCGTCGTGTGAGCGTGTTGTCGCCCGCCCGTAGCCCGTTGGTACGAGGCTGGATGCCGGGGCGTGACCGGGTTGTGATCCGGGGGCGCACGCAGCGCAACGCTCATGGGACGTTCCCATTCCGGAAAGATCCACGTTGACGCGGCCACGTCCAGCACGACGACAACACGGGTATGCGTGTCGTCATCGTGACCGAGTCCTTTCCCCCCGACGTGAACGGCGTGGCCCACTGCGCGCTCCAGACCGCCCGACACCTCGTCGACCGCGGTCACGCTCCCCTCGTCGTCGCCCCGGCCACCGCCGCCGGCAACGGGCCCGACGCCCTTGCGCCGTGCCCCGTCGTCCGAATCCCCTCCCTACCGCTCCCCGGCTATCCCCAGGTCCGCGTCGCCCTCCCCAGCCGCCGCGTCGCCGCCGCCATCACCGAACACCGCGCCGACCTCGTCCACCTGGCCAGTCCCTTCGTCCTCGGCGTCCGCGGAATGGCGGCCGCCACCCGGCTCGGCATCCCCGCTGTGGCCGTCTACCAGACCGACCTCGCCGGATACGCCCGCACCTATGTGCACGCGGGTGAGGCCACCGCCTGGCGGCGCATCCGCTCCGTCCACGCCGCCGCCGACCGGACGCTCGCCCCCTCCAGCGCGGCCCAGCGCGACCTGGAGGCGCACGGTGTGCCCCGGGTGCGACTGTGGCCGCGCGGCGTGGACACCGTCCGGTTTCGCCCGGAACACCGGGACGACGCACTCCGCCGTGAACTCGCACCGAACGGCGAGCTGATCGTCGGCTACGTCGGTCGGCTCGCCCCCGAGAAGCAGGTCGAACTCCTCGCCGGGGTCTGCGGGCTGGACGGCGTACGCGTCGTGGTCGTGGGCGACGGCCCCAGCCAGACCAGCCTGACCGGGGCCCTTCCCGGAGCAGTCTTCCTGGGACGGCGCACCGGCGACGAACTCGCCCGGATCTTCGCCTCCTTGGACGTCTTCGCGCACACAGGCCCCTTCGAGACCTTCTGCCAGACCGTGCAGGAGGCGATGGCGAGCGGTGTCCCCGTGGTTGCCCCCGCCGCGGGCGGGCCGCTCGACCTGGTGGCCCACGGGCGCACCGGACTGCTCGTCCCGCCGCGCGACGAGGACGCCGTACGCGACGCCGTGGCGGCGCTCGCCGCCGATCCCGCGCTGCGGGCCGCGTACGGCGCCGAGGCGCGCCGTACCGTCGAGGGCCGCACCTGGGCGGCCGTCGGCGACCAGCTCATCGGGCACTACGCCGATGTGCTCACCGGCCGGACGGCGGTGGCGGCATGAGCGACTCGCTGCGGATCGTCCGGCTCGCCAACTTCGTCGCCCCCGCCTCGGGCGGTCTGCGGACCGCGCTGCGGGAGTTGGGCGCCGGTTACCGGGATGCTGGGCACGAGCCGGTGCTGATCGTGCCCGGAGAGCGCGCCACGGACCGCGAGACCGAGCAGGGCCGCGTGATCACCCTGTCTGGACCGCTGCTTCCCGGGACCGGTGGCTACCGCGTGCTCACCGACAAGAAGCGCGTGGCTGCCCTCCTGGAGGAGCTCGCGCCCGACCGGCTCGAGGTGTCCGACCGTACGACGCTGCGCTGGACCGGCGTCTGGGCGCGGCGCGCCAGGGTGCCCGCCGTGATGGTCTCTCACGAGACCGCCGACGGCGTGCTGCGCACCTGGGGCATGTCCGAAGGCATGGCCCGGCGGGCCTCCGACGCCCTCAACCTCCGTACCGCGCACCACTATTCACGCGTGGTGTGCACCACGGAGTTCGCGGAGCGCGAGTTCGTCCGGATCGGCGCCCGCAATGTCGTACGCGCCCCGCTGGGCGTCGACCTGGAGGGCCGGCACCCCTCGATGCGCGACCAGGGGCTGCGTGCCCGGCACGCGCGCGTGGACGAGACCTTGCTGGTGATGTGCTCCCGGCTGTCCGTCGAGAAGCGGCCCGGCACCGCGCTGGACGCCCTGGAGGCACTGCTGCGCCGGGGGGAGCGCGCGGTGCTCGTCGTCGCCGGAGACGGGCCGCTGCGGGCCCGGCTCGAACAGCGGGCGCGGGAGCGGCGGTTGCCGGTCACCTTCCTGGGGCATGTGGGCGACCGCGCGCTCCTGGGCGGATTGCAGGCCTCCGCCGACGTATGCCTGGCCCCCGGGCCCGCCGAAACGTTCGGGCTCGCGGCCCTGGAGGCGATGGCCTGCGGCACGCCCGTCGTCGCCAGCGCGTCCTCCGCGCTCCCAGAGGTCATCGGCTCCGCCGGAGCCACCGCCGCGGACAACGGAGAGTCGTTCGCGGACAAGGTGCGGCTGCTGCTGGACCGCCCCGAGAGCGAGCGCCGGGAGGAGGCACGCGCGCGTGCCTCCTGTTTCAGCTGGTCGGCCGCTGTAGAGGCGTTCCTCATGGCGCACGACGCGGCCGTACGCGTCGATCGGGCCTCGTCACAGGCGGGCACCTCCTCCGCGCGAACGGCCCGGGAGGGCGTGGCATGAGACCCCTGCGGTTCGTGGCGTTGGGGGACTCCCTCACCGAAGGAGTGGGCGATCCCGTCGGCGAAGGGTGGCGCGGCTGGGCCGCACTGCTCGCCGACGGGCTCGCCCCTGCCGACGCACCCGCACAGTTCGTCAACTTCGCGGTCAGCGGCGCCCAGACGCGTGACGTCCTGGAGCGCCAGACCCCTGCCGCGCTGGCCGTACGGCCGGACGTCGCCTCGGTCGTCATCGGCGTCAACGACACCCTGAGGTGCACCTTCGACATCCACGCGGTGGCCGCGCGGCTGGACGAGGTGTACGCGGCGTTCACCCGGCAGGGGGCGATGCTGCTCACCGCCTGCCTGCCCGACCCCGGCGGGATGCTGGGGCTGCCCGGGGCGCTGGCCCGGCCGCTCGCACGCCGCCAACGGGCCGTGAACACGGTGGTGCACGCGCTCTCCGAGCGGTACGGCGCCGTCCACCTCCACGCCGCGGAAGGGGCGTGGCTCGAGGAGCGCGCCATGTGGAGCGCGGACCGGTTGCATCCGGGCGAGCGGGGGCACCGGCAACTCGCCGTACGCTTCCACGCGTTGCTCGCGGAGGCGGGCATCGCGACGGGGTACGCGCCTTCTGAGCAGCCCGAGTTCCCCGTGCCCACCCGCTCGGCGAGCCTGTGGTGGATGGCCACCGCGGGTACGGGCTGGGTGGCCCGCCGCTGCACCGACCTCCTGCCCCAGCTCCTCACCCTCGCAGCCGACGAGATCCGCCATCGCGCCCGCGGCACCAGCGCCCGCTTGGACCTGAGCGCGTCTCATGCGGTGGCGTCGGCGCTGGCGGCGCTTTCGGTGACGACGGAACAGCCCGACGTGGCGTAACGCTCGGCGGGCTGGGCGGTTCGTAGGCGCGGGTCCGTCGGGGCTGGTGGGCTCAGGCGACGGAGTCGCGCGATCTCACGGTCCCACGCTCCTGAATTTCACAGTCCCGTGCCCCTGTGAGTGCGCGGTGCGGCGCCGGACTTCGATTCCTCGCGTCAGGCCACGCGGTACTGCTCGTCGCGGGCGTCGGTGATGAACATCTGGCCCGGTGCGTGGGTGATCGCGAACGGCGGGCGTGAGGCCATCACCGCGGCCTGTGGCGTCACCCCGCAGGCCCAGAACACCGGGATGTCGTCGGGGCCGGCGTCCACGGGATCGCCGAAGTCGGGGCGCGCCAGGTCCTCGATGCCGAGCCCGCCCGGCTCGCCGCAGTGGACCGGGCTGCCGTGCACCGCGGGCAGCAGACTGCTCTCCCGGATCGCAGCGGCCAGGTGCGCGGGCGGCACCGGGCGCATCGACACCACCATGGGGCCGTGCAGCCGCCCCGCGGCACGGCACGGACGGCTCGTCACGTACATGGAGACGTTGCGCCCCTGCTCGATGTGGCGCAGCGGCACGCCGGCCTCGGTCAGCGCCCACTCGAAGGTGAAGCTGCACCCGATGAGGAACGACACGAGGTCGTCGCGCCAGTGGTCCAGCACGTCCGTGGGCTCCTCCACCAACTCGCCGTGCTCCCACACCCGATAGCGCGGCAGATCGGTGCGCAGATCGGCGCCCGGAGCGAGGACGGTGGTCCAGGAGCCGGTGTCGGTGACGTCGAGGACAGGGCAGGGTTTCGGGTTGCGCTGGCAGAACAGCAGCATCTCGTACGCCCAGTCGGCGGGCACTGAGATCAGGTTGGCCTGGGTGTGGCCCGCCGCGCAGCCCGCGGTGGGGCCCGACAGGCCCGTACGGAAGAGGGCGCGCGCCTTGCGGGGGCTCCACGCGTGCGCGTGCTCGTCGAGCGCATCCTGGTGCCGGAGTTGAGTGCGGTTCACAGGATCTCCTTCGTGCTTCAGTGCTGATGAGCCGTGCCGTGCGGAAGCGCTGGGGTGCTGAACCGGCGTGCGAAAGCCGTCGGTGCCGGGGCGAGCGGGCGGCGCCTATTCCAGCAAGGTAAAGGATCGTTGAACAATCCCTCAATACCTGTGTTGTTTCGTTCTTGTGTCTGCGGTTGAATCCGGGGATGGCCGAACTGAACGGACTGGCGGACGATCGCGCACTGTTGGGACGCACCAGCACCGCGGAGCGGGTATCGGACATCCTCAGGAACCGGATCGCCGAGGGCTTCTTCCCGCCCGGCACCCGGCTGTCGGAGGAAAGCATCGGCGGCGCCCTCGGCGTTTCGCGCAACACCCTGCGCGAGGCGTTCCGCCTGCTCAAGCACGAACGCCTGCTGATGCACGAGCTCAACCGCGGTGTCTTCGTACGGGTCCCGACCGTCGAGGACGTCGAGGACATCTACCGCACCCGGGGCCTCGTCGAATGCGCCGTGGTCCGAGGTCTCGGCAAGCCGCCGTTCGCCGTGGACGGTCTCGCGCGGGCTGTCGCGGACGGGCAGGAGGCGATGAGTGAGAAGGACTGGAAGGCCCTGGGTACGGCCAACATCCGCTTCCATCGGGAGTTGGTGGCGCTGGCCGGAAGCGCCCGCACCGACGAGCTGATGAGCGGGGTCTTGGCCGAACTCCGGCTCGCCTTCCACCTGGTGGACGACCCACGACGGCTGCACGAGCCGTACCTCGCCCGCAACGGCCAGATCCTCAGGGCCCTTCAGGACGGCGACAGGGATGAGGCCGAGCAACTGCTCGCGGCTTACCTGGCCGATTCGCGCAGGCGGGTCGTGGAGGTCTACGGGCAACGGGTGGCGGAGAAGGAACTCGGGTGACGCGGGCGCCCTTCTCGGGCGGGAAACTCGGGTGACGCAGGCGGCCTTCTTGGGCGTTTGGGGCGTTGTCAGACCCAGGATCTAGTCTTTGCATCGTGACTTCGCCTGCCTCGACGGACCGTGTTCCGCCCCAGCTCAGCGCGGGGCCGCGCCCCGCACCGGGCCCGGCCGCCGACGAGGGGCTGGCGCGGCGCCTGCGCGCGCTCGCCTGCACCGCCCCCCTGCACGACCTCGATGTGCGCAAGGCGAACCTCGCGGGGGAGTACTCCGTGTACGGCATGGCGGAGGTCGCCCTCGCCGCCATCGACCTCGTCACGCTGAACATGGACTTCGACACGGGCGCCGACCACGACCAGATCGTGGCCAGGCTCATCCCGCGCATCGCCGCGCAGGCCCCGCGCCGCCCCGTCGCCGAGCACGAGCGGGTAGCCCACTGGGTCCTGGAGAACCTGATCAACGTCGGCAGCGTCGACCGCGGATTCCGGGCCGTATACGGCACGTTCACGCCCGACGGCTCCTATGTGCGCCGCGACTACGACTTCAAGCTGATCGAGGAGGTGCCGGGCCACGGAGGGAGCGTGTATCTCCGTACGACGGACGAGGCGGTCAACGTCCTCGTGGGCGCCCTCGACACGGACGTCACCAGCGCCCAGATCGCCGCCGAGGTCAAGCTGGAGGTGCTGATCAGCCGCGGCAGGCTCGCCGACGCACAACTGGCCGCCGAACAGGCCCGCTACCGGACCGTGCAGTACTCCGAGACGCTCCGCAAGGCCCTGGACGCGACGCGGCGCAACGTCCGCGCGGTGGACTGGCTGCAGGCCGTGCCCGACATGATCGCCGAGGCCCTCGACCACGTGGCCGACCGCTACCGCCACGAGAACGCGATCCTCACCAATATCCGCAAGGCCCGCGACGAGTCCGAGGACCCCGACCACAAGCGCCGCGCCGCCGAGCTCGTCGACATCGTCAAGGACTGCATCCGCCGCCATACGCAGCTGCAGTCCCGCCTCCTGGAGGCCGGCCCGCTGTTCCGCGCCGAGCAGGACCGACAGGCCTTCGCCGCGCCCATGGCGACGTCGGGGATCGACCTGTACGGGCACCTTGTGGCGCCGGTGCTGCCCCTGCCCGTGGAGCAGGCCCTGCGCGTGACGGACGCGTTCTTCGCACGCGGGACGGGACTGCGCACTCCGGTGTCCGTACGGGTCGGGGACTTGGTCGACATACTGCTGACGCCCCCCATGGAGCGGGAGCATCTCGGGGCGGAGATGCCGGAGCCGGATCTGATCGCCACGCCGGACGACAGCCGGTTCAGCGAGGAGCAGCTGGCTGCCGCCATGGAGTTGCTGGACTTGCCGACCGATGCGCCGCGGCGGTTGTCCGGGCTGCTGGATGAAGCCCGGCGCCAGGATCCCGAACTGCCCTACCTCGTAGCGCTGTTGGCCGTGCACGCGGCCAGTCCGCCGGTGGGGACCGCCTATCGGCAAGGGGAGGAGAAGTTGTTGTTCTCGGTCGATGACGGGACGGAGCTGGACGACTCGGAGTTTGGTGGGGCCGATTTGATCGTGGGGACGGCGACGCTCCATTTGGAGGGCCGGTGAAGCGCGGATTGTTGCTTGACTGCGGGCCGTCGGTGGCTTGTCGCGCCCACGATGGAGGTCTCCCCGCTCATGGGGGTCCCCCCGCTCGAGCGAAGTCGAGAGTGGGGGAGGAGCCGCATATGTCACAGCCCCGCGCCCCTAGAGGGGCGCTCGTCCCCACCCCCGCTCATCAGATCCCCGAGGAGCCGAAGCCGTGACCGAGCACGTCGAGTGGAGTGAGCCGGAGGCCGTCGCCGCCCCGGCGTCCGCCGCCGTCACTCCTGCCGACGCCGCCGACGCGGCCCGGCTCGTCGCCTTCGGGCTGCAGCCCAAGCTGCAGCCCGCCCGCGACCAGGAGTACGCCGAACTGCTGCGGCGCTATCGCGAGGACCCGGCGTTCGCCCGGCTCGCCGACGCCGTTGCCGCGGGGCTCGGGCTGGTCGTGCTGGAGGTGTCCCCACGCGCGGGGATGGCGGTGACCGCGGCCGAGGACTCGGTGTTCGCCGTGCGCATGGGGGACTACGCGCGGCGGGCGTCCGCGGACGCCGGGGACAGGTTCCTGCACGGGCTCGCCCATCTCGCTGTCGCCGCGATGGCGTTTCCACGGCCCGAGGACCTCGCCGACGACGGCTACATCGGGCGGGTTTCGGTCAACGGAGTGGACGCGTTCGTACGGCAGGCCTGCCGGCGCCTGGAGGAGCGGGCCGAGGAACAGGGGGAGAACACAGACCCGGCCACCGACGCGCCCGGCCTCGAGGCGGCCTGGCGGATCTGGGCCAGACGCAGCGCGACCGGGGCGACCAAGGACGCGCGACGCCTCGCCGGTTCGACCACCGGCATAGTGGGCAAGGCCGTGGCGTTCCTCACCGACTCCGGGTTTCTGCAGCGCACCGGGGACGACGGCGGAGGGACATACCGTACGACCGCCCGCTACCAGCTCCAGGTGCGCGACATGGCGGGCAGCGCCGCCATGGCGGCGCTGCTCGAGCTGGGCATCGTGCCGGTCACCGACGGCACCGCGACCCTGCTGCCCGCCGAGGACACCGACGACCTGGAGCTGGCGGCCGACGCGGGGCTGCCGTTCCACTCCAATCCTTGACGCCGCCTCCTGACCTCGACGACCCCTGACCTCGACGACCCCTGACCCTGACGTCTCCTGAACTCGACCATCTCCGACTTCGACCACGCCCGACCCCGACCGAGCCCAACCCCCTTCCGACGACGTCCGATTACGAGAGTCCGCCATGTACGAGCTGTCCCGGGTCCGCCTCTACTCCATCGGGCCGGCCGGTGCGCGCTACGCCGACACCGTGCTGGACCTGCGGGGTGTCGGCGAGCCCGTGCCCGACCCCGCCCCCACCCAGGCGGAGTTCTTCGAGGAGGAGCCGACCGGGCCGCCGCGCCGTCCCGCGCCCGCGGGCGTGCTCTTCCTGGAGAACGGCGGCGGCAAGTCCGTACTGCTCAAGCTGATCTTCTCGGTGATGCTGCCGGGGCACCGGAACACTCTGGGCGGGGCCAGTTCGGGCGTGCTGCGGAAGTTCCTGCTCGCCGACGACTGCGGGCATGTGGCGCTGGAGTGGCAGCACACGCTGACCGGTGAGTGCGTTGTGGTCGGCAAGGTGAGCGAGTGGCGCGGGCGTCAGGTGTCCAACGATCCGCGGAAGTTCGCGGAGGCGTGGTACTCGTTCCGGCCCGGGCCCGGACTGAGCCTGGACAATCTGCCGGTCGCCGAGGCCACCGCCGTGCGGCCGCACGTGGAAGGTGTGTCCGGGGCGCAGGGGCGGCGCCGCACCATGAAGGGTTTCCGGGACGCGATCACGGAGGCGGGGAAGGCGTACCCGCATCTGGAGGTGCACTGGGAGGAGATCCACGACCGCTGGAACGAGCACCTCGGAGATCTAGGCCTGGATCCCGAACTCTTCCGCTACCAGCGGGAGATGAACTCCGACGAAGGTGAGGCGGCCGGGCTTTTCGCGGTCAAGAAGGACTCCGACTTCACCGACCTGCTGCTGCGCGCGGTCACCGACACCCGGGACACCGACGGGCTCGCGGACCTGGTCAGCGGGCTCGGCAACAAGCTGGGCCGGCGGGCCGAGTTGATCGCCGAGCGGGAGTTCACGGCGGGGTCCGTGGACTTGCTCGGGCGCATCGTGGAGGCGTCCGGGACACGTTCGCGCGCGCGGGACATCCACGCGGCCGCCGAGCGGCGTACGCGCACGCTGGCCCGGCGGCTGACCGCGCGCGCCGTGCAGGAGCGGGTCCGGGCCGCCGATCTCGCCCAGCGGGTTACTGCCGCCGCTCATACGGTGACCGAGGCCGAGGGCGCCCGCTCCAAGAGCGCGCTGATCGCGGCCGAACTCGCCTACCGGCACGCCTCCTTGGCGCTCGCGGGCGCCGAGAAGGCCGCGGCGGCTCAGAAACGCGAGCTCGCCGACGCGCGCACGCTGCACTCCGCCTGGCAGGCCGCCGAGGCGGTGCTGCGCCACCGGGCCGCCGCGGACCGCTCAGCGCGCGTGGCGGCCGCGATCCGCGAGGCCGAGCGGGATGCCGCGCCGGCACTCGCCGCGCGCGCCAAGGCCGCCGTCGACCTGGTCCGCGCGCTGCACACCGCGGCCGAAGGGGCCGAGGCGGTCGCGGTCGAGCAGGAGGAGCGCTCCGCCGCGCTCCAGGAGACCGGCGAGGCCGCCCACCGCGACGCGACGGCCGCCGCCACCGAGGCGCAGCGCGCCCGCAGCGAGGCCGGTCACCTGCGGGAGCGGCTCGGCGAGGTCGAGCAGGAGACCGCCGAGGCGGTACGGGCTGGATGGCTCGACGACACCGCCCCCGACGCCGACCCCGCGCGCGCGGCCCTGGAGGCCAGCGACGCCGAGAAGTCCGCCGCCGCCACCTGGGACACCGCACGCGAGGCATCCCGCCGCGCCTCCGAGCATGCCCGCGAGGCCGCGGCGACTGAGTCCCGCGCCGAACTCACTGCGGCCCGCGCGGCGGATGCCGCGACGGCCGCCGAGCACGCGTACGACGCGGAGCTGCGAACCGCCGAATCCCTGGCGAGCGAGGAACGGCTGGCGGAGCTGCTGAGCCTGCCAGGAGCGAGTGCCTCCGGTCCGGGCCGCGCCACGGTGCCGATGCCCCGAGCGGGGGCGGACGGCTCCGGAGAGCCCGCGCCGGGTGTGGCTTCCGCGCGGGGCTCGGCCGATGGCGCGGGTGTGCCCGGCGCCGGCCGGGATGCGGCGGCCGCCCAGGGCCGGAGTACCGCCGCCCGACCGATGGCCGAAGGGCCCCTCACCGCCGAGGAGTTGGACCGTTACGCCGACGAACTGCGGGAGCTGCTCGACAACGGGGTCGCCTCCGCCGAGCGGCAGCTCTTCGAACTGCGCACCGCGGCGGCAGACGATGCGCGGATTCTCGGCGCCCTCGGTGACGGCGGGCTGTTGCCACCGGGACCGGACGTCCTGGCCACCGTGGAGTACCTGGGGGAGCGTGGCATCCCCGCGCTCCCCGGCTGGCGCTATCTCGCCCAGGCCGTCGATCCCGTCGACCACGCGCGCGTGCTGATCGCCCGGCCCGAGCTGGTCGACGGCGTCATCATCACGGATCCGGAAACCCACGCCCGCGCCCGCGAAGCCCTCGCCGATGCCGCGCTGCTGCCCCGGTCCGCCGTGGCCGTCGGCACGGCCGCCGCGCTGCTCGCCCCGACGCCGGCCCACGACACGGGCGACGGTGGCCGCAGCGACGTATTCCTCGTACCGCCGAACCCGGCCATGCACGACGAGCACGCCGCCGACGAGGAGCGGCAGGCGCTGCGCACGCGCGCGACCGAACGGGACGAGGAGATCCGGGAGTTGGCGGCCCGGCTCGCCAAAGACCGCGAGCTGGCGGCGCGCCTCGCCTCCTGGCGCACCGGGTGCCCGGCGGGCCGGCTCGCCGAACTCGCCGCAGCGGCCGGCGATGCGCGCGCGTTCGCCGAAGAGGCCGAGGCCGAACTCGCCGAGGCGCGCACTGTGCGGGCCGAGGCCGACGAGGCCGCATCGGACGCGGCCCGGGTGCGGGACGAGCGCCAGGACGCCGCGCAGCGGGCCCGGCGTGCCGCCGACGCCCTCGCCGGACTCGCCTTCCGGTTGCGTGAACGGGCAGGCTGGCAGGCCAGACTGCGCGAACTCGCCGACGAGGCAGCCGAGTCGGAGGCCCGCGCCCAGTCCTGCCTGGAGCGGGCCCGCGCCGCCGACGAGGACCGGCGCGCCGCCCAGCGCGCCGCCGACGACGCCCGCCGCACGGCCCGCACCCTGCGCGCCGAGCGCGCGGAGATCGCGGGCGTCCCCGACGACGTGATGCAAGACGGCGCGGCGGAAGACAGCGCGGCGGAGGCCGAGGGCTCTCCCAAGGCAGGCACAACGGGAGACAGGTCGGGCGACAAGGCCCCCGGCCTCGCCCAGCCCAAGCCCTCGCTCCCCGCCCTCCGCGAGGCCTATCGCGCCGCGTCGCAGCTCTACGAGAAGGTCGGCGTCGGTGCCGATCTGCGTGCCGAGCAGGCCCGGGCCGAGAGCGACGAGAGCGCCGCGCTCGCCGAGCTGGACCGGCTCAGCAACAAGGTGCGTACACGCGCGGCCCAGCTCCTGGAGTCTCCGGACGGTTCCGACGGGCCGTCCCGGCAGGCCGCCGTCTCCCGCGCTGAGGAGCTCGTCCAGCTGCTGGAGACCCGTATGTCGACCGCGAGCGAGCAGCTCGGCCGGCTCCGCGGTGAGGCCGAGCGGCACGCTCCCGAGGACGGCGAGGCTCACACCGAGCTGCCCGAGGAACTGGTCCCACGCGACGCCGAGCACGCACAGAGCCTGCTGCGTACCGCCACGACCGAACTCGCCTCGCGAACCGAGGCGTTGAGCCAGGCACGCGAAGCCCACTCCGAACTCCTCGGCGCCCACCGAGCCGCGGAGGACGCCGCCGGCGGCTTCGACGAGACAGCCGCCCTCCTACGGGACCTCCTGCGCGAGCACCCGACGGAAGAGGAGCAGGAGGAGCCCGAACCGTACCCGGGCACTCTCGACGAGGCCCGGCAGTCCGCCGCCGAGACCCGCCGTTCCCTGCGGGGCTGCGCCGCAGACCTATCCGCCGCCGAGGCAGCCGTACGCGAAGCGAGCGATGTCCTCGTACGGCACGCCAACTCGACACGCTACGAGCAGGTCCGCACCCCGGCCCGGCAGCAGATCCGTGAACTGCCCGCCGTCGCGCTGCCCGAGCACGCCCAGAAGTGGGCGGACGCTTTCGCGCCCCGACTCCGGGTCCTCACCGATGAGTTGGCGCAGCTGGAGCGCAACCGGGACTCGATCGTGGACCGGCTGCGAGGGCTCGTGGAGTCGGCGCTGGCCACCCTCCGGTCCGCCCAGCGGCTGTCCCGTCTCCCCGAAGGGCTCGGCGAGTGGTCCGGGCAGGAGTTCCTGCGCATCCGCTTCGAGGAACCCGACCAGGCCACGCTCACCGAACGGCTCGGCGAAGTCATCGACGAGGCGACCCGCGCGGCCGTCAAGAAGAACTCCGACCTCCGCCGCGACGGCATGTCACTGCTCCTGCGCGGCGTCGGCGCGGCACTCCAGCCGAAGGGCGTCGCCGTCGAGATCCTCAAGCCGGACGCCGTACTGCGTGCCGAGCGCGTCCCCGTCGGGCAGATGGGCGACGTGTTCTCCGGCGGCCAGCTGCTCACCGCCGCCATCGCCCTGTACTGCACGATGGCTGCCCTCCGCTCGAACGACCGGGGCCGCGACAAGCACCGCCACGCCGGCACGCTGTTCCTCGACAACCCCATCGGCCGCGCCAACGCGACGTACCTGCTGGAACTGCAGCGGGCCGTCTCGGACGCGCTGGGCGTCCAACTCCTCTACACCACCGGTCTGTTCGACACGACCGCGCTGGCGGAGTTCCCCCTGGTGATCCGGCTGCGGAATGACGCAGACCTCCGCGCCGGCCTCAAGTACATCAGCGTCGAGGAACACCTCCGGCCGGGGCTGCCGCAGCAGCCACCGGCCGGAGAGGGGGAATCGGTACACAGCGAGATCACGGCAACGCGGATGTTCAAGCGCCCGGCACCGACAAGCACCCCGTAGGGGCGCGGTCGGCCCCGCCTACTCGGACGCCGACGATGCGGCGGGCTGCCCGGGCGCTGTCTGCTGCAACTGGTGCTCGGCGAGCACCCCGGTGCGGTGCCGCTGCACGAACCAGTAGTAGGCGAAGCCGCCCGCGGCGACGATGCCGACGAACAGGACGGCGCCCCAGCGCAGATACCAGTGGTACGGGGCGGTCGCGTTGTAGACCTCCGGGCGGGGCCAGATCAGGTTGACCGTCATGGCCGCGCCCCACACCACGGCGAGGATGTTGACGAGCAGCCCCCAGCGGCCGAGCGAGAACTTGCCGTCGCCCGCGGGCTGCCACTTGCCGCGCAGCCTGGCCACCAGCATCGGCCCGGTGACCATCAGATACGCGAGGTAGATCATGATGATGCCGATGCTGGTGACCACCGTGAAGATCTGCGGCTGCCGGATGTTGACCACCAGGATCGCCAGCGCGAGGATCCCGATGATGACGGCCGGGAGCACCGGTGTCTGGAACCGCGGATGGACCTTGGCCAGCAAAGACGCGGCGGGCAGGTTGTTGTCGCGGGCCATCGCGAAGGCCAGCCGGATCGCCGCCGTGTGCACGGCCAGGGCGCAGACGGTGACCGCGATCAGCACGCACCACAGCATCGCCTTGCCGGCCGTCGAGCCGAGCACATCGAGGACGACGTACTGCAGGCCGTCCGTGGACAACTTCTCGCCCCGCAGGCTGGAAACGCTCATCAGCGCGAACAGCAGGATGAGTCCGCCGAGGACGAACGAGGCGACGATGGCGCGGATGATCGCACGCGGCGCGTTACGCGAGGGGTCGAGGGACTCCTCGCCGAGCGACGCGGCCGTGTCGAAGCCGTACATCACGTACGCGGACGCCAGCGAGGCCACGAGGAACGCGCCGAGGTAGCCGAACGACTGGCCCGATCCGGTGCCCTGTGTCTCGGTCACCACCTGCGGACCGCGCGTGATGTTGACGGCCAGCAGCACGATCAGGACGACGGTGGCGAGGAGCTCGATGAACACGCCCGCCGTGTTGATGGTGGCCATCAGCTTCACGCCGAAGGCGTTGACCAGCGTCGTGAACAAGATGAGCACAGAGGCAAGGATCACCGCGTTCGTCGCCACGTCGTACGTGCCCGTGCCGTCGCCCACGAACTGGAAGAACGAGGAGATCTGAGGAAGCGTCAACTGATAGGCGAGCGCCACGGCCGCGATCGACACGATCGAGGCGAGCAGCATCATCCAGCCGGCGAGCCAGCCGATGTGCGGATTACCCACCTTCTTCGACCAGTTGTAGACGGAACCGGCCACGGGATAACGGGCGGCCAGCTCGGCGAAGCACAAGGCGACCATGAACTGGCCCACGAACACCATCGGCCAGGACCACCAGTAGGCGGGACCGCCGCTCGCGAAACCGAAGTAGAAGAGCTGGAAGGTGCCGGTGAGGATCGATATGTAACTGATACCCGCGGCGAAGGTGTGGAAGTTCCCGAGCGTGCGCTTGAGTTCGGGTTTGTACCCGAACTCGGCAAGCTCGGAATCGTCGTGGTTGCGCTGCTCGGGTGGCTGAGCGGTGGCTGTCATGCGCGGACTCCTGGGGAGTGGGGGAGCTGTCCCGGAGGGGAGGGGAGCGCGGCTCGTGGGGGGATGTGGCCGTACGCGGTCGGTGTCGTACCTGATCGTTGTCCTCTGGCTCTGGGACTTGTTGGTGATGTACGTGGCTAGAATCATACGGACGTACGAGCTCCGGATCTTACGCGTGGCTACCCGAACCAACCCTGTGCGCTGGGATTCGTCGTCCGCCAGATGCGCTTCGTCTCGCGCCACTCGGCGAGACCGGCTGGGCCGAGTTCCCGCCCCACCCCGGACTGCTCGATGCCGCCCAACTCCGCCTGCGGGACGTACGGGTGGTGGTCGCTGACCCAGACCGTGCCCTGGCGCAGCGCGACTTCTGGTCCGACCGAAGTGCACCGCCGTTGCGCGGCCGTGACCGCCCGCGGCCCTTCATACGGGGCCAGGCGCGAACTGGCGCGCGGCGTAAGCGTGGTGGAGGCGGCCGTCGCCTCACCGATGGGCGTGGCCCGGAGTTCCGGACCAGCTCATCGGGAGCACATCAGGAGTGGGACAACTGCCCCGCGCCGCCCCGCCGGCGTATCCGCTCCTTGGCGCGCTCGGACGCCCGCTCCTGGCGCCGTGCCTTGCGTCGCTCGCGTCGCAGGGCACGCGCCGTGCTGCTCGGCGTCGACACCACGCCGTTCCGCTGGAGCCACACCTGCCGGGTCACCCACACGTCCAGCGCGCCCCACGTGGCGACCACCGTGCTCGCCACGCTGCTGAGGACCATGGGGAACGCGAGCCAGGAACCGGCCAGCGTGCACAGGAAGGCCACCATCGCCTGCACCAATGTGACGGCGATGATGATGACGGCTCGTACCGCGGACGTACGCACCGGATCGGGAAGCCGTGGTTTGCGTGCAGGCTCCTCGACCCACAACTGCCGGTAGTACGTCCGCTCTTCCGTCTCCTGCTCCCGCTGCGCCGGAATGTCCCGATCCGGCGCCTCTGCCTGGGGGTCCCGCTCCGCCACCGCCGTCGCTCCGCCGCTCAGCTCGGGTGCCTCGCGCCGCTCTGCCGTGCCCATCAACTTGTCACTCCCCACCGCCCAGCAGCCCCTCGCTTCGTGTCACGAGCCATCAACGTCACACGGCTGCCCGGCTTGCGCCGTTTTATGCCACCTGGGTGCGGCATGCGGCGCCTGAGCCGATTCCGTCCCCAACTCCCATACAGAAAGACGATCGACGTACCCCGAAGATTCCCAACCGGCGAATAATTCCAGCCAACTGACCAAGCCTCTTGAGAGGTTGGCGTCCGGCGTTCTGTGCCGGATTCGGGGAGGCAATCTCCCCCAATGAACGGACAACTGCGGATGTCTTGTTCCTGTCGCATCGATGAAACGGAAGGACTCCGTCCGGACGGGTCTTCGAGTTCCCCGTGTGTCGGTAGTAGGCTCGCGCCGTTTGTTGACGCACATGTGTACCCCCGTCCGGAGGGGGTCGAGCTGGGGGAGGCCATGCGCTTTCGCGGGAAGTCCATCCGCCGGAAGATCGTGGCGCTGCTCATCGTGCCGCTGGTGTCCCTGACCGCGATCTGGGGCTTCGCCACGTTCCTCACCGGGCGCGAGGCAGGTGAGCTGTTCGACGCTTCGTCCGTCGTGGAGAAGGTCACCTATCCCACCGAGGACACCGTCAGCGTCCTACAGCAGGAACGCCGTCAGACCCTCGTCTATCTCGCCGACCCCCGCGCCTCCGACGGGCTCGCTGCACTCCGCCGCAGCCGGGCGGCCACCGACGACGCCATCGCCGAGATCCGCAGAAACGCCAAGAACTCCGACGTGCAGGACGCGATGGGAGAGGACACCGGCGGGCGGCTGACGGCGATGCTGGATTCCCTGGAGGGCGTCGAGTCACTGCGCCGCAGCGTCGAACAGGGCACAGTCACCCGCTCCCAGGCCCTGGAGCGCTACAACAGCCTCGTCGAGCCCTGCTTCGACGTGCTCTCCAACCTTCATGTGGTCGACGACGTGGAGATGGACAAGCAGGCCCGCGCCCTCGTCAACGTCGCCCTCGCGCGCGAACTGCTCTCCCGAGAGGACGCCCTGCTCGGCTCGGCGCTGGTCGTCGGCAGGCTCTCCGCCGAGGAGGTCCGCAACATCTCCGACCTCGTGGCACAGCGCGAGCTGTTGTACGACACCAACCTGCCGCAGCTCCCCTCCGAGGACCGCGAACGCTACGAGCTGTTCTGGAAGAACGCCGCGCCCGCCCCACTGCGGGCGGCCGAACAAGCCGTCATCTCCTCCGAGGCCGGCAAGCCCCGTGGCGTCACCGCGAAGAGCTGGGACACCGAAGCCGGCAACGTCCTCGACGAGCTGGGCACCCTCAACGACGAGGCGAGCGACCGCTACCAGGACCGTGTCCAGCCGATCGCCGTCGACGTCATCGTCAGGGCGGCCGTCGCCGGCGTCCTCGGCCTGATCGCTCTCCTGGTCTCGCTCTTCCTGTCCGTACGCATCGGCCGCGGCCTCATCCGCGACCTGCGCGGGCTGCGCCTGGAGGCCCACGAGGCGTCCGGGGTGCGACTGCCCAGCGTGATGCGCCGGCTGTCCGCGGGCGAACAGGTCGACGTGGAGACCGAGGTGCCGCGCCTGGAGTACGACAAGAACGAGATCGGCGAGGTCGGCCAGGCACTCAACACCCTCCAGCGCGCCGCGGTCGAGGCCGCCGTCAAGCAGGCCGAACTGCGCGACGGCGTCTCCGAGGTCTTTGTGAACCTCGCCCGCCGCAGCCAGGTCCTGCTGCACAAGCAGCTCACCCTGCTCGACAGCATGGAGCGCAGGACCGAGGACACCGACGAACTCGCCGACCTCTTCCGACTCGACCACCTGACCACCCGCATGCGCCGCCACGCCGAGGGCCTGGTGATCCTGTCCGGCGCGGCCCCCTCCCGGCAGTGGCGCAAGCCCATCCAGCTGATGGACGTCGTCCGCGCCGCCGTCGCCGAGGTCGAGGACTACGAACGTATCGAGGTACGCCGACTGCCACGCATGGCCGTCACCGGTCCCGCGGTCGCCGACCTCACCCACCTCGTGGCCGAACTCCTGGAGAACGCCACGGTGTTCTCACCACCGCACACCGCGGTCCAGGTGCTCGGCGAACGCGTCGCCAACGGCTTCACGCTGGAGATCCACGACCGCGGTCTGGGTATGGCCCCGGAAGCGCTCCTCGACGCCAACCTGCGGCTCGCGGAGACTCCGGAGTTCGAGCTGTCGGACACCGACCGACTCGGGCTCTTCGTAGTCAGCCGCCTCGCCCAGCGGCAGAACGTACGCGTCTCCTTGCAGCCGTCCCCGTACGGCGGGACCACCGCCGTGGTGTTCATCCCCGACGCGTTGCTCACGGAGGACGTGCCCGACACCAACGGCGTGGGCTTCCGGCTCGACCGGGCGCTCCAGCCGAAGGAGAGCGACGACAACCGCAGGGCCGCGCTCTCCCAGGTACCGGTCCAGCTTCCGGGCCTGCCGGCCTCCATTCTGGACGGGCCCATCGAGCTGGAGTCTCCCGTCGATCTGGACGCCATCGGCGACTTCCCGGCTGGTCTCGATGACGAGGACAGCGAGCGCGGGGGCATCTTCCGCCCGCGTCGCTCCATCGCCGGGGTGCCCGTGGAGCAGCACCAGCAGGCACGCGAGACCGCTGGGGAGTCGGCTCGCCCGGGCGATGGCGACCATCCCGGCGAACCCGTGCCGCTCCCGCGCCGCCGGGCCCCCAAGCTCGTCAGCTCCCACGGCCGCCCGGTCACCCAGACGAAGCCGCGGCGCGTGGAGCCGTTGGAACGCGCTGACGCCGAGGAGCAGACACAAGGGGCGGAATCGGCCGAGGGGACGTCCGCACGGCCGGGCGCGCCGGCGGAGCTGCCCAAGCGCACGCGAACCACCAATGCTGATCGGCTGCCGTCACGTCGGGAAGCGGCGGATCCGCTTCCCCGCCGCCGACGCGAGCCCGAGGCAGCGCCAGACGTCGATACAGCGCCGGCGGGCGGTGGGGCCGGGCCCAGCGGGACACCGGACCGCGACGCCGCACTCGGCAGAACCTCGGACCGTGACACCGGTCCCTCGGGCAGCACCCGGCCAGCTGGCCGCGGGCTGGAATCCGGAGGCCGCCGCCTTGAGCCTGGTGATGCGTCCACCCGCGGAGCCGAACGCACCGAAGCCTCGGCCCGAGGCGGTGAGCCCGGTGAAGCCCCGACCCTCCCCAAGCGGGAGTCGCGTCGCGGCACCGCGACGGGCGGCAGCCGCACCGGCGCCCCGCCCTCAGGCGGCGGCACCGGCCCACTGCCCCGACGCGTACGGCAGGCCAATCTGGCCCCGCAGTTGAAGGACGGACCCGACCGGCGTGCCGAGCGCGACGCGTCCCGCACCGGGAGCGGCACGGAAGGCACCGAGCGCGACGCCGACCAGGTACGCAACCGCATGGCCTCGCTCCAGCGCGGCTGGCAGCGCGGCCGTGAGGAGAACGCCGCGGGCGACGGGGCCCAGGGCGGCACAGCACAAGGAACGACTAAGGGGGACGGTCGATGACCGCACCGAAGGACGCCGGCCACATCAGGACCAACAAGGTGTCCGGCGAACTCAACTGGCTCCTCGACGACCTCGTGGACCGCGTCGCCAGCATCCGCAAGGCACTCGTGCTCTCCAGCGATGGTCTGCCCACCGGCGTCTCCAAGGACCTGACCAGGGAGGACAGCGAGCACCTCGCCGCCGTGGCCTCCGGATTCCACAGCCTCGCCAAGGGCGTCGGCCGCCACTTCGAGGCGGGCAGCGTCCGGCAGACGATTGTCGAGCTCGACGACGCGTTCCTGTTCGTCACCGCCGCCGGCGACGGCAGTTGTCTCGCCGTCCTCTCGGACGCCGACTCGGATGTCGGGCAGGTCGCGTACGAGATGACGTTGCTGGTCAAGAGGGTCGGCGCACATCTGGCACAGGCTCCGCGCACCGATCTGCCCGCAGGCGGGTAGAGGGATGGCATGAGCGGAGACGGTCAGGGGATGTCCCACTGGTTCGACGACGAGGCCGGACCGGTGGTCCGTCCGTATGCCATGACACGTGGCCGCACCACCAGCGCGGCCCAGCACCGCCTCGACCTGATCGCGGTCGTCGTGACGGAACCGCATGCCGACGAGGCGGGGGCCCAGACGCTGTCCCCGGAGCACGAGGACATCGTCGGGCTCTGTCGCGACACCCCGCAGTCGGTCGCCGAACTCGCTGCCGAACTCGACCTCCCCATCGGAGTGGTACGTGTCCTCATAGGAGATCTCGTGGCTGACGAAATGGTCCATGTGACGCGTCCGGTACCCCCCGCCGAGCTGCCGGACGAGAGTATTCTGCGCGACGTGATCAGCGGGCTCCGGGCGCTCTGAGCAGCGCGGAAGCGGGGAGCAGAAGTGACAGGCTGGCAGTTCTGGGTCGACCGAGGTGGCACGTTCACCGACATCGTCGCGCGTCGCCCCGACGGTCGCCTGCTCACGCACAAGCTCCTCTCCGACAACCCGGCGCGGTACGCCGACGCCGCCGTCGCGGGCGTACGGGAACTCCTCCGGGACGACGGCCCCATCGATGCCGTCCGCATGGGCACCACCGTCGCCACGAACGCCCTTCTGGAGCGCAAGGGCGAGCGCACCCTCCTCGTCGTCACCCGCGGCTTCCGGGACGCGCTGCGCATCGCCTACCAGAACCGTCCGCGGATCTTCGCCCGCGCGATCGAGCTGCCCGAGCTGCTCTACGAACGGGTCATCGAGGTCGACGAGCGCATCGCGGCCGACGGAACCGTCCTGCGTGCCCCCGATCTGGACGCCCTCGCCGGGCCGCTCCAGGAGGCGTACGACGACGGAATCCACGCCCTGGCCGTCGTCTGCATGCACAGCCACCTCCATCCCGCCCATGAGCAGGCCATCGGCGAGCTGGCCGCACGTATCGGCTTCCCGCAGATCTCGCTGTCCAGCGAGGTCAGCCCGCTGATGAAGCTCGTCCCGCGCGGCGACACGGCCGTCGTCGACGCCTACCTCTCGCCCGTGCTGCGCCGCTACGTCCAGCATGTCGCCGATGAACTGCGGGGTGTGCGGCTGATGTTCATGCAGTCCAACGGAGGGCTCGCCGAGGCCGGACAGTTCCGGGGCAAGGACGCCATCCTCTCCGGGCCCGCGGGCGGCATCGTCGGCATGGCGCGGATGTCGCAGCTCGCCGGCTTCGACCGAGTCATCGGCTTCGACATGGGCGGCACCTCCACAGACGTCTCGCACTTCGCCGGCGAGTACGAACGCGTCTTCACCACCCAGATCGCCGGCGTACGGCTGCGCGCGCCGATGCTGGACATCCACACCGTCGCGGCGGGCGGCGGTTCGGTGCTCCACTTCGACGGCTCCCGCTACCGCGTAGGGCCGGACTCTGCGGGCGCGGACCCGGGGCCCGCTTGCTACCGGAACGGCGGACCGCTCACCGTCACCGACGCCAACGTGGCCCTCGGCCGCATCCAACCGGCCCACTTCCCAAGGGTCTTCGGCCCGGACGGCGACCAGCCGCTTGACGACGCCCTGGTCCGCGACCGGTTCGCCGCCCTCGCACGCGAGATCCGGGAAACAGCCGACGACGACCGCACTCCCGAGCAGGTCGCCGAGGGGTACCTGCAGATCGCGGTCGCCAATATCGCCAACGCCGTCAAGCGGATCTCGGTGCAGAAGGGCCATGACGTCACCCGGTACGCGCTCACCACCTTCGGCGGCGCGGGTGGGCAGCACGCCTGCATGGTCGCCGACTCGCTCGGCATCCGCACCGTCCTCGTGCCACCCATGGCCGGCGTGCTCTCCGCGCTCGGCATCGGGCTCGCCGACACGACGGCCATGCGCGAACAGTCCGTCGAGGCGCCCCTGGAGGCGTCCTCGATGCCCGGTGTTCTGAAGACCGCGGACGACCTGGCGGGCGCTGCCCGCGCCGAACTCCTCGCCGAGGACGTCCCCGAGGACCGCATCCGGGTCATCCGCCGGGCCCAGCTGCGCTATGACGGCACGGACACGGCACTCGTCGTCGAGCTGACCGAGCCCGACACCATGATCCGCACCTTCGAAGACCGCCATCGCGCCACCTACTCCTTCACCCTCGACCGTCCGGTCGTCGTCGAAGCCCTCTCCGTGGAAGCCACCGGTCTCACCGAACCCCCCGATCTCTCCGCCTTCGCCACCCCTTACTCGGACCCCGGCACCCCGGAGACCGTCAGCCTCCACACGGGCGGCGCCTGGCGCGACGTACCCCTGCACCGTCGCGAGGAACTGCCCCCCGGCGAAGCCGTCACCGGCCCCGCGATCATCACCGAGACCAGCGCGACGACCGTCGTCGACGACGGCTGGCAGGCGGCCATGACCGACGACGGGCATCTGATCATGGAACGCGTGGCGGTCACGGAGAGTTCCGATCTCGGCACGGAAGCCGACCCTGTTCTCCTCGAGGTTTTCAACAACCTCTTCATGTCGATCGCCGAGCAGATGGGTGCCCGCCTGGAGTCCACCGCCCAGTCGGTCAACATCAAGGAGCGCCTCGACTTCTCCTGCGCGCTCTTCGACCCCGAAGGCAATCTGGTCGCCAACGCCCCCCATATTCCTGTGCACTTGGGGTCAATGGGCACCAGCGTCAAGGAGGTCATCCGCCGCCGGGACTCAGGGATGCGCCCCGGGGACGCGTACGCCGTCAACGATCCGTACCACGGCGGCACCCACCTCCCCGACGTCACGGTGGTCACTCCGGTCTTCGACACGGACGGTGACCGGATTCTCTTCTACGTCGCGTCCCGCGGCCACCACGCCGAGATCGGCGGTATCGCCCCCGGCTCGATGCCCGCGAACAGCCGCGCCATCGAGGAGGAGGGCATCCTTTTCGACAACTGGCTCCTCGTGGAAGGCGGCCGACTCCGCGAGGCGGAGACACTGCGGCTGCTCACTGAAGCGCCCTACCCCTCACGGAACCCGAAGACCAACCTCGCCGACCTGCGAGCCCAGATCGCCGCCAACCAGAAGGGCGTCGACGAAGTCGCCCGCATGATCGAGAACTTCGGCCTCGACGTCGTCCAGGCGTACATGAAGCACGTCCAGGACAATGCCGAGGAATCCGTACGCCGGGTTATCGACGCCCTTGAAGACGGCGAGTTCACCTACGAGGCCGACTCCGGCGCCGTCATCCGGGTGCGCATCTCCGTAGACCGCGAAAAACGCTCCGCCACCGTCGACTTCACCGGTACGTCGCCGCAGCTCGACACCAACTTCAACGCACCCTTCTCCGTGGTCAACGCCGCCGTCCTGTACGTCTTCCGCACCCTGGTCGCCGACGACATCCCGCTCAACGACGGCTGTCTGCGCCCCCTGGACATCATCGTGCCCTCCGGCTCGATGCTCGCCCCCGAACCCCCTGCCGCCGTGGTCGCCGGCAACGTCGAGACCTCGCAGGCCATCACAGGAGCCCTCTACGGAGCCCTCGGAGTGCAGGCGGAGGGCTCCGGCACCATGAACAACGTCACCTTCGGCAATGAACGCCACCAGTACTACGAGACCGTGGCCTCCGGCTCCGGCGCCGGTGACGGTTTCCACGGCGCATCCGTCGTCCAGACCCACATGACCAACTCGCGGCTCACGGACCCCGAGGTGCTGGAGTGGCGACTGCCCGTCCAGCTCGACGAGTTCGCCGTACGACGCGGCAGCGGTGGAGCCGGACGATGGCGCGGCGGGGACGGCGCCGTACGCCGCATCCGGTTCCACGAGCCCATGACCGTCTCCACGCTCTCCCAGCACCGTAGGGTCCCGCCCTACGGCATGGCGGGCGGCGAGCCCGGAGCACTGGGCGCCAACCGCGTGGAACGCGCGGACGGCACGGTCACCGAACTCGGCGGAAGCGACGCGGCGGACGTCGGCCCCGGCGACGTACTGGTCATCGAAACACCTGGAGGCGGCGGATACGGTCCACCCCCCGCCCCATCCCCGTACGACACCACTGAAGCAGGAGAAAAGATCGATGATCTTCGGGCGTTCTGAGCGCGGCAAGGCCCCAGTCGAGCCCGTCACGCTCAAGATCCTGGTGGCGGGCGGCTTCGGCGTGGGCAAGACGACGATGGTCGGCGCGGTCAGCGAGATCAAGCCGTTGCGGACCGAGGAAGTACTCACCGAAGCCGGCCGCCCCGTCGACGACACCAGCGGCGTGGAGGGCAAGAACACCACCACGGTCGCCATGGACTTCGGCCGCATCACACTCCGCGAGGACCTGGTCCTGTACCTCTTCGGGACACCCGGACAGGACCGCTTCTGGTTCCTGTGGGACGAGCTCTCCACCGGCGCCCTGGGGGCCGTCGTACTCGCCGACACCCGCCGCCTGGAGGACTGCTTCGCCGCGGTCGACTACTTCGAGCGGCGCTCCATCCCCTTCGTGGTGGGCGTCAACTGCTTCGAGGGCGCCGCCCGTTATCCCACAGAAGATGTCCGCCAGGCCCTCGACCTCGACCCCGAGGTGCCCGTCGTGCTGTGCGACGCGCGCGACCGGGAGTCCGTCAAGGAGGTCCTCATCGGCGTCGTCCAGCACGCGATGGCGTACGCGGCCGAGCGCCGCCAGACCGTCACCACCTGAAGCCCCGAGCCCAGCCTGCCACGCGTACGGCCCGTACCCCCGCCGACCGGGGTACGGGCCGTGGCCTTCAGGCGCGACACGCGTGACGCACGCGCGCGTGCACCGCGAAAACGAGGCACGCGCGCGTGCACCGCGACAACAAGCGCTAGCTGGGACCGTCCTCGTGCCAGCCGAAGCTCTTCTCCACCGCCTTGCGCCAGTTGTGGTACTCGCGGTCGCGCACCGCGTCCTCCATCGACGGGGTCCACTCGACGTCCTTCGCCCAGTGCGACTTCAGCTCGTCGAGGTCGTTCCACACACCGGTGGCGAGGCCCGCCGCGTAAGCGGCGCCCAGGCAGGTCGTCTCGGAGACCTTCGGACGGATCACCGGTACCCCGAGCACATCCGCCTGGTGCTGCATCAGCAGGTTGTTCTTGGTCATGCCGCCGTCCACCTTCAGGGTCGTGATGTGCACCCCGGAGTCCTGGAACATGGCGTCGACGACCTCCCGGGTCTGCCAGCTCGTCGCTTCGAGCACCGCGCGCGCGAGGTGCCCCTTCGTGACGTACCGCGTGAGACCGGTGACGACTCCGCGCGCGTCGGAGCGCCAGTAGGGCGCGAACAGGCCGGAGAAAGCGGGCACGATGTACGCCCCGCCGTTGTCGTCGACGCTCGCCGCCAGCGTCTCGATCTCGTCCGCCGTACGGATGATGCCGAGCTGGTCGCGGAACCACTGCACCAGGGCGCCGGTGATCGCGATCGACCCCTCCAGGCAGTACACGGGCGCCTCGGAGCCGATTTTGTAGCCCATGGTGGTGAGCAGCCCGCTCTTCGAAGGAACCGGCCGGTTCCCGGTGTTGAGCAGCAGGAAGCTGCCGGTGCCGTAGGTGTTCTTGGCCGTGCCCACGTCGTAGCAGGCCTGCCCGAAGACCGCCGCCTGCTGATCCCCGAGCGCCGAGGCGACCGGCACCCCGCCGAGTTGGCCCACGGCAGTCCCGTACACCTCGGAGGAGGACTTGATCTCCGGGAGCATCGCTTCGGGGACGTTCATCGCGGAGAGGATGGATGCGTCCCACTGGAGGGTCTCGAGGTTCATCAGCATGGTGCGCCCGGCGTTGGTCACGTCGGTGACGTGACGGCCGCCGTCCGTGCCGCCGGTGAGGTTCCAGATCAGCCAGGAGTCGATCGTGCCGAAGGCGATCTCGCCCCGCTCGGCGCGCGTTCGCAGCCCCGGCACGTTGTCCAGCAGCCAGGCCGCCTTCGGCCCGGAGAAGTAACTGGCCAGCGGCAGGCCGGTCTGCTCGCGGAAACGGTCCTGCCCGTCCGAGCCGCCCAGCTCGTTGCAGAGCGCCGAGGTACGGGTGTCCTGCCAGACGATCGCGTTGTGCACGGGCTTGCCCGTGGCGCGGTCCCAAAGGACCGTCGTCTCCCGCTGGTTGGTGATCCCCAGCGCGCTGAGCTGGTCGGCGCGGAGCCCGGCCTTCGCGATCGCCCCGGCCACCACGGCCTGCACCTTCGACCAGATCTCGGTGGCGTCGTGCTCCACCCAGCCCGGCTTCGGGAAGATCTGACGGTGCTCGCGCTGGTCGACGGCGACGATCGCGCCGTCCTGGTTGAAGATGATGCAGCGGCTCGAGGTGGTGCCCTGGTCGATTGCGGCGACGAACTTGTCTGTCATGACGTCCCCTTCGTCGGATTCTTCAGAAGGCCACGTTGAAAATGAGCCCCGAAAGTGCCCCGCCGATCAGCGGCCCCACCACCGGGATCCACGCGTAACCCCAGTCAGAGGTGCCCTTGTTGGGTATCGGGAGTAGGGCGTGGGTGATGCGCGGCCCCAGGTCACGGGCCGGATTGATGGCGTATCCGGTGGGACCGCCGAGCGACAGGCCGATGCCGACCACCAGGAAGGAGACGATCAGAATCGCGGTGCCGGACTCGCCGAGACCCTTGGTCAGGCCGAAGGCCAGGATCGGCAGGACCAGAGCGATGGTGGCGATGATCTCCGTGATGAGGTTCGCCACGGGATTGCGGATCGCGGGTGCCGTGGAGAAGATCCCGAGCGTCGGTTGCGCCTTCTTCTCCTCGGCGTTGGCCTGGAACTGCGCGAGGTAGACCAGCCAGCACAGGACCGCGCCGAGCATCGCGCCGACCATCTGCCCGGCGACGTAGAGGTGGACTTTGTCCCAGTTCCCGGTGTCGATCGCGATGCCGAGTGTCACCGCCGGGTTGAGGTGCCCGCCGGACAGCGGTGCCGCGGTGTACGCCCCGGCCATCACACCGAAGCCCCAGCCGAACGCGATGACGACCCAGCCCGCGTCCTTCGCTTTGGAGTCGTTCAGTACGACCGCGGCGACGACTCCGGCGCCGAACAGAATCAGGATCGCTGTGCCGATGATCTCACCGACGAAGATGTCTCCATTGCTCATGGCGGCTCCTAGGCCCTCGCCCGGGGCGATCGGCCCCGGTCCACCGTGCAGGGTGCGTTTCCCATGGCTACTTCAGCCGAAGGCAGGGAGGGTCCCGCGCCCCGCCCGGCGTCCGTGACGAGCGTGCCGTGGCAGCCGAATCGCCCATGGGGGATGACCCGTTGGCGCAGGCGAGGGCCCGCGCGGCGCAGTGCGTGATGCGCCGGAATGCGGCGACGCCGACTGACATCCGGAAGTGTTCACCGGTGGTCAACCACCGTCAAGGTCGCGGGCGGCAATGGTTCTTGCCCGCAAGACTGCCTGAACCGGGACGGTCGGGTTCCGCAACCGCTGTACGGCGGTGCCGCACGCGTCAACTGCCGGGCCCGGCGGACACGGTGGCGCAAAAAGCCGCTCAGCCCAGGCCCGGCCCGCCGGCCCCGCATCCCGCCTGTGCGGGCGCCGCCCCCGAGCCGCGCCGGATCTCATGGCCGGGCAGGCCCGCGTGGCCCAGCACCCAGCTCGCGCCCCGCAGCGACTTCGCTGCCTGCTTCAGCGGCGCCAGACACGCGGCCGCCTGGCGGTGGTCGGTCAAGGTCCCTGGAGCACACAGCACTGTGGCCAGCGATAGCGTGACGGCGAGGCCACCGGCCGACCACGGAGTGTCGAGCACCGACATGGCCAGCGGATCGAGCCCCTCCGGATCCGTCAGTACGAGAAAGTCGTCGCCGCCGATGTGCCCTACGCGCGTGGCTTCGGACGCCGCCGCCTGCAGGGCCCGCCCCACTCCGCGGATCAGCTCGTCGCCCGCCGCGAACCCCGCACCGTCATTGACCTGCTTGAAGCCGTCGACATCCAGCCAGCTCAGCGCGAAGATCCGCCCCTGCGCGATCCGCCGGTCCACCTCCGCGGTGATCGCGTCGGAACCCGGCAGCCGCGTCAGCGGGTTCAGCCCGGCCGCCTCCTCGACGCGGCTCTCGGCCAACGCCCGTACCAGATCGGCCAGTCGTACGACTCCCACGCACCGCCCCAGTCGGTCGACGACCGCCACGTCGTCGGACGTACGGTCGCGGTCCCCGTCCGCCACCACATCGAGGACCTCCCACGCCGTGGCGTCCACGCCGACCGTACGCGGCGGATCGCCGAGTTTGGCGGCCGGCCGGTCGGCGTACAGCGCATGCCCGTAGCGGCCCGACAGCGACAGCAGGAACCGGGAACGGTGTACCGACCGCACGGGAACCCCGGCCGCGTCCACGAGCAGCACCCCGGACACCTCCGGCGACCCGGTCAGCAGCCCCCGCACCTGCCCCGCGGACGCGCTTGCGGGCAACAGCGCCGCGGGGCGTACGAACTGCCGCACCGAAGGCCCGTACGGAGGCGTTGCCGCGGTGGCCTGGGAGAGTGCCGGAACGTATACGTCCGCTGCCGGACGGCGTGCCGGGGGACCGAACAGCTCGCCCTGAGCCAGTTGCGCACCCGCCGACAGCGCCGCCGAGCACTGCCTTTCCGTCTCGACGCCCTCGATCGACAGCAGCGTGCCGAGCTGCTCGCACAGGGTCCGCATCGCCCGTACGACCGCAGGACGCGTCAGCAGGGAAGCATCGAGCTTGACCAGGTCGGGCGCGAGATCCGCGAGCACCCGAAGAGGTACGTCGCCGTCGCCGATGCCGTCCGCGCAGATCCGGAAGCCCTCGCCGCGCAGCGCCGTGACCGCCTCGATGAGCGCCCGGTGCGGCACGTGCGTGAAGGGCGGGCCGACATCGACCGTCACCTCCCACGGCATGCGCCCTGCCTCGCGCACGGCCTCCCGCAGCGCGGCGAGCCCTCCCAGATCCGCGAGGGTGCCCGCGAACACGTTGACGTGGAGCGGCAGCAGCGTCTCCTGACGGGCGGCCGCCCGGATCGCCAACGCGGCCAGCCGGCCGTCGAGTTCGGGATCGCGGCGGGCCTGCGCGAGGACGTCACCGGCCTCCGGGCGGGCGAGTATCTCCAGCGCCGCGACCCCTCCGGTCGTCAGGTTGACGATCGGCTGGAAGGCGAAGCGGAGAGTATCCGTCCAGGAGCGCACGGAAGGATAATGACGCTTCCGGCACGCGACCAAGCCCAGTTCACGAGCTGTTCACGCAGGATTCCGGGCTGGTCACTCAGCGTACGGAAGTCCACCTCAGTCCGCCCGTACCGGCGCCCTGCCCTCACCGGACGGCTATCACGGACGATCCGTGCCCGAACAGCCCCTGGTTCGCGGTGATCCCCACCCGAGCGCCGGTGACCTGCCGTTCGCCCGCTGCACCACGCAACTGCCAGGTGAGCTCACAGACTTGGGCGATGGCCTGGGCCGGAACGGCCTCCCCGAAGGAGGCCAGTCCGCCGCTGACGTTCACGGGTATGCGCCCGCCGGGGGCCGTCGCACCCTCTCTGAGCAGCTTGGCGGCTTCGCCCTCCCCACACAGACCCAGGTCCTCGTACCACTGCAACTCGAGTGCCGTGGACAGGTCGTAGACCTCGGCGAGCGACAGGTCCTCCGGTCCGATGCCCGCCTCCTCGTACGCCGCTCGCGCGATCGACGCGCGGAACGTCTCGGGCGCCGGCTCCACCGCGACCGCCGAGTCCGTCGCGATGTCCGGCAGATCGAGCACCGTGTTGGGGAAGCGCGGTGTCACCGTGGACACGGCACGGATCCGCACCGGATCCGGGGCTCCATGACGCCGCGCGAACTCCATGCTGGACAGCACCAGCGCCGCGGCCCCGTCCGAGGTGGCGCAGATGTCGAGCAGCCGCAGTGGGTCGGCGACGACGGCCGAGGCGGCGACCGCCTCGGCCGTCACCCGCTTGCGGTACCGCGCATTCGGATTCAGCGCCCCCAGGGCGGCGTTCTTCATCTTGACCTGCGCGAAGTCCTCCAGAGTGTCCCCGTGCACGGCCATCCGCCGCCGCGCGTACAGCCCGAAGTACGTCGGATTCGTCGCCCCCAGGACACGGAACCGCAGCCAGTCCGGATCGTCCGGCCGATTCCCGCCCGCGGGCCGGAAGAACCCCTTCGGAGCCGCGTCCGCACCCACCACCAGGACCACGTCCGCGAGACCCGAAACGATCTGCGCCCGCGCGGTGTTGACGGCCTGCGCCCCCGACGCACACGCCGCGTACACACTCGCCACCCGGGCACCCTGCCAGCCCAGCGCCTTCGCAAACGTCGCCCCCGCCACGTACCCCGGATAGCCGCCACGGACCGTGTCCGCGCCGACGATCGAACCGACGTCCCGCCAGTCGACCCCCGCGTCGGCCAGTGCCGCACGCGCCGCCGTCACCCCGTACTCGACGAAACTGCGTCCCCATTTGCCCCAGGGATGCATGCCCGCGCCGAGCACCGCCACCTCACCCGTCATGCCCCCACCCCCGTCGGCCGCCAGTGCCAGGTCGTCCAGGTCGTCTCCGCGTCCTCATTCAGCACGCCCGGGACGACCTCCACCTCCATGCCCACCGTCAGATCGGCGACGGTGACTCCGGGAACGGTCTGTCCGAGTACCACGATCCGCTCGGATTCCAGCTCCACAGCGATCAACGCGTAGGGCTGCCATTCGAGTTCCGGGTCGGACACATACGGTGACGGCGGGCGGTACCGGCTGTCCGTGTACGACCAGATACGACCCCTCCGGGACAGCGGGATCTCGGCCAGTTCGCCGCCCGGGCAACCCGGGTTGCGGCAGAAGGCGTCCTCACGGGGGAAGAACACCGATGCACAGGCGGAACAGCGCGTACCCAGAAGCCGGAAGTCGTCTCCCTCGCCGGCGAACCAGCCCGGGACCACGGGTGTACGGGTGTGGGACAAGATCCCTCCAGTGCTGCATATCTGACGGCTCGTCAGAAGTGTGGCATGGAGCGCGTCGATTGGGCAGGGCGTCGGCGGACAGGGCCGTGTATCAGTCGGCGGACAGGTCCGTGTATCAGGAGAACCGCTGGGGCCTCCTGGGCGTCGGAGTATCGGTAGGGGCGGCCGGGGCTCACGGGGGTGGTTCCGGCCGTCTCCCATCTCCTCCTATGGAGCGGGCCCTCCGGAGGCTCCCATGTGATGATCGGCTACAGTCCGCGTCGTGTCCCCGTCCCAGAACCCGCCCGCCGATTCCGCGCCGGACTCCCACTGTTCGAGCTGCGGAGCGCCCTACGGAGAGGGCGTCTCCGGCTGGCCCCGCACCTGCGCCTCCTGTGGCGCCGTCGCCTACCGCAATCCGCTGCCCGTCGCGGTGGCCCTTCAGCCCGCGTACGACGTCAGGGGCACCGCCCTGGTCGTCATCACCCGAGCCATCGCCCCCGCGCGCGGGGGAATCGCCCTGCCCGGAGGGTTCATCGACCACCGGGAGGACTGGCGGCACGCCGTCGTCCGCGAGCTCAAGGAGGAGACGGGCATCGACGCGGCAGCCCACGACGTACGGCTCGCCGACGCGATGAGCTCGCCCGACGGGCACCTCCTGCTCTTCGGCCTGCTTCCGGAGCGCCCGGCCGCCACACTGCCACCGCCTTCCGCGACGGACGAGACCGAGGGCCGGCACCTGCTCCGTACGGCGACCGAACTCGCCTTCCCTCTGCACACCTTGGCGGCTCGGGCGTTCTTCGAAGGCCGGTACATCTGACGCGTCGTCCAGGGCGCTTGAAGGGCTGTTCGGGAGCGCTTCACAGGGCCCCCAGCCCGCGAACCCGTACGGGGCGTGACGGCTCGCTCGGGCCGTCCTCCCCATCCTGCTCGACGACCACGCGCTTTCCTTCCCAGCGCGTCACATACCGCTCGATCTCCGGCTCGTCCCAGCCGTCGCCCGCGTCCGGAACCACGAGCCCGCCTCCGGTACCTCCAGGGGCGGGCGCCCACACCTCCAGCTCCAGGCCGCCGTCGGCGCCGCGTACGGGAACTACGGCACCCGCGCGCGCGAGGACCGGAATGCGCGACAAGGGGGCATCGAGCAGCACCTGAGCGGGCCCCTCGTAGCGCTCCTCGGTCTCCGTGTCGTACCAGCACCCGCGCGGCAACTGCACCGCGCGCCGGTCCGTGCCCGGGTTCAGCACCGGCGCCACCAGGAGGCAGTCGCCCAGCAGGAAGGCGTCGTCGCAGTCGCGCAGCGCCCTGTCCTCGGGCGCGCCCCACCACACCGGCCGCACATACGGCGCCCCCGTACGGTGCGCCAGATGCGCCAGCGTCACGAAGTACGGCAGCAGCCGCCGCCGCTCGATGAGCGCCACGCGCGCGTGCTCGAGGATCTCGTCGCCGAACTCCCAGGGCTCCCGGCGCCCGGCCTGCAGACTCGCGTGAGTACGGAACAGCGGCAGATACGCCCCCTGTTGGAACCAGCGCAGATACAGCTCGGGCGACGGACTGCCGTCGAACCCGCCCACATCGGGGCCCGAGTACGGCACCCCGCACAGCCCGAGCCCCACCACCAGCGACAACGACGCCCGCAGCCCCGGCCAGCCGGTGGCCACGTCCCCGGACCAGGTCCCTCCGTAGCGCTGCATTCCGGCCCACCCAGAGCGAGAGAACGTGAACGGCCGCTCTCCGGGCGTCAGTTCACGCAGCCCTTCATGGCCGGCCTGTGCCATGCAGAGCGCGTACACGTTGTGCGCCTCACGATGGTCGCCGCCGCGTCCCTCCAAGTCGTGCTGTGCCGAGCGAGGCAGGGTGTTCTCCCCGAAGGCCGTGAACGACACCGGCTCGTTCATGTCGTGCCAGAAGCCCGCGAAACCCTGTGCCAGTCGCTCCTCGTAGAGCTCGCCCCACCACTGACGCACCCGCGCGCGCGTGAAGTCCGGATACACCGACTCGCCGGGCCAGACGACACCGCGTACCGGCCTTCCCGCGGAGTCCCGTACGAAGGCGTCCACCGCGGACCCGCTGTCGTACACCGCGTTGCCCCGTTCGGCCTTGACCGCCGGATCCACGATCGACACCAGCCGGATCCCGTCCCGGCGCAGCTCCTTGGCGAGCATCGGTAGCCTGGGGAAGCGCTCTCGGTCGACGGTGAACACCTGGTGCGCGTCGAAGTGGTCGATGTCCAGGTGGACCGCGTCCAGCGGCAGCCCGCGCTCCTGATATCCGGCGACGATCCGACGCACTTCCTGCTCGCTGCCGAAGCCCCATCGCGCGTGATGGTGCCCCAGCGCCCACGCGGGCGGCAGCGCGGCGGCCCCGGTGAGCGACGCCCAGGTACGCAGCACGCGCGCGGGGGTGCCCACCATCACCCAGCAGCGCAGCGGCCCGCCGTCCATCCGCAGTTCGCTCGTCCCGGCCCGGTCGTGCCCGGATCCCGCACCCTCCTCACCTTCGCGCAAGGTCACGGTGCCGTCCCAGGTGCTGTCGTGGAACACCAGATGCGTGCCGGCATCTGCCACCACCATCTGCACCGGCATGGTGATGTACAGCGGATCGTCGCCCGGACCGAACGAGAGGCCCGGGTCGGTGTTCCACAGTCGGTACGTGCCGTCCCGCAGCCGTGGTCCCGACGCGCGACCGCCCAGCCCGAAGAACCGTGCGTCCGCGGCCACTTCGGACCGCTGCATCCACCGCGCAGCGCCCCCGCCGACCGGCTCCCACCACCGGGGCGGCAGATCGCGGCGCAGGGTCACCCCGCCCGGCGTACGCACCTCCACGGCGCCGTTCCGCGAGACGACGACCGTCACGCGCTCGGCCACCACCCGCCAGCCGCCGTTCTTGTCCGGCTCCAGAACGGCCCGCGGGTCCGGCTTGGGGGAGCGGCCGACGAGCGCGTACGACGGCTCGGGTCCGGCCCCGTCCCAGCCCCAGAAGACGGCTCCGTTCACGGCGACGGTGATGCGCAGCTCCGAGCGGGTGAACCGGACCAGTCCACCGCCGGGCCCCGGCTCCACGCCCAGCACAGGCCCGGGCACCCGCGCGCGCTCGGCACCACGGGGCGCAAGCCCGGAGGCGTCGGTACGCCTTCTGCGCCACGCGGCCCGCACGGTACGCCAACCCTGGGACGCCCCCGTAGAGCCGACCGCCTTCACCGAGCGCACCAGGTCACGACCGTCCATGCTGCTCAGCCTGCCATTGACCTGCCCGCATGTGTGAGTCGTTCAACTGCCGTTCACCTGCGACGGGACCACATCTTCACGACCCGGACCATCCGCGGCGCGCTCTGGTGCGGAAGTCGATCACATGGCATCGTCCGTGTCAGCCGCGTGACGCGCACACCCCAGCCCGTGTGTGATACACGCATAAGACGCGCACAGTCCCCGGGAGCCGCCTCATGTCCTCAGCGAACCCCTCACCGCTCTGGCAGCCCGACCGGGAACGCATCGCCCGGGCACAGATCACCAAGTTCCATGCCTGGGCGGCCAACCACCACGGTGCCCCCTCCGAGGGCGGCTACGCGGCCCTGCACCGCTGGTCGGTGGATGAGCTGGACACCTTCTGGAAGGCCGTCACCGACTGGTTCGACGTACGGTTTTCGACCCCCTGCGCGCGCGTGCTCGGCGACCGCTCCATGCCGGGAGCCCAGTGGTTCCCCGGGGCCACGCTCAACTACGCCGAGCACGCCCTGCGCGCAGCCGATACCCGCGCCGACGCCCCGGCCCTCCTCCACGTCGACGAAACCCACGAACCGCGCCCCGTCAGCTGGTCCGAACTGCGCCGCCAGGTCGGCTCCCTGGCCGCCGAGCTGCGCACCCTCGGCGTACGCCCCGGAGACCGCGTCAGCGGCTACCTCCCGAACATTCCGCAGGCCGTCGTCGCCCTGCTCGCCACGGCCGCCGTGGGCGGCGTCTGGACGTCCTGCGCGCCCGACTTCGGAGCCCGCAGCGTCCTCGACCGCTTCCAGCAGGTCGAACCGGTCGTCCTGTTCACCGTCGACGGCTACCGCTACGGCGGCAAGGAGCACGACCGCCGCGACACCGTCGCCGAGCTGCGCCGCGAACTGCCCACGCTGCGCGCCGTGATCCACGTCCCACTGCTCGGCACCGAGGCTCCCGAAGGCGCCCTGGAGTGGTCCACGCTCACCTCCGCGGACGTGGAACCCGTCTTCGAAGCAGTCCCGTTCGACCATCCCCTGTGGGTGCTCTACTCCTCTGGCACGACCGGCCTCCCGAAGGCCATCGTCCAGTCCCAGGGCGGCATCCTCGTCGAGCACCTCAAACAGCTCGGCTTGCACTGCGACTTGGGCCCCGAAGACCGCTTCTTCTGGTACACCTCCACCGGCTGGATGATGTGGAACTTCCTCGTCTCCGGCCTCCTGACGGGCACCACCATCGTTCTGTACGACGGCAGCCCCGGCTACCCGGGCACGGCCGCCCAGTGGCGCATTGCCGAACTCACGGGATCCACGCTCTTCGGCACCTCGGCCGCGTACGTCATGGCCTGCCGCAAGGCGGACGTGCACCCCGCCCGCGACTTCGATCTCTCCCGTGTGCAGTGCGTCGCCACCACCGGCTCGCCCCTCCCGCCCGACGGATTCCGCTGGCTGCACGACGAGTTCGCGGAGAGCGGCGCCGACCTGTGGATCGCCTCCGTCAGCGGCGGCACCGACGTCTGCTCCTGCTTCGCAGGCTGCGTACCCACGCTCCCGGTGTACATCGGCGAACTCCAGGCACCGTGCCTCGGCACCGACCTCCAGTCCTGGGACCCCAGCGGCAAACCCCTGACCGACGAAGTCGGCGAGCTGGTCGTCAGCAACCCGATGCCGTCCATGCCCATCCACTTCTGGAACGACCCCGACGGCAGCCGCTACCACGACAGTTACTTCGACGTGTACCCCGGAGCCTGGCGCCACGGGGACTGGATCACCGTCACCTCACGCGGCTCGGTCATCATCCACGGCCGCTCCGACTCCACGCTCAACCGTCAGGGCGTGCGCATGGGTTCGGCCGATATCTACGAAGCCGTCGAACGCCTCCCCGAGATCCGCGAATCCCTGGTCATCGGCATCGAACAGCCCGACGGCGGATACTGGATGCCGCTGTTCGTCCACCTTGCGCCGGGCGCCGTACTCGACGAAGCCCTCCTCGGACGTATCAAGCAGACCATCCGCGAACAGCTCTCGCCCCGCCACGTCCCCGACGAGGTCATCGAGGTGCCCGGCATTCCGCACACCCTCACCGGCAAGCGCATCGAGGTCCCGGTCAAGCGTCTGCTCCAAGGCGCCCCCCTCGAAAAGGCCGTCAACGTGGGCTCGGTGGACAGTGTGGATCTACTCCGCTTCTACCAGGACCTGGCCCGCAAGCGCGCCTGATCAGGTTGCTGACCAGCGCATTTGTCGCACAACCGGGTGTGTGACCCCCTCGCCCGACGGCCGTTGTCAGTGCCGCCGGTTACGGTGAGTGAGCATTGATCGACTGCACTCAGGGGGAAAGAATGGCGCACATCCAGCACCACAGCATGCGACGCGTACTGCGCCGCGAAATCGCCGGCACCCTCGGCCTGCTGACGGACGAACAGGACTTCACGGCGATGCGACGCTATCGCACGTTCACCTTTGCCGACCACGAGAGCTACCTCCAGCAGGTGGAAGCCCTGCTCAGGACACTGGCTTCCCAAGGCGGCCACACCACAGTGGCACTCTTCGACCCCGAGGAGTACGCGGAGTTCTGCGCCGAGCACGGCCTGGAACCCGACGCCCCGACCAGCCGCACCCGCTTCACAGCAGAGCTCGCCGCAACGGGCGCCACCCTCCCGTACGAGGGACAACCCCTCGCCGAGCTCGTCCCGGACCTCGTCGACGAGGCCGTCCGACAAGCCACTTGGGAGTACGCGACTACGCTCCTGTCCCGCATCGGGAACTGCGCGTCCTGTGGCGAGGACATCGGCCGTGCGGCTTTCATCCGAGCCTCTGACCTGCTCGTGCGCATCCTCGAAAGCACGGGCCCCGGCCGGCGCCACCTCGTGTGCAGCGTCTCGACCGCGCCGGAAACACTTACCGCCGTACTCCATGCCGACGACGACGAGGAGGGCACACCCCAGCTCGACGAGGCCGAGGCCCTCGAATTCACCACCGTCCTGGCCGTCGGCATCGCCACTCAGAGCGCCGGAGGCCTCGTCATGCGCACCAGCGCCCCGGACACCACCGACCGCGTCTTCGGCTGGCGCCTGCGTGGCGAAGGCCTGGAACCGCTGACCGCAGGAGAGGTCTTCGACGCCTACTGCACCGACATCGATTCCGGCGACCTCGTCTCCCCGGAATCAGGCGTCGACTACTGCGTGCCACCTGACCTGAGGGACGACGGCCCCACGACGGCGCACACGCACTGAACGCGGCGAGGGGTGCCGCACCGTAGGTGGGGCACCCCTCGATCACCGCTCGGGGTAACGGTGCTGTCCTACTCGCCGGACAGCACCGCCTGAGCCGCGTTGCGCGCCTCTTCGGCAGTGTCCGATGCGCGCGCCGCCGCCGCGGCACGCTCGCACTGCGCCAGCGTGTACTTCGCCAGCGTCGCTCGGACGTACGGAATCGACGCCGCACCCATGGAAAGTGAGGTGACCCCCAGGCCGGTCAGCACACACGCGAGCAGCGGGTCCGATGCGGCCTCGCCGCAGACACCACAGCTCTTGCCCTCGGCCTTCGCCGCCTCGGCGGACAGGGCGACCAGGTCAAGCAGCGCGGGCTGCCATGGGTCCTGAAGACGGGACACCGCGCCCACCTGACGGTCGGCGGCGAAGGTGTACTGAGCGAGATCGTTGGTGCCCAGCGACAGGAACTCGACCTCCTGCAGGATCGACCGCGCCCGCAGAGCGGCCGACGGAATCTCGACCATGGCACCGAACTTCGCCTGCAGCCCGGCCTCACGGCACGCATCCGCGAACGCCTTCGCGTCGATACGGTCCGCGACCATCGGCGCCATCACCTCGAGATAGACCGGCAGCCCCTCGGAAGCCTTCGCAAGCGCCGTCAGCTGCGTACGCAACACCGCCGGGTGATCGAGCAGCGTC